>JBHHYZ010000016.1:0-50414 GCA_046757845.1 Gemmatimonadota bacterium
CCGCCCAGACCGGCGGTGCGCCGGGCGCCACCCAGACCGGCGGTGCGTCGGGCGCCACCCAGACCACGACCGCCCCCTCGGCGGGTCATCCGTCGGCCTCCTCCCAAGCCCCGGCCCCCTCCCAAGAAGCCGTCGGGCACCTCCATGTGAGGAGCGGTTTTCTTCCGCACCTCACGCCGGAAGTGAATCCAGAGCAGGTACGCGCGTGACCGGATTCCTGCATCGTCTGTTCACGGGATCTCCCCCCGATTCGTTGGGACCCATGGCGCCGGACCTCGCCACGGCGGCCCAAGCCGCCGTACTCGGTGGGCGCGCCGCGTTGAGCTACTATGGCTCGCGAGACCTGGACGTTCGCCGCAAGGGCGAGAACGACCCGGTGACGGCGGCGGACCACGCGTCCAACCAGGCGGCGCTGGCCGCCATCCACCGAGACCGGCCGGAGGACCCCATCCTGAGTGAAGAATCCCCACCGCCGGTGACCGATCGCCTCGCCGATCGCATGTGGGCGCTGGATCCGCTGGACGGCACCAAGGAGTTCATCGCCCAGAACGGAGAGTTCAGCGTGATGGTCGGTCTGGCGACGCATGGCGCCGCCGTGTTGGGCGCCGTCTACCAGCCGGCTCACGATGAGTTGTACCTGGGCATCGTGGACCGAGGCGCCTGGCATGTCGCGGGGGTGCAACACGCGCCGGCCGCGCGGCCCCTGCGGATCGCCGGATCGCCGGGCGTACCCCTGCGCTTCGTCCGCTCCCGGTCCCATCCGGACGCGACCCTGCAGAATCTGCAGGCGGCGCTCCATCCGGTGGATGTGGTGGTGTCCGGATCCGTAGGGGTCAAGTGCGCCCTGATCGCCTCGGGCGGCGCGGATCTATACGTTCATCCGGTTCCCTTTCTGAAGGAATGGGACACCTGCGGTCCCGAGGCCGTGCTGCGCGGAGCGGGCGGGATCGTCACGGACTGCGCCGGTCAGCGGCTGCGGTATGGGAAACAGGATCTGGCGCAGCGAGGCGGAATCTTCGCGGCCCGATCCGACGTGTGGCACCGTGTGGCACCGGTCGTGCAGAGCGAGACGGGCGCTCTGTTCGAGTCCTGACCCCGAGGGCGCGACGGGCTGAGGCCGAATCGACAACGAGATCCAGCGCTTCGCGATCTTGGAGAGGCGCACCGATCCGAACGCACAGGGAGGTTGGGATGGAGCAGAGAAAATCAGACAACGTCGTCTGGCAGCCGAACCCCGTTCGGAGGGAAGAGCGGGAGGAGCGGCGGGGACACCGGGGCGCGGTGCTTTGGTTCACCGGCCTTTCGGCCAGCGGCAAGAGCACGATCGCCATGGAAGTGGAGCAGAGGCTGTTCCGGGAAGGCTACTTCACCTACGTCCTCGACGGAGACAACATCCGGCACGGCCTCAACGGAGACCTGGGTTTCTCCGCCGAGGACCGGGCCGAGAACATTCGCCGGATCGGAGAAGTCGCCAAGCTGTTCGCGGAGGCCGGCGCGATCGTACTCACGGCGTTCATCTCGCCGTATCGGGAAGACCGCGATCGGATTCGAGCTCTGATGAACCGGGACGGCGATTTCGTGGAGATCTTCGTCTCCTGCCCGCTGGAGGTGTGCGAATCTCGCGACCCGAAGGGATTGTACGCGCGGGCCCGTTCCGGAGAGATCCCGAACTTCACCGGAATCAGCGATCCGTACGAGGCCCCCGAGGCCCCGGAACTGGTGGTGAAGACTCAGGCGCACAGCGTGGACGAATGCGTGAACCAGGTCATGGGCTATCTGGCCGAGCGGGGGTACATCAGCCGAAGCGGTCGGCTGCGGGCCGTCTCCTGTTGAGAGAGGGAGATCGGATGGGCTTGGCGACGGCGCGGGGGGGGGAGGTGCGTGCGCGGGTGGAGCACCGCATGCCGGAGCCTGCGTCCACCATCTCCCCGTACGGTGGCGATCTGGTCCAACGGGTGGTGCCGGCCCCGGAACGGGCGGAGGCGCTGCGCGAAGCCGCGACGCTGCCGGCCGTTCGCCTCGGACGGCGCGTTCTGAGCGACCTCTACCTGATCGCGGTGGGCGGGCTCTCGCCGCTCGATGGGTTCATGGACTCGGACGCCTATGAATCGGTGATCGAGCGCATGCGTCTTCCGAGCGGGCTTCCGTGGTCCATCCCGGTCGTCCTGCCGACGAGCGCGGAGGTGGCCGCCAGACTTGGGCCCGGCTCTCGTGCGGCTCTGGTCGCCCCCGACGGGCAGATGGCGGGTACGATCGACGTCACGGAAGTTTACGCTCGAGACCTCGAGCGGGAGACCGCCGCCGTCTACGGGACGACCGAGACCGCGCATCCGGGGGTCGCCGCGACTCACGCCCTGGGCGAGGTGTACGTGGCCGGACCCATTCGCTACCTCTACGCCGAGGACATCTCGGGTTTCCCGGCCTACAACCTGACGCCGGCGCAGACGCGCCGAAACTTCGAGGAGCGAGGTTGGAAGACCGTCGTCGCCTTCCAGACCCGGAACCCGATCCACCGGGCGCACGAATACATACAGAAATCGGCTCTCGAGCTGGTGGATGGCCTGCTGGTCCATCCGCTGGTCGGTGAGACCAAAGCTGATGATGTGCCGGCGGAAGTCCGCATGGAATGCTACAGGGTGCTTCTTGAGAAGTATTATCCGACCGAGAGAACGCTTCTCTCGGTGCTGCCGGCCGCCATGCGCTACGCGGGACCGAAGGAGGCGATCTTCCACGCCATCATGCGCCGCAACTACGGGTGCACACATTTCATCGTCGGGCGCGATCACGCCGGCGTGGGCGATTACTACGGCACCTACGACGCACAGAGGATCTTCGACACGATCGACCGGGACACGCTGGGAATCCAGCCGCTCATGTTCGAGCATGCGTTCTGGTGCAAGCTGACCGGACAGATGGCCACGGCGAAGACGTCGCCGGCCGGACCCGAGCAGCGAGTGTTTCTCTCCGGCACCAAGGTACGGGAGATGCTGGCCCGGGGAGAGCGACCACCGGAGGAGTTCACGCGCGCCGAAGTCGCCGACATCCTCATCGAGGCCTACCGCCGGCGAGGCTGAAGGCGGCACCGCCTCAGAGGCAGGACACCATTCCGGGGTCGAGCGGCGATTCGCCGCCGCGACCCGGCGCGGCCATGAGGTGCTGCCCATGACGTTGCAGGCCATGTTCACGCTGCTGGTGGTGGCGCTCACGGTGGTGGCGCTGGCCCGTGAGTCCCTGAGCCCCGACATCCTGCTCCTCGGGGCCCTGACCACTCTGCTCGTGGCGGGCGTATTGGACCCCGAGACGGCGCTGGCGGGCTTTGCGAACCCGGCTCTGGTGACGATCGGGGCGCTGTTCGTAGTCGCCGCCGGACTCCGGGCCACGGGCGTCCTGGACGAAGCGGCGGAACGCCTGCTGGGAGGCACCGGCTCGTTACGCGGGGCGCTGGGCCGACTGACGGGGATCTCGGCGCTCTCCTCCGCATTTCTGAACAACACGCCGGTGGTGGCCATGGGCACGCCCGCCGTGTCCAGTTGGGCACGACGCCGCAGGATCGCGGCGTCCAAGCTGCTGATCCCCCTCTCGTACGCTTCGATCCTGGGCGGGATCTGTACCCTGATCGGCACGTCGACAAACCTGGTCAGTGATGGCCTGCTGCGAGCCCACGGCCTGGGCGGGCTGGGATTCTTCGAGCTCTCCGCCGTCGGAGTGCCTCTGGTTCTGATCGGCATCGTCTATCTGACGTTCCTGGCGCCGCGACTCCTCCCCGATCGCCGCGCGCTGGAAACGACGGGCGATGTCCTCCGGCGATATCTCGTGGAGATGGAGCTGAGGAGTCCGTCGCCGCTCATCGGCCGCACGATCGAGGAGGCGGGCCTGCGGCGTCTGCCCGATCTGTTCCTGGTCCGCATCGAGCGCGAGACCGGGATCCTGTCGCCGGTGGAGCCGGGAGAGCGGCTTCGCCCGGGAGATCATCTGACCTTCGCCGGAGTCGTGGAGACCATCATGGACCTCCGGAAGTTCCGCGGTCTGACGGCGGTCGGCGCCGTTGCGCCCGCGGATGGGGATACGCGTTGGGAGCTGCACGAAGCCGTGATCTCGCCCGGCTCCCCCCTGGTGGGAACCAGCATCCGGCGCGCCAACTTCCGGGCCCGGTACAACGCCGCGGTGGTCGCGGTGCACCGTCACGCGGAGAGGATCGAGGGCCGCCTGGGCGATATCGTGCTTCGGCCGGGCGATACGTTGCTCCTGGAGGCCGCGGCGGGGTTCTCGCGCGCGTTTCGAGACTCCACGGATTTCTATCTGGTGAGCCGGGTGGACCAGAGCACGCGGCCCCGGCGGCATCGTACCACCCGAGCGATCGGGGTCCTGGCCGGCGTGGTCCTCCTGGCAGCCAGCGGAGTCCTGCCGATCGCCGTCGCGGCCCTGTGCGGAGCGCTCGGCATGGTGGTGCTCCGGTGCCTCTCCCCGGGCGAAGCCCGCCGATCGGTCGACTGGTCCGTGCTGGTGATGATCGGCTGTGCGCTCGGAGTCGCCGGGGCGCTGGAGCAGAGTGGCGCCGCCCGGTTCGTGGCCCAGGGCATCGTGGACGTGGGCCGGGGATTCGGCCCGGTCGGCGTGCTGGCGGCCACCTTCCTCGCCGCCATGCTGCTCACCGAGCTGGTCACCAACGTGGCGGCTCTCGCCCTGATGTTCCCGATCGCCCTGGCCGCCGCGCAGAGCCAGGGCCTGGAACCTCGGGGCTTTCTGATCGCCGCCACCGTGGCGGCCTCGCTCTCCCTCTCCACTCCGCTCGGCTATCAGACGAATCTCATGGTCTACGGACCCGGCGGATACCGGTTCACCGATTTTCTCCGCACAGGCCTCCCGCTACAGCTGATTCTGGCCACCGTCGCCGTGACCCTGATCCGGACCCTGTGGCCTCTGTGAGCGTGAGCGAGCCAGGCCGGGCCACGCGCCGCCCGCGGCCAGCCTCCGTCGGCCCTCTCGTCGCCGCCCTGTGCGCCGCCTGCTCATCCCAGCCGATGCCGCCCGCTGACGGCGACCCGGGCGAAAGAGAGGAGCTCGCGGTCGAGCTGGTGGCGGAAGGTCTGTCGAGTCCGCTGTACCTGGCGGCGCCGGCCGGAGACCCGCGCCTGTTCATCGTGGAGAAGCCGGGTCGGATCCGAATCGTTCAGGGCGGCACGCTGCTCCCCGAGCCGTTCCTCGACCTCACCGACCGGGTCGGAAGCCAGGGCTTCGAGCGCGGCCTGTTCAGCCTGGCCTTTCACCCGAGCTACGCGACCAACGGCCTGTTCTATGTGGACTACACAGATCAGAGCGGTGACATCCGGGTGGAAAGGTATGCGGTGAGCGGCGATCCGGATCGCGCCGATCCGTCCTCCGCATTCACGATCCTGCAGGTTCCGGAGCCGTTCCCGAACCATAATGGAGGACTCGTCGCGTTCGGCCCGGACGGAATGCTGTATGTCGGCCTCGGAGATGGCGGCTCCGCTGGAGATCCCCTGGGCAACGGTCAGAATCTCGGCAGCCTTCTCGGCGCGATCCTGCGCCTCGACGTCGACCCGGCGGCCCCGTTCTCGATCCCTTCCGACAACCCGTTCGTGAACCAGCCCGGGGCGCGGGGAGAGATCTGGGCGTGGGGACTCCGCAACCCGTGGCGCTTCGCGTTCGATCGCCAGGCGGGCATGCTCTACATCGCCGACGTGGGGCAGGAGTCGTTCGAGGAAGTGAACGCCGTCCCGGCGAGCGCCGGCGGGCTGAACTATGGCTGGAACCGCATGGAGGGGGCGCACTGCTTTCCCGTCGGCGGCGGTTGTGATCCGAGCGGACTGACCTTGCCGGTGCTGGAATACGACCACTCCCAGGGGTGTTCGGTCACGGGCGGCTTCGTCTACCGGGGCTCCCGACTTCCTTTCGTGAACGGACATTACTTCTACTCGGACTTCTGCCGGGGCTGGCTGCGAAGCTTCCGTCTCCAGGGCGGCGCCCCGGTCGATTCAAGGCAATGGAACGTGGGGAATCTCGGCTCCGTGCTCTCGTTCGGTGAAGACGCATCGGGAGAGCTCTACGTGCTGTCCGGTGACGGAAGAGTCCGGCGTCTGGTACGCGCGCCCTGAGCGTCGATCCCCACACCTCCACCCTCCGCGCGGCCTCCACCCTCCGTTTAACGGATCGCCCTCCCCTCACGTCCTAACGATCGAGGCGTCAGGCATCACGGAGGGGGCGCCGAGATTCGCCGGCTCGGCTCCATCAACCCACAGGAGGTGCGGGTGGGCATCATGACTATGCGTCGAGTACGAACGAGTCGACCCGGACACCCCGGGAGGGCCGCCTCGCTGTGGCTCGCCGTCGCGGCCGGCGTCGTCCTCACATCCGCCGGCGCGAGGCCTGCGGGTACCGCCGCTCCCTGGCTTCAGGAGACCCGACAGGCCGGGTCGGTCGGGGACTCGGGTCGGCCCGCGGCGGAGGCCGGACTCGCGGCGGAGGCCGGATTCGCGCCGGATACGGCGGCGGCCATTCATCTGCTTCGCCGAGCCACATTCGGCGTGCGAAGCGGGGATATCGCCCGCGTTCTCTCCATGGGGAGGGAGGCCTGGCTGGAGGAGCAGCTCCATCCGGAGCGGATCGATGATTCCGGGCTGGCCGATCGGCTGACCCGGTTTCCCGCCGCCCGCATGGACCAGGCGGAGCTGTACGCGAGGTTTCCGCCGGCCAGGCTGCTGCGCGCCAGAACCGTCGACTGGGATTCCCTGTCCCAGTCCGAACGGCGGGAGCGGATGCGTGACCTCGGGGTTCAGGGACCGGGACGCATGATCTTCGATCTGGCGGGGGCCAAGCTGCAGCGGGCCGTCTATTCGAACCGGCAGCTCGAAGAGGTCATGACGGACTTCTGGTTCAACCATTTCAACGTGTTCCTGCTCAAGGGGGCCGATCGCTGGCTGGTGGCCGATTACGAACGAAGCGCCATCCGGCCGCACGTATTCGGCCGGTTCGAAGACATGCTGGTCGCCACGGCCTCCCACCCCGCCATGCTCATCTACCTGGACAACTGGCAGAGCTCGGTACCCGATTCCCTGAACCCGGCCGCCCCGCGTCTGAACGACGCCCGCCGGCGACTGGCGCGCCTGACTCCCCGGCAGCGGGACTGGCTGGTGCGCAGCGGCCGGATCTCCAGACAGCAGCTGGAGCGCATGCGACAGGCGGCGGACCGGACCCGCTCCCGCAAGCGGGGAATCAACGAGAACTATGCGCGCGAGCTCATGGAACTGCACACGCTGGGCGTCGACGGCGGTTACACGCAGACCGACGTGATCGAAGTCGCGCGAGCGTTCACCGGCTGGACCCTCACTCGACCACGGCCGGGTGGAGAGCGGCGTCGACCCGGCCCCGGAGAGCGCCGACCGGATACGGGAGATGCCTCGATGCGCATGGGCACCGAAGGCGTGATCGAGTTTCGCTTCCAGCCCGAGCTCCACGATACCGGTGCGAAGACGGTCCTGGGGGGCCGGCTACCGGCCGGGCGCGGGATCGAGGACGGGAGAGAGGTGCTGCACATCCTGGCCCGGCACCCCGCCACGGCCCGACACATCGCGACTGTGCTGGCCCAGGCGTTCGTGTCCGATGAACCACCGTCCGAGCTGGTGGACGGGCTGGCGGACGTGTTTCTCCGAACCGGCGGCGACCTTCGCGAAGTCACGCGAGCGCTGTTCACCTCGCAGGCGTTCAACGATCCCGCCACGTTCGGCGGCAAGCTCAAGTCCCCGTTCCAACTGGTGGCGAGCGCTCTGCGCGCCAGCGGAGCGGACGTCGGACCTTCCCGGCGGCTCGTGCAGAATCTTCGTGAGCTGGGGCAGCTGCCTTATCTGTCGCCGGTTCCGACGGGCTATCCCCGGGAGAGCCGGGACTGGAGCGGGGGCGGAGCCCTCCTCCAGCGGATGAACTTCGGGCTCGTCCTGGCGGCGGGCCGACTGGACCACGTGAAGGTGCCGGTGCCGGAACAGGCGAGAGGCCAGCCGGAGCGGTGGGTACCGGAGCTGGTGAGAAGCATCCTCCCGGGAATGCCGACCCGAGCGCTGGAGGAGGCGATCCTGGCCGACCTGCCGGCACCGGAGCCATGGCGTCGCGCCCTGGGTCTGGCTCTGGGCTCGCCGGAGTTTCAGAGACTCTAGCGGGCCGCGGAGCGACCCTGTTGAGCCATCGCCGAGCAACAGCGCGCGCCCCCGGGCGCGCCGGTCAGGGAGGTGGAGAGATGTCGATCGAGCGTAGAGTCTTCGTGAAGCAGGGGGCCATCGCGCTGGTGGCGCTGGGCCTTCCCCCTCGCTTCCTGGCGCGCACGCTGTTCGCGGAGAGCCGTCGCGAGGGCCGCCAGAAGACGGTGCTGTTCATCTTCCAGCGCGGGGCGGTGGACGGTCTCAGCATGGTGGTCCCATACGGAGAGAAGGCGTATTACGGGCTTCGTCGATCGATCGCGCTCGAGCGACCGCAACGTGGCGCCGAGGGCGCGATCCTGGACCTGGACGGGTTCTTCGGCCTCCATCCGTCTCTCGCGCCGCTGGCCGAGCTGTTCTCCCGCAGGGAGATGGCGATCGTTCACGCCTGCGGCTCGCCCCATCCCACGCGCTCCCATTTCGATGCGCAGGACTTCATGGAGACGGGGACCCCGGGCTTCAAGTCCACGCGCGACGGCTGGCTGAACCGCCTGCTCTCGGAGACCGCGTGCGAGTGCTCGGGCCGGACGCTGGTCAACCCTTCCGCGCACGCGGCGGACCACGCCAGCGGCCAGCTTTCCATGGCCGAGGCCTCGGCCCTGCGCGGAATCTCCGTGGGCACGCCGCAAATGCCGCGCGCCCTGGCGGGAAGCTACCCGACACTGTCCATCCCGGATCTCCGGAGCTTCGGAGTGGCCGGAGGCCGTGATCCCGCCCTGGAAGCCGCGTTTCGGCGCATGTATCGCACGGACTCGGGCGATCTGGTCGCGGGTCCGGCCAACGAATCGTTCGAAGCGATCGATATCCTCAAGCGGGCGGATCCGCTGAAGTATCACCCTCGAGAGGGCGTCGAGTATCCCGCGGGCCGGTTCGGCCAATCCCTGCGGCAGGTAGCCCAGCTGATCAAGGCCGACGTCGGTCTCGAAGTCGCCTTCACCGACATCGGCGGCTGGGACACGCACTTCGCGCAGGGGGGCGCCCAAGGTCCGCTGGCGAACCGGTTGCGCGAGTTCGCACGGGGCATCCGCGCTTTCTACGAGGATCTTGGAGACAGGATGGAAGATGTCGTGCTGGTCACCATGTCGGAGTTCGGCCGCACCGTAGCCGAGAACGGCTCGGGCGGTACCGATCATGGACACGGCAACTGCATGTTCGTCCTCGGCGGCGCCACGGCCGGCGGCCGCGTGGTGGGCGACTGGCCCGGACTGGAGCGCGAGCAATTGTACGAGGGCCGGGACCTGGCCATCACCACGGACTTCCGGGACGTGTTCTCGGAGGTGGTCTCCGATCACCTGGGCGCGAGGAGCCTCGACCGGGTCTTCCCGGGGTTCGCGTCGGCCCGGGAGAGATGGCGAGGTCTCCTGGCCGCTCGCTGACGCTCTCCGTCGGCAGACCGAAAGGCCTCCGGGCGGCGGCATGGCGAGCGCCGGAGCCCGGAAGGGCTGCCCGAAGCGGGAGTACCCACAGCGGCCGGAGGCGGGCTACAGCCCGAAAGAAAGCCCGACTCGTATCAGCAACAGGTCGGCTTCGGCTTCGAGCGGTGCGAAGGAAACCCGGCCGGTGCCGTCCTCCTGGATGCTTCCCTTCCGCAGGAACCGAGTCTTCCCGTGGTTCCTGTACTGGAAGTCCATGTTGAGCAGGAGCGGGTGGGGCCCGCCATGCAGACCCAGCTCGAGGCCGCCCCCTCCTCCGTAGGAAAAGCTCACGTCGTCGAAGTTGGTGGTGCGGGCGAAACCGTCCGACAGGAAGTTACCGGTCCCCTTCACCTCCGACTCGGTGAAGAAATAGCCCAGACCGATGGCTCCGTTCACGTACGGGCGGAAGCGGCCCGCCGGCAGCGTGAGCTGCGGCCCCAGCCCCGCCAGCAGGATGTTGTTGCGCGTCACCACGTCCACGTTGATTCGGCTCACCGTCCGGCTGAGCGGCGCTTCGAGACGCTCGCGGCCGTAGGTTACGATCGCTGCATCCAGACGCAGAGACAGCACCCCGGCCGGATCGGCCCGGTACAGCAGCTGGGTTCCGATCCCGAACCCGTCGTCGACGAAGTCCGCGAACTCCGACTGGGGGACGGAGATCGCCAGACCGCCGCTCAGCACCCAGCGGCCGGACTGCTGGGCGCACGCGGGCGACGCCGGTGCCAGTGCGGCGAACGCGAGCGCCAGCCCGAGCGCACTCACTCCATTCACGCGGGGCGACCGGTCGACGCGGCTCCATCCGAAGCCCTGCACGCCGGATTTCCGCATGGTTCCCTCCCTTCGACTCGAATGACCCGAGGCCACGGATCGCCTGGCGGGTGGACCGGCGCCTGGCCCGCCCGGCCCGATCCCGACACCACACGGCGGTTCGTGCGCCGCCCGACCATCAGACGCCCGGGAAGCGATGAAGGTCACACGTCTATGGTGCCCTCGAGATACGGAGCACACTTGCCAGAGATGAGGATCCGGTCTCCGTGGTCCTCGCAGCAGACGTCTCCACCCCGCGGTGAGATCTGTCGCGCCCGCAGCCGCCGCTTGCCCAGTCGGATCGACCAGTAGGGGGTCAGCGTACAGTGCGCGGAGCCGGTCACGGGATCTTCTGGCACGCCAAGCGCCGGAGCGAAGAACCGCGAAACGAAATCGAACTTCCTGCCGGGAGCCGTCACGATCACGCCGGGCCGGTCCAGTTCGCGGAGTCGATCGAAGGCCGGCGCCAAGCATTCCACATCGGCCTCCGCCTCCACCACAACCAGGTAGTCGCGCCGGGCCGCCAGGATCTCCCGCGGAGTGATCCCGAGACCCTCCAGCAGCGCGGACGGAGCCTCACACGGCTCGGCGGGACGGGCGGGAAGGCTCATGGCCAGCCGATCGTCCTCACCGTCCTCACGCCGAACGGTGAGGACCCCGCTGCGCGTACGCAAGGCGACCTCCGAACCCTCGGGGTGAAGGCGGGTGAGAACGAGCCAGGCCGAAGCCAACGTGGCGTGCCCGCACAGATCCACCTCCGCCACCGGCGTGAACCAGCGGAGACCGTAGGAGAGGCCTTCCTCCCCCTCCTCTTCCACCAGGAAGGCCGTCTCGGAGAGCTGATTCTCGCTCGCGATCGCCTGGAGCCGATGATCGGGAAGCCACCGGAGGAGAGGACAGACGGCCGCCGGGTTCCCGGTGAACGGCCGATCCGCGAACGCGTCGATCTGGTAGAGCGGAATCTTCATGAGCGCAGCCTCTCGCGTACCTCGTCCGGAACGGGAGCGGGTCGACCGTCCTGTCCGATCCACACGATCACCACGCGGGCCTCGGCCACCAGCGGCACCTCGTCATCGATCCGCTCGAACCGGTGGTGGAGCGTGAGGCTGGTCCGCCCCACCCGTTCCACCTCCGTTCTGAGCCGGATGTCGTCGCCGTGGCGCACCTCTCTCCGGTAGTCGATCTCGATGCGCGCCACCAGTGTCACCCACGCCCGTTCGATCAGCGCCTCGAGCGGATAACCCAGCTCCCCGAGCGCCTGAAGGCGGGCCTGCTCCAACCAGTTCAGGTAGACGGCGTTGTTGACGTGCCCGAGGAAATCGAGCTCGTAACTGCGTACGCGGAACCGGCTGACGAACACTCTGGCCATGTCCTCGTTCTCGCCCCCCGCCCGTCAGTTCGGGCGACGCCGTTCCAAGCGCATCCAGATGCCGCCGCGCGGTCGAAGGGTGACGCGCGGCAGGATCGCGACCGGGCGATCCGCCACCAGTCGCGGGCGCCAGCGCCGGCCGAGGCTCGCCAGCAGCAGGACGCCTTCCATCCAGGCGAACGACTCGCCGATGCACAGCCGTGGTCCACCCCCGAACGGGAAGTAGGCGAAACGGGGGCGCCTTCGCGCCTCCTCCTCCGTCCAACGCGCCGGCTCGAACCGCTCCGGATCCGGATAATAGCGCGCATCCCGGTGCACCACCCATTGGCTCATGAACACCATGCCCCCGGCCGGCAGAGTGTAGCCCTCCACTTCGTAGTCGTCGAGGGCCCTTCGGCCGATCATCCAGGCCGGCGGAAACAGCCGCATCGACTCCGCGAGAACCCGGCGCGTCATCGCGAGTCGCGGAAGGTCCTCAACCCGGGGCGGCCGGCCCGCCAGGACCTCATCCACCTCCGAGTGGAAACCGGCCTCCGCCGCCGGGTTGCGGGACAGCAGGTACCAGGTCCAGGCGAGCGCGTTGGCCGTCGTCTCGTGGCCGGCCAGCAGCAGCGTGAGCACCTCGTCGCGAACCTGGCAATCCGTCATCCCCGTCCCGGCCGTGGTGGGCTCGGATGTCCCGGACGCCCCGCCCGGTTCCTGTTCGGCGCGCAGCAACATCGAGAGGACATCCCCGAGATCCTCTCCGCTGGACCGACGTTCGGCGATCAGCCGGTAGACGATGCGATCCAACCGCTCCCGTTCCCGCTCGAAGTGCCGGCCCGCGGATGGGCGGAAGCGTTCCAGCAGTTCGGCCCACGGATGGAGAAGACGAGGGAATATCTCCAGCAGGGCGTTCATGGCGGTGCCGATCTGGGCGGCGTCGGACTCCAACGCGACGTTGAACAGAGTTCGGCCGGCCACCGAGAGGGTGAGGGCTCGCATGGCCTCCGCCATGTCGAGGGTCATCCCGGCTCGCCACTCCGCCTGCGAGCGTTCCGCCCGCTCGACCATCTCCGCTCCGTAGGTCTCCAACCGCCGCTGGTGGAACGCCGGCTGTACGAGCCGCCTCTGGCGCAGGTGGAGCGATCCCTCGCTGGTCAGGAGACCTTCTCCGAACAGCGGCTTCATGCGCTCCAAACCCCGACTCTTTACGAACGCGCTCTGATCTGTCACCAGGACGTGGCCGATGTGGTCCGGGTGAGAGAGCAGAAACACGTGGCGGGATCCCAACCGAAAGTGCGCCACATCGCCGTACGCACGGGCCGTGGCCAGAAGGAATCCCGGCATGTCGCGCCGAAACGCGCGCAGGCTCCCGAGCACAGGGACTCCGCGCGGGCCCGGCGGGAACCGCCTCAAGCGAGGGTACGGGCCGGGATCATCCCCCCTTCCGGCCCCCCGGCCGCGCGGACATTCAGGCCAGGCGGGGCGCCGGCCGGACGTCGATCGACCAGAAGCGGGGCTCTGTCGAGCGCCACGCGGCGCGCAGGGCGGGCTCGTCGCCACACACCTCGGCCTCGAGCTCCCGGTAGCGGACGCCCGCGGCCAGCGGCGCGCGAAACGGAAACGGGTCGACGTGCACCACTTCGTCGCCCACCCAGGTCAGGTGGATCGTCGCGCCGTCCGGCGCGCTCGAGTGCCGGCAGGCGTCCACCCAGTCGGGAAGTTCCTCGCAGGCCGCCGCGGGCGGCGTCAGGCAGAGGAACAGGGAGAGATTGTCGAACAAGCGGAGAAAGGCGAGGTGGTGTTGCACCCGGCCCTCGTCCTCCGGGCCCAGATCCAGGGCGCGGCGCAGCCGGTCTCTCCGTTCGCGCTCGCCGGACTGGAACGGGTCCACCGCCCGCAGTTCGGGAAACGATGCGTAGTGCAGACTCGCCAACAAGGCGGCGTACGGGTGGATGCGCTCCACCTCATCGAGCCCCGCCGAGTACGCCGCGAGCCGCTCGTCCAGCGGGATCTCGTAAAACGAGGGCGGGCGTCCCAGGGCCGGATCGACGCGTGGCGTGGCATCCAGCTTACGCCAGGAGAGATCGTGCAGGGCGACCGCGAAGACCACCTCGAAGGGCAGCGGCTCCGCTTCCCGCCCCGGACCGCACCACGCCGCGGCAAGCTGGCCCGACAGCAGCGCGTGCTCGTGCTGGCGGATGAAGCGAAGATGTCCGTCACGACGAATCTGGACCAGCAAACGGGCCGGCCTCCTCCCGGGAGTGTCGCAAGAGCTCGCCGGATGGCGGGGACGAGACAATATCGCGATGCGGGGACCAGCGAGCCAGATAGGGTCCGTTCGCGCGGTCCGGGATCGATGGGGCCGCCCTCGCGGGGCTCCGACAGGCTCACGCCTGTTCCGTCAAGGCTGCTTTACAGGCTTCGGCCTCCCGCCTATTCTGCCGAGAGCCGGCTCGCAGCGTTTCGCGCCCCCCAAACCACGGGAGGACGTCGCCATGTGGATCTTCCTCATCCTGCTGGCCGTCATCGCTCTGGCGGTGATCGGCATGTACAACGGCCTCGTCCGGCTCCGCGTGCGGTCCGACAACGCCTGGGCCGACATCGACGTGCAGTTGAAACGGCGCTACGACCTGATCCCCAATCTGGTGGAGACGGTGAAAGGGTACGCCGGGCACGAGCGGGAAACGCTGGAGGCGGTCGTCGACGCCCGCAATCGCGCGATCAGCGCGCAGGGGCCGGCGGCCAAGGCGGAAGCCGAGGGAGTGCTCACGGGCGCCCTGCGGCAGCTGTTCGCCCTCTCCGAAGCCTACCCCCAGCTGCGCGCCGTGGAGAGCTTCACGGAGCTCCAGGACACCCTCGGGAAGATCGAGGATGCGATCCAGAGCGCCCGGCGCTACTACAACGCGGTGGTGCGCGATTTCAATACCAAGATCGCGGTGTTTCCCACCAACCTCCTGGCGGGGATGTTCGGATTCACGCCCCGCGAGTTCTTCGCCCTGGAGGACGAGGCGGAACGCGAGGCGCCTGAAGTGAGCTTCGGGAGTGGTCCCGGCTAGGAATCCGAAGGTGCCGATCCATCCGGCTCCCTCCGGCCGGGGCAAGCCCGGCCGCACGGGCCGCGGACGTGGCCGTGTCGGCGACCGAGGAGTCCGCCGAAGCCCAGACCTCCGGACACGCGTCCGGACGGGCGTCGCCGCGCTGGCCTGTCTGCTGGCGTTTCCCCAGGCTGCCGGCGCCTGGGGGGCGGCCGTCCCGCGATCCTGGGTGCTCGAGTCCTTCGAATCCGACATCCGCGTCCTCCGCAGCGGCCGGCTGGAAGTGTCCGAGACCCTGCGCCCCCGGTTCGAGGGATCCTACAAGGGCATCTTCCGGATGATTCCCGTCGAGTACCGGACGGGGGGCAACTTCGCGTACAAGTTGCGCATCAAGGTGCAGAGCGTCACCGACGGCGAGGGTCGCGACCTCCGGTACGAGCTCAGCCGCGAAGGCCGCTACCGGAAGGTCAAGATCTGGATCCCGGGAGCATCGAACGCCACCCGGACGGTGATCCTCCGATATCGGGTCGAGAACGGCCTGCGTTTCTTCGGTCCCGGCAAGCAGTCGGAAGAGGTGGAGGAGGCCTACGACGAGCTCTACTGGAACGTCACCGGGGACGAGTGGCCCGTCCCGATCGAGTCCGCCGGGGCGACCGTCCACCTGCCGGTGGACGTCACCGGCATCCGGGCCCGGGCGTTCACCGGAGCGTATGGCTCCCGGCAGCAGGACACCGAGGTGCGCGTCGACGGACCCGTGGTCCGGGTGGCGTCCCGGCGGCCGCTGAGCTATCGCGAGGGACTGACGATCGGGATCGCGTGGGATCCCGGCGTGGTGAAGCGTCCCACCGCCGCCGAACGCGCCGCCGGCTTTCTGGCGGCCAACTGGCCCCTGTTGCTGCCCCTCCTCGCCTTCTTCTATATGCTCCGCCTGTGGCGGGCCAAGGGCCGAGACCCGGCCCCCCTCTCGATCACCCCTCAGTACGAGCCGCCGGACGGCATGACACCGGCCGAAGTGGGCGTGGTGATCGACAACTCGCCGGACATGCGCGACATCACCGCAACGATCGTGGACCTGGCGGTGCGGGGCTACCTGCGCATCGAGGAGAAGGAGGAGAAGAAGCTTCTGGGGCTGGTTTCGGACCGGGATTACTCGTTCCACTTGCGGAAAGATCCCGGCAGCTGGACCGAGCTGCGGCCCCACGAGCTCCGGCTGCTGGGGGCGCTGTTCAAGGATGGCGCCACGCAGACCCGCCTCTCGGACCTCGAGAACGAGTTCTACCGCGACCTCCCGGGAATCAAGAGCGACCTGCGGGACGTTCTGGTGGAACGGGGAGTGTACCCGAGGAGACCGGAACGGATCGTGGCGCAGTACGCCGCCGCCGGTCTGCTGGCGGGGGCCCTGATCGCGGCCGGCGGTCTCGTCCTTTCCGAGCGGCTGGGGCTGGCCCCGAGCGCCGTGATCCTGGCGGCCGTGCTCACCGGTGGGGTCATCATCGGCTTTGGCGTCGTCATGCCCGCCCGCACCCGCACCGGTGCCCGCCTGTGGGAGCGCGTGCGCGGGTTCGAGGAGTTCCTGAACCGGGTCGAATCCGACCGTTTCAAGCGGATGGTCACGGGTCCCGAGATGTTCGAGAAGTTCCTACCGTTCGCGATGGCTCTGGGAGTGGAGAAGAAGTGGGCCGCGGCGTTCGACGACCTGTACCGAGAGCCTCCCGACTGGTACGTCGGCAGCGGATTGCACACGTTCCAGCCCTCGTTCTTCGTGGCCGACCTGGGCCGCATGTCCACGCGCGCGGCCAGCGCCATGCGGACCGCGCCCCGGAGCTCGGGTGGCTCGAGCTTCGGGGGAGGAGGAGGGTTCTCGGGCGGTGGCTTCGGCGGCGGGGGCGGCGGAGCGTTCTGAGCTGCGTCGGGCGCGCGTCCCCGAGACGCCGACGGAAGGGGTATGAGAGCCACCCACAAACCATCAGACAGGCTGGACACCATGCGCATCATCCCTCGCTCGCCGGCCGGACGGATCCTGCTCGCCCTGGCGCTTTCCGCCTCCCTCCCGATCGCCTGCGGCGGCGGCGGTGAGCCGGAGACGGAGACCCCGGCGACCGTCATGCAGGGCGGCTCTCCGGACGCTTCCGAGGCGGGCGGCTCGCCGGAGGCGGAAGCCTTTCTCCGGGAGTACGCGGTCCGCTACCAGCAGCTCTCCTACGAGAGCGCCAAGGCGGAATGGGCCTCCAACACGCACATCGTGGAGGGCGATACCACCAACGCGGCGCGAACCCGTGCGGCCAGGGAGGCGCTGGCCCGTTTCGTGGGCAGCGTCGAGAACATCCGACGGATCCGCGAATTCCTCTCCAGGCCGGCTCTCCTCTCGCCTGTGCAGCGGCGGGAGCTGGAGGCCATGCTCTACGAGGCCGCCGATCAGCCGCAGACCGCCCCCCAGGTCGTGAAGGATCGGATCGCGGCGGAAGCCGATCAGGTGGAGAAGCTGTACGGCTTCCCGTTTCGCTTGGCCGGCGAGCCGACCACCCCCAACGGGATCGACCGGATCCTCCGGGAGAGCCGCGATCTGGCGCGCAGGCGGAGCGCCTGGATGGCTTCCAAGGAGGTGGGGCGGGTCCTCAAGCCGGGTCTCGTGCGCCTCCGAGACCTCCGGAACCGGACCGTGCAGGCGCTCGGGTATCCGGATTTCTTCGCCTATCAGGTGTCCGACTACGGGATGACGACCGACGAGATGCTGCGGCTGTGCGACCAGCTGAACGAGCAGCTTCGGCCGCTGTACCGGGAGCTCCACACGTGGGCGCGCTACGAGCTCGCCGGCCGGTACGGTGCGCCGGTGCCGGACCTCATACCCGCGGACTGGCTCCCCAACCGGTGGGGACAGGATTGGACCGCGCTGGTCAAGGTGGAAGGGCTCAATGTGGACTCCGCGGTCGCGCAGCAGGATGCCGAATGGGTGGTCCGGCAGGCGGAGGCCTTCTACGTGAGCCTCGGATTCCAGCCCCTGCCGGACAGCTTCTGGGAGCGGTCCTCTCTCTACCCGCTCCCGCCGGGTGCGCCCTTCAAGAAGAACACGCACGCTTCGGCCTGGCATCTGGACCTGGACACGGATGTTCGCTCGCTGATGAGCGTGGAACCCAACAGCTACTGGTACGGCACGGCTCATCACGAGCTGGGGCACATCTACTACTATCTCTCCTACAGCCGCCCGGAGGTCCCTCTGGTCCTGCGCAGGGGCGCCAACCGAGCCTATCACGAGGGACTGGGCAGCATGATCGGAATGGCCGCCCAACAGAGACGGTTTCTGGTGGACCGCGGACTGGCTCCGGCCGGCGCCCGCGTGGACACGATGCGCCAGCTACTCCGGGAGGCGCTGGACTTCGTGGTGTTCATCCCATGGTCCGCGGGGGTGATGACGCAGTTCGAGAAGCAGCTGTACGCGGACAGCCTTCCCGCCGACCGTTTCAACCAGGCATGGTGGGAGCTGAAGCGCCGCTACCAGGGAATCGCGCCGCCCGGCCCGCGCGGCGAGGAGTACGCGGACGCGGCCACCAAGACCCATATCAACGACGATCCCGCGCAGTACTACGACTACGCGCTCTCCTACGCGCTGCTGTTCCAGCTCCACGCCCATATCGCGAAGGCGATCCTGGGGCAGAACCCCCATGACACGGACTACTACGGCCACGAGACGGTGGGAGACTTCCTGCGCCGGCTCATGGCGCCGGGTGCCACGCGGCCGTGGCGCGAGGTGCTGCGCGAGACGACGGGGCGGGAACTGGACGCGGCGGCGATGGTGGAGTATTTCTCGCCACTGCTGAGTTGGCTACGGGAGAGGAATCGAGGCCGAACGGCCACGCTCGAGGAACTGTGACGGGCCGGAGCCGCCGCGATTCGCCCCTGGACCCGGAGATGGCAAGGAGGACACCGTTGAGCGTGAGAGAAGGAGACGCCGCACCCGCCTTCGAGCTCCCCCACCGGCCGGGGGAGACGATCGATCTGGCCGACCACATCGGCTGGGACCCGGTCGTGCTCCTGTTCTTCCCCCTGGCGTTCAGCTCGGTCTGCACGAAGGAGATGTGCCGGATCAGGGACGACTGGGCCGGCTGGGAAGACCTGGATGCGCGGGTATTCGGCGTATGCGTCGACAGCCCCTTCGTCACCTTCGAGTTTCGTGAGCGGGAGCGGCTTCCCTTCCCCATCCTGTCGGATTTCAACAAGGAGGCCTCCGAGCTGTACGGCGTCCTGCGCGAAGACCTCATGGGGCTGAGGGGCGTCGCCAACCGATCCGTCTTCGTCGTCGGGCGAGATGGCCGCGTCAGGTATGCCTGGGTCTCCGAAGACCCGTCCGTGGAACCGGAGTACGACGCGATCCGGAACGCGGTCGCGGAGGCCTGAGCCAGGCCGGGCGCCCCGTCCCACGGCCTTCTCGCAGAACGCCCACCTCCGCCGCCATCTGCCCGCGGACTCGCCGCTCGGCGCGCAGGGCTCCTCGCACGGCACGGGGCGTTTCCCGACTCTTCTCCAGCGTCGGCCCGCAGTCGGTGCGCTCCGAGGGAGACCGCGCCGCACCCCGCGATCCTCTCCATGATTGAATGATGTATATATCAATAATAAGCGTAGTTAAAGCGCAACATATAAACTCATATGGAGATCAAGGGCGAGCCCTCGGGGTCCAAGCGTCGGATGGAAACCCCACACCTCGCGGTCGGCGGAGCCACCGGCCCGGCGCCCGGGCAGGTGATCCCATGTCCGCTGGCAGGCGGCTTGAACACGGGTGGGAGCCGGACGAGGGGACAGTGTGTCGGCAGCGGGGGGGGAGCACCATGGGTGAGATCTGCTTGAAGGCGCTGTACGAAGCGACCCGGCGAATCGGGCTGTCCTCCAGCCTGGACCGGCTGCTGGACGGGGTGTTGGATCAGGCCAGGGATCTGATCGGCTTCGACCACTGCGCGCTCATGCTGTACGATCGGGAGTCGCGCCGGCTGAACGTACGACGAGTCCGGGGATACGGGGATCGCTCCGAGGAAGTGCTGAAACTCTCGCTGAGGGAGGGCGAAGGGATCTCCGGCCGGGCGGCCAAGCACAGGCGATCCATACGCGTCAACGACGTGAGCAAGGATCCTCGCTACGTGGTCGGGTTGCGGGAATGCCGGGCCAATCTCGCGGTTCCTCTCATCGTGGCGAACGAGCTGGCCGGCGTCATCAACGTGGAATCCGAACACGTGGATGCGTTCAGCGAGGCTCACGAGCAGCTCCTCACGGTGCTGGGCTCGCAGGCCGCGCTGGCCATCATCGCGTCCCGCGCGAAGGAGAAGCTCCATCAGCGGATCGGCCAGCTCAACGCCCTGTACCGCATCAGTCAGATCGCCAGCGGATACGACGACCTCGACGGCACCCTGAACGCCATTCTGGAAGTGACCGAAGAGTTGGTGCCGGAAGGGGAGGTGGCGGTGCTGTTGATCGAGGAGCGCAGCCGGTCCCTGTGCGTCCGTGTGGCGCGAGGCTACACGGAAGGCGTGGAGCTCCTGCGGATTCCGCTTGGCTCGGGGGTGACCGGACGCTGCGCCGCTTCGGATGAAGTCCAGCTTATCGATGACACCAAGGAGGAGGAGTCCGGCTACATCCCCGGGGTGACGGGGGCTCGAAGCGAGATCGCCCTTCCTCTCAAGGTAGACGGCCGGGTGATCGGTGTCCTGAACGCCGAATCCGCGTCGCCTCATGCGTACACGCAGGACCACGTCCGAGCTCTCAGCGTGATCGCGCAGCAGGCGGCCGTGGTGATCCGCGCCGCACAGCTGCACGATGAGGCTCGCCGGCTCGCCATCACGGACCCCCTCACCGGCCTGCACAACCGCCGCCACTTCGTGGAGAAGCTCGACGAACAGCTTCGCCGTGCCCAGCGTTATCAGGAGTCGCTGGCCCTGGTTCTGGTGGACCTCGACCTTCTCAAGACGATCAACGACGAGCATGGTCACCCGACCGGCGACCGCGCCCTACAGGGAATCGCCAGCATCCTCAAGGCGACTCTGCGCGACACCGACGAGGTGGCTCGAATCGGCGGCGACGAGTTCGCGGGCCTCCTGCTGGATGCCGGGATGGAGCGCGCGCTGTCCGTGGCGGGCCGTCTGCAGGAGCAGGCGCATGCCCTGCGGGTGTTCAACGACGAGGGCGAACGCGTTCCGCTCACCTTGTCCACCGGAATCGCCCTGTTTCCGGACGACGGAACGGGAGCGACCGGCCTGCTCAAGGCGGCCGACACGGCTCTGTACCGGGCCAAGCGGGAGGGTCGGGATCGCATGGTCTCGGCGGGGGCACCGGCCTCCACGGACGCCGGGTCCGACTGAGCTGCGGAGGAAGTCTTCGCCGCGGTGGGCCGCCGAGCTCCCGAACGTAGCTCGCCGAGCCGGCGGGACCGGCTCGGCGGCGACGCCGGGGGTACCCGAGCACGGTCAGCGAGGCAGGCGAATCGCCGCCCCCGCCCCGACCGACCAGTCCTCGGCCGCGCGGCTGGTCCCCACGGCCACGCTGATGTCCAGCTGAAGATTGGGCCGAACCAGATAGGTGCCGCCGGCATCCAGCGCGTGGCGGGCCGGCGTCCTCCCGCCCAAATCCACGAGACCGAAACCCTCCCCGTACACGCTCGCACGGCGGGACACCGCGAGCGCCACCGTGAGCGTGTAGAGGCCATCGGCGCGGCGGCTGGCCAGGCCCGCGGGTGCACCCTCCGTTCGCCAGCTCACGCCGAGGTTGTAGCCCACGGAGAGAGGTCCCCGGGGGTGGTGGGAAAACGCCCAGCGAAACGAAGGGTCGACGCGGCCCGTGCTGGCCGCGTCGTGGCCTACCGGTACCGAGAATGCCGCCAGCAGAGCGGCCTCCGGTCGGAGGCCGCCGCCCTTCCAAGCGTGGAGCTTGACCCCCAACTCCACGTCGCCGAGACCCGCGTCACGATGCTTTCCTCCCGCTCGGCGCGATTGCGTCGTCATCCAGCCGGCGTGGGCCAGACGGGCCTCGATCCAGCGGGCCAGACCGATTCGCAGTAGGGTCACCGGCACCGCGTGCGTGCGCTCCTCCGAGGTCTCCCGGCTCGACGTCGTGTACATCCACCCGGCCTCCAACTGGATGGATCCGGGAGCCACCACCGCGGCGGACTCCGTCTGATCTGGCCGATCGGTCACCAGGTCCTCCGGCGACTGGCCCTCCGCGGCTCCCGTGCCGAGCCCGAGCCAGAGCAGTGCGCTCGCGCCGGACAGACGTGCGCGGAGCGTTCTCAACCTTGACCTCCGGCGCGGATCACCGGAGGTTGATGGCGACCGGTCGTGTTCGGTGTACGGTACCGCTCGGGCGAGCCCCGGCTCGAATTTAGCATAGACTAAATATTAGCGGAGGGCACCGGCCGGTCAACCTCATCGGGGCGACCCGGGCCGAAGCTCCGCGTCTGTCCGCGGCCCGGTCGGTCTGGTATATAGTTGTCAGGGCGCGAACCGGACGGATCGCTCCGTCCGGCGGTCGCGATCCGATCGCAGGCACCTGACGGGAGCGGGAAATGACCAACAGGCTGGAACAGAAGGACTGCGTTCCCTGCCGCGGGGGAGTGCCGCCCCTGGCAGGCGAACCGTTGCGCCGCCTCGCCCGGGAGCTGGGTGAATCGTGGAACATCGTGGACGGGCATCACCTGGAGAAGGAATTCCACTTCCCGGACTTCCTCGAGGCTCTCGAGTTCACGAATCGGGTCGGTGCGCTCGCGGAGGAGCAGGGTCATCACCCCGACATCCATCTGACGTGGGGCCGCGTGCGGATCACGCTGTGGACGCACAAGATCGATGGTCTGACCGAGAGCGATTTCATCCTGGCGGCCAAGATCGACCGGCTCTAGCAGGTCGTTGCGCATCGCCTTCCTGGATTCCTGGCACGCCGAGCCGGCCCTCGGCACGGGATCCACAATGGCGATCCGTGGCCTTCGGGCGGCTCTCGCCGCGGCCGGCCACGAGGTCGTCCTGCTCCGCCCCCGGTGGAGATTCGGACCGCTCGACATCAGGCGACTGCTGTACAACTCGACCCTGGCCCCACGGCTCCGCCGCGGGTCCTGGGACCTCGTGGTGGGGTTCGATTTCGACGGATGCTTCGTCCCCCGAACCTATCACCGTCAGCTCGTGGTCTGCCTCAAGGGGATCCTGGCCGACGAGAGTCGCTTCGAGCGCGGACTCTCGCGGAACCGGCTCCGGAGTCTCGCACTCCTGGAAAGGCGCAACGTGCGCCGGGCGGCACGCGTCATCGTCACCAGCCGGTACTGCCATCACGCCGCGCTCTCCGCCTACGGGCTTCGACCCGAGCGAGTTCGAGTGGTCCCGGAAGGCATCGATCTGAGGGCGTGGAGCTTTCCTTCAAGGGAGGCGCGGCGGCCCGGTCGGTCGGATGCCGAAACGAGAACCATCCTATGCGTGGGGCGCCAGTATCCCCGCAAGAACACCACAACCCTGCTACGGGCTCTCCCGGAGATACTGAGACACATCCCGGAAGCGCGCTTGCGGCTGGTGGGCGGCGGGCCGCAGATACCCGTCCTGCGGACCCTGGCGGCGCGACTCGGCATCAGCGGCCGTACGACCTTCGTTGGAGAACTGGCCGATTCAGCGGCCGTACGGGCCGAGTACGAGCGAGCCGACCTGTTCTGCCATCCGAGCCTGCAGGAGGGCTTCGGGATCGTGCTGCTAGAGGCGATGGCGGCTGGCCTTCCCATCGTCGCATCTCGCGCCGGCGCGATCCCCGAGGTCGTACCCGACGGAGTGGCCGGACTGCTGGTCGACGGCCGGAGTCCGTCCGCGCTGGCCGCGGCGCTCGTCCGCCTGCTACGGGATCCCCTCCTGGCGAGCCGAATGGGTGCCGCCGGGCGCCGGCGCGTCCGGAGGTACTCCTGGCCCTCGGTGGCGGAGGACTTCCTCCGCCAGGCCCGTGACTCTTGTGATACGAGAACCGTGCCGCCAACGTAGGTTGCGAGCGGAGACGCGCCAGGGACCGGGGAGGCGACGGTGACACGCTCTCCGCGGCGACCACCGGGAGGGAGCATGGGCCAACTGGATGTGCGGCGCACCGAAGACCCGGAGGGAATCCGCGCCTTCACGCGACGCCTGCTCAACGATGTCCGGGCACTCGAGCTCCTGCTGGATTCGGACCTCATAGAATCCGGAGTGCGGCGGATCGGCGCCGAGCAGGAGATGTTCCTGGTCGATCAGGCGTGGCGGGCGGCGCCCGTGGCGCTCGAGGTGCTCGAAGAACTCGACGATCCCCGCTTCGCCCCCGAGCTGGGGTTGTTCAATCTCGAGTTCAACACGTCGCCCTGCCTGTTCCAAGACCGCTGTCTCAGCCGGCTGGAGAGCACGCTGGTCGAGCTTCTCGGGAAAGCCCGCGCTGCCGCCCTTCGCCGGGGGGCCGACATCGTGCTGACGGGCATCCTGCCCACTCTTCGAAAATCCGATCTCGTTCTCGAGAACATGACGCCCATGGAGCGCTACTTCGCCCTCAACGAGGCGCTGAATCGGATGCGGGGAGGAAGCTACAACTTCTTCATCAAGGGTACGGACGAGCTGCGCGTCCAGCACGAGACGATGATGCTTGAGGCCTGCAACACCAGCTTCCAGGTTCACTTTCAGGTGGACCCCCAGAGCTTCGCACGCCTGTACAACATCGCCATGGTGGCCACGGCGCCCGTGTTGGCGACGGCCGCGAACTCCCCCCTGCTGTTCGGCCAGCGTCTGTGGCGGGAAACACGAATCGCGCTCTTTCAGCAGTCGATCGACACCCGAAGCTCCATGCCGGAACTGCGGAAGATCCGCCCCCGGGTGAGCTTCGGTTCTTCCTGGGTCGATGGTTCGGTGCTGGACATCTTCCGGCAGGACATCGCGCACTTCAAAGTTCTCCTGGGCAGCGGGGCGAGCGAGGACGCGCTGGAGCAGGTCGCACGGGGACGCGCTCCACGCCTCGAGGCGCTTCAGCTGTTCAACAGCACGGTCTACCGCTGGAACCGCCCATGTTACGGGGTGAGCGACGGTATCGCCCATCTCCGCATCGAGAACCGTGTGCTGCCCGCCGGCCCGACGCCGGCGGACGAGGTGGCCAACGCGGCGTTCTGGTATGGTTTCGTCAACGGCCTCGCCGCGGAGCACGACGACATCCGGAAGGTGATTGAGTTCGACGATGCCAAGACCAATTTTCTCGCGGCGGCCCGGCTGGGCCTGGGCGCGCCGTTCCACTGGTTCGGGGGGGAGGAGATCGGGGCCCGGGAGCTGATCCTGGGATCTCTTCTGGACATCGCGCGCGCGGGCCTGCGGAGCGCGGAGGTCGCCGCGGCCGACATCGATCGCTATCTGGGGATCATTCGGCGCCGGGCGGAGGAGCGGCGAACCGGGGCGAGCTGGCTGCTCCGGTCCCTGTCGGAGATGCGTGGGCAGGGAACGCTGGAGGAACGCTTGTGCGCGGTCACTGCCGCTACCGCCGCCCGCCAGAGGGAGACCCGAGAGGTGGTCGACTGGGAACCGGCGCTGCTCGAGGAGGCGGGCGGATGGAAGGCGAGCTTCCTGCGAGTCGAGCAGTACATGCGCGACGACCTGGTGACAGTGCAGCAGGATGAGCCCCTGGAGCTGGTGGCCAATCTCATGGACTGGCACCATGTCCGCCACGTTCCGGTGGAGGACGGGGAACATCGCCTGCTGGGCCTGGTGACCCGCAGGACGCTGCTTCGCTTCCTGGCCACGGACGAAGCGCGCGAAGCGGATCGCCCCGTGCCGGTGAGCCAGATCATGGAACGCGACCTGGTGACGGTCGCTCCGGATACTTCCACGCTCGACGCCATCGAGCTGATGCGCGCGAGAGGCATCTCCTGTCTCCCGGTGGTCCGTGGAGACCGTCTCATCGGCATGATCACCGAGCGGGACTTCCTGCGCGTCGCCGGCGTTCTGCTGGAAGAGCAGCTCCGGACGTAGGCGCGACCCCGCTCAGAGAGCCGCGAGCAGCACCTCGGACAGCGGATCGATGTCGGCGCTCGAGTTGTAGACGTTCGGGGAGATCCGGAGAGCGTCGCCGCGCAGCGAGGCGTGGATTCCGCGTTCTCTGAGATCGCGCTCCAGCCGGCCCAGGTCCACGCGCGCCGGTAGGCGGATTCCCAGGATGTGCTCGCCCCTCCACCCCGCCTCCTCCACCGGAACTCCGCTCGCCTCCAGAGCCGCCACCAGCCCGGCCAGCAGGTCACGGCAGTAAGCCTGGATTCTGCCCGGCTCCCATTCCAGCAGCAGGGTCAACGCCGCAATCTGCATGGGGACCAGTATGAAGTTGCTTCGCTCTCCCACATCGTAGCGGGCCGCCCCGGCACGGTAGCGCTCGCGATAGTCCACCAGGTGCTGGAAGTCCTCGCTCCCCTGGCGGGCGATCCACGTCTCCTCCAGCGGTTCCCCCCCATCGAACCGGGGCCCGAAGTATCCCAGGCACATCGAGTACGGCCCGAGCAGCCACTTGTAACCCGCACATACCAGCGCATCCGGTTGTATTCCGGCCACGTCGAACGGCAGGGCGCCGACGGACTGCGATCCATCGATCACCAGGGCGGCGCCGACGGCCCGGGCTCGGACGCCAATTCGCTCCAGGTCGAACCGGGCCCCATCGGTCCAGTGAACATGGGGGAGCGCGACGACGGCCGTGTCCCGGTCGATCGCCTCCTGGATCCTCGCGCTCCACTCGCGGGCGCAGGGGACGCCCCCGGGCCGCTCCACCGTGCGGAGCTCCAGGCCGCGACGGCGCGCCAGGGCACGCCAGGCGTACACGTTGCTCGGAAACTGGTCCTGGGCGATCACCAGATTCTGTCCCGACCGTGCGTCCACGTTCCGCGCGGCGACGGCGATTCCATAGGAGACGGCCGGAAGGATGGCCACACGCGCGGGATCCCGGGCACCGATCAAACGCGCGAACAGGCCCCGCAGACGATCGCTGTCCGTGAACATCGAGCCGGGTGGGAAATCCACAGGCACGCGCTTGCGCCGCAGCCCGGCGACTCCGGCCGCCTCGACCGTCTCCGGAAGAGGAGACAGATACGCGCAGTTGAGGTAGTGAACGCCCTCCGGGATCGCGAAGCGCGCCTTCTGGCAGGTCAGCACGATTCCTCCTCAGGTTCCCGCGACTCCGCTTCGCGCAGCAGCCTGCGCAGCGCGACTCGATCCGGCTTGCCGTTCGCGTTGCACGGGATCGCGGGAAGGAAGACCCATGCTCGCGGCCGCCTGGGACCCGAGAGCCGAGTGCGCAGATGTTCGGCCAGCGCGCGCCGATCCAGGATCTCCGGGGCCACCGGGACCACGGCGGCTCCGACCCGTTCGCCCCATTCTTCGTCCGGAAGTCCGAGGACGCAGGCTTCGGCGATGCCGGGGTGCGCCTCCAGGATCGCCTCGATGGGCTCCGGGGCCACCGTAACACCCCCCGTCACGATGGTGGCGTCCGAGCGGCCGGTCACCCAGAGGTCGCCCTGTCCATCCAGGCGGCCCGTATCGCGAGTGCGGAGCCAGCCGTCTTCATCCCACACTCCGGAGCCCGAAGCTCGGCCCTCCCCGCCCAACCAGCCGAGCATCAGCGTGGGACCTTTGACGCGGATCTCGCCATCTGCCGCGATCCGAATCCGCGTTCCGTCCAGCGGTGGACCCACCGTGCCCGGCTTGCGCTCCACCAGCTCCGGCGGCGCCGTCGCCACACCCGACGCGGTCTCCGTGAGACCGTACGTCGCGGCGATCGGGTAGCCCAGCTTCCGCGCCCGCTTCAGCAGATCTGGCGCGAGCGGCGCCCCACCCACCAGCAGGCAGCGCAGCCGTCGGGGCGGCCTTCCCCTTCCCTCCCGGGCTTGCAGCAGGCGGCGCAACATGATCGGAACGATGGAGGCGTGGGTCACGCGATCTTCGTCGATCAGGCGGGCCAGGAGGGCCGCGTCGAACTGGTCTCCCACCGCCACGACCCGCGAGCCGGCCACGGAGGCGCGCAGGATCAGCGCCAGACCTCCCACGTGGGCCGGAGAGAGGGAGAGGGCCCACCGGTCCTCGGGCCCGAGGTTCAACCTCCGAATGACCGAGCGCGCCGACGCGAGGTGGCCGGGGAGTCCGAGCCGGACCCCTCGCGCCCGGCCGGCCGTACCGGACGTCCAGATCACCGAGTGGGCATCCGCCAGGTCCGCACGGGGCCGCGCGGCGGGAACCCGCACCGAGAGGCTGCGGCCGGGCTCCCCGGCCCGGCCGGAGGGATCGAGGATCCCATCGACGACGCCACGATCCGCGGCCTCCACCGGCAGCCTCAGATCGGAACGGCAGAGGATGGCCGCGGGTCTCAGGGTTTCGAGGTGCTCGGCAAGCTCAGGCTCGCTCCAACGCGCGTTGGCCGGAGCCACAGCGGCACCGCAGCGCGGAACCGCGTGGACGCCGACCACGGCGGCCGCACCGGCGGGCAGCACCACGGCCACGGCCGTTCCCTGCCCGGCACCGGCCTGTCTGAGCCGGCCGGCCAACCGGTCCGCCGCCCGATCCAGCTCCGCGAAGCTCCAACGGCGTTCCCCGGCTTCCAGCGCGATGGCATCCGGGGCCATCCGCGCCCCCGCCCGAAGCGGATCCCACCCCCCTCGGCCGGAGGACGTCTGGCTCCCCATCATCGACCCCGGGCTTCCCGCCTGGCGGCGCGGGCGCTCACAGGACGCTGCCGATGGCGAACAGGATCCCGTAGGTCCCGGCCACTCGCGCGGTCTGGGCCAACGCGGCGTTCAGACTGGCCGGCTCCACGAAAGTCCATACGCTGCGCAACGGCCGCACGGCGAGACCGAAGGCCACCCATGCCGCGAGCACCCAGGGCATCCAGCCGAGCAGGAGGATCCCCAGCGGCGGCACCGCGGCCCCGGCCAACAGGAGAGCCGTGTACTCTACGCGCGTCGCCCGCGGCCCGACCCGCACCGCCAAGGTCCTCTTTCCCGCCCGTGCGTCGCCGGGCAGATCCCGAAGGTTGTTCACCACCAGGATGGCCGTGACCAGCGAGCCCACCCCGGCGCCGGCCAGCCATACATCCGGCGGCGCCACTCCACTTTGAACGTAATACGTCCCCCCGACCGCCACCCACCCGAAGAACACGAACACCACGAGGTCACCCAGGCCGTGGTACCCGAACGGCCACGGACCGCCGGTATAGGCGAGGCCCGCGGCGATCGCGGCCACACCGATGACCAGAATCGGCCAGCCTCCCTCGTACACCAGGTACACGCCGACCGATAGGGCCGCGGCGAAGCTGAGCGCCGCCGCCCGCCGCATCTGTCCGGGTGTCACCCATCCCGCCTGTGTGGCGCGCGTGAACCCCGATCTGCCGGGGGCATCCGCCCCCCGCAGGAAATCGGACAGATCGTTGGCGAAGTTCGCTCCCACCTGGAGGAGCAGGGCGGCGGCCAGGGCCGCGAGGAATGGGAGTCCGCGAAACCGCTCGTCCCCCAGGGCCAGCCCCCCTCCCATCAGCACGGGGGCGAGAGCGGCGAACAGGGTCCTGGGTCGGGCGGCTTCCAACCACACGCGCGGCCGGCTGGGCGGTACCGGGGTTGCGATGCCGTCCGTCACCTCGAACACTCCCGGGAAGCTCCGCTCAGGGAAGCCAGGGGTAGCGGCGGAAATCGGGCTTCCGTTTCTCCAGGAACGCGTTGCGGCCCTCCTGCCCCTGCTCGGTCATGTAGAACAGCATGGTGGCGTTTCCGGCCAATTCCTGGAGGCCCGCCTGCCCATCGCAATCCGCGTTGAAGGCCGCCTTCAGGCAACGGATCGCCAGCGGGCTCTTGGCGAGGATCTCGCGGCCCCAGCGCACTCCCTCGCTCTCCAGCTGTTCCACCGGCACGACCGCGTTGACGAGCCCCATGCGTTCCGCGACGGCCGCATCGTACTGCCGGCACAGGTACCAGATCTCCCGGGCCTTCTTCTGCCCCACGACCCTGGCCAGATAACTGGAGCCAAACCCTCCGTCGAAGCTTCCGACCATGGGACCCGTCTGCCCGAACACCGCGTTGTCCGCCGCGATGGTGAGGTCGCACACCAGGTGCAGGACGTGGCCTCCTCCGATCGCGTACCCGGCCACCAGCGCGATCACGGGCTTCGGCATCGAACGAATCAGCCTCTGCAGCTCCAGAACGTTCAGGCGTGGAATCCCATCCGAGCCCACGTACCCGGCCTCCCCGCGAACCCGTTGATCTCCCCCGCTGCAGAACGCCCACTTCCCATCCGCCGCCGGTCCGTTGCCGGTGAACAGCACCACGCCGACCGCCGGATCTTCGCGTGCATCGCGGAAGGCGTCCAGTAGCTCGAACAGCGTCTCGGGCCGGAACGCGTTCCGAACCTCGGGCCGGTCGAAAGCGATGCGGGCCAGTCCGTCGTGCTTGTGATAGGTGATATCCCCGTACTCGCGGACACTCTTCCAGACTACCTCGCTCATGATCTTCTCCTGTCGTCCAGGGCCGATCGCACCGCGTCGCCGACCCGGGCGGCGGCCTCTTCATGTCTAAGCCGATTCCGTCGCCGATCGGACACGACCTCGATGATCGCCGGGCCGGAGCGCCCGAGGGCCGCCTCGAGCGACCCTTCGAGCTCTGCCGCCGAGTCCGTCCGGACGAACGGGAGCTCGTACAGGCGGGCGGCCGCGGCGAAGTCGAGTCCGTGCGGCATGATCACGTACGGAAGCACGGCCTCCGTCTGTTCACGGATCGGCAACAGCTCGAAGATACCGCCCCCGTCGTTGTGGATGACCACCAGGACGAGATCCAGGCCGGCGCGCCGAACCGCGAGCAATCCGTTCATGTCGTGGCACAGGGACAGGTCTCCCATCAGCGCCACGGTGCGCCCCTCGCTGACCGACGCGGCGCCGGCCGCCGTGCTTACGATGCCATCGATTCCGCTGGCTCCGCGATTTCCCAGCACGCAGAGCGGTCCGGCGGCCGTCGCGGGGCGGGTGAAGGCGTCCAGGTCCCGGATCGGCATGCTGTTTCCGATGAACAGCGTGGAGCCGGCCGGCATCGCGGAGACCACTCGAGCCACGGCGGCTCCTTCGAAGAACTCCCCGGCCAACGCCTCGTCCACGGCCTGCGCCGCCCGGGCGGAAAGCTCCGCCCACGACTCCACCCAGTCGGGATCGGCCACCCGTCCGACCCTCGCCGCCAGCTCTCCGCACGTCTCGACCGGGTCCCCGCGGACGTAATGGTCGGCCCGAGCCAGGTGGTCCTTCCACCGACCGCCTGGATCCACGGCCACCTGGACGGACGCTTCGCATTCGTCCAGAAAGGCGAGCAAGGAAGCCGAGGTCGGGGCGGCGCCGAGACGCAGGATGAGGTCGGGGCGCAGGCGCCCGCGCAGATCCGCCCGGCGCAGGAACAGATCGAAGCCCGCCACCACCTGCCGCTCCGCGCCCGGCGCGAACCGGGCACCGGAAAGGGGGTCGGCCAGCACCGGATAACCGGTCGCTTCAGCCAATCGAAGCGCCGCCGGCCCGACGCACCCGGGGTCCCGAGCGGGACCGCAGACGATCAGCCCCCGCGGCGCCACGGCCATCAGGTCCGCCACCTGCCGCAACGCCTCGGGGGCGAGGCGCACGGCACCACCCCACACCCGGGTGAACGGCCTTCCCTCCCCGCGGCCCCGCGCCGCCAGCGGCTCGCGGTCCGCGAAATCCTCCGGCACGTCTCCCTCCACGAGGACCGGCTCGAGCGGCTTCTCGAACGGGAGATTCAAGTGTACCGGGCCGGGCGGAATCCCCGTGGCGGCCGCGACGGCTCGATGGGCCAGGCCTCGCACGTGGCGCACGAGATCCTCCCGGACCCGGGGCGATCCGACGTCGGCGAACATCCGGACGAACCGACCGTACAGGCGGTCCTGGTCGATGGTCTGGTTCGCGTCCAGACCGCGGAGGTGACCGGGCCGATCGGCCGTGAGCACCAGAAGTGGCACCTCCGCCTGAGAGGCCTCGACCACCGCGGGATACAGATTGGCGGCGGCCGTGCCGGACGTGGTGACCACGGCGGCGGGCCGTACTGCCGCCCGTGCGATGCCCACGGCGAAGAACGCGGCGGAGCGTTCGTCCAGGTGGGGAAACAGGCGAAAGCGGCCGTCGCGCACGAACGCCAGCACCAACGGCGCGCACCTGGACCCGGAGGTGACGCACACCTCGCGAATCCCCGCGCGCGCGAGCTCGTCTACGAAGGCGCGGGCCCATACCGTATTGCGGTTGGGATCTCTCACGGCAGCTCGGCGATTCCCAACGCCTCGAGGATCGTGTGAAGCTTGATCGCCGTCTCCTGCCACTCCGCGTCAGACCGCGAGCCGTCCACGATTCCCGCGCCCGCGAAGAGTCTCAGGCGGCACCCGCGGATCACCGCGGAGCGGAGGGCCGGGGCGAACTCGCCTTCGCCGCCCGTCTCCAGCCAGCCCACCGGACCGGCGTACCAACCTCGGTTCACCGCTTCGCGGGACGTCAGCACCTCCATCGCCGCCGATCTCGGATAGCCGCAGACCGCGGCGGTGGGGTGAAGCGCCTCCACCAGCTCCAGGATGTGGGCCCGCCGTCCCACCTCCGCCACCAGATCCGTGCGCAGGTGCTGGATCCCGGCCAGACGCAGCACGTGAGGCCGGGCATCCACCTGCGGCTCGGCGCCCGCGGCCGACAGGCGTTCCACCATGTCGCGCACGCCGATCGCATGCTCCAACCCGTTCTTCGCGCTGTGCTCGAGCTCAGACGCCAGGCGATCATCCTCTTCTCGAGTGCTTCCCCTGGCGATCGATCCGGCTACCGCGGTGGCGCGAAACCGGCCCTCCCGGAGCACGCCCACGACCTCCGGCGCCGCACCCAGAAACGCCTGTGCGGGCCCGAACTCGACCAAGAACACGCTCGCCCTCGGGTTGCCGGCTCGCAGATTGCCCAGCACGCAAAGTGGATCCGGTGGAGCGGCGAGCGACACATCCAACGCGCGCGCCAGAACCACCTTGCGAACCTGACCGCCCCGGATTCGCGCCAGGATCTCTTCCACGCCCGCCGCCCAGGTCGCCCGCGAGACCGACTCGTGGAAGGCCACGGCGCGAGGGAGCGCGGCCGCCGCCCGATCCGGACCCGGTGTCGGAGAGCCGGCGATCGCTGCGGGCCTCTGATCCCCCCGTGGCGACGTGCTTCGGCAGGCCGCCCGGATCCCGGACAGGCGAGCCTTGAGGCGCCGAATGGCCTCCTCCGGCCCGACACTCGAGTCGAAGCGCCGTGTGGCGGTCAGCCGTGCCCCGGGGCCATGGCCGAGCTCGAGCGCGGGCAGGACGAAACGGGCCGGGGGAAAGGCCTCCCAAAACGGCTCGGCGCCGCGTCGCGAACCCGAATCGAACCCGAAGCCTCCGTACAGGCGCGCGGGAGGCGGCTCCCCTTCCCCGCCGGACATCCACCGGGCCGCCGCGAGCTTGCGCGTGGCCCCGCGAACCAGCTCGAAGCGTCGCGCCGCCTCTGCCGGCGGGACCCGCAGCTGCTCGGCCACGCCCGCCCAGGCGAGCCAGCGGCCATCGTGCTGCCAGAACCCTCGCACCGATTCACTCGCCGCTCCGAGAAACCGCTCCGGCTCCAGGTCGCCCGCCGGCTCCGAGACACGGACGTAGAACCCGGACGGCTCCCCTTCTCCCCCAAGCCCCTCGGTGTCCCCTCCCCCGCGCCTCGCCTCGCCGGGAGGCCTCGTCTCGATCCGCATTCGACCCGTTCGCCCTCGATATCGAAGCTTGCTATCCTTCGCGGCCTCTCGGCCCATTCAACGAATTCGGACCTGCAACCGAACCACCCTCCCGGGCTGAGGCAAGCCGCACTGGTCGTAGACGGCGGCGTCGGTCAGGTTGGCCAGCGCCACGGTCGTCTCCACCCCCCGCGTAGCGGCCGGAAGCTTCCAGAGCCGCGTCAGCTCGAATCCCGCTCGAGCCGAAGGATCCAGCGCGAGATCCCGGTCCCGATCCGGATCGACGCAGTACTGGCGGCCCACATAATCCAGCTTGAGCCGACCGCGGATCGCCCTGGCGGTGGCAGCCGAAAGTTCTATCGAGCCCGACACCTCCGGTTGATACTCGGCCCGGCGCCTGGCCGCTCCGAGACGGGGGTCCCGCAGGGACACATCCTGGAGCGTCAGATCGCCCTCCACGGCCACCCGGCCCCAGGCCAGTGCCGCGAGCATCTCCACCCCGCTGGCCCGAATCCGGGCGCGGTTCTCCCGAATGAACTGTCCGCCGCCCAGACCCGTCCGCACGATGGCATCGGAGAGCGTCTGGCGGAACAGCACCAGTTGTCCGTCCACATGGCCGATCCGGCCGGTTACGCCGGTCTCGAGAATCCGCAGCCTCTCCGGAGCGAGCGCGGGATTGGGGACGAACTTGCCCAGGGCCCCCGAGTACAGCTCGCGCAGCGAGGGGAAGCGGACTCTGCGGCTGATGCCGGCGTGCAGCCGCGCGCTTCCCCCGCCCAGCAGAACCGAAGCTCCGGCTCGAGCCCCCCAGGCCGCGATGGGATCCCGGCGACCTCTGCCTCCCGTCCTGGGCGTATCCGAACCGTCCACGCTCGCGCCGACGGTGAGCGCGGGTCGGGAGAAGAACCCGGTCCCGGCAGCCACGGGAACAGGCTGCTCGATCTCGGCTCCGACGCTCCACAGCCGCTGGCGAAACCGCGATGGCCCAGCGGAGCCCAGGGTCTCCAGATGTCGCGTGTCCGCGTAGGTGACCGCCGTGCGGACGGTTCCCGCGCCCAGGGTATGATCACCCACCAGCCGCAGCGATACCGTCCGATCATCGTCCAGCTCCCGATCCACGATCCGCTCGTACGCCAGAGTCTCGTACGCGTCGATCTCCTGATCGCTGAAGTCGAGACCGAGGCTGAGCTCCAGATCGCCCTCGCCCAGCGGTGTCCTTCTCCAGCCCGTCCCGGCCGACACAGCCGTGACCGATCGGGCCGTCTCGGGGATCCTCCACAGACGCGGATTCTCCAGGTGGAGCTCGGGCGGCACGCCCTTGTGGGCCCGGAACCCGAACGAGGACAGGGAGAACCACGAGCCGGACCCGGAGCGATACCGTACGGAGAGGAAACCGTTGGCATGTCCGAGGTCGCTGTTCAGGCGGAGTCCGTCCTCCGTCCGGACCCGTTCGCGCACGCCGGAGGGTAGCGCCACGCCAGGACGCGAGCGGTATCCCCCGCCGGCGCGCAGCAGGAGCTCTCCATCTCCCACCGAGAAGCCGCGGGCGATCTCTCCGCCAACGGCATCGGCCCCGGTATCATCCAGTCCGGCCTCCAAACCCACGGGTGGTTCCTCGGACGGCCGCCCCCGCGAGATGTCGAGCTCGACCACTCCGCCCAGAACGTTGGGGCCGTGCAGCACCGAGGAGAGCCCACGGAACAGTTGAACTTCGTGGGCGGCGCCGACGGGAATCACGGAGAGGTCGGTCCGATCATCCCACCCCAGGGTCAGCGGCACCCCGTCCACCAGCACCGCGATCTGGCGCGACCCGGCGCCCCTCAATCTGAGCTGCGCCTCGCCGCGAGAGTTCTCCCGCACCTGCGCGAACGGGAGCTCCCGCAGGACGTCCTCCAGCATGGCGGCCGGCGGCACGCGCGGGGAGTCGAGCGTGAGCCGAACCGCGCTCACTCCGGCGGAGGTCGAGATGGGCCGGGGAGCCTCTACCCGGATCCCTTCCACCCGAATCACGGCCGTGTCCGCCGGCAGGCTGTCGGACGGTGCCTGCGCCCACCCGGGGGACGCGGAGACGGTCCGGCCCGCCACCATCGTGAAGCCGGCCACCATCGCGCGGCGGGCGACTCGGCACCTCAGCATACCGGTGGCCGCCGCGGCTTGAAGCCTCCCAGCGCGAGTCCCACCGCGGCCAGGGAAAGCAACAGGCACGTCCATCCGGCCACATCGCCGTACCGCGCGTAGAAGGTCCGCCCGTCCGTGGTCCATACATCGCCAACGAACGCGTCCGCCGTGAACAGAGAGGTCCGGTGATGAACGCGGCCCAACGGATCCACGATCTCGGAGATCCCGGTATTCGCCGAGCGGGCGATCCCCATCCGCGTCTCGATCGCCCGCACGACGAGGTGCGCCGGATGCTGCCACAGCGCGCTGCTGCGGCTCCACCAGGCTCCGCGGCGGCCGAACCAGGCGTCGTTCGTGATGTTCACCAAGAAATCGGCGCCGCGGTTGCGATAGTAGCGCCCGAGCGAGCTGTAGATGGATTCGTAACAGATCAGGACCCCGAACTCGGCATCGCCGGCCGGGAACACGACAGGCTCCCCGCCCACGCCGAACCCTCCAAAATAAGTCAGCTTCCGGAACCAGCGAGGATCGAGGAACGGCACCCGCTCCACCACCGGCACCAGATAATGCTTGTCGTAGCGGCCCACGCGCCGGCCCTCGCGGTCGGCCAGGAAGGCGGAGTTGTAATAGTCGAAGGCACCTCCTCCCAGGTCCTTCGATCCGAGCGCGCCGTACAGCACCTCGGCGTCCAGCCGGCGAGCCAGACCCGCCACCCAGGCGGCCAGATCGGGCCGGCCCCTGTGCCCATAGGAAGGGATCGGATCCATGTACGCGACCAGGGCCGTCTCGGGCAGCAGGAGCAGATCGATCCCGGAGGAGTCCGCCGCCGTGGCCTCTTCCGACGGTCCGCCACCGTCCGAACCGCCCGCCGTGGCCAGGCCGTTTCCCGCCGCGTCGCGCGCCGCGACCGAGCGATAGAGGATCCGCTCCCGCACGAGGAATTCCGTGGCTCGCACCGCGCTGTCCGTGGCCGCCTTCGCGGCCAGCTTGAGATCCTCCGGGATATTGGGCTGAATCACCGCAACCGTGGCCGCGGGTCGCATCCGCAGCGTGTTCCACCGGTACGCCGAGTAGCCGATGGGGATGGACAGAGCCGCCAGAAGACCCACGGCCGGTCCCCGGGCGGAACGCAATCCTCCCCGAACCCGCCGAGCCGCGGCGGCTCTCCCCGTCTCCGGAGCTTCGGTGGTCCGCGTCTCCCGGCGCCGCGCTTCGTCGGCCTCGCGCCTTCTCACGGCCACGAATCCGTACGCCAGCACTCCGTTGACCAGCGCCAGCCAGAAGCTCAGCCCCCGGCCGCCTACCAGGTCCGCCGCGCCGATCAGCCAGGGATAGGAGCTCAGGCTGTCGCCCAGCTGCATCCACGGAAACGAGATGTCCCCCAGGTGGGCTCGAGCCCACTCATCCGCCGTCCAGAAGACCGGCAGGACCAGCCAGATGGGCCAGCGCAGCCGTGTCACGCACAGATGAGCGCCGAGCACCGCCAGGGCGAGCAGCGTGCACATGATCAGGACCGGGACCAGGAAAGCCGGCACGGCCAGCGGCGTATAGAAGATGAGCGCCACCAGCAGCCAGTAGAAGACGAGCGTATAGTAGATCAGGCCGAGAAAAAAGCCGCCGCGCCAGGCCCGGGCCCTGCCCTCCCTGCCCGGCGGGAGCCCCGCGATCCACACGCCGAGCGGCACCAGAGCCACGAACGAAGGCACCAGCAGGTGGAAAGGAGGAAAGGCCAGTCCCAACAGGAAGCCGCTGAGAACCAGCCAGCCGGCCCCGGCGGGCGGCCAGCCCGACCTCCAGCTCATTTGAAGCGCCGACACGCGGTCGCCCGGCGGGGGGGCGCGGCGATCCGGCACGGCCGTGCCCGACGCGGAAGCGCCAACATCACAGGGTGACCTCTCGCCCCTCCTCCCCCGAGCGGTAGCACGCCTCCACCACTCGGAGCAGTTGGATCTGCTCGTCCTCCGTCTCAAGGGGCCTCTGTCCCCTCACCAGCCTGAGAAACTCGGCCCACTCCTGCCGGTAGGACGCCGTGTACAGACTGCCCGCGGGCGTGTCGAGCGGTGGGGTGACGTCGGTGATCCCCGTCTCCAGGGCCTTCAGGACGCGGAACGGGGAGGTCTCCGCTGAGCCATCCGTGCCCAGAACATAGACGGCGTTCCGGTCGCGCTCCGCCACGAGCTCCCAGGTCACCTCGATGCTGACCGTGGCGGCGTTCTCCAGTCCCAACAGCAGGATCGCGGAGTCCTCCACGGGGCCCGATCCGTGGAAGCGCGCGGCCACCCTCTCCACCCTCGGATAGCCGAGCAGCCACAAGGCGACATCGATCGCCTGGACCCCCAGATCCATCAGCACGCCTCCGCCGGAGCGCTCCGCCTGAATACGCCACCCTCTCTGGGGCCGCCGGTGGCGCCGATTCAGCCAGGCCGAGCGCAGGAAGAACACCTCTCCGAGCTCTCCGCTGGCCAGGAACTGGCGAATCGATCGGATGTCCAGGCGAAAGCGCTGATTCATGGCGGCCATCAGCTGCCGGTCTGCCCGCCGCGCGGCCGCCAGCATCCGCTCCACCGATCCGCTGCTGGTGGACAACGGCCGCTCACACAGGACGTGCATCCCCGCCTCAAGCGCCCCCAGCACCAGTTCCTCGTGACTGTGCGTAGGGGTGCACACCACGACGGCATCCACGGGCCCGACGGCCGAGAGCTTCGCGAGGTCCCGTCCCGCGTGCGGCACCCCGAACCGCTCCGCGATGGTGCGCGCCTTGCTCTCGTGCGGATCCACGACGGCCACCACCTTCACATCCCGGAGCCGCTTCAGGATGGGGAGGTGCACAACCTGCGCGGCGCCTCCGGCGCCGATCACACCCACTCGAACTTCCTTCACGCGCACTCCTCATCCGAACCTCGCGGGAGTCTCGTGCGCGACCCTTGACTCCCGGGCCCTCGCCCGCCCAAACCCCGATTCACGGGGTGGTGAACGCCACGCCTCCCGTGAAACCGCCGCTGTTCACGTCCGCGGCCAGGGCACCGCGTCCTTCCAGATAGACGGAGATTCCATTGGAGTTCACATCGAACTCGAGACCGAGCACACCCGAGATCCCGGCCGTGAACAAGTCCAGGGCATCCTCGACGAAGGTCCCGTTGATCGCATCTCCAGAGCCGTTCAGGAAGTAGACTTCGCTGCCCACTCCCAAGTAGGGCCGGAAACGTCCCGTCACCACGGGCAGCCATTGAACATCCGTCCCCAGAATCACGGCGCTGCGGTCGATGGTGCTCAGATCCACGCTGGGGCGCGCCTGGCCCTGGCCCTCGATCAGATCCTCCAACCGCGTGGCCAGCTTATCCACTTCATCCTGCTGGAGCTGCGAGTCCCAGTAGGCGAAGCGAGGCATCACCCGCACGTGGGGGCCCAGGTAGCCCAGGTTGAGCCGCGCCCCGATTCCCGCCGTCGTTTCCACGTCGTTAGGGCTGATCACGAAGGCCTCGATCCCGATCCCGCGGAACCCCAGGTTCGCGTAGTCGTAGTCGGCCAGCCCCTGTCCCCACAGCGGCCCGACTCCCACCAGGCCCGTCAGGCCGAGCAGCCCGGCCAGGGCCGCGACGGCTCGCCTCGCGCCGCACACTCGCGCACTTCCGCCGTTCCCGCCTCCTCGTTCGTCCATGGATCTTCTCCCCGCCTCGACGGCGTCCGTGGTCCACCCAACCCGCTCGTCCGATCGATGGCTCCGCTTCCCGACCGTCCGAGTCTTCCCAATCCTCGACACCCGAAGCCACGCTTCCGTTACGCTTCGGCTGTCGCCTCCTCCAGGGCCTCGCTCACCGCCTCCAACGTCCCATCCAGATCCTCGACCGAATGCGCGGTCGAAACGAATCCCACCTCGAACGCGGAGGGCGCGATGTAGATCCCCCGCCGCAGACAAGCTCTGAAATACCGGGCGAAGAACTCCGTGTCGGAACCCTTCGCATCCGCATAGTTTCGTACGGGTCCCGACCTGAAGAAGATGCCCCACATGGATCCCGCATGCGAGCCGCAGGCGGGGATTCCAAGCTCGGCCGCCCGGGTCAGCACGCCTTCCACGAGCCGGCTCGCCGCGCGTTCCAACCGCTCGAACGGATGTTCGCGTTCCAGCACCCGGAGCTGGGCCAGGCCCGCCGCCATCCCGAGCGGGTTGCCGCTCAGCGTGCCAGCCTGGTAAATCGGCCCCGCCGGCGCCACTCGCGCCATCAGGTCGCGCCGACCTCCGTACGCCGCGACCGGCAGCCCACCACCCAGGACCTTGCCCAGCGTCGTGAGATCCGGGCATACCCCGTAGCGTTCCTGAGCGCCTCCCCGAGAGACGCGGAATCCCGTCATGACTTCGTCGAAGATGAGCAGCGCTCCCTCACGCTCGGTGATCTCCCGCAGCCCCTCCAGAAATCCCGGTTCCGGGAGGATCAGTCCGGCGTTGCCCACCACCGGCTCCACGATCACGGCCGCGAAGTCATCCTTGTGCCGATCGAAGGCGGTCGCCACCGCCTCCAGATCGTTGAACGGGACAGCCACCGTGAGCCGGGACAGCGCTAGCGGGACTCCGGGTGAGTCCGGAAGCCCGAAGGTGGCCACTCCCGAGCCCGCCTGAACCAGAAAGGAGTCCGCGTGGCCATGGTAGCATCCCTCGAACTTGAGCAGCAGATCTCGGCCTGTGGCACCGCGCGCCAGGCGCGCGGCCGACATCGTGGCTTCCGTGCCGCTGTTCACAAACCGCACCATCTCCACCGCGGGGATCCACTGGACGACGCGTTCCGCGAGCTCGGCCTCCGCGGCCACCGTGGTCCCGAAGCTCAACCCATCCCTGGCCGCGCGCCCCACCGCCTCCACCACCTCCGGATGCGCGTGGCCCAGGATCAGAGGCCCCCAGGAAAGCACATAGTCGACGTATCGGTTACCCTCCGTGTCGAACAGATAGGCTCCCTCGCCGCGGGCCGCGAACAGCGGCACGCCCCCCACCGCCTGGAACGCGCGCACGGGCGAGCTCACGCCTCCCGGCATGACTCGCGCCGCCCTCTCCCGCAGCTTCCCCGCGTTCCTCATCGGCCCCACGTCGTCTCCAACCCGAGCGGTACGACCGGCAGAGCCCGATCCCGGGCGGGAGGGAGGGAGGGAGGCGCGTGAACTCGGGAGGACAGGATGTCCACCACGTCGGCCCGCAGATCGAAATCGTCCACCTCGCGCACCACGACCTTCACCAGCTGTCCCGGCTCCAGGCTCGTGCGGGAGCGCAGCACCGTCACGCCATCTACATCGTCCGCCTGGCCACTGAGGCGCCCCACGGCGATCACCGGGGGCGGGCACGGCGAGAGATCCGTGAACTCGCCAGGCTCCAGCCGGTCCACGATCGCCGTGCGGGGCCGCCCGACCTCCTCGGTCAGGCGCTCCGCGCTGATCGCACGCTGGATCGCCAGGAGCTCTTCCAGCCGCTCGGCGGCCACGTCCTCAGGCACCTGTTCCGCCATCGCCGCCGCCCGGGTGCCCTCCTGCGGGGAGAACGCGAAGGCGCCGAGATGGTCGAACCGGATCTCCTCCATGAAATCGAGCAGGATCCGGAAGTCCCTCTCCGTCTCGCCCGGGAAGCCGACCATGACCGTGGTTCGCAGCGTGAGATCGGGGATCGATTCGCGAAGCCACCCGATCTTCCGGCGCAGGCTGTCCTGGCGCTCCGGCCGGCGCATCCGCCTCAGGACCCGATCGCTGGCGTGCTGGATAGGCACATCCAGGTAGGGCAGCAGACGGGGCTCGGCGGCCATGAGCTCGACCAGCGGCGGCCGCAGCCCCGCCGAATAGACGTAGAGCAACCGAATCCACGGTATGGACGTGCCGGCGAGCAGGGCGCGCAACAGGGTGACGATGTCCGCATCACCTTCCAGGTCCCGACCGTAGTGAGCGACATCCTGGGCCACGAGGTTCAGCTCCACGGTTCCCCGAGCCTCCAGCGCCGCGGCTTCGGCCACCAGGGCCTCGACTCCGAACGATCGATGCTTCCCTCTCCACAGGGGGATCGCGCAGAACGCGCAGCCATGGTCGCACCCTTCGCTCAGCTTGAGATAGCTCACGTGCCGCTTCCCACCCAGCGGTAGCCGCTCGCCCGGGTGCTCCCGCGGACCGTCCAGCAGGCCCCGGGCCCGCAGCTCCGGAACCAGCCGCACCACATCGCGAAGCCCCACGAAGAGGTCAACCTCCGGCAGCTCCGCGATCATCTCGGACCTGTAGCGGGCCACCATGCAGCCCACGGCCACGACAGCCCGACACGTTCCGCTCCGCTTGAGCGCCGCGGCGCGAAGGAGAGTCTCGATCGATTCTTCCTTGGCCGCATCGATGAAGCCACACGTGTTGACCAGGACGATGTCCGCCTGGCGGGGATCCTCTACCGGAACGGCTCCATGCCCGACCAGCTCCGCCAGCATCCGCTCGGAATCGACCGTGTTCTTGTCACAGCCCAGGCTCACCAGGGCCAGCTTCATCCGCCGAACACCTCAGTGCCCTCGGGCGGTACGAAGCGGAAGATCGAATCGGAGATCGCCGCCCTCGGCTCCAGATTCCACAGAGTGACCGTTCGAACCGTCTCGTTCTCCTGCCTGATCTCGAACTTCCGGACCAGATGGTCCCGCACAGCGATCCACACACGCACCAGACGGTACGGAGACCGCTCCTTCGGCTCCAGGCGAACGACGTCGGTGAGGGTGCCCTTCACCTCCTCCCTTCCCGTCCATCTGCCCGTGTAGCGGGTCCTGGCCGCGGCGAGGATGCCGGCGAGCACATCGGCCGTGCCGGCTTCCGTACGTGGGGCGGTCAGATCCGAGCGAATCACCTGGCCCGGGTTCGTGCTGGGGTAGTAGAGCCACAGAGACGTCCCGTCCGCCACGATGACGTCGTTGGGCGGATCCTCGAACTCCATCTTGAAGTGGCCCCGGCCCCGCTGGTACCAGATACCGATCCCGCGGCGATGCCTTTCGAGCAGGGGCACATCCACGGTCTGCTCGAATCGGGCCCGCAGGGAAGGCAGGGAGCGGTAAGCGGAGTCCGCGAGGCGGAGGAGCCGATCCACATCCACCGGAGGTTCCGACGCGCGAGCGCTGCCCGGGCGTTCGGCCCGAGCCTCTCCAGGCGCCTCCGCTCCGCCCGTCTCCCCGGTCGCCCTCGAGTTCTCCCTCCCCGCGACGCGAGCGGAATCGGGAGACTCCACCCCCGTCCGCCGCGCCGGCGCCGCTTCCCGCGCCGGAGAGTTCACGACGGTCCCCGCCGCCGAGCCCCGGACGACGGTGGGCCGAGCCTCCACTCCCCCGGCCGGAGCGGGGATCGAATCGGTCCCGAACTCCTCGCGGCCCGCCGAGGCTCGCCCGGCAGCCACCGCCCCCGTACCGGTCCCGGGCCGCGCCGCCTCACGCGAGACCTTCGGAGCGTCACCGCAGCCTCCGAACCCGACCGCCATGACCAAGCCGAACAGGCAGACGCCGCCAAGCCGCGTCCGGCGGGTCGCCGCGCGGAGTGACGCGGTGCGCATCCTCCGCCAGCGGCTACCCATTCCTGAGGATCTCCTCCAGGTCCTCCAACCCCACCAGGATCTCACGGGGTCGGGAGCCTTCAGCGGGTCCGACCACACCGGCATGGTGAAGCTGGTCGATGATACGGGCCGCCCGTCCGTAGCCAATCTTCAGCCGGCGCTGCAGGAGGCTGGTGGAGCCCGAGGAGTTGGCCACGACGATCTCCGCCGCCTGGCCGAACAACTCATCCCGTTCGGCGAGAACCTCTCCGGCCACGCCCGGCCTCGATTCCTGGTCCTCGAGCTCCCGGACGACCTCCAGGATGTCCCGCTCCCGGCCGGCGCTCTCGGCTTGCGCCGCACGAGCCGTGGCGCGCTCCCGATACCAGCGGAGGATCCGTTCGGTGTCCTGGCTGGAGACGTAGGCGCCCTGGATCCGTACCGGGTCCGACTCTCCCGGCGGCAGGAAGAGCATATCCCCGTTGCCCAGCAGGCTCTCCGCGCCATTCTGGTCCAGGATGGTCCGGCTGTCTGTCTTGGAAGCCACACGAAACGCGATCCGGCTCGGGAAATTGGCCTTGATGAGACCGGTGATCACGTTCACCGACGGTCGCTGGGTCGCCACCACCAGGTGAAGCCCCACGGCCCGCGCCTTCTGGGCCAGCATGGCCAGCGGGGTCTCCACCTCCGCCTGCACCGTGGCCATCAGATCGGCCAGCTCGTCGATCACCAGCACGATGGTCGGCAGCTCGCCTTCCTCGTGAGGCCGTTCCCTAGTCGCGGCGGCTTCGCCCTCCGGCCTCCTCCTCCGCAGGAGGATCTCCTGCCCCGCGCGAACACGCCGATTGAACTCCTCCACATTTCGACAACCATTGGCCGACAAGAGGCCGAAGCGGCGCTTCATCTCGAACACCGCCCACTTGAGGATCGAGGCCGCTTCCTCGTTGTCGGTGACCACCGGGTGACGGAGATGAGGCAGGTCGTTGTACACGCTCAACTCCACCATCTTCGGATCGATCATCAGCAGGCGCAGCTCGGTCGGACTGTAGCGGTAGATGAGGCTCGTGATGATCGCGTTGACGCAGATGGACTTGCCGGAGCCCGTCGCCCCGGCGATCAGAAGGTGTGGCATGCGGGCCAGATCCGCGCAGTACGGGGTTCCCGAGAGGTCCCGGCCCAGGGCCAGTGGGAGATCGGAACGGGTGCGCAGATAGGAGTCCGACTCCAGAATCTCCCTGAGGTAGACCATCTCCGGCTCCGGGTTGGGAACCTCGACCCCCACCGCACCCTTACCCGGAATGGGTGCCACGATGCGCACCGATGGTGCGCGAAGCGCCAGAGCCAGGTCGTCCGCCCGGGCGGCGATTTGGCCCACCTTCACGCCGGCGGCCGGAACGACCTCGAACTGCGTCACGACCGGACCCGTCGTCCAGCCCCCGATCTCGCCTTCGATCCGGAAGGTGGCGAGCTTTCGCACCAGCACGTCGCCCAGACCACGCAGCTCGCGCTCGCTCAGCCCGCTGGAACGGCGCACGGGCTCGGTGAGCAGCTGGACCGGAGGACGTTCGGTCTCGGACAGATCCGCCGAGTCGAGCAGGGCCACCTGCTCCCGGGCCTCCGGCGTCGACCGGGGCTTCGGGGAGCGCCTGCGAGCCGGTTCAGCATCCACCGGCGACGGCGGCGTCCGGGCGGGCCCTTCCCACGAGGACGGACCCGTCTCGTTCCCTGCGAACAACGCGCGTCCCGCCCGCACGGACCACCGGGCTCCCCGTCCGGCGGTCCGGAGGCATACCCCGGCAGCCCGGAGGCCCGCCCTGACCGCCCGGGAGAAGCCCGTCAGACCCCGCCCGGGAGACCACCCCAGGGTCAACACCGACAGAGCCAGGCCCAGCGCCACGGCGATCACGCTGGCTCCCAGCACTCCGAAGCCTCCCTCCAGGGCCTCGCCCACCGCACGCCCGACCCAACCGGCCGCTTCCATCGCCCCTTCGCCGGGACCGCCGATGACCCGAATCGCAGCGGGAACCAGAACGAGAAGGCCCGAAACGAGGATCGAGAGCCGGATCGCGGTATCCCGGCCGATCAGCTCGAAGCAGCGAACCCCCCAGACGAACGCCGGAAGGACAACCAGGAAGGCCACGACGCCGAAGGCCGCCGAGGCCCAAGCGTGGACAGCTGCCCCAGCGGGGCCGACCGGGTTCCCGGCCCCGCCCGCCAGTTCGGGGTAGAGCGTCGCCACACCGACCAGCAAACCCAATGCCGCCAGCCCGATTCCCAGAGCCTCGGCCCGCTGTCGCTCGTTCAGCATCCGTCCGCCCCCGTTCCGCCCGGGCCCGATCTCTTCCTCACCAGCATGTCGCCGTCCAGAACCGGTATGACCTCACTGACTCCCACCGCCGCGCTGAACTCGACGTCCGCACTCAGCCCGAGATCGGCCAGCGCCCGCCCGCCCGCCGTCTGCGCGAGGAAGTCGGCCGACGGCGGACCCACCGACCGGGCCAGGCGCAAAGCGGCCCGCGCCCCGTCACTGAGCGGGACAGACGGATCCGGGACTCGGAGTCTCTCCACAAGATGCCCGGCACACAGGACGTCGTCCACGGCCACTCTGCCGGCCCGCCCGGCACACACGATGACCGGACTCGAATCCACTCGGCCGGCGGCCGCCGCGACCGCCGTCAGGTTTCGGAACGCCCCCAGCCAGACCGCCTCGGCTCGCCCGCACCGGCGCACCGCCGGGGTGCCGTTGGTGGTGCAATACACCAGTGTCCTGCCCGCGACACGACTGTGCGTATACTCGCGCGGTGAATTGCCCAGATCGTACCCGGGGATTTTCACTCGTTCCCTCTCACCGCACAGCAGCACGGACTCCCGGCCCAAACGTCGGGCCGCAGACCGGGCCTCTTCGTGCGACGCGGCGGGGAGCACCGCGCGGGCGCCCGCTTCCAGGGCGGTCACGATGCTGGTGGAGGCTCGGAGCACATCGATCACGATCGCCAGACGCCCTCGCAGATCGACGGCGTCCAACTCCGCCTGGATCCACAGGACGTCAAGTTCCACGCGAGTCAGGAGGCGAGGGTCATGCGTTCCACGAATCCGGTGTCCACATCGCCGGCGGCAAACTCCGGATGGCTCAGCACCCGGCGCAGGAATGGAATCGTCGTGCTCACTCCTTCGACGATGAACTCCTCCAGCGAGTAGTACGCGCGCATACGGGCCTCCTCGCGCGTCGCGCCGTGAACGATCAGCTTCGCGATGAGCGAGTCGTAGTGAGACGGCACCTCGTAGCCGCTGTACACGTGGGTGTCCACTCGCACACCTGTGCCGCCCGGCGCGTGAAAGGCGGTGATCCTGCCGGGAGAGGGCCGAAAGCCGTGATCCGCATCCTCGGCGTTGATGCGGCATTCGATCGCGTGTCCCCGAAAGCTGAGATCCGCGGGGACATCGAGCTCTTCGCCCGCCGCAAGGCGGATCTGGGCTTTGATCAGGTCCAGCGAGGTCACCATCTCGGTGACGGGGTGCTCGACCTGGATGCGGGTGTTCATCTCCATGAAGTAGAACTCACCCGTCTGAGAGATCAGGAACTCCACGGTGCCGGCGCTCGCGTAGTCGATGGCCTGCCCGCCCCGGATGGCCGCTTCGCCCATCGCCTTGCGCAGCTCGGGAGTGACCGCTGGACTGGGTGACTCCTCCACCAGCTTCTGATGCCGCCGCTGCACCGAGCAGTCTCTCTCCCCGAGGTGAACGAGATGTCCGTGCCGGTCACCCAGCAACTGGATCTCGACGTGGCGCGGCCGCTCCAGGAGCCGCTCCAGATATACGGAAGGGTCGTTGAAGGCCGCCTCCGCTTCGTTGCGGGCCATGCTGAACGCGCGGCGAAACTCTTCGGCGTCGCGGGCCACGCGCATGCCGCGTCCCCCTCCGCCAGCCGACGCCTTGATCATCACCGGGAAACCGATCCGCTCCGCCTCGGCGAGAGCCTCCGCCTCGTCATCGATCGGGCCCTCGCTACCGGGTATGACGGGCACTCCAGCCTTCAGCATCGTCTGGCGGGCTTCCGCCTTGTCTCCCATCCGCCGAATCTGGTCGGCGGTCGGACCTATGAAGGTGAGGCCGCTACGTTCGCAGATCTCCGCGAACTCGGCGTTCTCGGCCAGAAAGCCGTAGCCCGGGTGGATCGCCTCCGCGCCGGTGATCTCGGCGGCGGCGAGCAGCCGGTGAATGTTGAGATAGCTCTCCCGGCTCGGAGCCGGCCCGACGCAGATGTCCTCGTCGGAAAAACGGACGTGCAACGAATCTCGGTCGGGCTCCGAGTAGACGACGACCGTGCGGACGTCCAGCTCTCGGCAGGCCCGGATGATGCGGAGCGCGATCTCTCCGCGGTTGGCGATGAGGATCTTGCGGAACAAGGCGGCTCAGCCGGCTCCGTCTGGCTCGATCCGGAACAGGAGCTGGCCGTACTCCACCGGCTCGGCATTCTGCACCGCGATCTCCCGGACCACGCCGGACACCTCGGACTCGAGCTCGTTCATCAGCTTCATGGCCTCGAGGATGCAGAGAGTTTGCCCCTTGCTGACCCGATCTCCGACTTCCACGTAGGGAGGGGCATCCGGTGCCGGAGCCCGGTAGAAGGTCCCCACCATGGGCGAATTGACCTGGAAGAGGTCCGAGGAATCCGCCGGCTCCTCCGGAGCGTCGCCTTCGGCCGCCTCGAGCGCTGGCGAGCCGGTGGCCCCCCCGCCTCCGCCGAACGGCCCGTGCGCCACTCCCGCCGAAGCGAGCCCCTCAGCTGAGTTGACGACCTGCACGGCCGGGGACTTGCACACCCTGACCCGCCTGCCCAATCGGGAGATCTCGACCGAATCGATCTCCGAATCGCTCACCATGTCGATGAGTTGCCGGAGCCACTCCATGTCGATCATGAAGCGACTCGCGTGATGTACTTGTGTTCGGTACGATCCACTCGAATCGTCTCGCCCCTCTCGATGAACAGCGGAACCTGAACCACGGCTCCCGTCGCCAGCTTGGCGGGTTTCGTTCCGCCCTGCGCGGTATCGCCCTTCACGCCGGGATCCGTCTCCACCACCGTGAGCTCCACGAACTGGGGCAGCTCGACAGCTAGCACTTCGCCGTCCCTCGTCAGCCCCTGACACTCCATGTTCTCCTGCAGATACAGGAGCTGATCCTCTCCGATCGCCGCGGCGGACAACGGGATCATCTCGTAAGTCTCAAGGTTCATGAAGTAGTAGAGATTCCCGTCCGTATAGCTGTACTGGATCGGCCGGCGCTCCAGGCGCACCTCCTTGACCTTCTCGCCCGCCCGGAAGGTGCGGTCCACCACGCCCCCATCCATCACTCCTTTGAGCTTGGTCCGGACGAAGGCGCCACCCTTGCCCGGCTTGACGTGCTGGAAGTAGGTGATCGAGTAGAGCGTGCCTCCCAGCTCGATCACCATCCCGTTCCTGAAATCCGAGGTATCCGCCATCGCGCGTCGTCCCGACTTGTCTGTAAGCTAGCCTGGCCCGTACAAACACTCGAGGCTCAGAGTTCGACGATCCCTCCGGCGCCTGCCGTCACGAGGACGGCACCGTGCTCCGCCACGGCCACATCGTCCTCGATCCTCACGCCTCCACGCCCGGGAAGATACACGCCCGGTTCCACCGTCACCACGTGGCCCGGCAGGAGTACATCCGACGAAGAACCCGACAGCCGTGGGTCTTCATGCACCTCGAGGCCGATCCCGTGACCGGTGGAATGGCCGAATCGATCCTGGAGCCCGCACGACTGGAGCGCCCGCCTCGCGCTTCGATCGACCTCCCGAGCGGCCACTCCGGGTACGATCGCGGCGATGGCCGCCTGTTGCGCCTCCAGGACCGACTCGTACATCTCGCGCTGCCACGGCCGCGCCCTTCCCAGGACGACCGTGCGGGTCGTGTCGCAGCAGTAGCCGTCGACCGTGGCCCCGAAGTCCAGCAACAGGAAGTCGCCTTCGCGCAGCGGCCGGTCTCCGGGCTCCGCGTGTGGAAGCGAGCTCCGTGGCCCTCCGGCCACGATGGACTCGAACGGCAGCGGTCCCGAACCCTCCCGCCGAAGCGCGTAGTCCAACTCGGCGGCCAGCTGACGCTCGGTCACTCCTTCATCGGTCCGCTCGAGCACCGCCTCGAGCCCGCGCTGGGCGATCCTCGCGGCACGCCGAATCCGCTCCACCTCCTCCGGCTGTTTCCTGGACCGCAACGCCTCGACCAGCTTCGGGGCACGGTCCCACAGGATGCCCCCGCACCGTTCTCCCAACTCCTCTCGATCCCGAACGCTGAGCCGTTCGGGCTCGAAGCCGATCCGGCGCACTCCCCGAAGCGATGGCAGGAGCCGGCCGAGCTCGGCCCACACACCGTCGCGGGCCGTCCACACGGAGATGTCCGCCGGCACCTGGTCCCGAGCCTGTTCCTCATACCGGAAGTCCGTGATCAGGAAGGCGCCATCGAGTCGGGTGACCAGCAGCACTCCGGCGGATCCCGTGAAACCCGACAGATAGCGGATGTTGGCGGCGTGGCTCAACAGAATCGCGTCGAGACCGATGTGCGAAATGCCCTCCCGCACCCGGGCCAGTCCCCGCCCTCCACACGGTGCGAGCGCCTGTGGCAGAACGGTCACGGGCTCGCGGTCAGGTGGGACACGAGGGCCTCCAGACCCAGCAGATAGCTGTTCTCACGGAACCCGGCCACGACCCCCACAGCCAGATCCGCGAGCAGAGACTCGTGCCGAAACGTCTCGCGAGCGAAGATGTTGGAAAGGTGCACTTCCACGAACGGCCGGCCACAGGCGGCCAGCGCATCCCGAAGAGCCACACTGGTGTGGGTGAACGCGGCCGCGTTCACCAGCCACCCGTCCACGGAAGGAGAATGCTCCTGTACCCACCCCACCAGAGCGCCTTCTTCGTTGGACTGGAAGAAGGAGAGCTCGACCCGCTTCCGCTTGGCGCGCCGTGAGAGAAGGGCCTCGATCTCGGAGAGCCGAAGGTGACCGTAGTGCTCGGGCTCCCGCGAGCCCAGGAGATTCAGGTTGGGTCCGTGAACGACGCCGATCCTGAGAGACATCAGCGCCCCGCCTTGCCGCTGAGCCAGGCGGCGAAGCGCGAGGTACGCCCGAGGCCGGATCGGCGCTCCGGCACCGGCGCCCGGCCCTCCTGCAGGGCCCGCAGATACTGCCGGATCGTGAGGCTCCGTTCTCCGGCGGCTCCCGCGTCCCCGGCG
>JBHHYZ010000017.1:0-49777 GCA_046757845.1 Gemmatimonadota bacterium
AGGCCACGCCCAGGCCGGCGTAGGTGCCGGCCGCGTAGCCCAGCATCCCCACCGCGACCCCGGGTAGCGCGAGTCCCGGCCAATCGCGCGCGACCGCCAGAGCGAGGGCCGTCGAAGGGCCTCCGACAGCCGCCTGGGAGGCCACGGAAGCGACGCGGACATCCAGCCTGGCCAGCCACGCTCCGCCGTAGGTCAGCAGGCCGTGGACCGCCACGACCGTGACGGTTAGGTACAAGACCTCGGGGCCCACGCGCAGAATCTCGCTGATCCTCGAGTTGATCCCGATCACCGCGAAGAATACGTGGAGTGCGAGGTATCCCATCTGCATGGAACCCGTGAGCCTCCGGGTGGCCGGGACGCTTCCGGCCAGGAGCGCCAGGGTAGTGAGCCACAGGACGGCCGGGACGGCCGGAAAGATCGCGCCCAGGGTCGACGCGATCCACACCAGGAGCAGGCCGATGCCGAGGATCACCGACATGTCCAGGATCCCCGGGCGAGAGGTGCCGAACAGTCCGCCGGCGCCCGGCACGCTCGGGCCGCGGGACCGCGACGCCTCCACGGCCCCGGCCTCCGTGCGACTCCCGTCTCGATCCTGCGCGGCGGAGAGAGCCGGCATCCGGGCGCCGTAACAGCGGGCCAACCAGATCGGGAGCATCAGCGTGGCTCCCATCCATACGGCCGTCACCACGTTGTCGGAAGCCGCGGCCGCGGAGAACAGCGACGGTGGGAGGCTCAACGCCCGCCCGACTCCCACGAAGTTCAAGCTCCCGCCCGAATACGTGCCGGTCATGACACCGGCGAGCTTCCAGCTCTCACCGTCGAACGCGCCCGAGAACGCGAGCCCGGCCACTGTCGCCCCCACCGCCGTTGCGAGCGTCGCGATGGCGAAAGCCGCCAACATGCGGGGCCCCGCCTCCTTGAGGTCGTCGAGACGGATGGCGAGGAGCAACCACACGATGGCGAGCGACGTGACGGGGCCGAACACGGCGTCGTACACGGAGGAGGACACGGGGACCCACCGGGCGTTCGACAGGACGGCGCCGAACAGGATCACGAGCAGGGCGGCTCCCGCCCGAGACGCCCAGCGAAACCGCGATTCCAGCCAGAAGGCCAGAGCGGTCACACCGGCAAGGGTTGCGGTTAGGCCGATCGGGTCTCGGATCATGGCGGCCTGCCCGGGTTCGAGTGCTCCGGTCGGCCGCCGGTCGTCCAACCGGTAGGCCGTATTCGCACCTCAGGAATGCACACTGTCTCCCCGCTGCGCAAGAAAGTTCGTATCGCGCTCCGAAAACGGGCACCACCGCCTCCACGGCAAGGCAGCGCCAGACATAGCTATCTGCTTATTCGGCTGCCGATTACGTGTACGGCGTGCCGCCTGCGCCACGTGAGCACTCCGCTTGCACTGTCCGAAGTGTGGGCAAGGAGCCCCGGGGATGAGGCGCCTTGCTTATTGGGGGGCGCCGGGGCCTCAGTGTCCCGAGGGGTGGGGGGACCTTCTTCCCCGATACGGTTGGGACGGCGATGATCGAGAGTTCGAAACACAGGCGGGAATCGAGTCGCTGGCGACTCCTACGGGTCGGATCGGCCGGGGGCGCGGGCGCTCGGCTCCCATGGGGAGGAGAACGCGGCTTCGCGCTCGTCATGGCGCTGCTCGTCCTCATGGCGTTGTCCGGCCTGGCCATGGCCGGGCACCTGGTGTCCACCACGGACTACAGGATCAACCAGAACCACACCGCGAGCCTGCGAGCGTTCTACCTGGCCGATCGAGGGTTTTCCGACTTCCTGGCCCGGGGCAAGGTGCGTACCGACACCTCGGTTTATACCTACGGTGGAGGAACCGCGTCGGTGATCCTCGAGCCGCTCCTCACGGTGGACGACTCCTCCAACCTGTATATCCTCACGTCGGTGGGCCGGCACGCGCCACCCGAAGGAGGACTCGCCGTACGCACCCTCAGCGCCGCCGTGATCCGCAAGGCGGCCGGATTCCGCGTCAACGCGGCCCTCACGGCCGCCGGAGGCCTCGAGAAGAACGGAAACGCGGGCTCCGTCTCCGGGCTCGACGCGGCGACCCCGGCAGATTGTCCGGTTGGCGGTACCGAGGACGTGGCCGGGCTGGCCGTGCCTCCGGGAGGGTTCTCCCAGAACGGCAACGGCAAGGGCAAGGGAAGCGGAAGCGGCTTCGTCGGCAACCCGGGCATCGACAGCACGCAGACCGCCGTGGCCCTGTTGGGGGGCACGCACATCGACTGGCAGGGGCTCCTGGACGAGAGCTTCGCCCAGGCGGACTATGTGCTGTCCCGGGATGGCTTCCCGGATTTCGGGAGTCTGGGCGCAGACGAATGGCCGCTCATCCTGATCGACCAGGCGAGCTTCTCCATGACTCCGCCGCAGAGCGGCCGCGGCACGCTCGTGGTCCAGGGTGACCTGACCCTGAACGGAAACGTGCGATGGGATGGGCTCATCCTGGTCGGGGATGAGCTCGAGAGCAACGGGCTCCAGCACGTGGCCGGCGCCGTCGTCACCGGACTCAACCTGCTGCTCGGCCAGACGGCGGAGGAGTCGAATCTCGGAAACGGCAACTGGGACTACCGCTATCACTCCTGCAACGTTCTGGCCGCGCTCAAGGCGATCGGCTCCCTGATCGAAGAGCCGGGCACCTGGTTCGAGAAGATGTAGCCCACCGTCTACCGCAGATCGCCTACCGCAGTTTCACGCCCACCCCGATCGTGACGGAGATATCGTTCTGAATCCTCGAGTCCCCGTTGGTCGGCGTGTCGAAGCTGGACACCCAATCGCGCAGCTCGAATCGGAACTTGAACAGGCGGGACACGGTGACGAACGCGCCGGCCGCGGCGGTCGCCACGGGATCCGTCACGTCGTCCACCTCCGGAGACGCGATCGCGTCAACCGACAGGTGCCGGATTCCTGCCCCGAGACCGAAGTACGGCTGGACGATCTCCGCGACGCCCTCGAGCCGGAGGCGATACCTGAGGCTGGCGGCGGCCGCGATGTAGTCGGCGCTACCCAGGTCCGGCGGCACGGCGCCCTGAAAGCTCGTGGGGGTGATCCGGAGATCGGCCGGCGCGTACAGTGCCTGCACGGCCACGCCGAAGCCGTTCTCGAACCAGTAGGTGCCTTCCGCCCCCAGCGAGGCTGCCGCCGTGATGACCGTGCCGAACGAGTTCTCGTCCTTCGTCAGGTCGGACAGCGGCGTGAGGGCCCCGCCGAACACCACCAGGTCGATCCTGCTGGGTTCGAACGGCTCCGGTTCGGAGTCGTAAGCCGGCACTTGGCCCAGCCCGGCGACCGGGCTGCCGAGCACAGCGGCCACGACCAGGGCGCGCAGCCGCCTCACCGATGTTCGATTCCGGCACCGACTCTCCCACGTCATCCTCTCCCTCATCTCCGTTCCCCCTCCAGACAGGTCATTTGAGCCTCACGATCGTCACCTGGGCATGCGCCCCTTCCGCCAATGCCCGCCCGGTCGGAGTGCCGAGGCTCAGCGCCAGGGCCGGCGACGTGAAGCTCGAGCTCAGCGTGAAGTACTTCACCGTCGACGCCAGAAGATCGAAGTCGAAGGCCGCGGTCTCGAAACGCAGCCGCGTGCTGGAGAGCGGGAAGGACAGGATGAATCGCCCTCTCGCGGCGGGATTCCGGTTGAGGCTGGCGAACACGGAACGAAAGTCCCAGGTCAACACCTTCAAACGGTCCGGAAGCGCGGGAACACCGGCATCGTCCGCGGCCAGCGCCGCCGTGAAGTCGCTCAGCAGATCCTCCCACCGCCTGCGAGTCGCGAGCTCGATGTTCTCGATTCCGCGCAACCGGTTCGGGCCGCCCTGGACGATCTGCCGGAACAGGGTGCGTTCGTCCGCTCCGCCCTCCTGATCCCCCAGCCAGCGCAGGAAGAACCAGGCCAGACCTCGCATCTGCAGCCCGGCGAACCCACCGGGGTCCACCGTCGAAAGGGCCGGGGCTCGGTTAGGATTCAGCATGAACAGGCTGAGCTGGAAGAAGTTGTTGATCTGGAACGCGTTGAACAGGTCGAGGGCGTTTCGGGAGCCCGCGACGTCCTCGAATGTGAAGTTCCCCCGCGGATTGAGGCCCAACATCCTCAATCCGACGACCTCTTCGGCCAGGTGCGAAAGACCTTCGTCCAGCCACACCTCTTCCCTCGCGGCGAAACCGCTCTGGTCCCGCAGGAGTCGGCCCTCGGCGTTGATCAGGTGCTGGAACTCGTGAGCCACGATCCCGCGGGCGTTGCGGCGCGCCCGGGCCACATCGATCGCGTCACCGAAGTTCCCCTCGGGATCGGGCACGACGAGATAGAGGACTTCCCCTTCGTTGCTGGCCGGGCACAATTCGCCCGCCGGTCCCGGAAGCCCTCCTCCGCCGGCACGCGCCGCGGCCAGATCCAGGGGCAGGAAAAAGCCGCCGAGGCCCGACGGAGAGCCGCGCGGGGTGAGTGCGTTGACTTCCGGAGTGAAGAACAGAAGCACGCGCTGGTTGAAATCGATGTCCGCCGGCGGTCCGAAGTAGCTCGTGTCCGTGGGGAAGGTGACGTCGTCCAGCTCCGTGCCCAGCTGGGCCCAGTCGCCCGCCGTGAAACCGCCGGCGGGACTCTGGATGTCCTCCACCAGCACGAAGTGGCGGCCGGCCGCCCGCACGACTCCGCTCGCCCGCTTGGTGGTGTCCGAACACGTGGCGGTCAGATTCGGCTGAACGGCGAAGATGAAGCGCAGCGTATCCCCATCGGCGGGAGGTGCAGCGGACACGGTGGCCAGGGCCGCGGAATCCCTTCTCACTCGGGAAGCCGGAACGGCTCGGCGTCGCAGCAATTCCTGCAAAACGTTGCGTTTCAACTGCAGCTCGGGGCCGGCCTGTTGCTCGGCCAGCTGGATCAGTGCGGCGTCGGGTCCGCGCTCGGTGATCACGCCCGCCGCGCGGTTCGCGGACGGCCCGCCTCCGGCCACGGACGCCAGCCGAACCGATGTCCCGGCCAGCGCCACCTTGCTCGCGCTCTGAACTTCGATCGAGTATTCGCGGGCCACCGAGGCCGAGTCGAACAGGAAGCATCTCACGTCCGCCGGGTCACGCAGGGTCCGCGCCTCGCCCACCTGGAGCCGAACGACCGAGCTTCGGGGCTCGAATCCCACCATCTCGCCGTTGCTCGCCTCGCCTCGCACGATCGCTCGGACTCCGACGGAACGCGCGGGCCGGCAGCGGTCGTCGAAGGACGGAGCGATGAAATGCAATTCGGAGGTCGAAGTCTGGAGGATCTCCGCGGGCTCGCCCTCCACTCTCACCTCGTCGTCCTCCGCCTGGGAGCTGAAGCCCGCGCCGAACAGGACCGCTTCGACGCCGGCGCGCAACGGAATCGGACGCACGGAGTCCAGCACGACACTGCCGGAGAAGTCCGCCGCCGCGGTGGCTGTGAACCGAACCGTGTCGGAAGCGACTCCACCCGCGGCCACCGCCTCGACGACGTGCTCGGTGGCTTGATTGCCCAGGGTCAACAACACCTGAGTGCGGCCGGCCGCGTCCGAGTAGGTGGTGTCCGCCGTCAGACGCGCTCCGGCGTCCGCGCCACTGGCCACCCGCCAGGCGACCGGGATTCCGCCGGCGGGGTTGCCGGTGGGTGTGGTGATGCGGAGCACGAAGGGGAGAGGAAGCTGGCTGCCCGTCTCCGCGCGCTGTCCGTCGCCGCTCACGACGGCGAGCTGGACCGATGTGATGGGGCGCGTGATGAGTTGGAAGTCGATCGGCTTCACATTGGGCGCGCTGGGGATGTCCGCGCGTACCGATGCCTCGCCGGCCTCCAGGTCCGCCTGGTAGGTCGCCTCGGCGATGCCCTGCTGATTGGAGACCGCCAGGTTCGGGAACAGCTGGCCTTTGCCCGACGTGAGGAGGAATCGAACCGGGATGCCTTCGATCGGATCTCCCAGCGAGTTGAGGACGCGCACCGAAACCGGTGGGTCCGCCTGTTCGCCCGCCGGGACGGTGTCGGAGGGGGGAGAGACCGCCACGATGTCGCTGGGCGCCAGCGATAACTCCGTGCTGCCGCTGTCGCCGCACGCCCAACCGTAGGCCGCGAGGAGGAACGCCGCCAACACGGCCCGGACATGCGCTGGACGCGGAGGCCGGAAAACCTCGGACGCGGCCATCAGCGGGTCGACACCCGGCCCGTCCGTCCGCGCGACACAGCGCAATCCGAACCCGACCTGCGGGCTATGTAGATGACATCCGACTTTTCTCGCATACGAAGTATCGTTGCGGCTAGGCCACCTCCGCCTGTCGAAGCACGCCGTCAGTCGGCGCATGACCCCACCGGCTCGCTGCCCGATCGCTCCTGTCGAGCATCCCTACGGGCGCCGTGGCGTCTCCGGTTTCAAGCCCGCGGCCACCCTCTAACACGCGAAACGACGTTCGTGTTACCATGGCGCCTTCCCAAGGGTTCGTTCGGGCTGGGTCGGCCCGCCGGCAAGGGAAGACGGTCGAGGCCTAACCGACCTCAAACTAGGCCATCGGGCTCGATTTCAACAGTCTTCAGGCGTGCTTCGGACGCGCGCGTTTCATGCGGCGAGCGTCGGGAGCCGGCGGGGGCGCGGATCCGTCCGCGGCGGCGGATCTCGGGCCGGGCTGTTCGAGAGGCGCTAGATTGGGCATGTTTCGGATTCAAAGCGTGGAGGAAGAGGAGGTCGCGGGCGGACGCCACCGGCGTACCGCTCGAGGAAAGTCCGGGCTCCGCAGGGCACGGCGCCGGGTAACGCCCGGGCGTCGCGAGACGACGGAAAGTACCACAGAGAGCAGACCGCCGATGGCGGGCTCGCGCCCGCACAGGCAAGGGTGAAAGGGTGGGGTAAGAGCCCACCGCGTCGCCTGGCAACAGGGACGGCACGGCAAACCCCGCCGGGAGCAAGGCCAAATAGGGAGCGAGTGGTGGCCCGCCACGTCCGAGCTCCGGGTAGGCCGCTCGAGGCCCCGGGAGACCGGTGGCCCAGATAGATGACCTCGCGGATTCACCGGGCCCTGTGCCCGAGGTCTCCGTAACAGAACCCGGCTTATCTTCCTCCGCGCTTTATTCTCTCCGCCGGGCCGCCTACATTCGCCGCCGCCCCGACCGGGCCCGTATGCCGGGTGCCGGGAGGTGCGCGGACCATGCGGCTCGGGTGGCCGCCGGCATTCGATCGGGCGGCGGGTGGAACCGCGGCGGTACCCGGATTTCAGCGAGGGAGTCGGCAGCGCCTGATGGCGAACCCCACGGACACGACCGGGCAGGTCCTTCTGCCGTTTCGCGAGCACGTCCTCGACAACGGGCTGCGGGTGATTCTGCATGAGGATCCTTCCGCTCCCATCGTCGCCGTGCACGTGATGTACCACGTGGGCTCGAAGGACGAGCGGCCGGGCCGCACCGGATTCGCCCATCTGTTCGAGCACCTGCTGTTCCAGGGCTCCGAGCACGTGCCGCGGGACGGGCATTTCCGTTATCTGCAGGACGCCGGCGGCGTGCTCAACGGCAGCACCTGGTTCGACCGCACCAACTACTTCGAGACCGTCCCCGCCAATGAGCTGGATCTCGCTCTGTGGCTGGAGTCCGACCGAATGGGGTTCTTCAAGCCGGGCATCACGCAGGAGAAGCTCGATAACCAGCGCGAGGTGGTGAAGAACGAGAGACGGCAGTCGTACGAGAATCGGCCCTACGGCCTCGCCTGGGAGGCTCTGCTGGAACTCGCGTATCCCGAAGCCCATCCCTACCGGCATCCGACGATCGGCTACATGGAAGATCTGGATCGGGCCTCGCTGGACGATGTGCGGGACTTCTTCGACCGGTACTATCCGCCCAACAACGCGACTCTGGTGCTGTGTGGCGACATCGATTCCGCGGAAGCGCTGGAACGCGTGGTGCGCTGGTTCGGGGAGATCCCCCCCCGTCCGGTCCCACCTCCTCCGGAGGTCCCTGCCCAGGCCCCCGGGCCGGGAACGAGATGCGTGATCGAGGACCGGGTCCAGGTGCCGCGAGCGTACCTGATGTTTCATGCCCCGTCGTTCGGGGATCCGGGGTTCGAAGCCGCCGCAACCGTCACGGCGCTGCTGGCCGAAGGAAAAAGCTCGCGGTTGCACCGGGAGCTCGTGTACCGGAGGCGCATCGCAGCGGACGTGAGCTGCTTCGTTTGGCCGCTGGAGAAGGTCGGCATGATGTTCGTGGTCGCGACGGCCCGACCGGGCGTGTCCGCGGCGGATCTCGAAGCCGGGATTGCGGAGACTCTGTCGGCGTTGCTTGGCGAGGGCGTCGGCGAGAGGGAACTGGAGGGCGCGCTCAACCGGGCTCGACGCGCGCTGGTCGAGGGTGTCAACAGCGTGACGAACAGGGCGGATGCGTTCGCGCACGCGGCCGTTCTGCGTGACGATCCGGCCTATGTGAGCCGCGCCTTCGAGCGCTACGCCTCCCTCACCCGGGACGAAGTGAACGGGCTCGCGCGGACTCTCCTGGGGTCGGATCCCAACGTCCTCCATGTCGTGCCGGCCGATGACTCGGCAGACCCGGAGACGGCGCCGTGACGGCCCCGGCTCCGAACCGTAGCCGCAGGCCGCCCGCCGGGCCGGCGAGGTCACTTCGCTTGCCCGACTTCCGGGTTCACCGCTTCGACAACGGGCTCGAGCTGTGGGTGGCGGAGCGCCACCAGGTGCCGGAGGTCTCGCTTCGGCTGATCCTGGAGGGCGGCGCCTCGGCGGAGTCGGCCCGGGAGGCCGGCGTGGCCGAGCTGACGGGCCGTCTTCTCACCGAGGGCGCCGGAGCGCGGGACGCCATGGGGGTGGCGGATTGGCTGGATCACCTGGGAGCGGTGTTTCACGCCCGGGTCTCCTACGACGTGGCCACGCTCTCGCTGCGGTGCCTGAGCCAGGTCACCCGGGGAGCGCTCGAGCTTCTGGCCACAGTCGCGCGGCAGCCCGCGTTCGCCCAAGAGGAGGTGGAGAGGGTTCGCGAGGAGCGCCTCGATGAGATCGAGCGGGAGCGGGATGAGCCCGCGATCCTGGCCGATCGGGGGCTCATCTCGGCCATCTACGGCTCGCATCTGTACGGCCGGCCGATCGGAGGGATCCGAGACTCCGTGGCCGGTCTGGATGCCGAGGCGGTCCGGTGCTTTCATGACCGGCGGTACGGCGCCTCGAGCGCGAAGTTGATCATCTGCGGAGATGTTGGACCGGAGGAGGTCCAGGACTGGGTCGGGTTGCACTTTGGAGACTGGAGGGAGGGGTCGGGACGCGTCGAAACGCCGCCGGCTCCCCGGCGCGCCGAGGCGAGCGGAGAGCTTCGGCTCATCCATCGTCCGGGCAGCGCGCAATCGGAGATCCGGGTCGGCGCCGTCGGCGCTCGGCACGGAAGCGAGGACCACTTTCCCATCCTGGTGGCCAACGCCATCCTGGGTGGCCTGTTCAACTCCCGCATCAATATGAATCTTCGTGAGGACAAAGGCTGGACGTACGGTGCCAGAACCTCCTTCCGGTTGCGCCGCGGAGCGGGGCCGTTCGTGGCCCAGGCCGCGGTCGAGACGGCCGTGACCGAAGGAGCGTTTTCAGAGATCCTGGCGGAGATTCGTGGGCTCCGTGAGCGGCCGCCCAGCGAGGAGGAGATGCGACTGGCCCGCAACGCGCTCACGCTCTCGCTCCCCCTCCAGTTCGAGACCTCCGGGCAGGTCTCCCGCAAGATGGCGAGCCGGCTCGTGTACGGGTTGCCCGAAGACTACTGGGAGACGTATGCGGATCGGGTGGCGGCGGTGAGCGGGGAGCAGGTGCGGGACGTGGCGGAGCGCTATCTGGGCGAAGATGCGCTCACGCTCGTGGCGGTGAGCGATGCCGAGCGGGTCTCACCGGAGCTCGAGGGCTTTCGAGCGGTTCGCACTGCGGTGGTTGCTTGACTTTCGGTAAATTTTCGGTACTTTGGTGCCCTCGAGGGCGAACCGGAAGTTGCACGCCGGGGCCGGCGGAGCCCGCGTGGGAAGGAATGCACGAGGAGACTGCGACTGAACGGAAAGTCGACGCGGGTCGGCCGGGTCGAAGGGCGCACCGTATACCGGGGCCGCGTGTTCGACGTACAGCTCGACCGGGTGCGGTTTCCGGATGGATCGGAGGGCCAGCTGGAGGTTCTCCGGCATCCGGGCGCGGCGGCCGTCGTCCCCCTCTACGTCGAGGGTGAGCGGCCGGGCGGAACGAGGTGGGGTGTCGTGTTGTTGCGTCAGTATCGGTACGCGGCCGGCGGCTGCATCTGGGAGATCCCCGCCGGGAAGCTCGACGGAGAGGAGGCGCCTGAGTCGTGTGCCCGCCGGGAGTTGGAGGAAGAGGCGGGCTTGAAGGCTCGGAAGCTGACCCGGCTGGCTTCCGTCTATACGACGCCCGGCTTCACGGATGAGCGGATTCACCTGTTTCTCGCCACGGGGCTAGAGGCGGGCCGGCCGAGCCGGGAGAGGGACGAGTTCATGGAGACCCATGTGCTCGATTTCGAGCAGGCGTTGGAGTTCGTTCGGGACGGCCGCATCGTCGACGCGAAGACGGTGTGCGCGCTGCTGTACGTGGCGAGCTTTCTGGACGCGGAGCGCGCTACGGGCATGAAGCGCTCCGGCGCGGTGTGACGATCGCGCCCGCCGGAACGTCATAGGGAGTGAGGGACATGGGCGGCGCGGGTGCCACGGGCCGGGGTGCGGAATCATGGGAGCGGGTGGAGTCTCAACGTTCTCGCTCGGAGCGAGGAGAGGCCGATGACTGAGCGACTGAAAGCGTCGAAGGCTATGCCGGAGCGGCCATCCGTCGAACGGTCCGACGGCGGGCCGCTCGAGGATGCCGAGCTGGTCGACCGCTATCTGCACGGAGAGCGCTTCGCCTTCCAGGAGCTGGTCGATCGGTACCAGGACCGCCTTCTGAACTTCATCTACCGGACCATCGGCGATCGGGACCGTTCGGAGGATCTGGTGCAGGAAACCTTTGTGCGGGTCTACCGGCACCTGCACCGGTTCGATCCGACCAAGAAGTTCTCGACCTGGATCTACACGATCGCCAGCAACCTGGCTAAGAACGAGCTGCGCAATCGTTCCCGCAACCCCATGGTGCTGTTTCAGGCGATCAAGAAGAACTGGGACGCGGACCACCGGCCGCTGCAGTGGGAGGATCGGTCTTATTCTCCGGACGACCTCTTCCGCAAGCGCTACCTGCGTGACCAGGTCGAGAGGGCCGTGGAGGAGCTTCCCGAGCACCACCGGGTCGTGTTCGTCCTCAGGGAGATGGAGGGGAAGACCTACGAAGAGATCTCGGAGATCACTGGCGTCACCCTCGGTACGGTGAAGTCCCGGCTGAACAGGGCGCGCAACAAGTTCGCCCAGATCGTGGCTCCGATGCTCGAGTGACGCCACCGGACCAGCTCCCCGGCTCGCGGGTGGCCCCTCCGGCCACGTCCGCGGGCGATGCCCGGGGTGGATCGGTTGCTGAATGGACAGTGAGGGAGGGTGACTCCGGCCGCCCTCCTTTTTTGCGGAACCCAGGTAGGGTACCCGAGTATATTTTGCCAATCACGGTGACAGTGAACTCCGGAAGATGCGTCAATGACGACCGCTGAACGGGCGTCGTCGCGAGGGCGGGAGCACGGGAATTCGCGATGGTGTGCAAGGAGTTTCTCCAACGGTACTCGGAGTACCTGGACGAGCGCCTCTCGGCACGTGATCTGGCCGCAGTAGAGGCGCACCTGCAGTCGTGTGAGGCCTGTTGCCGATACGACCGGGTGGTTCGCCGCGGGTTGAGCGTATGGCGCAGCCTCCCGCACATCGGATCCTCTCGCGACTTCGGTCCCCGCCTTCGCCACCGCCTCTATCACATCGACGACGAGCGTCACCTCTCCCACCACTATCGGGTGGGGGGTGCGGCGCTGGTGGCCGTGGCGGCGGTCGGCCTGCTGGCGCTGGCCTGGCTTCCGTTCGCCCTGGAGATGTCTGTGGAGGTCGAGCTGCCGGCGGTGGCGGTGGAGGTGCCAAGCAGCTTCCCCGCCCGGGCGGCGGCCGGAGCGTCGCTGTTCGGGCGTGGGCCGTTCGTGGTGCCGGCAGCGAACTATCACGCCTCGCCCGAGCGCTCGAGCGGGGAGCTCGCGGACGAGCTGTTCGGCGAGCAGGCGGCAGGCGAGGCGGCCGGTGCCGCTTCCGCGTCGGAGCCGACTCGGTAGAGGGCTGCTGAGGAGGTGCAGCGGGTCGCGTTACGAGCGTTGGACCCGCCTCCGGTGGGTGCCCGACGGATCTCCGGGAACGGTCTCACATCTCCATGACGCTGGCGGCGGAAGCGGAGCTCGCGAAGATCCTCGAAACCGGACAGCTCGCGGGCAGCTTCTTCCTGTTCGGCGATGCCGTACGGCTGCGAGATGAGGCGGCGGCCCGGCTACTGCAGGCGGCGGTAGACCCCGCCACCCGGGATTTCAATCTGAATCGGTTCCGCGGTGGCGAGGTGGAGCCGGAGACTCTGGCCGCGACCTTGGCCATGCCCCCCCTGATGGCGGATCTCCGCGTGGTGGGACTGTCCGAGGCGGAACGTCTGAGTCCGACCGGACGCAAGGTCGTTCTGGCCACCGTCGAGAATCCTCCCGCCGATCTCTCGTTGGTGATCTCGGGGACCGTCCCGAAAGGGTCGTCCGCGGCCTTCTATCGAACTCTCAAGCGGCGCTGCCGGACGTTGGAGTGGAGGACGCCTCCCGCGGCGGCTCTACCGGGCTGGCTGATGGAACGGGCGCGCTCGCGCTACAAGTTGGAGATGCCCGCCGAATCGGCTCAGGCGCTGGCTTCGGCCGTCGGCGCGGATCTGTCACGGCTCGATACGGAGCTGGCCAAGCTCGCATCCGCGGGCGACGGAGCCCTGACGCTGGACCGGGTCCGGGATCTGGTGCCGGAGACGCGGCGTCCGAACCGTTGGGAATGGCTGGATCTGGTGGCCTCGCGCGCCTACCGGCCGGCGCTGACTCAACTGGACAGCCTCTTGGCGGGCGAGCGAGGGGTCGGGTTGCTAGCCTCGATGGTGGACCAACACCTGTTGATCGGGGTTGGGGTAGAAGGAGGTTTGAGCGAAGTGAAGCGGGCGCTCGCCGCCGCCGGAAAGGGGAATCTGAGCTGGAAGGCTTCGGCGTTCGCGACGCAGGCCAGGAAGTGGACCACGGGCGAGTTGGAGCGGGCGATGAGACTGATGTATCGGGCGGACCGACAACTGAAGTCCGGTGGGGGCGATCGAGAAGTGCTGCAGGAGCTGCTCCTGGTGCTCGCGGCTCTCCCGGCCCGCAGAGCGTAAGTGAAGCCGATTCCGGGCCGGTGGGCCGGGTGGCTGTTCCTGCTTCTGCCGGCCGGGCCTCCTCGGCTCCTCGCCCAGACGCCGCCCGCCGCGGCGGAGCTGGCGGGCGTGGAGGCGGCCGCGGACGCGGGACGCGTGGCGGAGGCGCGGCGGGCTCTGGCGCGCTGGTTCGCGGACCGTTCGGAGCATGCCGGCCGCAAGACGCTGGCCCGGGCGCGCTTCCTGCGCGCTCGGCTCAACCCGGACGCCGATTCGGCGCGAACGGAGTACCTGTGGGTGGCGATCGAGGGGAGTTCGGACTACGGAGCCGCGGCATGGCTGAGGCTGGGACAGCTCGACCTGCTGAGCGGGCAGGTGGAGAGGGCTCTCCAGGATCTGGAGCGCCTGAGGGCCGACTATCCTCGGGTGGCTTTGGTGCCCGCGTCATGGTTGTGGACGGGCCTCGCGCTGGAAACGCGAGGACAACTGGAGCAGGCGTGCGAGGCATGGGAGCGGGCTCGCGAGGCGGCCGGAGCGTTCGGGGCCGCCGGCGTGGCCGAGCAGGCGAAGCAGGCGGCCGTGCCCTGCGGGCGCGAGGAGCTGCGATTCACCGTGCAGCTGGGTGCGTTCCGGTCGAGGCAGGCGGCCGAACAGATGCGCGCACGCGCGGCCGACGCGGGCTTCCCGGCCCGGATCGAACGGGTGCGGGGCCTGCACAAGGTACGCGTAGGCGTCTATGGCAGCGCGGAGTCCGCGCGGGAGGCGGCCGCCCGCATCCGGGCCGCCGGACTCTCCGCGGCGATCATAGCGGCTGGCTCGTGACATGGCCGCTCGCCGGGGACGGGAGGGAGACGCGGTGACGACGCACACACCGCTCATCCAGCAATATCTGGATATCAAGGCGCGACACGGAGACGCGCTGCTGTTCTTCCGCGTCGGCGATTTCTACGAGATGTTCTTCGAAGATGCGGAGGAAGGAAGCCGCCTGCTGGGTCTCACTCTGACGGCGAGGAACAATGGAGGCTCGGCGGATGTGCCGCTGGCCGGAGTGCCCGCCAAAGCGGTCACGGAGTACGTGACGCGACTCCTCCGAGTCGGACGCCGGGTGGCCATCTGCGAGCAGATCGAGGACCCATCCGAGGCCGAGGGGCTGGTGCGCAGGGAAGTGGTGGAGATCCTCACCCCTGGTACAGTGCTCGAGGACACATTGCTGGCCGCGGCGCGGAACAACTTCATCGTGGCCGTGGCGGGGGAGGAGCGGTTGGGCCTTGCCGCCGTCGACCTGTCCACCGGTGAATTCGAGGTGTGGGAATGCGAGGAGGAGGCCCTGGCCGACGAGTTGGCGAAGCTCGAGCCGGCCGAGATCCTCGTTTCCGCCGAGCGAAGCGACCTGCCGGAGGGAGGCTGGGCGCTCACCCGCCGGGAAGCGTGGCGGTTCGATCCCTCGGTGGCGTCGGAGCGGTTGCGGAGCCGGTATGAGGTGCGTGGCGTCCACGGGTTCGGCTTCCAGCCGGAGTCCGATCTGTCCCTGATCGCCGCGGCCGGTGCGCTGGTGGCCTATCTCGAAGAGGTTCGCCCGGCCGGGCTTGCCCACCTGCGGATGCCCCGCGTGGAGCGGCGGGGCCGCTTCATGCACCTGGACGAGATGACGCGTCGCAATCTGGAGCTCGTGGAATCGCTGCGACCCGGTGGCGGCACGCTGCTCGAAGAACTGGACCGCACCCGTACCGCGATGGGGGCGCGTCTGCTGCGAAAGTGGCTTCTCCGCCCGCTCCTGGACCGGAGCGAGATCGAGGCGCGTCAGGCGGCCGTGGGCGAGCTGCTCCAGGATTCGGAGCGCCGCCGGGCGGTGCGGCATCGGCTTGAGGCCATCCGCGATCTGGAGCGGCTGGGGGCCAAGGTGTCGGCCGGCCGCGCCTCGCCGCGCGAGCTTCGCGCGCTGGGAGAATCCCTGGGCGGCCTCCCGGGCCTGGTCGATACGATGGCGGGTTGCGGATCCGCCCGGCTCGAGCGTTTCACCGGAGAGCTGGATCTGCTGGAGGATGTGGAGGCGGAGATCGTGCGCGCCCTCTCGCCCGAGGCGCCCCCCACGCTGCGCGACGGAGGCGTGATTCGACCGGGCTATTCCGATGCTCTGGACGATCTGCGTACGGCCCGGGAGAGCGCGGTCGAGTGGATCGCGGGGCTGCAGGTGCGGGAGCGCGAGCGAACGGGCATCGATAGCCTGAAGATCGGATACAACAAGGTCTTCGGATATTACCTGGAAGTGACCCGGGCGAAGTCCGACCGGGTGCCCGAAGATTACATTCGCAAGCAGACGCTCACCAACGCGGAGCGCTATCTCACCCCGGAGCTCAAGGAGTGGGAAGCCAGGGTGGTCGGGGCCGAAGAGAAGATCGCGGAGCTGGAGGCTCGCCTGTTCCGGGAGCTGCGCGAACGGGTGGCGGGCGAGGTGTCGAGGATCCAGGAGACCGCCGCCCGGGTGGCGGAGGTGGATGTCCTGGCTTCGCTCGCCGAAGTGGCCCAGCGCAACGACTACGCGCGCCCGGCGCTGACGGAAGACCAGACGCTGGAGATCCGGGCCGGGCGGCACCCGGTCGTGGAGCGGATGGTGGCCCGGGAACGCTTCATCCCCAACGATGTCGCCCTCGATTCGGACCTGCGCGTCATGGTCCTGACCGGCCCCAACATGGCGGGCAAATCGACCTTCCTGCGACAGGTGGGCCATATCGTCCTGATGGCCCAGATCGGTTCGTTCGTACCGGCCCGGAGCGCGCGCATCGGTCTGTGCGACCGCATCTTCACGCGAGTGGGCGCCTCGGACAACCTGGCGGCCGGAATGAGCACCTTCATGGTCGAGATGACCGAGACCGCGGTCATCCTGAACACGGCGTCCCGGCGAAGCCTGGTGCTCCTCGACGAGATCGGGCGGGGCACATCCACCTACGACGGGGTCTCCATCGCGTGGGCGGTGACCGAACATCTGCAGGCTCTGGGAGCCCGCACCATCTTCGCCACGCACTACCACGAGCTGGTCGAACTGGCCGAGCTGCTGGAAGGCGTCGGAGCGTTCAACGTGGCGGTACGGGAGAGCGGTGAGGATATCGTTTTCCTGCACCGGGTGGAGCCGGGCGGCAGCGATCGTTCCTACGGCGTGCACGTGGGCCGATTGGCCGGCCTGCCGCCCGAGGTGGTGACCCGGGCCGGCGAGGTCCTGCACGAACTGGAGAACGGGCCGCGAGGCACGGGCAGTCGGGTCTCGCGGCTGGTGGATCTGGGCAGGAGGCAGCTGTCTCTGTTCGAGCCGGCCGCGCCGTCACCGGTGCTGGAGCGGCTGGAGGAGCTGGATCCGGACCGCATGACTCCGCTGCAGGCCCTCAACGCGCTCTCGCAGCTCAAGGGGTTGATGGATTCCGGGGAGCAGGCGTGAACGGGATGCGGGAATCCTCCAGCCGCGGGCTGACCGTCCTGGCGACCGTCCTCTCGGTCGCTTCCGTGGGCTGTGCGGACACGGTTCGGCCCATGCTCGGCGGCCTCACCATCGGACCGGCCTCCAGTCCCTTCCACATGCCTGTGCTGGAGAACGAACGGGTGCCGTTCGCGTACCCGATCCAGGCCTGGCGCGAGGGCATCGGGGGCGAGACCATCCTGAGGATACACATCTCGCCCACCGGTATCGTGGATTCGGTCCGGGTGGGGCACTCCAGTGGAAACGCGAGCCTCGACTCCGCGGCCGTCGCGGGAGCCCTGAAGCTGCGCTATCGTCCGGCTCGCCATGGAGCCGAAGCGATCGCCGTGTGGGGCACCCTGCCGGTTCGCTTCCCCATGCCCGCAAAGGTGAAGGAGCCATGAGGGATCGAGACGGCAGGCGGCGCTACGACAACGTGCTTCAGACGATCGGTTGGACTCCGCTGATCCGGCTGAATCGGGTGGTGGACGGCGCGCGCACGCCGGTGTGGATCAAGGTCGAGTCGTTCAACCCGGGCGGTTCGGTGAAGGATCGGATCGGCCTGGCCATCATCGAGGCCGCCGAACGCGAGGGCCGCTTGCGCCCGGGCGGAACGGTGGTGGAGGGCACCTCCGGGAACACGGGAGTGGGCCTTGCCATCGCCGCCGCCGTGAAAGGATACCGTTGCATCTTCACGATTCCGGACAAGATGAGCGCCGAGAAGGTGCGCCTTCTCAAGGCGTTCGGCGCCGAGGTGATCGTAACGCCTTCCGCCGTGGGGCCGTCCGATCCCGATTATTACGGCAACGTGGCGCGCCGAATCGCCGAAGAGACGCCGGGCGCCATCCTGGCGGATCAGTTCTTCAACCCCGTGAACCCGCAGGCGCACTACGAGACGACCGGTCCGGAGATTTGGGAGCAGACGGAGGGCCGGGTCACACACTTCGTGGCCGCCCCGGGAACCGGCGGGACCATCTCCGGCGCGGCCCGCTATCTGAAGGAGCGCAACCCCGAGATCCTGGTGATCGCCGGAGATCCCGAGGGTTCCATCTTCGCGGGCTATGCGCGCACGGGGGAGAAGGGGACGGGCGCCCCGTACAAGGTGGAGGGGATCGGGAACGACAAGATTCCCGATACGCTCCACTTCGATGTGGTCGATGAGTTCCGGACCGTGAGCGATCGGACCGCGTTTCTGATGGCCCGCCGGCTCACCCGTGAGGAAGGACTCCTGGCGGGCGGCTCGACCGGATTGATCGTCAAGCTGGCAGTCGATGTCGCCCGGGAGGCCGACGATCCGAACGCCTGTGTCGTGTGTCTGCTGTGTGACACCGGAGAGCGCTACCTGTCCAAGCTGTACAACGATGAGTGGATGCGGGAGAACCGTATGCTGGTGGTGGAGCCGGCGTCGGCCCGGGCTCTGCTCACGGTGAAACAGGCCGCCGGAGGGCCCGCCCTGGTCGAGGTCGGGGCGGAGGCCACCGTCGCCGAGGCTCTCGACCTGCTGGATCGGCATGGCGTTTCCCAGCTACCGGTGCTGGAGGAGGGCCGGGCCGTGGGATCGGTGACCGAGACGGCGCTGATGTCGGCCGCGCTGGAGGACCCCGCCTGTCTGGAGCGGCCCGTGTCAACGGTGGCGCAGGAGGTGTTTCCGGTCGTGGAGGCGAACGAGGACGTGTCGCGGATCAGCCGGCTGTTCACCCGGAAAGTGCCGGCCGTCCTCGTGCAGGAGGAGGACCGGATCGTGGGGATCGTGACTCCCTATGATATTCTGCACCACATGATAGGTACGTGACCTCCCGTCGGAGAATCCGAGTCGGGATCCTGTTCGGAGGCGAGTCCGCGGAGCATGAGGTCGCGCTCCAATCGGCCGCCAATATCGTCGAAGCGATCGATTCGGATCGCTATGAAGTGATCCTGATCGGTGTAGACCCCGCCGGGCGCTGGCACCTTTCCGATGCGCGCCGCTACCTCAGCGACGCGATGGATCCGAAGCGGATTCGGCTGAGCGGATCGGCCCGCGATGTGACGCTGGTGCCTGGAAGGGGGTCGCGGCTCCAGCCGGTCGGGGAGGGGGCGGAGGAGCACCCGCTGGACGTGGTGTTCCCGGTGCTCCACGGTCCGCTGGGAGAGGACGGCTGCGTGCAGGGCCTGCTCCGGCTGGCCCACCTTCCGTTCGTCGGCGCGGGCGTGCTGGGATCGGCGATCGGCATGGACAAGGATGTCAGCAAGCGCCTGCTGCGCGACGCCGGCATCCCGATTGCCCGCTTCCGCGCGTTTCACCGGGAATTCGGCTCGCCGCCCGCCTTCGACGACCTGGCGAGTGACCTGGGCCTCCCCTTCTTCGTCAAGCCGGCGAACATGGGCTCCTCCGTCGGCGTTACCAAGGTGCGGACCCGCGAGGGGTTCGACGGGGCGATCCGGCGAGCCTTCGACTACGACCGCAAGCTGGTGGTCGAGGAGTTCATCGAGGGGAGAGAGATCGAGTGCGCCGTGCTGGGCAACGCACAGCCCTCCGCGTCGGTGCCGGGCGAAGTGATCGCGCGCCACGATTTCTATTCCTACGAGGCGAAGTATCTGGACGAGGAGGGGGCCGAGCTCAGGATTCCGGCGGAGCTGCCGGACGAGACGGTCCAACGGATTCGGGATCTCGCGATCGAGACGTTCCGCGTGCTGTGCTGCGAGGGAATGGCACGGGTGGACTTCTTCGTGACGACGGACGGGGAAGTGCGCGTCAACGAGCTCAACTCGATTCCGGGCTTCACCCGGATCAGCATGTACCCGAAGCTGTGGGAAGCGAGCGGGGTCGGATACCCGGAGTTGATCGACCGGCTCCTGGAGCTTGCCGTGGAGCGCGCGAGGAACGAGGAAGCGCTGAACTCGTCCGTCCGATTGTGAGAGGCCCGTAGTGGCGTTTCAGGCGCGGTTTCCGCCCTATCGCTCAGGTGGCCCCGGTGGGATCGGGATCGATCTGTCCATGACCTACTGGGTGAAGCGGCTGCTCATCGCCAACACGGCGGTGTACCTGCTCATGGCGCTCGGGGCGCTCCCGGCGGATTGGGCCGTCCTGCACTTCGGCTTCTCGACTCGTGGCCTGCTGCGCCACCCGTGGTCGCCGTTCACGTACATGTTCCTGCACGGCGGGTTCTGGCACCTGTTCTTCAACATGCTGGCGTTGTTCTTCTTCGGTCCTCCTCTGGAACGCAAATGGGGAAGCCGCTTCTTCCTGCGGTTCTACCTGGTGGCCGGGTTGGGTGGCGCCCTCCTCTCGCTCCCGCTCTATCCGCTGATCGGATCGCGCCTGGTGATCGGAGCGTCCGGAGCGGTGTTCGGGCTCCTACTGGCGTTCGCCATGAACTGGCCGGACGCTCCCATCTACATCTGGGGCATCTTCCCCATCCAGGCCAAATGGTTCGTGTCGATCCTGGGGGCGTTCGCGCTCTACGCGACCCTGCTCGGGGGGCGCGGCAACGTGGCGGACTGGGCGCACTTGGGTGGCCTGGCGACCGGTTTCCTCTACCTTCGGTACGGGGAGCGCATGGGCCGGAGCGTGGAGCGCCTCCTATGGAAGGAGAAAAAGCGGGCTTCCCACCTGAACGTTCAGCGCGGCGCGAAACCGCCGCCACGGCGACGGGCGCGCCGTCCGAAGCCGGGGGCGGATGAGGATGCCCTGGACCGGGTGGACCGGATCCTGGACAAGATTCGCGAGCATGGGATGCAGTCGTTGAGTGCGGAGGAAACGGCGTTTCTGGAGGAAATGAGCCGGCGGTATCGGCGGACCCCATAGCCGTCCGCGGGCCCCATCCCTCTCGCTCCGTTCGCCCTTTCCCCCACCCCAGCGCCCGCCTAGAATGAGAGCCCCGTTACAAACAGGAGCCCGTCTCGAAGCTCCAACTTCCGAAGGAGGGTTTGATGGCGTCGTCCGCCACAGTGTACGAGTCCGGGGACATCCGAAACGTGGTTCTGTTCGGTCATGGTGGTAGCGGGAAGACGACGCTGGCCGACGCCATCTGCTACATCGCGGGATCGACCCGGAGGAAGGGTTCGGTCGACAGCGGTAACGCGTTGACCGATTTCACGCCGGAAGAGATCGCGCACGCCGTCTCCATCAACCTGGCCATCGGTACGGCGCCCTGGATGGGCGTGAAGCTGAACCTGATCGACACTCCCGGCTATCTCGACTTCTTCGGCGAGGTGAAGGCGGGCGTGGCGGTGGCCGACGGGGGCGTCGCCGTGGTCGATGCCGTGTCGGGCGTCCAGGTGGGGACGGAGCGGGCGTGGCGCGCCTGCGAGGAACGGGGACTCGCCAGGCTCATCTTCGTGTCGATGATAGACCGGGACAACGCCTCGTTCGACAAGACGTTCGCGCGGATCAAGGAATCCCTTTCCGCGGCCGCGATTCCGGTCGAAGTCCCGATCGGCTCGGGATCGGAGTTCCGCGGCATCGTCAACCTGTTCTCCCTGAAGGCCCACATGTACAGGGCGGGCACGGACAGGGGCGAGTACGAGGAGGCGGAGATTCCCGAGGAGCTGCGTCCCGGGGTGGAGCGCTACCGGGAGGAGTTGATCGAGACGATCGCCGCCAGCGACGACGAGCTGCTCGAGGCCTATCTGGAAGGTGAGGCGCTGAGCCGGGAGCGCGTGCTCTCCGCGCTCGCGGTCGCCATGCGACGGGGCGAGCTGTTCCCGGTGTTCTGCGGCTCCGGGGCCACAGGCCGCGGCGTCCGCGCCATCATGAACAAGATGGTGGAGCTGCTGCCGTCGCCGGAGGAGGCCGGGCCCGTTCTGGCCGAGGACGGGAAGGGAGAGCCGGTCGAGCTGGAGCCGTCGGACAGCGCGGCGCTCACGGCGCTCGTGTTCAAGACGACCTCGGAGCCGCACGTGGGTGATCTCAGCTACTTCCGGCTGTTCAGCGGCTCCCTGTCCAGCGGGGTCAATCTGTACAACTCCGACCGCTCTGCCCAGGAGCGTATCTCGCACCTCAGCGTGCCGAATGGAGCGCAGCGCAGTGAGGTCGAGGTTCTGCACGCGGGCGACATCGGAGTCGTGGCCAAGCTTCGGGCCACCCACACGGGGGATACGCTGTGCGACGAGCGCCACCGGCTCAAGCTCCCCGGCATCGAGTGGCCGGCGCCGGACATCTCGCTGGCGGTACGGCCACGCTCCAGAGGCGAGGAGGACAAGCTGGCCAACGGTCTCTCCAAGCTGCATGAGGAGGATCCCACCTTTCGCTCGGGATACGAGCCGGAGTTGGGCCAGACGATCATGCGGGGGCTGGGCGAACTGCATCTGAACGTCTGCCTGGAACGGCTCACCCGGAAGTATGGAGTGGAGGTGGAGACCGAGGAGCCGCACATCCCGTACCGGGAGACGATCACGCGGACGGCCGAGGGTCGGGGGCGCTACAAGAAACAGACGGGCGGCCGGGGGCAGTTCGGCGATTGTTGGATCCGCCTCAAACCTCGACCCCGGGGAGCCGGGTACGAGTTCGTGGACTCGATCAAGGGCGGCGTGATCCCGACCAAGTTCGTCCCCGCGGTGAACAAGGGCATCTACGAGGCCTCTCAGCGCGGCGTCCTGGCCGGCTATCCGGTGGTCGACTTCACCGCCGAGGTCTATGATGGCTCCCACCATTCTGTCGACAGCTCCGAGCAGGCCTTCAAGGTGGCGGGCTCACTGGCGTTTCAGAAAGTGGCCCGGCAGGCAGATCCCGTTCTGCTCGAGCCCATCGTGGAGATCGAGGTGGAGACTCCGGAGCGATTCATGGGCGAGGTGATCGGAGACCTGAACCAGCGCCGCGGACGAATTCTGGGCATGGAGTCGCGCGGCCCCCGCCAGGTGGTCAAGGCGTACGTCCCCCTGGCCGAGTTGTACAAGTATTCGGCGGCACTGCGCTCGATCACCCACGGAGAAGCGGTCCACACGCGGTCGTTCGCCCGCTACGAGCCCGCCCCGCCCCACGTGGCCAGCAAGGTCATCTCTCAGGCCCGGGACGGCTCGGAGGACGAGCGCTGAGGGCTCCCTCGCCGCGGCTCAGGCACACGTCCCCAGGCTTCGTGTAGTACAGCGCGAAGGGGATCGGCGAGTTCGCGGCGGGTGCTGCCTCACCCGGCCCGGAGGCGACGGCGTTCGGCCGGTCCGGCGGGAGGTCTCGGAGCGCGCAATCCAGCAGGAGGGGAGCGGTTGGCCGGCCACAGCAAGTGGGCACAGATCAAGCGCCAGAAGGCGGTAAACGATCAGGCGAGAGGCAAGCTGTTCGCCAAGTTGGGGCGCGAGATCGCGGTGGCGGCGCGGGTGGCCGGCGGGGATCCCGATTTCAACCCTCGCCTCCGGACGGCGATCGACAACGCCAAAGCGCAGAACATGCCCAACGAGAATATCGAGCGGGCGGTCAAGCGCGGGACGGGGCAGCTTCCGGGCACCAGCTACGAAGAGGCCGCGTACGAAGGGTACGGTCCCGGGGGCGTGGCCCTCTATCTCGAGTGTCTGACGGACAACGCCAACCGTACGGTAGCGGAGCTCCGCCACCTGCTCGACAAGCGGGGAGGGAATCTGGGTCAGAGCGGTTCGGTGGCATGGATGTTCGAGCGCAAGGGTCAGATCTTGATCAACACCACGACGTGCAGTGAGGAGGAGACGCTGGAAGCGGCGCTCGAGTCCGGTGCCGAGAACCTGGAGCGCGAGGGGGACGTGTTCGTGGTGACCACCGCCGCGGCCGATTTCCACTCGGTTCAGGAGGGTCTTCGGTCACGGGGGCTGGCGGTCGAGGAGGCCGGATTGGCCATGATTCCCTCCTCCATGGTCGAGGTCCGGGGGCGCGCCGCGGAGAAGCTGGCGGAGCTGCTCGCCGCGTTGGAGGAGCACGAGGATGTCCAGCGGGTCTACACCAACGCGGATCTCCCCCATGAAGCGTGGGTGGCGCTCGACGCGTCGTGAGGTCCGCAGCTTGACGCTCCGGCGGGTCGGCATGAGCGGCGGTCCCGGGTGCCGTGCGGGGAGGCCACGCGGGAAACGCCGCGGGTCGCGCATGGGCGCCTCGGCGCCGCGGTGAAGGTTCTGGGAGTCGATCCCGGCACGCGCGCGACAGGCTACGGGCTGGTGGAGAAGTGTGGGACACGCCACCGGCTGTTGGAGTGCGGAGTCATCCGCCCGGGCGCGGATGCCGACCTCACGGCCAGGCTGCTGGCGATTCACCGGGGGCTGCAGGAGTTGCTGGACCGCTGGGAACCTGGCTGTGTCGCGATCGAGGGCGTGTTCATGGGCCGCAACGCGCGTTCCGCCATGGTCCTGGGCCATGCCCGGGGTGTGGCGGTTCTCACGGCCGCCCTCAGCGGCATCGAGGTCGCGGAATATCCCCCGGCCGACATCCGCAAGACCGTAGTGGGGAGGGGGAGCGCCACCAAGCTGCAGGTTGCCTTCATGGTCCAGAAGCATCTCGGGCTCCGCGAGCCGCCGCATCCTTCGGACGCGGCGGACGGGTGCGCGGTCGCCCTTTGCCACCTTCTGCGCGGCAGCCACCCGGCGCTGAAGGGCGCGCTCCCGTGATCCGCCGGATTCGCGGCCGCCTGCTGCACAAGGGCCCCGAGGGCGTGGAGGTGATGACCGAGACGGGCCTCGGCTACGAGCTGCTCGTGCCCGCGACGCTCCTGGATCGGCTTCCCGCCGTCGACGAGGAGGTGGAGCTGCAGGTGGCGCTGGTGGTCCGCGACGACGCGCTCGAGCTGTACGGGTTCGGGGCGGCCCGCGAGCGAGAGCTGTTCCTGCGCCTTCGCACAGCCAGCGGAGTCGGTCCGCGTCTGGCCCTGGCGTTGCTCGGGGCGCTTCCAAGCGGCCGGCTGGTGGGGGCGATTCGGGCGCGGGACTACGCGGTGCTCCAGACGGTGAGCGGGGTGGGGAGGAAGACGGCCGAGCGGATCGTGCTCGAGCTGGCGGACCGGCTGGACGACCTGGCCGGAGAGGAGCCGGAGCCGGAGGCCACTCCCGCGGGGCAGTCGGCCGTGCAGGCGCTGCGGGCACTGGGATACGGCCAGATCGAGAGTCGAGAGGCGGTGGCCCGGGCCACCGCGGCCCTGGATGGCGCGGCGGTCGGGATGGAGGAATTGATTCGGCTGGCCCTCCAGCACGTGTAGGAGAGTCGGGCCATCGGAGCGGGCCCGCCACCGGGAGGCGGCCGCACCACTGACGAATGGGGGAGGCCATGTCCGGCAGTCGGCCGGAGATCACCACGCCGGCGGAGCTCGAGGAGGAGCAGGCGCTCGCGGGCGCACTGAGACCGGCGAAGCTCTCCGAATTCATCGGGCAGGCGAAGGTGAAGGAGAGCCTGGAGGTCTATATCCAGGCCGCCCTGGGCCGTGGGGAGGCGCTGGACCACACCCTGTTCTTCGGACCTCCGGGTCTCGGGAAGACGACCCTGGCCATCCTCCTGGCCCACGAGCTCGACGTCAATATCAAGCTCACCTCCGGCCCCGTCCTGGAGAGGCCGGGCGACCTGGCCGGCCTGCTCACCAATCTGGAGGCCGGCGATATCCTGTTCATCGACGAGATTCACCGGTTGCGCCCGGTGATTGAGGAGTTCCTCTACCCCGCCATGGAGGACTACCGGATAGAGATTCGCTTAGGCGATGGGCCCCGCGTACAGACATTCTCGATGAAGCTGGAACGCTTCACCCTGGTGGGTGCCACCACACGCTTCGGCCTGCTGACGGCGCCCATGCGGGCGCGCTTCGGCGTGGTCGAGCGGCTGGGCTACTATCCGACCGACGAGCTGCAGCAGATCGTGGAGCGCTCGGCCCGGATTCTGGAAGTGCCCACGACGGCGGAGGGCGCGCGCGAGATCGCGCGCCGAGCGCGCGGAACGCCCCGGATCGCCAATCGTCTGCTGCGGCGGGTCCGGGACTACGCGCAGGTGCGCGGCAACGGCCGGATCGACACCGATGCGGCGGCCGGCGCGCTGAAGCTGCTCAACGTGGATGAGTACGGGCTGGACGAGCTGGACGGGCGGATCCTGCGAGGGATCATCGAGACGTTCGACGGAGGTCCGGTGGGCCTGAACTCGCTCGCGGTGGCGGTGGGAGAGGATGCCGGGACTCTGGAAGAGGTGTACGAGCCCTACCTGATCCAGAATGGCTATCTGCAGCGAACGCCACGGGGGCGGGTGGCGACGGCCAAAGCGTACCGACGCTTCGGCTATTCGCTGCCGGCCGCCGCGGGCGGGCAGCCCGGGCTGTTCGGGGATGGCGACCCTGCGGACGGCTGACTTCGACTATCCGCTTCCGGAGCGGTTGATCGCGCGCCGGCCAGCGGCCCGCCGGGATGGGAGTCGATTGCTGGTCGTTCCCCGCGACGGAGGGGCGTTTTCCGACCGGCGGTTCGCCGAGTTGCCGCGACTGCTCGCCCCTGGAGATGCTCTGGTGCTGAACGACACGCGGGTGTTCCCCGCGCGGCTTCTGGGGCGGAAGCCGACGGGCGCCCGCGTCGAGGTGTTCCTGCTTCGGCCGCTCGGAAACGGATCCGGGGAGGCGTGGCGCTGGCAGGCGCTCGTGCGTCCCGGGGGCAAGCTGAAACCCGGACGTCGGGTCCTCGTCGGAGAGGATCTGGAGATCGAGGTGCTGGGCTCCACTCCGGAAGGAGGCCGGATCGTCCGGCTCCAGGGCGATGGGGACCCGTGGGAGCTCATCGAGCGCCATGGCCGGGTGCCGCTCCCTCCGTACATCGGACGGGAGAGCGACGAGCGGGATGGCGAGCGCTATCAGACCGTCTACGCGAGGTGCCGGGGAAGCGTGGCCGCACCCACGGCGGGCCTCCATTTCACCCGCTCCTTGCTCCGGGCGGTTCGAAGATCGGGCGTCCGTCTGGTCCGCGTCACCCTGCATGTCGGGCTCGGGACGTTTCGGCCCGTGGAGGCCGAGCGGCCGGAGGACCACAGGCTGGACGCCGAGCCCTACACCATCCTTGAAGACGCCGCGAGGGAGCTCAACACGGTGCGCGAGGAGGGCGGCCGCATCTGGGCGGTGGGTACGACGGCGTGCCGGCTCCTGGAGACGGTGGCGGACGCCGAAGGCCGCTTCCAGGCGGCGGCCGGCCGGACGGATCTGTTCATCTATCCGCCCTACCGGTTTCGCGCCGTGGACGGCCTGATCACCAACTTCCACCTTCCGCGCTCGAGCCCGTTGATGCTCGTCGCGGCGTTCGCCGGCCCCGACCGTGTCGCGCGAGCCTACGAGCACGCGGTGGACCGGGGGTACCGGTTCTATTCCTACGGCGACGCGATGCTGCTCACGTGAGCTCGCGAGAACCGGCCGCGGAGACGGCGGCCCGGACGCGAGAGACGCTGGCGGGAGGCGCTCCGGGCGAGACGGGGGACTTCCGGCTGGAAGGGACGGACGGGCCGGCGCGGGCCGGCCTCCTTCATCTGCGGCATGGGAGCGTCCGCACGCCCTGCTTCATGCCCGTGGGGACTCTCGGCACCGTGAAGTCGCTCACCCCGGAGGAGCTGGTTCGGGGCGGTGCGGAGATCGTCCTGGCCAACGCCTATCATCTGTACCTTCGTCCCGGCGTCGACGTGGTGCGAGAGCTGGGCGGTCTCCATCGTTTCATGAACTGGCCGCGGCCGCTCCTGACGGACTCGGGCGGCTTCCAGGTGTTCTCCCTCGCCCGGATCAGCCGGATCGACGACGAAGGCGTAACCTTCCAGAGCCATATCGACGGATCGCGGCACAGACTCACCCCGGAGCGCTCGGTGGAGATCCAGGTGGCGCTGGGGTCCGACGTGATGATGGCGTTCGATGAATGCCCGCCGGGCCAGGCGGATCTTTCCCGGGCCCGGCTCGCCGTGGAGCGTTCGCTGCGCTGGCTGGAGCGCGGCCGCCGGCGCCACCGGGAGCTGGCGGCGGACGAGAATACGGAGACGCCTCCCGGCCTGCTGTTTCCGATCTTCCAGGGCGGCGCCCACGAGGCGCTTCGCCTGGAGTCTCTGGAGCGCACTCTGGATCTGGGACCCTGGCGGGGGATGGGGATCGGCGGCCTCTCGGTGGGAGAGCCCCGGCGGGCCACCTTCCGGGTCCTGCGGCGTTGCGAGCCGGCCATCCCCCGGGACATCCCGCGCTACCTGATGGGGGTCGGGTACCCGGAGGACGTGATCGAGGCCGTGGGTTGCGGGGTGGACCTGTTCGATTGTGTGGCCCCGACCCGGAATGGCCGGAACGGGAGCGCGTTCACGTCGGAGGGTCGGGTCAACATCAAGGTCGCGCGGTTCGCGCGCGATTCGCGGCCCCTGGACCCCGACTGCGGTTGCGATGCCTGCCGGCACTACTCCCGCGCCTACCTTCGCCACCTGTTCGTGTGTGATGAGCTGCTGGGACTCCGTCTGCTCTCCTTGCACAACGTCCAGTTTCTGTTGCGATTGACTCGCCTGGCTCGGCAGGCGATCCTGCGTGGCGAGTTCGAGGGTTGGTCGCGCACCTGGCTCGAGCGCTACCGGGGAGGGTAATCACCTCCGGTAGGGCGGTGTGCCCGGCCGGGATGCCGCGCGTCCGCCCGGCGGTGCGGCGCCCTCTATCGGCGTCCGACGGATCTTTGAAACGGAGCATACCGTGATCGCGAGCATCCTCATGGCCGGCCCCCAGGGGGCCAACGCCGGCGGCACGCTCTTCATGTTCGCCTCGTTCATCGCCATCCTCTACTTCCTGCTGATCCGCCCGCAGCGGAAGCAGCAGAAGGAGCACGAGGCGCTGGTCCGCGGCCTCAAGAAGGGGGACCGGGTGGTGACGCTCGGGGGCATCATCGGCAAGGTGGTCCACGTGCAGGACGAGAGGATCATCGTGAAGACGGGAGGCGACACCCGGATCGAGATCGAGCGCTCCAAGGTCTCTCGCGTGCTGGGCGGGGACTCCTAGGCCGAAGACGGGCGCTTCGATTCGATGAGCGTGCATGAGATCCGCCTGTTGGGCGACCCGGTGCTGCGCAAGAAGTGTCGTCCGGTGGAAGCCGTGGACGATGAGGTTCGCCGGCTCGTGGACGACCTGGCCGAAACGATGTACGAAGCCGATGGCATCGGGCTCGCCGCGCCTCAGATCGGGGTGTCCGTAAGGGTCTTCGTGTACGACGTTCGCGACCCCGACGTGCCGGCCGGTGCCCTCATCAATCCGGAGATCGTCGAGAGCGAAGGGATGGTGAAGGAGGAGGAGGGATGCCTGAGCATCCCGGGCCTGGCGGAGTTGGTCGAGCGCAGGGCGAAGATCGTGATGCGCGCCCTGGACCGGGAGGGTCGGGAGGTGCGAATCGAGGCCGATGGGTTGCTGAGCCGCTGCCTGCAACACGAGCTGGATCACCTGGATGGCGTCCTGTTCGTCGATCATCTGAGCCCGCTCAAGCGTCGGATGCTGCTGAAGCGGTGGTCCAAGGCGGGGAAGCGGAAGGCCGGCTAGAGCGGGGTCGTTCGGCGACCTGTCAGAGAGCTGTCGCGGAATCGGGGCCCGCCGGGGGCGCCGGCCCCGCTGCACCGGATCGGAGACGTGCGGATCATGCGAGTTCTGTTCTGGGGCACGCCCGACTTTTCCGTTCCCTCGCTGCGGGCGCTGACGGAGGAGGGTCACGAAGTCATCGCCGCGGTCACTCAGCCCGACAGGCCGGCGGGTCGGGGCCGGGCGCTGCGTGCCGGCGCCGTCAAGCGCGAGTGCGAGGCCCTGGGGATTCCGGTCCTCCAGCCGGTGAGGGCCGGAGGCGAGGATTTCCTCCGTGACCTGGAGCGCCTGCGTCCCGACGTCTCCATCGTTGTGGCCTATGGCCAGATCCTTCCCGGGAGCGTCCTCTCGGTGCCCCGGCACGGGTCGCTCAATCTCCACGCGTCGCTGCTGCCGGAGCTGCGTGGCGCGGCGCCGTTGCACTGGGCCATCCTGAACGGTCACACGCGCTCCGGAGTCACGGTGATGCGGATGGTTCGGGAGATGGATGCGGGTCCCATCCTCTATCAGATACCGATTGACCTGGCGCCCGATCTGACCGTCGGCGATCTGCACGAGCTCCTGTCGGAACTGGGCGCGGAGGCGCTGGTGGAGGCGTTGACCCTCCTGGTGGCCGGCCGGCTCGAGGAGCGAGAGCAGGATGAGGCGCGCGCCACCTACGCTCCCAAGCTCGCCCGCGCGGATGCGCGGCTCGATTGGAGCCGGCCGGCCCGGGAGCTGGAGCGCTGGATTCGGGGTTGCGATCCGCGACCGGGCGCCTGGAGCCGTCTCTCCGGTGCCGGCATCCAGTTGTTCCAGCCGGCGCTTGAGTCACCCGGGGAGACCGATCTCCGGCTGGCCGAGCCCGGCCGGGTGCTCCAGGCGGATCCCCGGAGTGGACTCCTGGTGGCCGCGGGCACGGGCGCTCTGCGCATCCGTGAAGTGAAGCCCGCCGGGAGATCTCGGATGTCCTCCGCCGCCTGGATCCGGGGCCGCGGGATCGCGGAGGGGGCACGTTTCGAGTGAGCGCGTCCGTCCCGTGCCCATCCACGGGTGGCGCGGCGCCGCGGGCCGGCGCGTCCGGATCCGCCGCGTATCCCGTTCCGGTTCTCCACGTCATCTCGTCGGAGGAGATCGCCGCCGCGCCCGGTTTCCTCAAGCATGTGGATCGGATGCTGGAGTGCGCCGGACCGGATGTGGCGGTGCATCTGCGGCTGCCTTCGCTTCCGGCGGAGCGCCTGTTCGAGCTGGGCCGGCGGGTGGCGCGGATGGCGGAGGCCGGCGGCGGCTGGTGCGTGGTGAACGGACGGGTGGATGTGGCGCTCGCCTGTGGCGCCCAGGCCGCGCAGATCGGCGCCTCGACCCTGCCCCTCGGCGAGGCCATCGCCCTCGCCGCCGGCCGGGTTTCGATCGGGGCCTCGGTGCACGGCGTGCGGGAGGCGGCTCGGGCGGCCCGAGCCGGAGCGAATTACGTCCTTCTGGGTACCATCTACGCCAGTTCTACACATCCGGGTCGACGCGGTCGTGGACCCGCGCTGGTCGAGGCCTGTCGGGAGGCTCTGGGCAGGCTGGAAGGGTGCCGTCCGTCCGTGATCGCCATCGGAGGAATCGATCGGGTTCGCGCCGCCCGCCTGCGGAAAGCGGGAGCGGATGGGATCGCCGTGCGCGGCGCCGTGTGGCGAGCCCCGGACCCCGCCGAAGCCGCGGGCGCGTTGCTGGCCGGCTTCCGGGGGGACATCTCATGAGACCGACGAAGCGGGCGTGCGGGAAACGCGGGGAGCGATGCGGATCGAATTGAACGGAGCGGAGCACGTGCTGGCTCCCCACCAGACGGCCGGCGGACTGCTGGAGGAGCTGGGGTTGGATCGGCGCGCGGTGGTGGTGGAGATCAATCGGCGCGTCATTCGGCGCGATCGGCTGGATGAAGTTATTCTCCACCCCGGCGACCAGGTGGAGGTGGTGCACTTCGTGGGCGGCGGTTGAGCCGCGGCTCCGAGAACATGAAGCATGGATTAGGATGATGGAGATGGCGACTCCCACTCCGGTGGCGACACCGCCGGCACGAGAGACAGGAAGTACGGACGATCCGCTGATGATCGCCGACCGCACGTTTCGCTCCCGGCTGATCGTCGGGACCGGCAAGTATTCCGACAATCAGGTGATGCTGGACACGATCCGGGCGACCGGCGCCGAGATGGTGACGGTGGCCGTTCGGCGGGTGGATCTGGACGCGGAGCAGAGGGAGAGCATCCTGCATCATCTGCGTCCGGACGAGTTCGTTCTCCTGCCGAACACGGCCGGTTGCTACTCGGCCGAAGAGGCGGTGCGGTATGCCAGGCTGGGCCGCGAAGCGGGCCTGAGCGATTGGGTGAAGCTGGAGGTGATCGGCGATCAGGAGACGCTGCTCCCCGACGTGGCTGAGCTGCTGGCAGCGGCTCGCAGCCTCGTGGCGGAAGGCTTCACCGTGCTCGCGTACACGAACGATGACCTGGTCACGGCCCTGCGGCTGGAGGATGCGGGAGTGGCCGCGGTGATGCCGCTGGCTTCTCCCATCGGCAGCGGGCTGGGCCTGCTCAATCCGGTCAACATCCGTCTTCTGAAGGGACGTCTGCGGGTTCCGGTGATCGTGGACGCGGGTGTGGGGACCGCGTCCGACGCATGCGTGACCATGGAGCAGGGCGTGGATGGGATCCTGATGAACACGGCCCTGGCGGCGGCCGAGCGGCCCGGTCTGATGGGAGCGGCCATGCGGCGGGCAGTGGAAGCGGGCCGGCTCGCCTACCTCGCGGGCCGGATGCCGGCGCGCGAATGGGCCGTCCCATCCAGTCCGATGGAGGGCATGCTGGCTTGAGCCGTGCCGGGGCCGATCCCAGGATCGTCGCCCACCGCATTCTCGAGGCTGTCGAGGCCGGCGCGTTCGCGGACCGGGTGGCCGAGGCGTATCTGCCCGGCCTGCCCGAGCGCGATCGCGGACTGGCCATGGAGCTGGCGTTCGGCTGCATTCGGCTGCGCGCTCGACTGGACACCGTGCTCGCACAGCTGGTGGATCGTCCGCTGGATCGCCTGGACCCGAGCGTTCTGCTGTGGCTGCGGCTGGGGGTATACCAGCTGCGCGAGACGAGGGTGCCCGCCCACGCGGCCGTGTTCGAGACCGTGCGCGGGGCGCGCGAGGGGCTGAACCGGGGGGCGGCGGGTCTCGTCAATGCCGTTCTGCGCGCGGCGGCGGCGGGCGAAGGCGGGTCCGCGTTTCCGGCCTTCGAGCGGGAACCGCTGGCGTATCTCTCCACCTTCGGCTCACATCCCGAGTGGCTGGTCCGACGGTGGTTGAGCCGCTGGCCTGCGGAGAAGGTGCGGCGGCTGGTGGAGTTGGACAATCGGCCGCCGCGCATCACGTTTCGAATGCTGGAGGCGGTGGACGCGGAGGGCGGTGGCGGCACGCCCGGCGGGAGCTGCCGCTGGAAGACGGTCCCGGGCTGGCCCCGCTGCAGAGAGTTGGTCTCCGGGGTTCCGGCCGAAGCTCTGACCGGGGCAGCGGCGGTGGTGCAGGATCCTGCCGCCTCCGCCGTGGTAGATTATGCCGGGCGCGATCTTCCGGGGCCGGTTCTGGATGCCTGCGCGGCCCCCGGCGGGAAGACAGCCGGCCTGGCCTGGCAGTGTCCGCGGGCCCGGCCGTACGTGGCGGCGGACGTCGCCCCGGAGCGTCTCCGCCGCGTGGCGGCCGGGATGGAGCGTCTCCGGTTGGATGTGCGCTGCGTGGTCATGGATGCACGCCGTCCCGCGCTGGGAGAGGCCGGTACGGTGCTGCTGGACGCTCCGTGTACCGGCACGGGAGTCCTGCGGCGCCGGCCGGACGCCCGGTGGCGAATCGACCGCCGTCGGCTGGAGTCGGCCGTGCGCCGGCAGAGGGAGCTGCTGGACGCCTGCGCCACGGTCGTCGCACCCGGCGGCTTGCTGGTGTATGGGACGTGCTCGCTGGAGCCCGAGGAGAACGAGTTGCAGGTGGAAGCCTTTCTTCGACGACATGGAGATTTTCACCGGGATCCGCCTGGTCCCCGGAGCGATTATCCGCCCGGTGTCGTGACGCCGGCGGGTGATCTCTGGATCGTCCCCTGGCGTCACGATACGGATGGCGCCTACGCTGCCCGCCTGCGAAGGAGCTCGGCGCCGTGAGACTGCATCGGCGCCGCGGTCTCTCCAGGGCGCGGAGAGCGGATGAGGGGGAGGATGGGAAGGTGGTCCTTCCGGCTGCCGGAGCCCGGCGTCGGGGGGGCCGCGGGTCCCGCACCGGGCCCCGGCCGTTCGGCCGCCCGTTGCCCGCCTCCGGCGGGGGCGGGCGAGACGCGGAGCGGGCGGCTGCGCGGATCCGGCCCGGACCGCCTCGCCGCAGGCGGCGAAGCCGGTTGGGCAGCCTGAGGTCCTGGGGCTTGTCGAATCTCGCCCGCGTCCGATCCCGGGTCTCGCGCCGGCAGCCCGAGATGTCGAATCGGAGCACCGGGCTGGGGGATGGGAACGTTGACGCGCCAGACCCGCCGCCAGGCGGGACGAGCCGTGGTCCCCGTCGGTGGCCCCCGGATCCGAGCTGGAACTGGCGCAGGCGTTCCCTCCTGACAGCGGCGGTCATGCTCGCCTGCTTCGGAGCTGGCTATGCGCTGGCGGTGAAGTGGTGGTTTCCTTCCACTGCGGCGACGGACGGCCATCTCCTCATCGCTCCCGATGTGGCGGGGGTCCCGGTCCGGGAAGCGGTCGCGAAGCTGGAGGCGCTGGGCCTGGTCCCCCGGGTGGATGCCAGGATCCACCATCCTGCCTCTCCCGTGGGCGCTGTCCTTACGCAGAATCCGCTTCCGGAACAGTTCGTCGCAGCGGGTGGAACCGTGTCGCTGACGGTCAGCGAGGGCCCGGAATCGCGCCCGATCCCGAGGTTACGCGGCTTGTCGGCGGAGCAGGCGTCGGCGGTTCTGGCCCGCCTGGGGTTCGAAGCGACGACGGTGCCCCTCGCGTCCGCGGACGGCTCGCGGGGCGGAGTGAGAAGTAGCCGCCCGCCACCCGGCCAGGTCGTGAGCGTCCCCTCCAGCGTGGAGCTGGAGGTGGCTGAAGGCCCTCAGGTGGCTGTCGTGCCGGCTCTGCGCGGCCTGCATATCGATGATGTCGCCTCCGTGCTCGAGTCGGCCGGTCTCCAGCTCGGGACGGTGCGTTTCGATTCGGGGGCGGGCGGCGCACCCGGCCGGGTGGTGGCGCAATCGCCGCCGGCGGGATACTCGATGCGGGCCCGCGGCTTCGTCAACGTGCAGGTGGCGGGACGGCCCGGGGAGACGTCGCGGTCCTCCGACCCGACTCCACCATCCGGTTTCTGAGCACATGGATTGGAGAGCCGCCTTCGCTCAGAACTGGCCCTACAAGCTGGCCGCGCTCGCCCTGGCCCTGCTGTTGTGGTTCAACGTCACCGCCGAAGACGAGCGGCAGGAGCAACCGGTGCGCACCCGACTCGAGTTTGAAGTCAGGGACAGCGCCTGGAGCCCGCTGTTCCTCCCCGATGAGGTCACGACGACGTTTCAGGGCAAGCGCGGCGACATGTTCGCTCTTCCGTTCAACCAGCCATTCATCCGTCGGGTCCTGGACAGCGTTCCGGATTCCATTCTTCGAGTGGAGTTGACCCCATCGGAGGTCCAGTTCGATCGGGACCTGAGCGTTCGGGCCACGGCCGTGCATCCCTGGGAAGTGGTGCTCAGGTTCGAGCCCGTGATCGGCCGACGGCGGCCCGTGACGATCGATCTGGAAGCTTCCCCGGCCGCCGGGTACGTGATCGTAGGCAGCCCGGAGGTGCAGCCGGAGAGCGTGAGCGTGCGAGGGCCGGCGTCCCGTATCCGGTCACTCTCGCACGTGGAGACGGCGCCCCTCTCTCTAGATGATCTGAAGCGGACCGTCACGCGACAGGTTCCGCTGACGCTGCCGGAAGACATTCCGGGCGCGAGGCTGATGCCGGATCGGGTCACCGTGACGCTGGCGGTCGACTCGATCGTGGAGCGCGAGGTCGGAGTCCAGGTCCGTGGCGTGGGGGAGGGCTCGCGAGGCACGGTGATTTCGCCCGCCGTGGTTTCGGTCCGGTTACGGGGCGCCGCGAGCCAGCTCGCGAATCTGACCGCCGGTGACCTGGAGGCGATCGTGCACATCGACTCGACGGTCGCCGCGGAGCGCAGCCTGCCCGTGGAGGTGCGACTCCCGGAAGGCCTGTCGGCGACCGGCATGAGCGTACCGGCGCGCGTGAAGATCTCTCCGGCTGGCGGTCGATGACGGCCTGGTCTGGTGGCCCCGTTCTGGGGATCGAGACCTCCTGCGACGAAACCTCCGCCGCCCTGGTGTGCGACGGGGAGCTGCTGGGCCTGACGATCGCCTCCCAGGATGGGCACGCCGTGTTCGGCGGCGTCGTGCCCGAGCTGGCGGCGCGCGCCCACGTGCGTCTGATCGACCGGGTGGTGGAGGCCGCTGTGCGAGAGGCCCGGCTGGGAGTGTCGGAGGTCCGAGGCGTCGGCGTGACGGCGGGTCCGGGGCTTGTCGGCGCGCTCCTGGTCGGCGTCGGCTGGGCCAAGGGCTTCGCGTTCGCACGGCGACTACCGCTGGTCGGGGTCCACCACATGGAAGCTCATCTGTTCGCGGCGCCGCTGGAGAGACCGGGACTGAGGCCCCCGTTCATCGGGTTGCTGGTCTCCGGCGGGCACACACTGCTGCTGGTCGCCCGGAACTGGGGCGATTATCTGCTTCTGGGCCGGACCCGCGACGACGCGGCGGGAGAGGCGTTCGACAAGGTGGCCCGACGTCTGGGACTGGCGTATCCGGGCGGGCCGGAGATCGAGCGGGCGGCCCGAAGGGGAGACCCGGGCCGATACCAGTTCCCGCGCCCCATGCTCTCGCGCTCCGATGGCCCGGGCTCCGCCGCCTATTACGATTTCTCGTTCAGCGGGCTGAAGACGGCCGTGGCCCTGCGCGTCGATGAGATCGAGCGGCAGGGGGCGGGTGCGGTGGTGGCGGCGGTCCCCGACCTGGCGGCCGGGTTCCAGGCCGCCGTGATGGATGTTCTGACGGAGAAGACGATGCGGGCGGTCCGAGAGTTCGGCTGCCGCCGTGTCGTGCTTGGCGGCGGCGTGGCGCGGAACCGCGCGTTACGGGAGCGGCTGGCCGACGAACTGGGATCCGGCGGGGAGGTGTACGCCCCGTCGGGCCGGCTGGCGTCGGACAACGGGGCCATGGTCGCCCATCTGGCCGAGTGGCGCCTGCGGCTCGGAGAGCGCAGTGGGTGGGCTCTGACTGCCGATCCGTCGCTTCCGTTTCCCGGACTGGCCGAGTGTCCGGGCACGGACGGGTCGAGGCGTGGATGGATCGAGGACAGGAGAGAGGAGAGGTCGTGCATCCAGAACTGATCACTCTGCACCTTCCAGGGATCGGCGCGCTGACGATCACCACGTTCGGCGCCATGATGGCGCTGGCCTTCCTGGCGGGCTACGCCGTGATACGCGCCGAGGCCCGCCGCCATGGCCGGGATCCGGAGCTGGCGGCCGATGTGCTGCTCGGAGCGCTGATCGGCGGCATCGTCGGGGCCAAGCTCTACTACGTGCTGCTCTACTGGGGTAAGACGGGGGCCGACCCCATCCAGATGCTCTTCTCGCGCAGCGGGTTGGTGTGGTACGGCGGATTCATCGGCGGCACCCTCGGCGTCATCCTCGCCCTGCGCCGGCGCGGGGTGCGGATCGCCAGTGGGGCGGATCTGTGCGCTCCGGCCCTCGCCATCTCCTATGGCATCGGTCGGTTGGGCTGCTTCGGCGTGGGCGATGACTACGGCCGGCCCACCTCCAGCTGGATCGGAATCGCATTCCCCAACGGCAGCCCCCCGTCCACCGCGGGGAATCTGCGCCGATGGGGCATCGGAGTGGACCCATCGATCCCGGATTCCCAGGTTCTCACGGTTCACCCGACTCAGCTGTACGAGGCGGGACTCGCGCTGCTCATCTTCCTGATCCTGTGGAGGATGAGAAAGTGGCAACGGCCGGACGGCTGGCTGTTCGGGGCGTGGATGGTGATGGCCGGCGTCGAGCGCCTGTTCATCGAGATGTTTCGAGCCAAGGACGACCGCTTCTTCGGGCCGCTCACTCTCGCGCAGCTCATCAGTCTCGCGGTCATGGGGTTCGGAGCGTACCTCCTCCTGCGAACCAGGCGGGGATCGGTTCCCGAGGGAGGGCATGCCTGACATCCTTCATATCTCCGACCTTCACTTCGGTCCCCCCCTTCTCCCGAATCGTGCTGCGGGGGTTCGACACCTGATCGCAGCCACCGGGCCGGATCTCGTGGTAGTATCCGGGGACTTCACGCAACGGGCCAAACGGCGCCAGTTTCGGGAGGCACGGGCGTTTCTGGACACGATCGCGCCTCCGGTCGTCGTGACGCCGGGGAACCATGACGTCCCGCTCTATCGTGTTCACGAGCGCCTGTTCACTCCCCATCGCCACTACCTGGCCCATATTTCGCCTCGACTGGACTCCGTGCATCGAATCGATGGCCTCACCCTGGTGTGCCTCAATTCCTCTCGCGCGTCGCAGATCACCAATGGACGGCTGGCGCCCCGGCAGCTGGAGTTCGCCGAGCGGGCCTTTGCCGAGGCCGACCCCTCGGACGTGCGGGTGGTGGTCTTCCATCACAATCCGATTCGGCCGGCCGATACGGAGCCGATCGCCGTGTTGCGGGGTGCCGCCCGAGCCCTGGCCGCTTTCGAGGACATGGGCGTCCGGTTGATTCTGTCCGGCCACGCCCACAGGGCGTATCTGGCGCAGGTTGTCCGCGGCGCGGCGGGATCGGCCGGCCGGCCGGGGATGGTGCTGGCGGGCTGCGGCACCACGACCTCTTCCCGGGGAAGAGCGGTGGAGCGAGGAGCCAACAGCCTGAATCTGGTTCGCGTCTCACGGACGGCCGTGGAGATCACGCGTCACCTGTGGGACGAGGGCGCGGGCCGGTTCCGCCCGCACAGCGAGCACCGCTTCGGTGCTGCCGTCACGGGGCGGACGGTGTCCCCCGCGCCCGCGGTGCGCCGGAGTTTGGGATGAGCGCCTACCGCCGCCGCCCGATCCGGGCGTGGGAGACTCTCATGGCGATGGGGCTGGGGGCTTCCGCGGGTGCGGCCGTCTTCTACATTGCGAAGATCTGGCTTGGGCGGGAGCGGATCGGGGGCTCTCCCCGCTCCGCGGAGCGGGGAGAGCAGGACGGCGTTCCATGCGTGGACGAGGAGGGAGGGGCCGGGGAGGCCGGAGCCGCCGCATCGGGGCGCGCCGGCTCCCGGTGAGAGCATCGCCGCGCTGCGTCGCGCCAGCCGGCATCTGCCTGTTCGGCCTCTTGACGGCAGGTCCCGCTCTGGGGCAGGAAACGCGAGACCGCCAGGTCACGTCGCTCACCTTCGTGGGCAATGTCTCGTTTCCCGATCGGGAGCTCGCGGCGGTCATCGAGACTCGTACCACGCGGTGCCGCAGCTTCCTGCTCGAGCCGTTCTGCCTCCTCACCAACTGGGGATTCGCGCACGAACGCGGCTATCTGGATGAACGGGATCTTCCGGTAGATATGCTGCGGCTCAGCGTCTTCTACCGGCAGCGTGGCTACCTGAACGCGAAGGTGGATACGGCCGTGACCCGGTTCGATGACCGGGCCAGGATCCAGTTCCTGATCGAAGAAGGTCTTCCCACGCCTGTCGACTCGCTCAGGATCGTCGGCATCCGGGGGATCCTCGACCCGGCCCGCATCCGGCGCGAGATCGGCCTGAAGGCCGGCGATCCGTTCGATCGAGTCAAGCTAGAGGCGGGGAAGGAGCTCATCCGCGATCGACTTCAGGATCGGGGCTATGTGAACGCGGCCGTGCTTGAGGAGACGTTCACTCCCACCGGCAAGGGAGCGCGGATCGTGCTCACCGCGAGTCCCGGAGTGAGAGCCCGCATCGGCGAGGTTCGAATCACGGGCGCCGGCAAGGTCGGCGACAAGGTGGTTCGGCAGTTCCTCACGTTTCGTCGAGGCCAGTTCTACAGCCGGGAGCGGATCCTGGAGAGCCAACGCAATCTGTTCAACCTGGAGGCCGTGCGCTTCGCCTCCATCTCGCGCACGACCGTGCCGGGGGACTCGCTGGTGGACCTCGATGTGCGGCTCACGGAGGCGGCGACCCGGACGCTGCGGGCGGGCGGGGGAGCCTCCACGACCCAGTGCGTCCTCACGGAGGCGAGGGTGACGCACCGCAACTTCTTCGGGAACGCTCGCCGCCTGCAACTCACGGCTCGTCTGTCGAACCTGCTGGCCAAGCGCATCGGGGAGAGGTTTCCGTGTACGGACGTGGGCCGGGATCGCGTGTTCCGCCAACTCAACTTCCGGCTTCAGGCCGAGTTTCAGCAGCCCTACTTCTTCTCGTCCCGCAACAGCTTTCGGGGAGTCCTGTTCCTGGAACGGCAGACCGTTCCCGAGATCTTCGTGCGGACCAGCAAGGGCGCCGAGCTCTCCATCACGCGGCGGTTCAAGTCGCGGATGCCGGTCACGTTCGCGTTTCGGCCCGAGTTCACCAGCTTCGACCGGCGATCCGCCGACATCTTCTTCTGTGTCAACTTCGGCTTCTGTCAGCCCAAGGATATCCGGATTCTGACGGGCCGCCGCCGCTTGAATCCGATCAGCGTGTCCTGGCGCTACGACGCGACCAACGCCCCGTTCTCGCCGACGCGGGGCTTCTACACCAACTTCCAGGCCGAGTGGGCCGACGCGTTCATGCGCTCCGACTTTCGATACGTACGATTCGTGGTCGAGGCGGCCGACTTTCGGGAACTCTCGCCGGGCCTGGTCCTGGCCGGACGAATTCGCTCGGGGGTGGTGGAATCGATCCGGGACGTCGGATTCGACCTGGGGCCGGGCCGGGAAGATGTGATCCACCCCCAGAAGCGATTCTTCGGGGGAGGTCCGCAGAGCCTGCGCGGCTTCGGACAGAACCTCCTGGGTCCCACGGTCCTGGTGGTCGATTCCGCCCGCAATTGTCCTCAGGCTCCGGTGGACGATTGCGTGAAGGATCTGGCCCGGCGGCACCCCGGGCGGTTCCAGGAGCGACCGGTAGGCGGCAACGCGGGCTTCGAGGCGAGCGCGGAGGTCCGCAAGAAGCTGTCCGGCGGTTGGGGGCTGGTCGGCTTCATCGATTTCGGCCAGGTGTGGGAGAGTCTCTCCGACCTGCGCGCTCCCGTCGTCACGCCGGGTCTGGGCTTTCGCTTCGCCAGCCCGGTGGGGCCCCTGCGGCTCGACATCGGGTACAATCCCACGTCTCCGCGGCGACTCCCCGTGGTGGTGGAGCTGCCCAATGGCGAGATCAGGGAGCTGGCACAACTGGTGGATTTCGACCCCTTCGGCTTCGACGACCCGAATCCGTTCGGCGAGTTTCTTCGCCGTCTCCAGTTCCACGTGTCGGTGGGTGAGGCCTTCTGATGGCGGGTGGCGTGGACCGGCCGCCGGGAGATGTCCCGCCGGGAATCACCTCCGGACAGGAGCCGACTCCGGGCGACGATCCCCCGCGGGCACGGAACACGCGCCGTCGCCCGATTCGACACGTGGGCCGCGTCGCGCACTGGGCCGCCGTGCTGGTGGGTCTGGCCAGCCTGGCTGCGGCGTTCGCTCTCTTCTTCTTCACGCAGACGGGCCGCGGCCGCGATTTCGTGACCTCGGCGCTGGAGCGCAAGCTAGCCGGCGGGATCCATGGGACGGTACGTCTGGGGCCCATCCTGGCGGGAAACCTGATCACCCGGATCGTGCTGGAGCGCTTCGAGATCAGCGGGGCCGATGGAGAACCGTTCGTGGCCCTGGACACCGTCCGGCTGGAGTACGATCCGTTCCGCTTTCTGCGAAACAACTTCACGCTCCGCCGGGTGGAGGTGGCCCGGCTCGATGTCCGGCTCCACCAGTATCCCGAGGGCGATTGGAACTTCGACCGCATCCTGGGTGGCTCTCCGCCCGACGGGCCGGCCGGGGGAAAGCCGGCGAAAGCGACCGCGGACAGCGCGGGGACGGCCGGGGGGGCGGCGGCGCGCGAGGGGGGCGGCGCGCTTCGGTTGGCGCTCAACGACCTGATGATCGGATCCGGACACCTGGAAATCCGCTGGCCGTGGGGTGGTGGGCTCTCGCCCGCCCGCCGCGAGGCGGCGGGCCGGGCCGCGCTCCGGGGTGGCACCGTGTGGAGAGTGGAGCGGGTCGGGCCGGGTCGTTATGAACAGGTAGCCGAGCTCGACTCGCTGCACGGCGGTTTCCCGCTGCTGCGGCTCCGGCACCCGCGCCTGCCGTTTCGAATCGAGCTGCAGCAGGTGTCGGCCACGGCGAAGGTGGTGCGGAAGCCGCTCGAGTTCCTCCGGTTCGATGGAAGCGTGACCTTTGCCGATACGATCCGGGCCGAGATCCGCGAGGCCCGGCTTCCGTCCACTCGACTCACGGGAAGGGGATGGCTGCTTCCGGGCAGCCCTCTGGGTTATCGGTTCGATCTGAACGCTGATCCGATCGGTTTCTCGGATCTGCAATGGCTGTCGATCCCACTTCCCGAGGACGGCGGAGGCCCGATGGGGATCGTGTTGCGCTCGCGCGGCGCGACGCCGCTCGTGGAGGTCAAGGAAGGCCGGGCGCGGGTGGACGATACGGAGATGCGCGGCTCCTTCACCCTGGCGCTGGGCCCGAGGCCGCGATTCGAGGCTCTGAACCTTCGGTTTCGGCCTCTTCGTCTCTCGGCCATGGACCACCTGCTGGGGCGACCCGAGCTCATCGACGGGTATCTTTCGGGCACGGTGTCCGGCGCGGGACCCGTCGATTCTCTCGCCATCGACGGGGACGTGACCCTTCGCGATGTGGCCGGGGCCGTGGAGCCGTCCCGCCTGAAGGTGAAGGGTGGCGTGAGTCTCGTCGCCCCCCATCCGGTGACCTCGCTTCGCCTGGCGCTGGAAGAGTTCGAGCCGCGCTGGGCCCGGGTGCTCGGTCTGTCCACGGGCCTGGGAGGCAGGACCCGCGGCACTCTGAGCCTCGACCGCCGGCCCGGGGGCCGCCTCACGTTCCAGGGAGATCTGTTTCACAGCCGCGCGGGGGACACCACCTCCCACGTCATCGGCGGCGGGACGGTGGATCTGGCGGCGGGCTCGGAGGTGGATGTGCGCGTCCAGGCGGCGCCGCTGTCCCTGTCGTTGCTCGATCCGTACTTCCCCGAGCTTCATCTGGTGGGCGCGGTGCGGGGCCCCATCGCGGCTCGCGGACGACTGGCGGATCTGGACGCCAGCGCCGACCTGCAGACTCCCCGCGGCCTCCTCACGTTCGACGGCCATTTCGATCTGGAGGGGGCGCCGCGGCGTTACGATGCCGAAGTCGTGGCCAGCGGCATCGAGCTGGACCAATGGGCCCGGGGAGCGCCGGATACGAAGCTCGCGGTGCGGGGTCACGTGTCGGGAGCCGGAACCGATCCGGCCACCCTCCGGGCTCGGTTCGATCTCCAGATTCTCCCGTCCGTGTTTCAGAAGGCCCGCGTGGACACGAGCCTCCTGCGCTTCACTCTGGCGCGGGGTCTGGCCACCGTGGACACCTTCGCGATATCGACGGACGTGGGACGGGTTAGGGGCCGAGGATCCTTCGGTCTGGTGAACGAACGCAGCGGTGCGCTCATCTTCGATGTGGAGGCGCCTGATCTGTCCGCCTGGGATCGCTGGTTCCAGCCGGCCGTCTCGGATCTGAGCACGATCGAGGCCGCAGATGTGTTCTCGAGGGTCACGGCGCTTCCGGGGCGTGCGGGCCGGCATGAGGAGGGGCGGGGGTCGGCCGCGTCCGGCGCGCTCACGGCGCGCGGCGTCCTGTTCGGCAACGTCGGGGATTTCTCCTTCGGTGGTCAGCTGGTGGCGCGCTCACCCCGGTTCCACGGGCACAGGGCCGACTCGCTGGTCGCCACGCTCGATGTCGCCGATCCCGCCTCGTTCGACTCCGTCGTGGCCAATCTGAGAGCCTGGAACGTGTCGGCGGGCGGCCTGCACGCCGACTCCGTCCGGGCCCGGCTTGAGCGAGCCGGTTCCGGCAGCGGGGATGTCCGTCTGAACGCGGCGCGGGACAGCACGGTGAGTGTGGCGCTGCACGCCGGCGTCGAGTGGAGTCGGGGCCGCTATGCCGCCGCGCTGGATCAGCTTCTGCTTCATGCGGGCTCACAGAGCCTCGCCCTGGCCGATTCCACTCATCTGGTCTATGGAGACTCGGGCCTGTTCGTTCGCGACCTCACCCTGCGGGGCGCGGGAGGGGCCTCTTTTCACGCGGCCGGCAGCATCCCGGCGCGTGGAGAGGCTACGTTCGACGTGGCGTTCGCACGGCTCGACCTGAGCCAGCTGTTGAAGTTCCTGCCCGACCCTCCGCCGCTGTCCGGCCATCTGGATGGCGCACTCTCGGTGCGGTCGACGGCCGAGTCGCCGAGCATGGAGGCTCGAATTCAGGTCAGACGGCCCGGGCTGAAGCACCTCTCCTACCGCGGCCTCGACGCCGAGCTTCGATACGTGGAGCGGGCCCTGCGAGGCCGGATCTCCCTGCTCGGGCCGGACGGTCGGTTGGCCGGCGTGAGCGGAACCGTTCGCTCCGACCTCTCGCTTCGACGCGTGGAACGGCGGCTCCTGGATGATCCGTTGGATCTGCGCGTGCAGGCGGACAGCCTGCCACTCGAACTCCTCGAGCTGGCGACCGGCAGCCTGGAACGGGTCAGCGGCGTCCTGCGCGGCGCCGTCGAGGTCTCAGGTGCGCCGGGCGCGTTGCGCTTTCGCGGCGACGCCCGTCTGGAGGACGGCCGGGCCTGGGATCCGGCGCTGGGGATCTGGCTGCAGGAGGCGTTCGGGGAGGCCCGCTTCGAAGGCTCTCGCGCCAGAGTCGACTCGCTCGCCCTCCGTTCCGGCGGCGGAGGGCGTCTGCGGGCCGCCGGGTTCGTGGACCTGTCGGAGCTCACGAACCCCAGGTTCGCTCTGGACCTCGAGGCGAAGGCTCTGCACGCGATCGATCGGCGGGCCATGTCCTTCCTGATGGACGGAAGGGGCCGGCTGGGCGGCGCCTACGCCGCTCCCGAGCTTTCCGGACGGTTTCGGTTCCGGAGCGGCGATATCCGCCAGGACGAATGGCTCCGGCAAAGGGAAGTCATCGACCTGACAGATCCCGATGTGTACAGCCTGATCGACACCACGGCGGTGGCCGAGCGCCGGCTGCTGGAGCGGGTCCGGAACCCGTTCATGCAGAACCTGCGACTGGACGTCCGGCTCGACGCGGGTCCCGACCTGTGGCTTCGGTCGGACGTGCTGGATGTCGAGGTGGGCGGCGACGGGCTCGAGGTACACATGAACCGGTCCGCCCAGTCCGTCTCCATGATCGGGACGGTGCGTCTGCTGCGCGGGACGTACCGTTTCGACCGCCTGCCGCCGTACTCCCAGCAGTTGCGGATCTCGAGCGGCACGATCGAGTTCGTCGGCACGCCGGGAATGAATCCGAACATCCAGATCACGGCCGAATACCGGACCCGGACTCCGGAGGGGCCGGTGACGGTGGTGGCCGTCCTCAGCGGGACAATGCTGCAGACGGAGCTACACCTTCAGAGCGATCCGCCGCTGGACGAGTCCGACATGTTCTGTTTCCTGGCCCTGGGCTCGCCCTGCTTCGCCGCGGTGGACCGCCAGCTGGGTTCGCGCCTGGTTCGCGAGAGCGTACTGGGCACGCTCGGCTCGGAGCTGTCCACGGCACTGGTCGGGGACGTGGGACTCGATTATCTGAGCCTCCGGTCCAACGATTACGGTTACGATGCGGGGACCTCTCAGAGCCTGTTCGCCGAAGGCCTGTTCGCCAATACCGAGGTCGAGCTGGGGAAATACCTGGGGCGCGGCCTGTTCGTCACGGTGACCCAGCCGTTCGGCAACCGATTTCCCGGCGCTTCCGTGGAGTGGCGCTTTTCCGAGGACTGGACGCTCGAGGCTCGGACCGAAAACCGGTTCGGGCGGCTCTTCCAGCTCCCCATCGGCTCCGGACTGGAGTTCGATCGAACGTACGGCCTGTTCCTGTTTCGGGAATGGAGCTTCTAACGGACGTGGATGGCGGATGCGCGCAGAGGAGCCCGCCCGCCGCCCGATCCGGGCCACAGCAGCGAACAGAGGCTTCAACCTGTAAATTGTTCTCGTCATGACCAACTATCTGAAGACCTTCACCCTGATGGCCCTGCTCACGGCGCTGTTCGTGGGCGTGGCCGGCGCGTTGGGTGGCACCGGCTGGATGGCGGGCGCCTTCGTGTTCGCGGCCGTGTTCAACTTCGGCAGCTACTGGTTCAGCGATCGCGCGGTCCTGCGGATGTACCGCGCCCGGATCGTCGGTCGCGACGATGCCCCGGAACTGTACGACATGGTGGACCGGCTCCGGCGGCGGGCCCATCTCCCGATGCCGGCCCTGGCCATCGCCCCCTCGGAACAACCCAACGCGTTCGCCACGGGGCGGGGTCCGAACCATGCCGTCGTGTGTGTGACCCGAGGCCTCCTGCCGGTAGTGACGGACTCGCAGTTGGAGGGGATTCTCTCGCACGAGCTGGCCCACGTCCGGAATCGGGATCTGCTGGTCGGCACCGTGGCCGCCACGATGTCCGCCGCCATCGTCATGCTGGCCCGGGTCGGCTTCTTCTTCGGTGGCGACCGGGACCGCGGGCCGGCCGGGGCCGTGGGTGCGATCCTCAGCCTCATCCTGGCCCCGGTGGCCGCCGTGGTGATTCAGATGGCCATCAGCCGGGCGGCTGAGTTTCGGGCGGATCGGGTCGGAGCCGAAATCAGCGGGCGGCCCCGAGACCTGGCGGCGGCGCTCCGGGCGTTGGAGGCCCGTTCAAGGCGGATTCCGATGCGCGTGAATCCGGCCGCGGCGCACCTGTGCATCGTGAATCCCCTGCGAGGCGGGGGAACCGGCCGGACGGCCGGAGTGGCGTTCGCCTCGCTGTTCCGAACCCACCCACGCACGGACGAGCGCGTCCGCCGCCTCGAAGCGATGGCGTGAGAGCGCCGAGCCGCGCATGAACCGCGTGATGGGCTCGCCACGGCCGGAACTTCAGAGGTTCCCGATCCGCGACAGCGATCGGTTTCTGGTCCTGTTCAACCGGAGCGCCAGCGGAGGGCTGCCCTCCAACCTGCGGCGTCGCCTGGCCGCGGCCTTCGCCCACCGCTGCGTCCCGTTCGATCTGGTGGAGACGGCGGGTCCGGTGGAAGCCGCCGCGGTCGCGCGCCAGGCCGCCGAGGCGGGATACCGCGCGGTCGCGGCGGCCGGGGGGGACGGTACGGTCGCTCAGGCGCTGCGCGGAACGGCCGGCACCGAGGTCCCGGTCGCCATCCTGCCATGCGGCACGGGTAACCAGCTGGCGCTCAACTTCGGGATTCCCACTTCGCTGGAGGACAGCGTCCGCGTCGCCGTGGAGGGACGGCCGGAACGCATCGACCTGGGTCGGGTCAACGGAGAGCATTTCGCCCTCATCGCCGGGGCGGGGCTGGACGGAGAGGTCATGGCCGGAGCGACCACCGCCCTCAAGCAACGACTGGGATTCGCGGCCTACCTGTACAGCGGCCTCAAGCACGTCATCACGCCGCCTGTGGCGGACTGCCGCATCGTGGCCGACGGAAGAGAGCTCAAGGTTCGAGCCTCCATGGTACTCCTCGCCAACGTGGGACAGCTGGCCGCGGGCCCGCTTCCGGTGGAGTGGAAGGTGGCGCCGCGCGTTTCCTTCCAGGACGGTCTGCTGGACGTGTGCATCTACGCGCCGCGCAACCTCCCGGAGTTCGCGCGCATGCTGTGGAAGGTGGCCCGGCAACAGTACGCCGGCGACGACCGGATGATCTTCTTCCAGGCCAAGGAGGTGGAGGTCGAGTCCGATCCTCCATGGCCGTTCAGGTGGATGGAGAACCGGTCGGTCATACGCCGATCCAGGCCGATGTGGTGCCGCTGGGCGGGCGCATCCTGGTCCCGCAGCACACCGTGCTTCCCTCGCTCAGTACAGCAGGTAGCGCTTCCTCAGCCGTCTGAACACCTCCACCCGGCCGGCCCAGGCGTCGAGGATTCGCGCCAGCGGCCGGCCCTCGTCGATCCAGGCCCGCAGGACGCTGTTGCCGGCCAGTCGGTCGAAGTGCCTCGCGTTCCATCGCCAGCGGGCGCCGGCCAACCGCCGGGCTTCGAGCAGTGCTGCGGTTCCGGCCAGCGTCGGGTCGTAGCGCGAGCGGTCCGTGACGATGAACCGGACCGCGCGGACGCGGCGGCCGTCGAACTTTCCATCGCTCGGCGCCCGGGGCGTGAACTCCACGGTCTCGAAACGGACGCCGGGAAGCCGCAGGGCCTGAAGCCGGCGGGCCAGCGCCTCCGCCTCCAGCCAGGGCGCCCCGATCTGTTGAAACGGGCGTGCCGTCCCCCGGCCCACCGACAGGTTCGTGCCCTCGAACAGACAGGTGCCGGGATAATGCGCCGCGCTCTCCAGGGACGGCATGTTGGGGGACGGCGCGACCCAGGGAAGTCCCGTCTGGTCGAACCACCAATCCCGCCGCCAGCCCTCCAGCGGGACCACATGCAGCTCCGCGCCGATCCGGAAGCGGGCGTTGAACAGGCGGGCCAGTTCGCCGGGCGTCATGCCGTGCCGCATCGGGATCGGATACAGGCCGACGAAGGAGGCGTGGGCCAAATCCGAGATGTCGCCCTGCACCGCGAGACCGCCCAGCGGATTGGGCCGGTCGAGCACCACGAACGGGATCCCGGCGGCGGCGCTCGCCTTCATGGCCAGCGCCATCGTCCATATGTAGGTGTAATAGCGGGCCCCGATGTCCTGGAGGTCGAACAGCAGCACATCCAGTCCCCGCAGCATGGCCGGCGTCGGCTCGCGCGTGTCTCCGTACAGCGAGTAGACGCGAAGGCCGGTACCGGCATCCCGTTGCCGGTCCGGAACGGGGCCCTCGAGAGCGCCCCGGTAACCGTGCTCGGGGGTGAACAGGGTCGCCAGCTCAACCTGTTCGGCGGGAGGCAGAGCGCGCAGCAGTTCGACATCCGGCGTGCCGTCGCGCCCGATCCCCGTGTGGTTGGTGATCAGACCCAGCCTTCGGCCGCGGATCAGCTGCAGGGAATCCGACAGGAGAACTTCAATCCCCGGCCGTACGGCGCCCACAGCCGCGCGCTCCGTCTCCGCGCCGGACGAACAGCCTGCCAGCGCCGCCAACAGCAGGAGACCGGCGATCGCGGCCTGAGCGCCGCCGCGTTGTCCGTTTCCGAGTGCGTGGATAGCTTCCACCGCTGTCGATTCCGAAGCTTCCCCGAGATGGCGAAAGCGCCGAAGGAGCCCATGGTACGAGGGACGTCCGGGAGAGTACGTTGTGGCGCCCCCCGGGAGAAGGGTCGCTCGCCCGTCCTGGGTTCGGCTCTCCTCGTGCTGGTGGTTGTGGCGGGCTGCCGGGCGGGCGAGCACCGGGAACGGCCGGCCCGCGGAGCCGGACCGCCGGAGGCCCCCGCCGCCTCGTCCTCTCCGGGCCGCCCCGCGCCCCTGGATGAGGACGCCCGCGCGTGGGTGCGCCGCACCCTCGGCTCCCTGAGTCTGCGCGAGAAGGTCGCCCAGCTCGTCTCCGTGTGGGTGTCCGGAGGGTACGCGGCCACCTCCGATCCCGAGCTCGAAAAGACGTTCGCTCTGGTGGAGCGGGGCTTGGGTGGAGTCACCATCTCCATCGGACTCCCGTACTCCTTCGCGGCCAAGCTGAATGCGCTCCAGGAACGCGCGCGGGTTCCGCTCCTGGTCACCTCCGATTTCGAAGCGGGTCCGGGCTATCGGCTGCACGGGATCTACGCGCTTCCCCACGTGATCGATCTGGGAGGAGGAACGGAGTTCCCGCGGCCCATGGCTTTCGGCGCGATCGGTGACGAGCGCTTCGCTTTCCGCCTGGGCCGGATCACCGGAGAAGAAGCTCGCGCGGTGGGCGTGCAACTGGACTTCGCCCCGGTGGTGGACGTCAACAGCAACCCGGCCAATCCGATCATCAACACGCGCTCGTTCGGGGAAGACCCCGAGCAGGTGGCCCGGCTCGGAGCCGCGTTCATCCGCGGGGCTCGGAGCGCCGGACTCTTGACGACCGCCAAGCACTTTCCCGGCCACGGTGACACCCGTACCGATACCCACCTGGAGCTCCCCGTGGTGCCGGCGGACCGCGGCCGGCTGGACACACTGGAGCTGGTCCCGTTTCGGCGGGCCATCGCGGCGGGCGTGGATGCGGTGATGACCGCTCACGTGAAGGTTCCGGCCGTCCTGGGTCCCGATGCTCCGCCCGCCACGCTGTCGCGGTACTTTCTCACGGAGGTGCTTCGAGCGGATCTCGGGTTCCAGGGTCTCGTGTACACGGATGCCCTCGACATGGGAGCCATCGTCCGCCGCTACGGTCCCGGCGACGCAGCGGTTCGCGCGCTGGAGGCGGGTGCCGACCTGTTGTTGATGCCCGCCGATCCGCTGGGTGCCGTGGATGCCGTCGTGGCCGCGGTGCGAAGCGGCCGGCTCACTGAGGCGCGCGTCGACTCATCGGTTCGGCAGCTCCTGGAGACG
>JBHHYZ010000018.1:0-46552 GCA_046757845.1 Gemmatimonadota bacterium
GGTGTTTCTCCACACCGGATAGGGGCGACGGAAATCAGGGATCTGGAACCGCTTCGTCGCGTCCGGCGCCCCGGTTCAAGGAGAGTGGGCATGCGGATACGATGCGTGCTGGGACTGTCGCTCGCGTCCTGCCTTGCGGCTTCCGGGCTTGGAGCCCAACAGAGCCAGAGCGACACGGAGGCGAAGCGTGGCGACACGGTAGTCGCGATCGTCCTGTTCACGGGTTGCGCCCGAAACCGACGCGGAAAATGCAAGGTACAGGTCGAGTATCGGGTCCTCGAACCGAGTGACGGCTGGCTGCCCGTCCGTTCGAGGCCCGAGCGCGCCGCGAGGCGGGTCACTATAGAATGGATCGCAACCGCGACGCCTGACAACAGGAGAGTCCCATGAGGATCGCGCTCATGCTGTCCCTCACGGCGGTCCTCGCCGTGGCGCGGCCGGCGGCCGTCCCCTCGGTTGCCCCGGTGACCCGTGCCGCGGCGCACCCCTCCATCTCCGGCCAGGTCACGTTCCTGTACTACAAGGACGTGGACGCCGCCGCCCGCTTCTACGAGGAGGTGCTCGGGTTGGAGAAGACGTTCGACGAGGGGTGGGTGCGCATCTACGCGGTGGCGGGTAGGGCCTCGGTGGGACTCGTCGACGAGACGCGGGGCCAACACCGCACGGCCGCGGACAAGCCGGTCATGTTGAGCATCGTGACCGATGAGATCGATGCGTGGTACGAGCATATGGTCGACTCCGGCGCGCCGGTCCTGTCGGAATTGCGCGAGTCGGCGAACGCGCCGATCCGCTCGTTCGTGGTGGAGGATCCGGGCGGCTACACGGTGGAGTTCTTCCAGTGGCTGAGCACCGGGTCCCCGTAGTTAGCCCCTCGATCCGCTCGCGCCCGATCCGCTCTTGGCCGGCGGCGGCGATGGGGGCCCTCGTCCTCGTGGCCTGGGCGGGCGGCGGCCGCGGGACCACCCGGTTCCTGACGCCCGCGGACATCACGGCTCTCGCGAGCAACCCGGCCGACCGCATCGTGGCGTACGGGCCGGACTCGCTCGAGTACGGCGAGCTACGGCTGCCTGACGGGCCGGGCCCCCACCCGGTGGCGGTGGTGATTCACGGCGGTTGCTGGGTCTCGAGGTTGGCCGATCTCCGGTACACGGCGGCCCTGTCCGAGGCGCTGCGGGACGAGGGCGTCGCGACCTGGAACGTGGAATACCGCCGGATCGACAGTCCGGGCGGCGGATGACCGGGAACCTTCCAGGACATCGCTCGCGCCGTCGACTACGTGCGCGTGCTGGCCGGCCAATACCCCCTGGACCTCGAGCGCGTCGTGGTGATTGGCCACTCCTCGGGTGGCCACCTGGCCCTGTGGGCCGCGGCCCGGCCTCGGATCCCGTCGGGAAGCCCACTGTACCGGGCTAGCGCCTCACTAGGGTCGCCTCGAACAGGGCGGCCTCCTCCGTTCCATCTCCGTCGAAGTCGAACGAGGCCGAGTTCGAGCTGAGCACCAGCGTGTTTCCCTGGACCCCGAAGACCAGGCTCAGGGACGAGCCGTCGTCGGAATCCAGTCGCATGTCGCCCTGGCCCACGATGATGTCGCCCGTCTCCGTCTCCATCACGCCGTTCAGCGTGGTGCGAAGCGTGTAGCGGCCATCGGAGGTCACGATGAACGTGAGGCTCCCGTTCGCATTGCTTAGGCTGACGCGGACCAGGGCGTCGTCAGGGCTCCTCCACTCCGCCTGCGTAGCCTCCCACGTCCCCACCACGAGCGACAGGTTCTCCGTCTGGGTCAGGCCGCTCCCGCAACCGAGCGCGAGGGTGGCGAGCACAGCTCCGGCTCCGGCGATTCTGAGTGACCTCATTACGCCTCATCCCGATCGAGAACTGGGGAACTGCGACGAAGCCGCGGCTCCGTCGCGAGACCTGTTAGACCCGCCGAACGGGGACGAGGTTCCCCTGTACAGCCCGCGCTCGGAGCCGGTCCGGCATCTCTCTCGGCCCCTGTCCGAGGGCCCATCCGTCGATTCGACTCGGATCTTCGGCCACAGCACACGTTTGTTCCTGACTCTCCTCCACAATCCGACGATTCGTTCCAACTTCGAGGCGCAAACTGTCTCATCGCGCTACACGTCGGCGTGGCGTCGCGGACGGGTGTCTCGTAACGTTGCAGCCCCACAGGCCATCGATGTGTGACGTAACTACCTGGGAAGTTTCGAGTTATCTTGATTCTTGGTGACGGTCTCGCCCTTGCCTCGCCGGGGAAGTGCTCCAGGGACGTTGCGAAGCGTTCAACATTCCCCCTCACCGAGGAGGCAACATGTCCGGACGAATCACCACCGCCATCGGGGCCATCGGTCTGCTCGTCGGCTTGGCCGCTTGCGGAGACTCGGTCGCGCCCCTGGCGACAGACACGAGCGCCACCTCCGCGGCCGGCGCGAAGGGCAGCCGAAACGACACCCGGCTGGAAGCCCGGCTCACCTCCACCAGCTCCCGGTTCCCGGACGCGAAGGGTAGGGCGCGCTTCCGCGATCGGAGCGGCGAGCAGCAGCTGCAGATCGAGATCGAGAACGTCGCTCCGGGCGCCACGGTGAGTTTCGTGGTGGACGGCAGCTCCGTCGGTAGCGCGATGGCGGATGCCATCGGAGCCGCCCGGCTCGACCTGAACAGCGATCTCGGGGATGCGGTGCCCGCCGTGAGCGAGGGCACCACAGTTCAGGCGCGGATCGGGGGAGCTACCGTGGCGGCCGGCTCGTTCTAGCGCTTCGGAATGTGGAGCGGACGAACGCACTGCGGGGCGGCTTCGGCCGCCCCTCGCCGCTCCTGGGTTCCCGACCCGCGGCCCGTTCAGCGCGCGTCACGGCGGAGGGGGCGTGTAATCGGCCAGGACGGGCGGTTGGGCCTTTCGATCCTCCAGCAGCTCGAGAGCGGCTTCGATGACAGCCCGTTGCCGCTCCGGCCGGCCAGGCGAATCCAACGGGTAGCCGTGCCGAAACGGGACGAACAGAGCGCGAGGGGGGCGCACCTTCTTCGCCACCGTTCGAAGCAGCTGAATGGTCACCGTGGAGATTCCCCTGCGCTCGAGCTCGGCGGCGACCAGGCCCACGGCCTGGTTGCACATGGGTCAGACCGGGACCAGGAGCGCCACGTCCACTCCACCGGCCACCAGCCAGCCGGCGGCCTCCGGCGCGGTCCGCTTCACCAGCCGACCGGGGGCGGTCAGTGAGCCGAGGAACGACAGGTGCCGCGGCGCCACGGAGCCGATGCGGCCCGCTTCGGCCAGCTCCCGGACACGGTCGAGCGGAAAGGCCAGGTTGGGATCGGTCCGCATCCCCGTGTGATCGAACGACTTGCTGCGGTGCGTGTCGATCAGGCTCTCCGGGTCCGCGTCGGACGGGATCTGCCGGAAGCTCACGTCTCCACCCAGGACCGATTCGTCGAACGGCTCCTGATCCGGGAGCACGAAGGCCGCGCTCGAAACCAGGGCTAACCGTGACTCGGATAGCGGCTTGCGCAGCGGTGTCCAGGGAACCGGATCGATCCGGCGCCAGGGATAGGCTCTGAGATAGAGCCTGAGCTTCCGCGAGAATTCGTTGAGCTCGCCCACGTTCTCCTGTATTGGTTGAGGGTCGAGCGGTTAGCCGCAGTAGTCGAGCGCCGCGTGGGCCAGGATCTCGGCCAGCCGCCGGACCGATTCCAGCTCCACCCATTCCTCGGCGGCATGGGCGCCCCCGCCGGACGGGCCGATGACGACTGTGTCCATGCCCGCAGCCGCCAGCAAGGCGGAGTCCATCCACGGGGATTCGCCCACCAGCTTCGGTTCGCGTTTCAGTACGTGACGGGCCGCCGCCCGGACGGCCCGCACCACGGGTGCCTGGCGCGACGTCTCGAACGGTTCCCGGCTGAACAGCACCCGGAGAGACGCCTCGAAGGTGGGATCCTCGCACTCGAGCGCTTCCAGGATCTCCCGCAGCTCACGCTCGACCTGCGCCTCGCTCTCGCCGGGGACCGTCCGGCGTTCCACCTCCAGGCGGCAACGGGCGGCGTACGTGCTGATCCCGGTTCCCCCACGGAGGGTGGCGGCGTGTAGAGACGGCGGTCCGAGGAGCGGGTGCCCCGGCCGCGCCCGCAACTCCCGCTCCAGTTCTTCGAGCTTGGCGAGGACGCGGCCCATCCGCAGGTTCGCGTCGACGCCTTCCCGGAATCGGCTGCCGTGGGCGGCCCGGCCCAGAGTCTCCACTTCCAGCCACGTGAAGCCGCGGTGGGCCAGGCACACGTCGAGGCCCGTGGGCTCCGTCACGATGGCACCATTCACGGAATAGCGGTCGATGAGATCCCTCGTGCCGAGGCTCGCGTACTCCTCATCGGCCACCGCGGCCACGAGCAGATCACCGCCCAGCTCCACTGGGGCCCTCACCAGCGCTCGGGCGGCGGCCAGGCAGGCGGCCAGGCTCCCCTTCATGTCGTAGGCCCCGCGGCCGTACAGACGCCTGCCGCGCAGGATGGGCTCGAACGGGTTCTCCATGCCCTCCACTCCCACGGTGTCGTAGTGGGCGTTGAGCATGAGAGAGCGGCCACCACCGGATCCCGGAAGGCGTCCCACCACGCTGGGCCGGCCGGGCTCGGGCTCGTGGACGCTCACCTCCAGGCCCAGGTCGCCCAGCGCGCGCGCCACATAGGCGGCGATCTCCGCTTCGCCGCCGGCCCCCGGTGCCAGCCTCGGGTTCACCGAGTCGATCGCCACCAGGTCGCACGCCGTCCGGCACAGGTTGTCGGCGTCGATGTGGATCATCATAGTCGCGCGGGATCTCTCCGGTCCCTCGGGTGAACAGGCATGTGGACGGAATATGGCGCCGCGGGGCGGCGGGAAGAAGGGTGAAGGACTCCGGGGCCCGGGAGCCCCGAGGCCCGGGAGCCCCGAGGCCCGGGAGCCCGGCAGCCTGAAGGCCTGGGAGCCGCTTCCTCGCCGGACTCTGGCGGAGGCCCCGCCATCCCCGCAGCTTGGCCTCCCGTAAACCCCTCATCGCCGGGAGGATTCCGAAGCCGCGCCATGCTGCAGGCCGATCCCATCCTGATTCTGCTCGCCGTCACTGCGGCGGCGGCCTTCGCCGCGCCACTCGGAGTGGTCCCGCTGGCGATCCGAGCCGAGACGCCCGTGCGGTGGATCGGCTGGTCCAACGCGCTGGCCGCGGGGTTCATGCTGGGCGCGGGCTACGTGATCGCCGAGTCCGGACTGGGCTTCGACCCGCTGCCGGCCGCGGGTGGAGCCGTCCTCGGGATCGCCTTCATCTACTGGACCCACCTGGTGGCCGGGACGAAGGAGCTCGACCTGAACCGTCTCGACGAGACCGAGCCCGACTACGGGTACAAGATTCTCCTGGTGAGCGGGCTTCATTCGGCCTCCGAGGGCATCGCGATCGGAATCGCCATGTACCAGAGCATCACCTTCGGCATCTTCGTGGCTCTGGCCATGGCGGTGCACAACATGCCCGAGGCGACCGTCCTGGCGGCGGTCCTCCGGAGCAAGAACGCACGGCTCAGCCAGGCCGCCGGGCTCTCCGTCGCGACCAACGTCGGCCAGGTCCTGCTGGCCATCGTCACCTACTCCGTGGTCTCGGCGGCCCCGGGCATGCTGCCGATTGCGCTCGGATTCGCGGTCGGCGCGCTCGTCTATCTGGTGATGTTCGAGCTCCTGCCGGCCTCCTACCACGAGGCGGGCCACACGAGCATCGCCGTGATCGCCAGCGTGGCGATGGGGATCGTGATCCTGTTGAAGGATGTGGCCCCGTGATATGGCACCCGGTCTTCCTCGTGTTCGTGTACGGGTCCATCACGGCGCTGGCGACGGGGTTGGGAGCCGTTCCCTTCGCTTTCACCCGCTCCATTTCGGGGAAGGCCATCGCGTATGCCAACGCGCTCGCGTCGGGCCTGATGTTGGGGGCCAGCTTCGGCCTGGTGGCGGAAGGGACGCAGCACGGCCGGTGGCAGACGATGGTGGGGGCCAATCTCGGCATCCTGTTCATCATCGCGACCCAGAGGCTGCTCGCGGGCCGAAACGTGGAGTTCGGTTCGGCCCGGGGAGCCGGCGCCCGGCAGATGCTTCTCATGATCACCGTGATGACGGTCCATTCGTTCTCGGAGGGCGTGGCCGTGGGGGCCGCGTTCGGAGGTGGGATGACGCTGGCGTTCGTCATCACGGCCGCGATCGCCGTGCACAATATTCCGGAAGGCCTGGCGATCAGCGCGGTCCTGCGGCCCAGAGGGACGAGCGTGGCCGGGTGCGCGGGGTGGAGCATCTTCTCCTCCCTCCCGCAGCCGTTGATGGCGGTCCCGGCCTTCCTGTTCGTGGATGCGTTCGCTCCCGCCCTGCCGTACGGCATCGGCTTCGCGGCGGGCGCGATGGTGTTCATGGTACTGGTGGAGCTCCTGCCCGAAGCCTACGGGGGCGGACCCACCCCGGTCACCGCGCTCATCGTGAGCACGAGCCTGGTGGCGATGGTGCTGTTCCAGCAATACCTGTGACCGACATATGAGCGAGTTCCCGGTCCTGGAGACCTCGAGGCTGCGGCTGCGTGCGCTGGCGCTCGAAGACGTCGCGGACGTCCAGCGCCTGGCGGGTGAGTGGGAGGTCGCGGCTCCTACGCTCAGCGTGCCGCATCCTTACGAGGAGGGGATGGCCGAAACCTGGATCGCGGAGTAGAAGGTGGCGTTCAAAGATGGGAAACGCGTCGACTTCGCCGGCACTGGATCCGCTGGGGCCGGCACCGGGACGTGGTGCTGTACGCGCGGCTTCGCGAGGACTACGAGGCGGCCCTGCCCGGGTCCGGGGATCCTCCCGGGCCGGGTTGAGCGCCGCGCATCATCCACCTGAAACCTGGAGAAACCTGAATGCGAAGACTCCTCCTCATCGGGTTGGCGGCGTCGATGTGGATCCCATGCGTTCAACGCTCGTTGGCCGCTCAGGCGCCCGCCGTCGAGCCGACGGCTCACGCCCGTGCGGAGCGGACGGCCGGGACCGAGGTCGGGACGGATTGGGAGACGGCCTTCCGGGCCATGCCGGATCCCGGAAGACTGCGCGCCTACATGAAGCAGCTCAGCGCCCGGCCGCACCACCTGGGCTCGGCCCACGACAGGGAGAATGCCGAGTGGATCCTGTCGAAGTTTCGGGAGTGGGGGCTGGACGCGAAGATCGAGCGCTTCGACGTGTTGTTCCCGACGCCCAAGCGCCGCGTGGTGGAGATGGTCGAGCCCACCCGGTTCACGGCGAGCCTGCGCGAACCGGCGCTCGACGTGGATCCGACCTCCGGGCAGCAGGGAGAGCAGCTTCCGACCTACAACGCCTACTCGGCCGACGGCGATGTCACGGCGCCGCTGGTGTTCGTGAACTACGGCATCCCTTCCGACTACGAGCGGCTCGAACGACTGGGGGTCTCGGTGGAGGGGAAGATCGTGATCGCCCGCTACGGACGCTCCTGGCGCGGGGTGAAGCCCAAGGTGGCCGCCGAGCACGGCGCCGTGGGCTGCCTCCTGTACTCCGATCCCCGCGACGACGGTTACTTCGGAGGCGACGTATTCCCGGCGGGTCCGATGCGGCCGGAGTTCGGGGTCCAGCGGGGCAGCGTGCTCGACATCACCCAGCACCCGGGCGATCCGCTCACCCCGGGCGTGGGGGCCACTGACGGGGTTCGGCGCGAACCGATCGAGGGAAACCCGGGCATCCAGCGCATCCCCGTGCTGCCGCTCTCCTACGCGGACGCGCGGCCGCTGTTGGCGGCGATCGGAGGGCCTCTGGCTCCCCCGGAGTGGCGGGGCGGTCTGCCCATCACGTATCACGTGGGTCCCGGTCCGGCCACGGTGCACCTGGCGGTGGAATCGAACTGGGACATCAAGCCCGTCTACGATGTGATCGCCCGCATCCCCGGCGCGCTCTACCCGGACGAGTGGATCGTGCGCGGCAACCACCACGATGCCTGGGTGAACGGCGCCCAGGACCCGATCTCCGGCCTGATCGCGCTCCTGGAAGAGGCCCGCGGCCTGGGGCGGCTGCTTCGCCAGGGCTGGCGCCCCAGGCGGACCATCATCTACGCGGCCTGGGATGGAGAGGAGCCGATGCTGCTCGGCTCCACCGAATGGGCGGAGGAGCACGGCGATGAGTTGCGCGAGCACGCGGTCCTCTACATCAACACGGACGTAAGCGGCCGCGGTTACCTGAGGGCGAGCGGCTCGCACACGCTCCAACGCTTCGTCAATCGGGTGGCCGAGGACATCCACGACCCGGAGTCGGGCCTCAGCGTTCGGGAACGGCGGCGCCGGGCCGACATCGCCCACGGCTCCACGGAGGAGCGGGCCCGGCTTCGGCACGGGGGCGATGTGAAGATCGGGCCGCTCGGCTCCGGATCGGACTACACCGCGTTTCTGGACCATCTCGGCGTGGCCTCCCTGAACCTCGAATTCGCGGGAGAGGATGACGAAGGCATCTACCACTCCATCTACGACGACTTCTACTGGTTCACCCACTTCTCGGACGTGGATTTCGCCTACGGCCGTGCCCTGGCGCAGACCGTGGGCAGCGCGGTGATCCGGCTGGCCGATGCGGAGCTGCTCCCCTATGACTTCACGGGGCTCGCCGAGACCGTGTCGGGCTATGTGAAGGAGTTGAAGGAATTGCTGAAGAGTCAGCGTGAGAAGGTGACCGAGCGCAATCGTCAGATCGACGAGGGCGTGTTCACGGCTACCCTGGATCCGCGAAGGCCCACAGCGGCGCCGGACCGGGAGGAAGTGCCGCCGCACCTGAACTTCGCTCCCCTCGACAACGCGGTGGACGCGCTCGGGACGAGCGCCCGCGCGTACGAAGCCGCGCGGAAGGCGTTCCGGGCGGGCCGGGCGGCGGGTGTGGGCGCTCCGGCCGGCGAGGCGGGTGTTCCGGCCGCCGGTGCCCGGGATCCCGCCGGCCTGGCCGAGCTGAACGAGCTCCTGATCCGGAGCGAGCGTCGATTGACGAGTCCGGACGGACTGCCCGGCCGAGCCTGGTACAAGCACCTGGTTTACGCACCGGGCGAATACTCGGGCTACGGTGCCAAGACGATCCCGGGCGTGCGAGAGGCGATCGAGCTGAAGCGCTATGACGTGGCGGAGGCCGAGATCGCACGGGCGGCCGGGGCGCTGGAGGCGGAAGCCGAGCTCATCCGGCGGGCGACGGAGCTGCTGAAGGGTCTGAGCGAAGCTGGAGCCGTTACCCCGGGGCGTTGAGGCCCTGGGGGGTTCGGTCAGCGGCCGGTGCTGCCCAGCCCGCCCACGCGGTCGGTGGTGATCCGCACCTGGCCGGGCTCCCAGCGCAGGACCTCGTAGCGGTTGAGCACGATCTGGGCGATCCGCTCTCCGTGCCGGATGGCCTGGGGCCGACCGGAGGCGTTCTGAATGAGCACGAACCATTCGTCCGGATAATCGGCATCCACGGTACCGGGCGCGTTGGGCACGATGAGGCCTTTGCGGTAGGCCAGTGAGGATCGAACCCGCAACTGGGCTTCGTAGCCCTCCGGGAGACGGGCCTTGAAACCGGTCGGCACGAGGGCCCGGTCGCCCGGCTGGAGCACCAGGCGGGGACCGCGGGGTGCCGGCGTCCCCTCGGCCCGCCGTGAGCCGTCGGGGTCGGGACGGCCCGCGCGGTCATCCCCGCCGGACGCGGGCTCGACACGGACGGAGACGTCGACGGGGTCCTCCGACGCGAACGAATACACGCGCACCGTCCGCGCCTTCAGGTAGGCGCGCACGTCATAGCCCGCCGAGCGCGCCGTCGAGCGCTCGGGGACCCGGACATCTTCGTGCAGCTTTTCGAATACGACCGCGCTGGACTTCATCCTGTTCCCGGGGCGGAGATCTTCGGCCGTGCGATCCGCGGATGTCTCCGAAGCTGTCTCCGAGCTTGCGGACCGTCGAATGATGCTGCAACGTCGGCGGGGAGATCTCGATCGACAAGAGCCACGGGGAGGACTCATGGCGCAACCCGAACGGCGCAAGCTCGACGCGGGGGATCCGTTCCCCGCGCTGGAGCTTCGTTGTACGGATGGAGGCACCTTGACCGTGCCCGGCGACCTGGCGGGCAAATGGGTCGTGCTGCTCGTGTACCGGGGACACTGGTGACCGTACTGCCGTCAGCAGTTGGCTGACTTCGAATCCAAGCTCGAGGAACTGCGTTCGCTGGACGTCGAGGTGGTGGCCGCCTCCGTGGATGAACTGGATGACGCGCGCAAGACGGTCGCCCGCCACGGTCTCGGCTTTCCGGTCGGCTACGGGCTGGATGCCGCCGGCTTCGCCGAACAGACGGGCGCCTTCTGGGATGAGGCGAAAGGGTACGTGCACGCCACCGGCTTCGTCCTTCGCCCGGATGGCAGAGTGGCGGCGGCCGTGTACAGCACCGGCCCGATCGGTCGCTACGTGGCGGCCGACGTGGTGGGTCTGATTCGTTACCTGGGAAGACCATCGGCGTAGGAGGCGAGATGGTTCGCCGGCGGGCGCCCGGAGAGGAGGTCGAAGCATGAGCCTGGATCGGCGGGAGTTCCTCAAGGCTGCGGCGGCGGGGACCCTTCTGCCGGGCCAGCTCGCGGCGGCGATGGCCCGCCAGAGCGCCGTCCGCCAGGAGCCCGGAGCGATCGACCGGCTCTACAGCCGATCCATCGTGATCGACTCGCTGGCGGTAGGTCTCGAGTGGGATGCCGTCGAGTACGAGGCGGCGAAGAAGACGGGTTATACCGGGATCCAGACCACGCTCCCGAGCCGGAACCTGGAGATCGCCGTGCAGGCGCTCGCGGAGTGGAACGACAGGGTCCGGACGAACTCCGGAAAGCTGGTCCGGGCCGTCAAGGCGGCCGACATCGAGCGGGCCAAGCGGGAAGGGAAGCTGGCGGTCGTGCTCGGCTTCCAGAACGCCACCATGATCGAACGCTCGATCGACAACCTGGATGTGTTGTACGACTTGGGAACCCGGTGCATCCAGCTCACCTACAACGACCGGAACCTGCTCGGCAACGGATGCACGGAACGCGTGGACGGCGGCCTGTCAGACTTCGGAGTGGCGGCGGTCCGGCGGATGAACGAACTCGGCATCGTGGTCGACCTCTCGCACTGTGGCCGGCGTACGACCCTGGATGGGATCGAGTTCAGCGATCCGCCGGCCTGCTTCACGCACACCATGTGCGAGGCGCTGTACCGGGGCCATCCGCGCGCGAAGACGGACGAGCAGATCCGGGCGATGGCCGACAAGGGCGGCGTGATGGGAGTGGCCGCGCTCGGATACTTCGTGGGGCCGGATCCGGGTGGGGAGACGACGATCGAGACGTACCTGGACCAGGTGGATCACGCGGTCCGGGTGGCCGGGATCGATCACGTGGGCCTGTGCACGGATTTCCAGCTGCGCGGCATCTCCTCCTGGGCCACGAAGGAGAACTGGTACGAGCCCCGGCTGAAGACGTTCAAGCCTTCCTACCAGGTGCGCTGGCCCCCGTGGATCCCGGAACTGGATTCGGTGGACCGGTTCCGCAACGTGGCCCGCGGGCTGGACCGGCGGGGCTACACCCACGAGCAGATCGAGAAGATTCTGGGCCGCAACTGGCTCGACTACTTCCGCGGTGTCTTCGGGGGCTGATCCCGCCGCCGCTAGCCGCCCAGCTCGTTCAGCCGCTTCTCGATCCGGCGATTGTCCTTGAACTCCGTCTGCAAGTCGCGCAGGACGGCGCGGGCGGAATCGACCAACCCGAGCGACTCGTACGCATCGGCCGCGTAGATGCCACGGAGATAGCGAACCCGCCGATCGTCCGAGCGCGGAAGGTTGGCGAGCGTGTGCAGGGCGGCCCGCCCATCGTGCCGGTCCACGATCAGCGACTGGACCTGGAGCAGTCGGATGGACGGATTGCCCGGCCTGCGCCGGACCAACTCTTCGATCAAGCGGGCGGCTTCGGCGGGCCGGCCCGCTTCCCGCTCCCTCTGCGATTGCTGATACAGTCCGGCCACCAGGAGCCGCTCCACGTCCGCCGGATCGCCGGACCGCGTGCCCACGCCGCCGGCGTACGAGTACACCAGATCTCCACCGTGCTCGCCCGTCTCGAACAGGAAGGCGAGTCCCACGAGGCCGGCCACCGCCGACACCACGAGGAGCTTCGCCCGGTGGGGGCTCTTGCGCAGCGCGATGCCCGCCAGCTCCAGGGCGCCGATCAGGAGGAACAGGTTGCGCGTACGCTCTCCCCATTCCTCGTGTTCGCGGACGGCCGGAGCCGCGCCGGGGATTCTCTCCACCGTCTCGTGCGCCTGATCGCCGGACTCGGCTGCCAGCACGGCGGCTCCCGCCCCGAACAGCAGAAGGACCGCGGCCGCGGGCCCGGTGAACTTCATCCTTCCCGTCAGTGAGAGGACGCGGAAGATCACTCCCGCCACCAGGAACCCGAACACGAAGTGGACGATGATCGGATGAGAGGGACCGAGATCTGGCATTGCATTCACTCCTTCACCGCAAACAAGCCGGACCACCCCGGAAATGGGGCGGCCGGGCCGACCTGGGTACCGCCACACGCCAGGCCAGCCGGCGCGTCGAGGGTCCGATGCGTTACCGGATGGCCAGAGCCGTGTAGACGGCCATGATCACCGAAAGAGCGGACGCGCCATAGAATACGGCATCCAGGCCCCACGCCGCGAGGGCCACTCCTCCGAGCAGGGGACCCAGGGTCTGGCCCATTCTGAGCACCATCCCGTTGACCGACATGAAGGCGCCGCGATGACGCCGCGGGGCCAGCTCCGCCAGCAGGGCGAAGATGCTCGGGATGGCGAAACCGTTGGCCAACCCGAAGGCCACGAGGGCCGGCAGCGTCGCCCCGAGGCTTCCCACTCGCGGGATGGCGACGAAGCAGAGCGCGTAGACGATGTAGCCGAAGAGGATGATCCTTCGCTCCGGGATCCGTCGCGTTAGCCAACCCAGCCGCGCCGCCGCGACGGCGGAACTGAGCGACACGGCCGACATGGCCAGGCCGATGGCGGGTGCGGACGTGGCGAACGAGGAGTCCAGCAGGAGCGGGTAGAACGACAGATAGGGTCCGAAGATCACGACGAAAGTAGCGGCGTTGGCGGCGAAAAGAGCGGCAGCCTGCCGGTCGCGGAGACCTCGCCATACGCCGACCAGGTAGCCCCGCAGGCTCTCACGCCCCTCCGGCTCCGGGTTCTCGAGGCGCAGAATGACGAGAAGCGCGACGGGAAGCGCGGCGAGCGGGAGGAAGAAGGGAGCGTACCACGCGACGGAGGCCAGCAGGCCCCCGAGAGCCGGATACGTGGCCGTACCGACGCTCAGGACGCTGGAGTTGTATCCCATGGCGGCGGTGCGCCTCGGCCCTTCGAACAGGTCCCCGATCAGGGTCACGTTCAACGAGCCCAGCGAGGCGGCGCCGATCCCCTGTAGGAAACGAAGAGCGAGAAGCAGCTGGAAGTCGCGCGCCGCCGCGCAGGCGGCGCCGGACAGTCCGAACAGCACCAGTGACGGCACCAGGACCCGCTTTCGGCCCCAGCGGTCGGCCAGTATTCCGAGTAGCGGCGTGAGGACGACGCCCGGAACCGTGAACACGCTGATCAGCAGGCCGACGGATCGGGCCGATACGTGGAATTCCCGGGCGATCTGCGGAAAGGCCGGGGTGAGGCTGGATACCGCCAGGACGGCGGTGAGAGTGACCGCGAAGATGATTCGCAGATTCGGATCGCGGTACAACGGCTGCCGGCTTACGTTCTCCTCCCTGGCAATCTGGCGCGGCGGGATCGCGTCCCGAATGGTACCGGACCCGCCCACGCTCCGACAGCCGAGGAGGTGACATATGGCCGCTAACCGCGGGGAAACGGTGGCCCACGCCCGGTGGCGCCAGGTAGTGGGTTCGCTTGTGGCGGCCTGGGCGGTCGTCCTTCTGCCTTCGCTCGCGGCGGGGCAGGCGCGGTCGGCCGCCGTGGGCGTCGCGCCGACCCGTGTGATGGTCCGGGCCGTGGCCCGGGACGCCAAGGTGATCGGCTCCGGTGTGGGAGGAGCGCGCATCACGATCCGGAACGCGGAGACGGGCGAAGTGCTGGCCGAAGGGGTCCAGCGCGGCGGGACGGGCGACACGCGGGCGATCATGCTCGATCCCCGGCCCAGGGGCCGGACCGCCTACGGCGCGGATCCGGAAGCGGCGGGCTTCCTGGCGGAGCTGCCGCTGACGAAGCCCACCCGCGTACAGGTGACTGCCGAGGGCCCGCTGAGTACGCCCGGCGCGTTGTCACGCGCCTCCAAGACCCTTCTGCTGATCCCGGGCCGGGATGTGCTGGGCGAGGGGATCATCCTGGAGCTCAACGGCTTCACGGTGCGGCTGCTCCTACCCGAGGACGGCGACCCGTCGCTCGCGGCGGGGGACCGGATGGCGGTTCGCGCCCGGGTCACGATGCTGTGCGGGTGTCCCACCGAGCCCGGCGGCCTGTGGGATTCCGATCGGATCGAGCTCATGGCGCGTCTGGTTCGAGGGGGGAGAGTCGTGGCCGAGCGCCCCCTCCGGTTCTCCGGAGAGCGGAGCGTGTTCGAGGCGGAGATGCCTGTGCCGGAGCCGGGACCCCTCACCCTGGAGGTTCTCGCCATGGATCCGTCCACGGCCAACTTCGGCATCGTCCGGCGCCCGCTGAAGGTCAGGCGTTGAGAGAAGGACCGATAGCTGGCCGTGCGCGGAGATTGGTGTCGTAGATGGAGGTAGGGATGACTCGCTCGCTTCGTTCGCTCGTGCTCGGGTCGGCAACGGCGCTGACCCTTTCCATCGGGGTCGCCTGTTATCGGGTTCCCCCTTCCACCGGCCCCTCTCCCCAATCGGCTCCGAACGCGGACTCCGGCGCCGGGAAGGGAGCCAAAGGAGACAAGGGCGAGAAGAAGCCGTCGGGCTTCAAGAAGTGGGAGGACGTGCTCAAGGATACGCGCGCCATCCAGGGACTGTTTCGGTTTCACCTCAAACGGGACAACACTCTCTACCTGGAGCTGGCTCCGGACCAGCTGGGCCTCGAGTTCGGGTTGGTCATGCATTACAGTCGCGGAGTTGGAGACTTCAATATACATGAAGGCCTGCCACTTAGCGACGCGCAGCTAATGCGGTTTCAACGCGCTGGCGATAAGATCTACCTCGTTCACCTCAACCCGAGGTTCACCGCCCGGAGCGGATCGGCATACGAGCGCGCGGCCGCCACGAACACGGGCCATTCCGTGGTGGCGGCGTTCGAGATCAAGAGCGAGCAGAAGAAGACGGATCACGTCCTGGTGGACGTCACGAAGTTCCTGGTGTCCGACTACGCTGGAGTCTCCCGTCAGCTCCAGTCTTTCTACGGCGGCAAGGCGGTGAGCGTGGACAACGCCAGGAGCTACGTGGGCAGGGTGCTGGGCTTTCCACGCAACGTGGAGCTGGAGGCCGAGCTCACGTATCGGACCAGCGCGACTCCGGTCAACGGCGGATTCGGCGTGTCGGACTACCGGTCCATCCCCGTGGGCGTGCGCTACTCCCTGTTCGCCCTTCCGGACACTCCGATGACGCCCCGGCTGGCCGACGATCGCGTCGGCCACTTTCTCACGGCCCGCTGGGACTACTCGCGGGACGAGCGGGAGGATCCGTACGTGCGCTACGTGGATCGCTGGCGGCTCGAGAAGGCCGATCCGGAGGCGGAGATCTCCGAGCCGGTGAAACCGATCGTCTATTACGTGGATCCGAGCGTGCCGGCGCGCTACCGTCCCTACGTCAAGCAGGGGATCGAAGCCTGGAACCGGGCCTTCGAGGCGGCGGGGTTTCGGCACTCGATCGAGGCGCGCGATCCGCCGGCCGGCGACTCGACGTGGAGCGCGGAGGACGTGCGGTACTCCACCGTGCGTTGGACTCCCTCCTACAACATGGGGTACGCGATCGGGCCTTCCGAGACGGATCCACGCACCGGCGAGATTCTCAACGCCGATGTGCTCCTGTCGGCCAACTTCGTCCGTTCCTGGCTATTGGACTACCAGGAGACGGTCGGGGTGAAGCGGCTGTTGGACGACTACGAGGCGGTCCGCCGCTTGCGGCGCGCGATGCCGCCCGGACTGGCTTCCTATGTCTGCACGGCCGCGGCGGGCAAAGCGCGGGAGCTGGCCCTGGGCTACACGCTGCGCGTAGGTCTGGGAGAGTTGAAGGTCGGTGAGATGCCCGAGCGCTACGTGGGCGATGCGGTGCGCGACCTGGTCATGCACGAGATCGGGCATACGCTCGGGCTGAGGCACAACTTCCGAGCCTCGGCGAGCATCCCGCACGATCGGCTCAACGACACGACTTTCACCCATCGGCACGGGCTGACGGTGTCCGTGATGGACTACGGTCCCGTGAACGTATCGCCGGACCGGGGCCGGCAGGGCGACTACTGGAACAGGACGGTGGGGACGTACGACATCTGGGCGATCCGCTACGCGTACGCTCCCGTGAAGACGGCGCCGGCTGCCGGGGAAGCCGGCTCGGCGGGCGCTCCCGCGCCTCCGGCCGCTCCCGCGGCGATGGATCCGGAGCGGGAGCTCCCGGCTCTCCGCAGGATCGCGGCGGAAGGGACTGATCCGTTCCACTCGTACGGGACCGATGAGGACAACTGGCTGGGCTCCTTCGCGGTGGACCCGCTCACCAACGCGTGGGATCTGGGGTCGGACCCGCTGGCGTTCGCCCGGGATCGCGCCACCCTGGTCGCCGAGGTCGACCCGAAGCTGGAAGAGCGGCTGATCGGCCCCGGTGAGGGCTACCAGCGCCTTCGCGGCGCCACCACCAGCCTCCTGTTCGACCGCTTCACCTCGCTGATGCCGATCACCAAGCTGGTGGGCGGTCTGTACTTCGCCCGGGACCACAAGGGAGATCCGAACCAGAGGCCGGCGTTCACCCCCGTGCCCGCCGAACGCCAGCGTGCGGCGGTCCGTTTCCTGATCCGGCAAGCGTTCGCCACGGGCTCCTTCCGGTTCAGTCCCGAACGGCTCAACCAGCTCGCGCCCAACCGCTACTCGCACTGGGGCACCGGGTTCACCTCGCTGCCGGTGGACTATCCGGTGCATAGCTCCGTGCTGCTGATTCAGCGCGCCCTGCTGCAGGAACTTCTCGCTCCGCCGCGGCTGTGGAGGATGATCGACAACGAGACGCGGATGCCGCAGGGCGAGGCGCCGTACGAGGCGAGTGAGCTGTTCGCGACGCTCACCGCCGCCATCTGGAGCGAGTTGGGAGAGCGGGGGGGCGCCGCCCGGCCCGTCGACTCGTTCCGGCGCAACCTGCAGCGCCTGCACCTGGAGCAGCTCATCACGCTCCTGCTGAACCGGCCCACGGGCTTTCCGACCGCCGCGGTCCCGGAGGACGGCCGCTCGCTGGCGCGGCGTGAGCTCACCCGGATCTCTCGGCGGATCGGTGGGGTTCTCAGGACGGGCGCGCCGGACGCGATGACGCGGGCCCACCTGGAGGAGTCGAAAGCCCGCATCGACCGGGCTCTCACCGCCTCCCTGGAGCTCAAGGCCCGGTAGCCCCGGAGTGGGCGCCATACCCGATCAGGAGAGGGAAGAATGAAGCTTCGTGCAGGCCCTGCTGCGCTGACCTTGCTCGTGTGGCTGCCGTTCGCGGGTCCGGCCGCCGGCCAGACCACGGAGCTGCCCACCATCGAAGACAAGACCCGCGGGATGGAGCGGCTCGAGGGGTTCTTCGACCTCTACTGGGATGAGGGGACGGGGAAGCTGTACTGGGAGATCGACCGCTGGGACGAGGAGTTCCTCTATCAGGTCTCGCTGGCGACGGGCCTGGGGAGCAATCCCGTGGGGCTCGACCGCGGCCAGGTGGGCACCACTCGGATCCTCACGGCGCACAGGGTCGGGCCCAAGATTCTCCTGGTCGAGCCCAACTACCGGTATCGGGCCCGAACGGCCGATCCGGCGGAGCGGAGGGCGGTGGCGGAGGCGTTCGCACCGTCCACCCTGTGGGGCTTCGAGCGCGTAGCGGCAACCGGGGAGCTCGCGCTGGTCGACGCCACCGGCTTCTTTCTGCGCGATGCGCACGGGATCGTCGGGACGCTGAAGCGGACGGGGCAGGGCAGCTTCAAGCTGGACGCGAGCCGGAGCGCGGTATATCCGCCCCGCACCAAGGCGTTTCCGAACAACACGGAGGTGGAAGTCTCGCTCACCTTCACCTCCCCGGAGCCCGGTCCGTTGGTGCGGCAGACGGCCGCGAGCGGGCAGGCCGTGACGTTGCGCGTCCACCATTCGCTCGTGCGGCTTCCGGAAGCCGGTTACACGCGGCGGGTGGCCGATCCGCGAGTCGGGGCCTTCGGGATCGAGTTCAAGGACTACGCGACCCCGATCGATCGTGCGCTGGATGTGCGCTGGGCCAGCCGGCACCGGCTGAGCAGGGCGGATCCCTCGGCCCCACGCTCCCGGCCGGTGGAGCCGATCGTGTACTATGTGGATCCGGGGATCCCCGAGCCCATCCGCAGCGCCGTCATCGAGGGGGCGTCCTGGTGGAACCAGGCGTTCGAGGCGGCCGGCTACATCGACGCCTTTCGGGTGGAGGTGCTGCCCGAGGGCGTCGATCCCATGGACCTTCGGTACAACGTCATCCACTGGACGCACCGCTCCACCCGAGGTTGGTCGTACGGCGCCTCCGTGGTGGATCCGCGGACGGGGGAGATTCTCAAGGGCAACGTGAACCTGGGGAGTCTGCGCCTTCGCCAGGACTACCTGATCGGACTCGGGGTCGCCCCGCCGTACGGGAGCGCGAGCGGGGGTGGAGACGCGAGCGACGCCTGGCGTCGTTCCGGCGACCCCGCCGTCGGGGCCTGCGATCTGAGCGCCGGACCGGATTTCGACTATCTATCCTTCGTCGCCGGGAAGGCCGATCCCGTGCGGATGGCGCTGGCGAGGATCCGCCAGCTGACGGCGCACGAGGTGGGCCATACACTGGGGCTGGCGCACAACTTCATCGCCAGCACGTACGGGCGCGCCAGCGTGATGGACTATCCCGCCCCGCTCGTGCGGATCACCCCCGAGGGCACCCTCGACCTTTCCGATGCCTATGCCGTGGGGATCGGCGAATACGACAGGTTCGCGATCCGCTGGCTGTACTCGGACTTCCCCCCCGGGGTCGATGAGAAGGAGGCCCTGGAAGGGATCGTCCGCGATGGTCTGGCTCGAGGGCTGCGGTTCATCACGGACGCGGATGCGCGCCCTCCGGGCGCGGCTCATCCGCTGGCGCATCTGTGGGACAATGGAGACGACCCGATCGCCGCGCTTCGCACCGAGGAGGAGGTGCGCCGCATCGGGCTGGCCCGGTTCGGCGAGACAGCGATTCGAGTCGACCAGCCGCTCGCGTCGCTGGAGGAGGTGCTCGTGCCGCTGTACCTCCACCACCGGTACCAGCTGGAGGCCGCCGTGCGGAGCCTGGGTGGGGCGGACTACTCGTACGCGGTTCGCGGAGATGGCCAGGTTCCGATTCGCGTGATCCCCGCGGCGCGCCAGCGTGAAGCTCTGCGGGCGGCGCTGGAGACCCTGTCGCCCGACTTCCTGAGCGTGCCCGAGCGCATCCTGTCGATGCTGCCGCCTCGGGCGTTCGGGATGTCTGGAGGGGAGACCTTCCATTCCGGAACCCGTCCCACGTTCGACCCCCTGGGAGTGGCGGCCTCCGCCGCGGATCTGACCGTCGGTCTGGTACTCCAGCCGGAGCGGATGGCGAGGCTGGTGGAGTACCATGCGCGGAACGAGGCGGACCCGGGGCTGGACGAGGTGACGGATCGGCTGCTCGCCGCCACCTGGCAGGCCCCGTTGCCGCGCGATGGCTATCATGCGGAGGTGGCGCGGACGGTACAGCGCGTCGTGCTGGACCGGCTGCTTCAGGAAGCCGCGAACGAGCGCAATACGCCGGCGGTGCGAGCCGAGCTCGCGGCCGCCGTGGAGGATCTGGCGTTCTGGCTCGAGGGGCGGCCGACGCCCACGCCCCACCAGAAGCTGGCGCTGGCCGATATCAGGCGGTGGGAACGGCGGACCGGCGACTGGTCCGCAAGCCGCCCGCCGGAGCTGCCGCCGGGCAGTCCGATCGGACATCATTGACGGCGGTGCCGGCCAGTCGGGAGGTCCAGCGGATCGCGCGGGCGGTCCGGCGGGGCTGGCTCGTCCCTTGCGAGAGGTGAGCGCGGGGGGAGGGGTGGTCCCGGATGCCTCCCGCGCCGTCATGCCGGCAACCTTGCCGTCTCCGCAACGAGCCTTCGGACGTGGTGAGTCCTCTGAAGGGCTCCTCTCCCGCGATACGCAGAACGCACGGCTCGTTGCAGATCGCGGCGGTATCATGTCCACTCGAACACGCCCCACCGGGGCACTCCTCGCCTGCCTGCTCCTCCTTCTCGGCCACGCCACACCCGCCCCGGCTCAGGGAAAGCTGGTCGTGCTGGACCGCGAAGCGTCCCTCATCACAGTGCTCAACCCGGACACCGAGCGCATCCTGGCCCGCCTTTCCACCTCCGGACACCCGCGGGGGGTCGCGGTCTCACCGGATGGAGGCCTGGCGTACGTGGCTACGGACGGGACGGGCCCGACCGTGAGCGTGCTGGACCTGCGGACGCTCAGCGTGAGAGCGGTTTTCGTGCCCGACGTAGTCGGGCGGCTGCGGGGCATTCGGGTGAGCCACAGCGGACGACGCCTGTGGCTGAGCACCGAAGGCACGGAGGTTCTGGAGATGGACGCGCGCACCGGGGCGCTGCTGATGGTATGGAAGACCGGCGAGGTCCGGGAGACGACGTCCTCCGCGGGCCGGCCGCTCGTCAGCAGCCCCGACGGACGCAAGCTGTACATAGCCAACCGGCAAGCCGGTTCCGTGAGCGTGATCGATCGACTCACCATCACGGCCCGGCGGATTCCCGCCGGGACCGGACCAACGGGGCTGGATCTCACGCCTGACGGACGGGAGCTGTGGGTCGCCAATGGACGCGACAACACGCTCACCGTGATCGATACGCGCCATGACGTGCCCGTGGCGACGCTCCCGAGCGGCGGCAGCGAGCCGGTGCACGTGGGCGTCCGGCCAGGTGGGCGGGAGGTGTGGGTGGTTCACCGAGCGAGCCGGGAGCTGACCGTGTTCGATCTGGCCAGCCGCAGGCTCATCGCCGTTCTCCCCGTCACGGAAGAGCCGAGGGCCCTGGTGTTCTCTCCCGATGGCCGCCAGGTGTTCGTGAACCTTCCCGGGGCCCGGGCGGTCGAGGTCGTGGACGCCGCCACCCGCGAGGTGTTGGGGGTGTTCTCGACGGAGATCGGCCCTTACTGGATGGCGTGGGGCGGCGTGGCCGGTCCGGCGGGAGCCGTCACGGCGCGCTGAGCGGGCGGGAAAAATCGCGGGCTCGGAGCGCCGGCCACCCGGGGTTCTTCAGCGGCCTGCAAGGCCATATCCTTACCGGGACGCTTGAAGCGATGGCGGGAACCGGGCGGGAAGGGGTCTGGTGCAACGGACAACACGGTGTTTCCGGAGAACATGGGCCCCAGTGGCGGGTGTCGTGATTCTGGCCGCGGCCTGCTCCGATTCGACGGGTCCCGACTCCGGGAGCATGACGCTGTCGATCACCTCGGGCCCGGCGACGGTACGCCAGGGGGACGTCGTCACGTATGCGGCGCGTACCACCGGCGGGAACGGGACGCCGGCCGCGGGTCCGGTGCAGTGGAATCTGGCGCCGGCGTCGGCCGGTCTCATCACGCCGGGAGGACGGTTCGTCGGCTACGAGCCAGGCCCCGCCCGGGTGATCGCCTCGGCCGGCGCCCTGGCGGACACCGTGGAGATCGTCATTCAACCGCGGGGTCTCGTTCCGGGCAACTTCACAGTGGTGGGCCACGGCGCGGTCGATGAGCGCTTCACATCGGACTTGTGGCTCGTGGGGACGACCGCGTACACGGGAACATGGGGGCAGCGGCTGACGTCGGCGGGAGCCGCAAACGGAGACCGCCTGTACGCGTGGGACATCAGCGATCCGGCCGCGCCGGTTCGGACCGATTCCGTGCTGGTGAACGCCTCAGTGGTCAACGACATCAAGGTTCGCGAAGATGGGACGCTGGCGGTTCTGACGCACGAGAGCGCGCCCGACGGTCTCAACGGGATCACCATCCTGGATACATCGAGCCCTCTCCACCCTTCGGTCATCACCCGGTTCACGGACGAGATGACGGCGGGCGTGCACAACGTCTGGGTCGATGGAAGCGTCGTCTACGCCGTGGTGGACGGATCGGCTCCGGACCGGGGCCTCCGGGTGGTCGATGTGTCGAGCCCGTCCAGCCCCGGCATCCTGGCGCGCTTCTTCGGCGGTACGGGAACGGGGTTCGGGGAGTTCCTGCACGACGTGTACGTGCGCGATGGCCTGGCGTTCCTGTCGCACTGGAACGTCGGTCTCGTCATCCTGGATGTGGGTGGCGGAACTGCCGGGGGCTCTCCGGCCAATCCCGTGGAGGTGGGCCGGATCCGGACCCAGGGTGACCAGACGCACAACGCCTGGTACTGGCCGGCCATGGGCTATGTGTTCGTGGGCGAGGAGGACTTCACGACGCCCGGGATCATGCACGTGGTCGACGCCGGCGATCCGGGCAATCCTGTGGAGGTGGCCACATTCCGGGTCCCCGGCCAGACGCCGCACAACTTCTGGCTGGACGAAGAGCGCGCCATCCTCTACCTGGCGTGGTACGGCAACGGGCTCCGCGCGCTCGACGTGAGCGGCCAGCTCCTGGGGCAACTGGAGCGGCAGGGCAGGGAGATCGCCTCCATCATGTACAACGGACCGGGTGGATGTGTGGATCCGACCGGCTCGATGACCTGTACATGGGCCCCTCAACTCCACGACGGACTGGTCTGGGTTTCCGACATGAACTCCGGTCTCTGGGCGTTGCGGCCGGGTTTCTGACCGCCGTCGGCGGGTAGCGTCGGACCGGCGGGCGCGGCAGGCCGAAGCGGCCCGCTCCGGACCGCGCGAGGAACGCCGGAAGCGCCGCGTCCGTTGTGTTAGAGAGCCTCTCGAAGGTGGCGGGCCGGGCGCCACCCTCGACAGCGGGCGCCGATGGGGACGGGGAGCGGGGCCGGGTGGCCGATGTCGGCGTCCAGGTCACCCCAGCGCGGGAGAGGTCCCATGAGACGGTCGATTCGTGATCTGCTGACCTGCGGCGCGATTTCCGGGTGGATTGCGGGCACGGTGGTGGTGGTGTGGTTCCTGGCGGTGGATGTGGCGGCGGGAGATGCGCTACGCACGCCGCTCACCCTGGGTGAGGTCCTGTTCGGGAGCGCCGCGGCCTCGAGTCCGGCTCTGGCCGTCCTTCTTTACACTATCCTGCACTTCCTCACCTTCCTCTCACTCGGGATGGTGATGTCGGCCTTTCTGGCGCTCACCCGGCTGCGGCCGGGCTGGCTGATCGGTCTGCTGTTCGGCGTCGGAGTGCTCGACGCCGTTCACTACGCCGGTCTGCTTCTGACCGACGTCCGAGTCCTCAACGTGCTGCCGTGGCCGCACGTGGTGGGGGCGAACCTGTTGGCCGGATTGGCCTCGATGACGTACCTGCACGGCGCCACGCGCGCCACGAATCCGTTCGGCCTCGGGTTCTTCCGGCAGAGTCCGGTGGTGTTCACCGGGATGGGGACGGGGTTGGTCGGAGCGGGCGCACTGGCCCTGTGGTTCTTTCTGCTCGACATCGCGGCCGGCGCGCCCTTCCGCACCCCCGCCGCTCTGGGCTCCGCGCTTCTGCTGGGTGCAGGCGCCCAAAGTGCGCAGGCCACGCCCGGGATCGTGCTGGCCTACACGCTCGTCCACGTGGCGGCGTTCGCGGTGGCCGGTATGGTGTTCGTCGCCGTGGCGAGGCAGCTGGAGCGAGTGCCGTCGCTCGGCTATCTGGTGGTGCTGGCGTTCATCGTGCTGGAAAGCGTCTCCTTCGGGGTGCTGGTGTCGTTCGGCGAGTGGGTCCTGGGAGATCTTTCCCTGTGGGAGATCGGGGTCGGCAATCTCCTGAGCGTGGCGGCGATGGCGGGCTGGGTGTGGCGCTCCCACCCGGTTCTCAGGGCGCGCCTGGCCGAGCGGGGCTACGCTTCCTCTCTCGCCTAGCGGGATTCTCGGCGGCCCGCGGAGTCAGCCCTGGCTCGGCTCCCGGGTCCACACGACGATCACCCCGCAGCGTGCCTGGTACCGGAACCTCATCGGGACCCGGGCCAGGCCGGGGTAGATCTCGATTCCCTCGAGATCTCTCGGAGACAGATCGTCCAGCTGCAACCCCGGGGCGCGCGCGCCATCCAGATAGTACTGGATCGGACAGCCACCCTCGGGCCTCGAGAAGCCCACTCGGCGCGGTGCGATGCCGTCCCGTCCAACGTGCATGCCCGGGATCCGGCGCAGAAGGTCCGTGACCCGGGAGGGATCGCGGGTGAGGATGTCCTCGCGCGTGATGAAATAACCCTGCTCTCTTTCCATCCGCTCGTAGAAGCCGCGCAGCTTGCCCCCCGGGGCCGTCCGTTTCACCACCGCGCGGAGCGGGTCCAGGCGTATGTCGAGGCTGATCTGGACGAGCGAGACCTCGCCGTCCTCCAGCGCAATGCGCTCGGGGTCGGACTTGGAGCCGAGATAGCTGACCTGCACGGACTGCAAGCCCGGAGGAAGGCCCTGCAGCCGAAAGCGGCCATCCGCGGTGGTGATCGCCTCCCGGTCGGTTCCCGCCAGGAACACTCTCGCGCCGGCGATCGGCTCTCCATCGGCCGCGGCGACGACGCGTCCGGAGATCGAAGCGGCCGGGGCGGCCTGGGCCGTTGCGGGGACGAAGCAGAAGAGGACGAGGAGAAGAGAGATGCAGGCCGATCCGACCCGCCGTCGGACCTCCAGTGACGTGCATCTCGACATGTGGCGCCCCCGATCAGCCTGTGGGAGGAGCGACCCCGGCCCGAGGCTCGAAGCCGAGCCCCGCACGACGCCGCTTCCACTGATAATCTAGGGCGGCCTGTCCAAACGGCAACCTGTCAGGCTCCGGGGAGCCGTTTCAGCTCCCGCCTGCCGGCTGCGACGCCGGCACCGACCCCGGCGCCGAACAAGACGGCGCTCATGCCCGTAAGGATCGGGAGCACGGCGACGAACGGCGACGCGACGATCACCGCCAGCAGACCGCTGATCAGCGGGACATGTCGCTTGTGAAGCGCGTCCACGAAGCGAAGCCGCCGCCGCACAAACCGCTTCACCGCGATGAAGCCTCCGATCGAGGCCACGCCCGTGAGCAGTATCCACAAGAAACTCGCGAGGAATCCAAACATTCTGTGTCTCCCTTCGCTCTGTCCTACGCTTCCCGCCCCGCTGGGGTTTCACGCGGAGCGCACCAGGTGGCTCCGGGAGTCTGGTGTCGGCCCGCGCTCGCGCCCCACGCCCGGGTTCCGGCGGCGGGCCGGCCGTCGTATGCTTGCAGCCATGATGCGTCATCTCCGAGGCCGTGGGGAGTCCCCTATCCGCTGGGCCGCGCCGGTGTGCCTCGTGCTCGCGGCGGGAGCGTGCTCCGGCGACTCCGTCGATTTGAAGACGGTCCGGGCCGAGTTCGATCGGATGGCCGCCCGCCCTGTGTGGCCGGGGTTCGAGCCGACTCGCGTTCCCCTGGCGTTGTTCGACCGGGAGCGGACGTACCTGCTGCGGCATCCGGCGCCGCCGGAAGGGTTCGAGCCCGTGCGGAGGCGGGATGGCTGGTGGAGATCGGACTTCGTGCCCGAAGCGATGCGCGCGAACACAACGGTCGACGTGGCCGGAATCCCCACGGCGGGCGTGTTCCTCGACCCGGACCGGGCTCTCACGCCGGCGCGGGTAGCCGCCCTCCTCCTGCACGAGGCGTTTCACGTGTTCGAGAGGGAAAAGCATCCCGAGTGGATCGCGAACGAGGTCAGCCTGTTCACCTACCCGATCTCCGATGCGTCGCTGCTTCGGTTGCGGAGGCTCGAGACCACGGCGCTACGGCGAGCGCTCACCGCGCCGGACTCCGCCCGCCGGGCATGCTGGGTTCGGGAAAGCCTCCGGATCCGGGCGCGTCGGTTCCAGCGGCTGCCCGAAGAGAGTGTATCCTACGAGCGGATGACAGAGCTCCACGAGGGGTTGGCTCGCTATGTGGAGCGCCTGGCCGCGTCGCGATCCGCGCCGCCCTCCCTGCCCGCGGAAGGTTTCCCGCCCGAGTCGGTCCGGGAACGGGCGTACCCTGTGGGTCGGAGCCTGGCGATTCTGCTCGACGCCCTGAGGCCCGGCTGGAAGGTGGAGCTGGAACGGGGGGATGCCTCCTCCCTGGATGGGTTGCTTCGGGCGACCGTGGAGGCATCCCCGGGCCGGGTCTGCCGTTCCACTCCCGACGAGACGCGGCGGGCGCTCACGGTGGCCCGCTCGGACGTGGCGGCGCTGGCCCGAGAGAATCGGCGGAAGCGGGCCGCGTTCCTGGAGGCGCCGGGCTGGACGGTCGAAGTACGGGCACCGGCGAGCGCCCTCCTGTTCCCCGCGAACTTCGACCCGTTGAACGTCAGGCGGCTGGGAGGGACCGAGGTGCTTCACACCCGCTGGCTGGTACTGCGCGGGCCGGCGGGCCGGATCGAGGTCCTGAACCGGCCGGCGCTTACGGAGGGGGAGGGGCCGCACCCGCTGTTCGGTGGGGTGAAGAGACTGCGGGTCACGGGTCTCGCCCGTGAGCCCGCGCTGCGCCGGAGCGGAGATACACTGAGGTTGAGCGACGAGGGTCTCGAGCTCGAGCTCCGGGGCGTGGAAGCGATGCGGGACGGTAAGACGCTTCGGCTGGTGGTGGGCGGGTAGCGGAGCTCGCCGGAGGGGAGGGCGCGCCGAACCGGATCAGCGAGTGTACTGGACGTAGAGGAAGAGCGACGTCGCCCCGGCCATGAGCGCGATCCCGGTCCAGGACCAAACCCGAAGCGCTCGCCCCGGTCGAAGAGCAGGGTCATCGATCAGCCGGGTGACGCAGTAATGGTTGAGCGCGTAGGTGACGGGGGCCAGGAGGAAGCTGGCCACCGCGGCGATCGAAACGAGCAGCACGGGATCCGGGGTCAGCCGGGTCTCGAACAGGGCCAGAACCAGACTCGTCCACAGAAAGCCCCAGTAGAGTGCCTTTGCCGGTGGCTCTCCCGTCCCCGAGGGCGAGGGGTGGCGAGCCCGTCGCAGGCGGGTTACCGTTTCGGCGAAGGCGCGGGGAAAGCCATCCAGGACCCCGTAGGCCGTCGAGAACATCCCGAAGAAAGCGGCCAGCAGGAACACGGGGAGAACCCATCCGCCCAGGACCTCGGTGTACAGGTGCGCCAGCGTGACGGCCACATCGGCTCCCCGGGGCACCAATCCGCGGGGCCGAAGCACTTCGGCGCCCAGGGCGACGAACATCATCCCGAGCAGCAGCGACAGGCCGTACCCGAGCTGCATGTCGAGACGCGCGATCCGGAAGCTCCGGTATGCGATGGGGCCGCTCCGGTCGAGTTCAGCCAGGTCCACGCCCGTCGGACCCGGGTCGGTCGAATCGGGGTCGGTCGGATCGGGGTCGGTCGGATCGGGATCCGCCGGGTCGAGGCCGAGCCCATCTGAAGCGCTCGCGCGGGTCCGCCATTCGTCCCGGCGTTCCAGGGCCCACATCGAGTGCCATACGGAGACGTCGATCCCTGTCGGCATCCAGCCCAGCAGCGCCGCGAGCAGCACCATGGAGGAAGCCGGTGCGGTCGCGACCAGGCTTCCACGCCAGAATCCGGCGCCCGGCGGCTGGGCCAGGAAGGCGCCGACCGTCAGGGCGGCCAGCAGCAGGAGCATCCACTTGCTCAAGCCCGACAGCGCGTCGAAGCCTCCGGCGCGCAGCAGGCCCACGATCCCCAGCCCGAGGATCGCGCTCCACGCCTCCAGCGGGATGCCGGGGAGCGCGTTCGAAGCGACGGCGGCAGCCACGCCCAGGACACCTGCCAGGACAGTCACGCCCTGGACCACGGTTCCCAGCAGGAACACGCCCAGGGCCCAGCCCCGCGGCCCCGGAACCCGCGCGTAACCGGCCAGCAGCGATGTCCCGGTTGCGACCGCGTAGCGGGGTCCGAACTCGAACGCCGGATACTTGAACACATGGCTGAACGGCACGACCCAGAGCAGGGTGTAGCCGAAGACCGCGCCGGCGGTCGGCGCCAGTACCAGGTGGCTCGCGCCGATCGCGGTGGCCGCCATCACGAACCCCGGCCCCAGCCAGCGAATCCGATCCACCTGCCGGGCCCATCCGCGGGATGATTCCGGAGCGCTCATGGGACCGACGCTGTCTGGCCGGGCGGCCCGGCGCAACCGCCCGCCCGCCGCTCACGGTCCGCCCTCGCGTCCGGCGCGACTCGCCGGAGCATCCGGCGCCTCCCGGCCCGCCCGCCCGCCGCGCTGTGGAGGGAATCGGGCCCCGGAGCTTGCCAAGCCTGCACGGGCGTGTTCCTGTCTCATCCAAAACCGCTCCGACGAGGCTGCGGACCCCCGAAGGAGGACACAGCGTGAAGCTCCATGCCAGCCTGATCCTGACTCCCGTGTTGCTGGTGGCGCTCGGTTGCGAGAGCGGCGGCGTCCCGGTCTCCCCGAGTCCGGCGCAGCGGGCCGCGGCGGCGGCCAGCGAGACTCAGATCCTGTGGGATACGTATGGAGTGCCGCACATCCTCGCTCCACGGGACGAGGAGCTGTTCTACGCCTTCGGGTGGGCGCAGATGCGCGGCCACGCCGACCTCATGCTCCGGCTGTACGGACAGGCTCGCGGGAGGGCGGCCGAGTACTGGGGCGAGAAGTACGTGGACAGCGATCGCTGGGTTCGCACCATGGGCGTGCCGGATCGCGCACGCCGGTGGGTCACGGAGCAGGAGGAGCCGTACCGGACCTATCTGGACGCGTTCGTGGCCGGGATCAACGACTACGCGACGCGGCACGGTGATAGGATCGCGGATTCTCTCGAGGTCGTCCTGCCGGTTCAAGTCTCCGACGTGCTCGCCCACACGCAGCGCGTGCTCCACTTCACCTTCGTGACCTCACCACCGGCCATCGACCGGACGGTGCGTTCCTGGAGACGGACCCTGGCGGCGGGGGGGCGCCCGGCGCCGGGAGTGGCCCGGTCGATCGCGGAAGCCGGCTCGAACGCCTGGGCCGGCTCGAACGCCTGGGCGATCGCGCCCACGCGCAGCGCCGACGACCGGGCGATGCTGCTGTCGAATCCCCACCTTCCATGGTCCGACCTGTTCACCTGGTACGAGGTCCAGCTCGTCTCTCCGTCCGTGGATGCGTACGGAGCGGCCCTGGTCGGCTTTCCGGTGTTCGGGATCGCGTTCAACCACCACCTGGGCTGGACCCACACGGTCAACACGTTCGACGGCCAGGATCTGTACGAGTTGAGACTGGCTGAAGGCGGCTATCGGTGGGACGGCGGCGTACGCCCGTTCGTGACGACGGCGGACACGCTGAAGGTGCGCCAGCCCGATGGATCGGTGCGGGCCGAGCCTCTGGTGATTCGCCGATCGATCCACGGGCCGGTGGTGGCCCGAGAGGGGGATCGCGCGCTCGCGCTCAGGGTCGTGGGCCTGGATCAGCCCGGGCTGATCCGGCAGTATTGGGAGATGGCTCGGGCCCGGAATCTCGGGCAGTTCGAGGCGGCGATCTCCGAGCTCCAGATGCCGATGTTCACGGTCATGTACGCCGATCGCGCTGGGCACATCCTGCACGTGTTCGGTGGCCGGACGCCGATTCGTCCCGCCGGCCCGTGGAACTGGGGCGGAGTCGTGCCGGGCGACACGTCGGCCACCCTGTGGACCCGGACACTGCCTTACGAGGACCTTCCACGGGTTCTGGATCCCGGGAGCGGTTGGCTGCAGAACGCCAACGATCCGCCGTGGACCACGACGTTCCCGCGGGCGCTCGAGCCGGATTCGTTCCCCGATTATCTGGCGCCGAAGCGTCGCCGGATGGCATTTCGCCCCCAGCGTTCGGCGCGCATGCTGCTCGAAGACTCGAGCATCTCGTACGAGGAGCTTGTCCGGTACAAGCACTCCACTCGAATGGAACTGGCCGATCGGATCCTCGACGACCTTCTGGAGGCGGTGGAGACGGAAGGCGGGGCCGTGGCGCGCGAAGCGGCCCGGGTGTTGCACGAATGGGACCGGAGGGCGGATGCGGACAGCCGCGGGGCGGTGCTGTTCGAGGCGTTCTATCGCCAGCTTCTCCGGCGGCGGTGGCCGGCCGGCGGCTTCTATCTGGTTCCCTGGGATCCCCGGCATCCCCTGGACACTCCCGACGGTCTCAGGGATCCGGCCGGCGCCGTGGCGGCGCTGGAAGTGGCGGCCTCCCGGGTGGCCGACGAGTACGGGAGCCTGGACGTCCCCTGGGGGGAGGTGCATAGGCTGCGGCGAGGCTCGGCGGACCTGGCGGGAAACGGTGGCCCGGGCGCTCTGGGGATCTTTCGAGTGGTGGGGTGGGCCGAGGATGCCGATGGCCGATTCCGGGGCGTCAGCGGAGACTCCTACGTGGCGGCGGTGGAGTTCGGCGATACGCTGCGGGCCCGGGCCTTGATCGGCTATGGAAACTGGAGCCAGCCCGGCTCACCGCACCGGACGGACCAGCTCGAGCTGTTCGCCCGCAAGGAGCTTAGGCCCGTCTGGATGACGCCGGACCAGATCGCACGGCACCTGGAAGAGCGCGAGGCGATCGTGCCGCTGGAAGGGTCCGAAGGACGCTCCGCCGCGCTGTCGAAACGGCATTAAGCATAACTATGTAAATCCACCATGAATATTTGCTTGACGTGGCAGGACGATCTCCGTTTTGAGGGCCGTCTGGGCGAGGCGCGCACGGCCATCGACGGGAACGCCGCGAGCGGGGTGTCTCCGGTGGGGATGCTCCTGGAGGCTCTGGCGGCGTGTGCGGCCAGCGATGTGGTGGAGATCCTGCGCAAGGGGCGGCAGCGACTCGAGGGCCTGGAGGTCCGCGCGCGCGGGTTGCGTCGTGAGACGCCACCGCGCTTCTTCACTCGCGTGGAGCTGGAGTTTCGCCTGAAGGGCCCGATCCCCCTGGGCAAGGCGGAGCGGGCCGTTCGCCTGTCGTTCGAGAGGTATTGCAGCGTGTTCCACTCGTTGCGGCCCGACCTCGAACTGGACTACGCGGTTCGCGTCGAGGCGTGAGAAGAGGAGGGGCAACCGCGGCGGAGCGCACCGCGCGGAAAGGACCTATCTCTTCTTCACGTCGGGGCCGAACCCTTCCGGGGTCCAGATCAGGATGACTCCGCAGTTGTTGAGGCGGGCGTACTCGGCCGGAGTCTCGGATACGCCCTTGTAGACCTCCATCGCTCCGAGATCTTCGGGCGGGATGTCGTCCACATCGAGCCTCCCCTGGTACACGCCGTCCAGATACACGGCCGGCTTACATCGATGGCTGCGGTCCAGGAACACCTGGGCCTTGCCGAAGCGGATCGGACCTACGTAGACGCCGGGGACGGTGCGGATGAGGTCGCTGGGCAATCGCGGGTGTCGCGCCGCGATGTCTTCCGGAGTGAAGAAGTGGCCGAACCCGACGGAGCGTCGTTTCTCGAACCCGGCCATCTTGGCCGACCTCCGGGTGCGCTCGACTTCCACGTGGAGCTCGGCGACGCGCACGACCGTCGGGCTGAGCAGGAGAACCACCCGGGTCGTCTTGTTGGGGGCCAGGTCGAGCTGGAGGCGGCTGGGGTCGTACCCGATGAACCGCACCTCGACCACTTCCGTCCCCGCGAGCGTCTGCGGAATCCGAAAGTGGCCCGTGCTGTCGGTGATCGCACCGTAGCCGGAGCCGATCAGGTTGACCACCGCGCCTTCCAGGCCCTTGCCGTTGCTCGCCGAGACCACCTGCCCGATCAGAGCGGCCTTGGAGCCCGGCTGCGGTTGCGGACTCTTCGTATCCTGGGCGAGCAGCAAAGCCGCCTGTGCGGACGCCAGAACGAGGAGCCACCCGAGGCACAGGGAGAGAACCGCATCGCGGGTCCGGCGCGGTCCCCGTTGCGGCGCTCCAGGCCCACGACCTCTCCCCGGGCTCACCGGCACCTCTCGCTTCGGTCCGTCATTCGGTCACTCCTGGCAGGCGGCCGAACAGTGCTCGAGCCCCGCGCGCGCTTCGGCCCATCCGCGTCCCGGCGGTTCTTTATCGTACGATCGGCCCCCGTTCCAGGTTCCGGTTCGCGGGCGTCACCCCCACAGGCGAGGGTCGTCCTCCCGCGTCCGGGGCTACGAGCTACCATCACCGACTGCGAAGGCGGGAGCGCCTCCGCGCTCGTACACCACTCCGTCCTTCATGACGAAGTCGATCCGCTCGAGGATCGAGACGTCTCCCAACGGATCGCCCCGTACCGCCACGATGTCGGCGAGCTTCCCGGTCTCGATCGTTCCCAGATCGTCAATCCGGCCCAGCAGCGTCGCGGCCTCGCGTCCCGCCCGCGATGAGGCAGTCTGTGCGTGCCGCTGCGCGCGTTGTTCTTCATCTCGCGTCCTCCACGTAGGGTGAATCGGGGCTCACCGGGGCCAACCTAACGGGGGCTGCCGGGCTCAGCGATCGTTCACGGGCGCCGCCTCGCCGGACCGCGCTCCGCCACGGCCGGGCCTTCCGCATCGCGCGTCGCATGGCGCTGTTTCGCCGCGCCGCGCCTCCCGGGGACGAACATCGGGACACTCCGCCGGTAGCGCTCGTACGGCTCGCCGAGGCGCTCAACCAACTCTCGCTCTTCCAGCACCACCACCAGGTAGAGTCCGCCCACGGTCAGCGGCACCAGGGCGTACACGGCGAGGTAGTTGGTGAACAGTGCGAAGCCGAGGATCGCCACCATCACCGTGACGTAGCGGGGGTGCCGTACCCGGGCGTAAGAGCCCTCGGTGAGGAGGGTCGCCTGCCCGTGCTCCGAACTGAGCTCCGGAACGCCGGTCAGGATCCGCAGGGTGAGGTGCCTCCGCAGCGCGATCTCCCAGCGGATCGCCCACGCGTAGACCAGGACGCCCAGGCCCATCAGGGCATAGTGAGTCCCGAACTCGATCTGGAGCAGTGGCCGGCGCGCCGCGTACATTCCCGCCATCCCGGCCAGCATCACGGCCACCAGAACCGAGTACGTGGCCGCGGGTCGCACGCGGCGCCAGAAACCGGCAAGCGGGTGGGCGAGGTACCAGAAGGCGATCCCGGGGGGTAGCGTGACCAGCACCACGAGCGCCACGATGTAGCGGACGGCGTCCATGGCGCCAAGCTAGAGAAAGCCGGGAGGTTCCGCACGACGCGGCGGGGCGCGCGGCGGGCTCCTAGGGGGAGACCGAAGGGGTGACAACCCTCAGAGATCGTCTTGCGGTGGGCGCGGTCGCCTTGCTGGCTCTGCTGCTGGGAGCGGCCCTGCCCCTGTTCCTGCTGTCCGACTGGAATCCATTCGGCTACGGAGTCGGACGGGCCGCCGCGGCGGCCTGCCTCTACGGGGCCGGCGGGGCTCTCGTGGCCCGGCTGCGTCCGCGAGGAAGGGCGTGGCTGCGGGCCGCGCTGGTGGCGTGGGCGCCGACGCTGTTGGGCGCGACCGGGGTGTGGCTCTCTCTCACGGTCCCGACGTCGGCCGATCCGGGGCTCGCGGCGGTCCTCCTGCTCGGGCCGTTGGCCGCCTCCGTTCTGGGAGCCTGGCTGACGCGCCGGTTCCGCGCGCGGCCCGCCACGCCTTCCGTCTCTCCCGCATGTCCTCGGTCATGAACCTCTCGAACCAGTGGGTCACGTACGCCTGGGTGCGCAGGAAATTGGACGGTTTCGAGCCGGTGCCGTGCCATTCGTCGTTCATGCGGATCATCGCGGTCGGCACCTTCCGGAACCTGAGAGCCGTGTAGAATTCCTCCGTTTGCGGAATCGGGGTGCGGAGATCCTTGACGCCGGTCATCAGCAGGGTGGGCGTCTTCACGTTGCCCACGTACATGAGGGGCGAGCGCTTCAGGTACTCGCTCGGATCCTCCCACGGCAATCGGGCGAAGTTTCGGTACCAGAACGGACTGTCGGTCGTGCCCACGAAGGACAGCCAGTCGATCACCGGACAGCGGGAGACGGCGGCGGCGAACCGGTCCGTATGTCCGACCACCCAGGCCGTGAGCACTCCCCCCCCGCTGCACCCCGTGACGAACAGATTGTCCGGGTCCACGTAGCCGCGCCCGAGGACCGCGTCCACCCCCGCCATCAGGTCATCGAAATCCTTGCCCGGGTACGCGTTCATGATCGCGTTACCGAACTCGGTGCCGTATCCGGTGGAGCCGCGCGGGTTGACGTAGAGCACCACGAAGTCATCGGCCGCGTAATTCTGGAACGAGTAGCTGAAATTGACCCCGTACATCGCGTGCGGGCCGCCGTGGATGTGCAGGATGACAGGGTACTTCCGGGTCGGGTCGAAGTCCGGCGGCTTGACGATCCACCCCTGGATCCGGTAGCCGCCTTCCGAGCGGTACCAGATCTCCTCCACCTGGCCCAACCGGATGGTGGCCAGGACATCGTCGTTGACCCGGGTGAGACGCCGGAGCGCCGGCCTTCGCACGTCGAACGCCACGACGTCTTCGGGAAGGGAAGGCGTGCTGAGCGTGCCCACCGCGGTGCCGTCCGGGCCGATGTCGTTGACGAACAGGGCCTGCACGCCCTTCGTCACCTCGCGCACGTCACCTTCGAGGGAGGCGAAACGGAGGTTCGTGCTACCCCGGTCCTGCACGGTGAAGTAGACGCCATCGCCTCGCGGGGACCAGTGCAGTCCGCGCGGCGAGCGGTCCAGACCCACGGTCAGCGGTTGGGGGTTCGAGCCGTCGAGCCTCATCACGTAGAGCTGGGACGCGATGTAGCTGTTGCGGACCGAGTCGAAGCCCACATAGGCGATCCGTTCGCCATCGGGAGACACGATGGGGCTTCGATCGGGTCCCCGGCGGTGGGTGAGCTGGCGGACGGCGCCGTTCGCCACGTTGACGGCGTAGATTTCCGATTCGCGCCAAATCCACTCCGCATCCTCGCGACGCAGCCCGTCGAACACCAGCTCGCGGCCGTCGGGAGTCCAGCGGGGGGCGCCGTCGTTGAACGGCCCTCGCGTGAGCTGGCGCGGAGTCCCGCCGCCGGATGGCACCAGAAACAGGTGGCGATGGCCGTCGCGCTCGAAGCCGCGGCGATCCTGCCGGTAGTCCAGCCTCTGGACGATCCCGGGATCGGGTGTCCACCTGGCGCCTTTCGGCTTCCTGGGAAGCTTCACTTTCCAGCCATGATCTTCCGGGACGAAGGCGTTGAAGGCGAGGGACTCGCCGTCCGGAGACCAGGCGATGTTGGAGGCCGACTCCGTCAGGCGGGTGATCTGCGTCACCGAGCCCTCCGGGTCCATGTACCGCACGTAGATCTGGCGCTTGCTGCCCTCCTCGCACTCGAGCAGGGCGGAGCGGTCTCCGCCCGGAGTGCCGCACGCGAGGAAGGCGATGCGGTCGCCCGTCGGCGACCAGCGGGCCGAGGAGCCATCGATCAGGTAGCGGTTTCGGCTGCCGTCGGCGTTCATGATCCACAGCGAGGATTTCCGGGAATCCGTCATCGGATCGATCCATTCGCGGGAGTAGACCACCCGCCGTCCGTCGGGCGAGATCCGTGGATCACCGACGCCCTCCATCTCCATGTAGTGGTCCAGTGTCAGGCGGTCCGAGGGGGGCGAACCGGTCGCTTCGGGAGCCTCGGCGACCCGCCCTTGCTGCGCCGATGCGGCGAGGGCGGAGCCGAGCAGAACGAGCGGGACGAAGCGCAGCGCGCGGGTGAGAGTGCTGGGAGACATCGCGGACTCCTGTGGCTCGAGGAAGCGACGCGGACTGCCAGCGAAGCCCGCGTCGTAGACCAAACTAGGATGCGTCGCGGGCTGACGGAAAGGGAGGCGCTCCGGCCGACAGGGGGCGTGCGACGCCACGGTAGACCTCTCCCAACACGCCCGGGACGTCGGGCATCCGGAACCTCTCGAGACGAAGGATCTCGTATCCGGCCGTACGGATCAACGCATCGATGCGGCGGTTCAGGTGACAGCCGCACGCCACCACCTTCTGGATCGGGTTCAGCCGGTCCTGCCAGCGCGCCAGACGCGGCAGGTCGCTCCGGCCATGCTCCATGAACAGCAGGTGGCCGCCCGGCCGCAGAACCCGGGCCACCTCGCGCAAGGCCCGCTCGACGGACCCGATGCTGCACAGGGTCCAGGTGGTGACGGCGGTGTCGAAGCGGCCGTCTTCGAAGGGAAGGGCGGCAGCGTCGAGCCGGTAGCGGGAGACGGGCATGGGAGCGTCCCGGATCCGCCGGTCCACCCGCGTGGCCAGGGCGCTCTCGACGTCGACGCCCGTGACGCTGTCCACCGACTCCGGATAGCAGGCCAGGTTGAGGCCGGTGCCGAAGCCCAGCTCGAGCACGTCTCCCGTGGCCTCCGACAGCGCCTCGCGCCGGTAACGGAGCTGGTCCGGAGAGCCGATCGCCCAGTCCATGAGGCGCGGGAACACGTGTCTGGAGTAGAAACTCATGAATCTCGCCGAATCGACCTTCGCGTCCATGTGTACGGCGCCCGGCCCGCGCCCGGCGTCCCTGGCCACTCCGCGAAACCTGGGGTCGAGACTCGTCGTACACAAACCCGGGAAGACTGCATCCCGAACGAGTGCCGGAGGCTCGTCCTCGAATGCAAGGGAGGAAAAGGCCCGTCGGCGTGAATGGTCGCCGAGCAGAAGGGGGACAGGGGAGCGAGTGAGCGCCCGTGGCGCCATGGTTCGAGTTCGCGTGGCCGCGGCCGGCCTGCTGGCGGCCGGCCTGCTGGCCGCTAGCCCTCCGCAGCCCATCGGAATGGGGGACCTCGCATCTCCGGCGGGCGAGCGCCGCGATACCTTACCCGGGGAAGCCTACCTGGACCCGCAGGCCGCCCGGTTGATCTCGCGGGCCCGGACCGCCCGGGCGGATTACGCCGCCGACCTCCGCAGCTTTGACGTCACCTTCCGGGAGCGGCTGTACGCCGGACTCACGGGATCCCTGCTGCGGCGGGAACGCGCCCTGTTTCACCAGGAGCGGGCCGCCCGGATCCACTGGCGGGCGGGAGGAGATCGTACGATCCGGTGGCTGGGCTTCCGGCGTGGCGTGCCCGTAGCGGGGCAGGAGCTCGAGCCCGAGGACGATGACCTGTACGGCACGCACTTCTCCTTCCTGGACCCGTCTTCGGATCAGATCTTCATTGGGAGCACCTGGGCGCTGCATCCGCTGGCCGACACGGCATCCCTCCACTATCGATACCGATCGGGCGACACCCTGCGCCTCCGTTTTTCGGGCTTCGAGCGAACGGTGACGTTGGTGGAGGTCCTGGTCGAACCCCGAGAATCCCGGTTCGACCGGATCGCGGCGTCACTGTGGTTCGACGACCGGACGGCGATCCTCGTGCGGGCCACGTATCGTCCTGCGCGGGACTTCGATCTGGAACTGGATGAACCGGAGGATGCGAAGGATGTGCCGGGCTTCGCGCGGCCCATCCGATTCGCTACGCGGTATATCACGGTGGACTACGGGCTCCAGGAGCTGAAGTTCTGGCTGCCCAACCGCATGGCCTTCGACGGCGAAGCGACGATGGGGGTTCTGGCCAAGCTGCCGGTTCGGCTCGAATGGAGCTTCGAGGACTACACGATCGATGGCCCGGACAGGTTGGATCCGGGGGACTCTCTCCCGGCCGGGTGGGAGCGCGTGGTGCGCAAGGCCCGCCGGGAGGGTGAGGATTCGAACCGGGATTCCACGGCTTTGGCCCGGGGAGTCCGGCTCGATTCCGCCGTGGCGAGGGCCGAGTCCGATTCCTCGACGGTAGCCCCGGGTGCCGAGGCGGGGCCGGAGGAGGGTTCCGCGACAGAGCGGGAGCGACCCGACGTCGTGATCATCGTCCCGCCGCGCGACAGCCTGGTTCGCTCTCCGGAGCTGCCCGAACCGTTCGGGGGGCGGACCCTGGCCTTCACGGCGCGCGAGATCGCGGAGTTCCGGGGCCGGCTGGATCAGATCCGGGTGCCGCGGGCGCGGGCCGGCCGCCCGCGCCTGATCTGGGGCCTCGGTCCGGGCCTGGCCCGATACAATCGGGTCGAGGCCTTGAGCTCGGGGGTGCGCTTCACGCTGCCCTCGGGACCGACCGCCCGACTCGAGGCCACCGCCCGGATCGGGCTCGCCGATCAGGAGCCGAACGCGGAAGTGCACTTCGTTCGCGCCACGGTGGGGGGCGGCGTTCGGATCGGCGCCTTCCGGCGCCTCCAGGATACCGGGGACTGGGGGGCTCCGCTCGGCTTCGTCAACTCCCTCAATACGCTCCTGATGGGGTATGACGATGGTCTGTATTACCGGGCGACCGGCGCGGAGGTGGAGGCATCCAGGTTGTGGCGCCGCTTGCGGCTGCAGGCCCGCCTGTTCGCGGAGCGTCACCGGACGGCGGCCAAGAACACCGACGTCTCGCTGCCTTCGGCCCTGGGTGATGATCGCCTCGGCGCGAACATCCGAGCGGACCGGGCGGATGTGGTGGGTCTCGCCGGCCGGCTCCGCTGGCAGAGCGGCGTGAACCCTTCCGTGGTCGCGTGGAGCGGGAGCGTGTGGGGAGAGGCCGTGGGGGGTGACTTCGAGTTCGGGCGTCTGGCGGGCTCCACGGCCGTGACCCTCCCGCTTGCTGGACCGTACGCGGCGGCCCTGCAGGGGGCCGGTGGAACGACCTGGGGGACGGTCCCGCGCCAGCGGCTCTACTACGTGGGTGGGTCGTACAGCCTCAGGGGGTTCGATCCGGCCGCTCTGGCCGGAGAGGCCTTCTGGCTGGCACGAGGAGAGATCAGCCGCGCCTTCGTCTCATCGCCGCTGGCGCGCGCCTCGGGCAACGGCGCCGTCCGGCTCCTGCTGCTCGCCGACGCCGCGTGGGCCGGTCCGCGCGCTCAGTTCGGCGCCGATGGCTACAAGCTGGGTGTGGGAGGCGGTGTCTCGTTCCTGGATGGCCTCCTGAGGATCGACATCGGCAGAGGGGTGCGCGGGGGCGACGATTGGCGCGTCCATCTGTACGTCGACGGCTTGCTTTAGGAGGCCGTGGCGGGTCCACGCGGGCGCCGCGTGCCGCGACCGCCCGGCGGCGTGCGCCTTTGCGCCGGAGCGTGAGCCGCGGTTAGTCGGAGGCTCGGGCGCGGATGCGTTCCAGCATGGGCTCCAGGGAGTCCAGTAGGGCCCGGGCTTCCTCCGGACTCAAGTTCTCGGGCGCCGTGCAGAGCTCGGCCGTGAACCGGCCATCCTCCCGCGCGCTGAACCGGAAGGGGTCCAGGTGCAGGACCTTCCGCACCTTGCTCTCGAACGCGCTCTCCCGGGACGGAGATGGCTCTTGATCTGGCTGCGACATGCGCTTCGCTCCGGGCTGGGACGGGAAGGGGCAGACCGCTCTACGACACCGGCACCCTAAATCTACCCCGGTCCGGGCTCGGAATGCCAGCCTGCGGCGCGCGGACGGTTTGCGTCGGGCCGGCACCCCGGCGAGCTTGCCGCGGTCGAGCTCCGCGTGCGGACGGAGATGACGGATGGCGGGCATGGAGCGATCGGGAAGGAAGAAAACCAGCGAATGAGTCGGAAGAGGAGCAGGAAGAAGAGATCGCGGAGCCCGGGTTCCGGAGCTCGGGCAGCCGGGACGACCCGGGCGGACAGCGGATCGGCCGGCTCGCGAGAGAGCGCCGCCGAGCCCGATCGGAAACCGGCCGGTCCGGTCCCGTGGACCGTGCCGTGGCTGGTGGAGTGGATCAAGACGCTCGCCTTCGCGCTCCTCATCTTCTTTTTCCTCAGGACCTTCGTGGTCGAATCCTTCGTGATCTCCTCGGGCTCCATGGAGCGGACGCTCCTGGTCGGCGACTATCTGCTCGTGAACAAGGTGGGGCTGGGCTCGAACGTGCCGCTGCTGGGGTGGCACGTGCCGGGGTACGCGGCGCCCAGGCGGGGAGATATCGTCGTGTTCCGGGCCCGTCACGCGCCGGGCCTGGACATCGTCAAGCGGGTGGTGGGGGTGCCCGGGGACACGCTCTCCATGAAGGCCGGAGTGCTCTACCTGAACGGTCGGCCTCGGGCGGAACCCTATGTGGTGCACGACGCCGACGTAGCGGACGAGGCCGACACCTCGATGGTGTGGCAGCGCCAATACCTCGCACCGGGAGCGGATCGCGCCACGTATCGGCCGACCCGGGACACCTGGGGCCCGATCGTGGTCCCGCCGGAGCGCTACTTCATGCTGGGAGATAATCGGGAGCACAGCCTCGACTCGCGCTTCTGGGGGTTTGCGGAGCGGAGCAAGCTGAAGGGAAAGCCGATCTTTCGTTACTATTCTTACGACAAGCTCGTGTTGAAGCCTTTCCGCTGGATCACGGCCATGCGGCCGGGCCGCATCGGACCGGTGCACTGACGAATCCGGCACGCGGCGCCCGAGGGCGCCCGGGGGGATCTCAGAGGCGCTTGAGAAGCCTGCGCAGGATCTCGAGCGCGACCAGGATGGCGATTCTCTTCAACGGAACTCTCCTTGTGTCAGATCCTGACCCACGTACGTTGAGAATTGGGCGCGAGTTTCAGGCTCCTCCGCGGAGGGGTGGCAGAACGGCATTGCACCGGTCTTGAAAACCGGCGCCCTCACGGGCTTGCGGGTTCGAATCCCGCCCCCTCCGCTTGATGACCGCCGGCCGGCTCCGCCAGATTTCCGCTCCGCGCGCGGACCAGAGCCAGGAGAGAGACGCATGGGTATTCACCTTCGGAGCTTCGCCGTCTCCTGGGCGCTGCTGGCGTCAGGCGTCGGGCCGATCCTGGCACAGGCGCCGCCCTCCGAGCGGCAGCGGGTCTCGGCGGTTCTGGATATGCTGCATCGAGCGGCCTCCCGCGCCGATTTCGATGCCTACTTCGCCCTCTACGCGCGACGGGCGATCTTTCTCGGCACCGACGCGACGGAGAGGTGGACCCGCGCCGAGTTCATGGACTACGCCCGGGCGCGGTTCGCCGGGGGAGGCGGTTGGACCTACGTGCCGCGGGAGCGCCACGTCTATGTGGCCGACGGCGGGCGCACCGCATGGTTCGACGAGCGACTGGAGAACGAGAACCTGGGGGAGACACGAGGAAGCGGCGTTCTGGTCAAAGAAGACGGCCAATGGAAGGTGGCTCAGTACAATTTGAGCATCCCCATCCCGAACGCGTTGGCTCGTGAGGTGGTCGCCCGAATCCGGGCCGCGGCGGGAGGCGGCTGATGCGAGGAAGGGGCGGCCCATGCGGCCACCCCTTCCTCGTTCTGCCCTGGTCGATGCCCTTCCGAGGCTCCCGAGGCGCACCGGTGCCCGGGAGCCCGCGGCGCTATGGCTGCCCGATCTTGGCCATGTTCATGTTGATGGCGTAGATCTCATCCTTGTGGCCGTTGTAATGCTTGAAGTACGCCCGCGAGATCTCATCGAACTCCTCACGCTCCGGAGTCCCCTTCTCGGGTACATTCTGTTGGAACCACTCGCTGCAGGCCTCACAGTCGCCTTCGATCGAAGCCCAGTCCGGATACTCCGATATGAGGGCGACTTCCGCCGAGTTGGCCCCCCAGTTGTGGGTCGCCACCCGGAAGGACAGCACGTTCGGGTTGACGCGAGCCTGCGGCACCACCACCCGGTTGATCCACTGGAAGACTTTCTGGCGCGCTTCTCCCGCCGGAATGTTGAACGTGGTGACGGTGAGGTAGCGCACCTCCGGTGGGCCCTGCTCCGCTTCCTGGGCCAGGAGCGGGGCGGCCGAGAGCGAGAGGCCGAACGCGATGACGCCGATGATGGGTGCCTTCATGGAGCCTTCCTCCTGTCGATGGCTGCCTCCGCGGGTGCGCGGTGTTTCCGAGACGGCCATCGCTGAGGCGGATGGATCGCCGAGGAATCGCGGCAACGCTGGGACGCCCGCGCCAGCCGGCCGGGCAAGGTTTAGGTGCGCCAAAATACGGTGAGTCTGTCGCCTGTCAACCCGACATCGCCGTTCGAAAACCTCTCCGCCGGGCCTACCTGGAACGACGCGGCCGGCCTTGGCGGCGCTTTAGCGTGTTCGCCTGCCGGTCTGTCTGCCAGGCGGGGATCCCCGTGGCGTACGTCATGGCCTGCCCAGACGGAATGCCGAGGAGGGCGACATGACATGAGGAATCCCGCCCGTCGGAGCCGGAAACGGTTGGCACGGTTCGGAAGGAGCTACGCTCCGGCCGTGACCGCACTGGCCACCGCTCTCGGGGCCGGCCCTCCGGCCGCGCTTGAAACAGGGGATTCCGGGGATACGTAGAATCCGGTAGATCGCCGGACGGCAGGTGGGACATCCACTCGAATCAGGAGGCTTCATGGACTGGGATGTGCTGGCTCCCATGATCTTCATGGTCGTTCTCACGTTGACGGTCGGCGGCGTCATCCTGTTGCGGCCCCTGTCGAGACGGCTCGGCGATCTGCTTGAGACCATGGCTCAGGAGAGGCGGGGAGAGATCCCCGGGGACGACGTGACGCGGATCAAGACGCAGCTGGAGACGGTGGCGTCCCGTCTGGCGCTGCTGGAGGAGCGGCAGGATTTCACGGACCAGCTACTGGCGGCGCGTCAACAGCCCACTCGACTCCCCTCCACGAATCCGCCTCGAGCGGCGAAGGGCGAGGTCTCGATCGAAGACTGAGCGCTCGCGCAGCATGAGGCGGTGAATCGTGGTCTCCCCCGGGCCGCGCCCGCTGGGTCACGCGGCGCGGTCTCCCGCCAGCGGAGCCTCTGCCTACCAGGTGCGCCTCCCACCCGCTCTCCGCTAATGTTAGGTGAAACGCGCGATCGCGTAGTCGGAGGTCGAGCCCGCCCGTCCGAGGACGGGCTTCGCCCAACCACGCCATGAGGAGTGACGCGACATGGGCTACCACGGAGGCGGAGCAGCCGGGCCGACCCATCGGCTCCGGGAGGAGGTTTCCTTCGATCTGGGCTGGAGCCTGATCGAGCGTTTTTCGCAGTGGGCGCGGGAATCCGGATCGGCGGACGAGCATCGAGCCGCCGACGCGATCGTACGGGAGCTGGCAGAGCTCGGTATCGGGCACGAGATCCACGAGCCCGACCTGTATCTCTCGCTCCCGCGCGACAGCCGCGTCGAGGCGGACGGAGGAGCCCTCTCCTTCCGGGCCAAGCCTCCCTCGTTCTCCACGTCCACGGGCGGCGGAGGGCTGGCCGCCCCGTTGGTCTACGTCCCCGCGGCGCAGGCAAGAGGCGGGATCGGAGACATCTTCGAGATCGCCTACGATGAGGCGATGCCCGATGTGCTCGGCAAGATCGTGCTGACCGAGGGCTACGCGATGCCGCTCACCGTGAAGCGGTTCGAAACAGCCGGTGCCGTGGGACAGGTCTACATCAATCCGGGTGAGAACATCCACTGGGGGATTTGCACTCCCATCTGGGGAACGCCCACCGAGGACAACTGGCCCACCCGGCCGCACACCCCCGTGGTGGCGGTCAACCGTCCCGCCGGCGAAGCGCTGCGGAATCGAGCTTCGGGGGAAACGTTCGAAGTCACCCTGCACGTCGACCTGGAGGAGGGCTGGTATCGCTGCAAGATCCCCGTGGCCACGATTCCGGGCGCCACGGAGGAGTTCGTGCTGGTGCACGGGCACTACGACTCGTGGGACATCGGCATCGGGGACAACGCGGTGGGGGACGCGACGCTGCTCGAGTTGGCACGCATCTTCGATGCCCATCGCGGCGAGCTGCGGCGAACGCTCAAGGTGGCCTGGTGGCCGGGGCACTCGACCGGCCGCTACGCGGGCTCGACGTGGTTCGCCGACCGGTTCGCCCTGGATCTGAGGAAGCATTGCGTGGCCGCGGTGAACATCGACTCGCCGGGCTGCTGGCACGCCACCGCCTACGAGGATGTGATGTGGATGGCGGAAGCGGCCGAGCACTGCCGCCGGTCCATCCGGGACGCCACGGGCCAGGAAGCCACGGGCCAGCGGCCGCTCAGGGCGGGCGACTACTCGTTCAATCAGCTGGGGCTCACCTCCTTCTTCATGCTGCTGTCCAGCATTCCCTCGGAGGAGCGCGAGCGGCTCGGCTTCTACGCCACGGGCGGCTGCGGCGGGAATATCGCCTGGCACACGGAGGACGATGGGATGGACGTGGCCGACAGGGGGAATCTGGAGCGAGACCTGGACGTCTACGTGACGGCGCTAGCGGGGGTGCTCGACGCCGAGATCCTGCCGTTCGACTTTCGAGCCACCGCCGGTGAGTTGGGCGCGGCTCTCGGCGACTACCAGCGGGAGGCCGGCGAGCTGCTGGACCTCTCCCCGGCACTGGCGGAGCTGGAGGATCTGAGGCGGGAGCTGGAGGGGCTGTACGAGGGCGAGCATGACGCCGCCGCGGTCAACGGCGTGCTGAAAGAGCTGTCCCGGATCCTCGTCCCCCTGGGGTACGCCGAGGGGGAGCGGTTCGAGCACGATCCGGCCCTGCCGCGCGCGCCCATCCCCAAGCTGGCGGGTATCCGGGGTCTGAGGACCTGCGCGGAGACGCGACCTGATCACCTCCCGTTCCTGCAGATGGGGCTGAAGCGTCGGGTGAACCAGGTGGCCAACGCCTTGTACGAGGCCGCGGAGACGGTGCGGAGGATTCGCAGCTGAAGGCTCCCGCGGTGGGGGCCGGCCCTCCGGCCCCGCTACGGGGCGGGCGGGAAGCGGTTTCCTCGGGGCGGCCCTGATGCTCGGGTTGGCGCTGGCCTTCCTGGGATGGGCCGTCCAGGGCCGGCTGCTGGGCGCCGACGTCCAGATCCACCTCCGGGATGGAGGAGCGACCGTCGAGGCGCGCTACCGGATCGAGACCGGGAGTCGCCCGGTGGAATTCGTCGCGCTTCGATTCCCGGGGCAGGCGGTCTCGCTTCTGGCACCCGCCGCCGGCCTTCGGCTACGGGCCGAGGCAGGGCTGACCCGAATCCGGGCAGCGGGCGGACGGGCGGGCGAATGGAGCTTGGCCTATCGGGTATCCGGCACCCCGGAGCGAATCCCCATCTTCGTTCCCGAGGGGCCCCCCGCCGCCGGCAGCCCGGTGGAGATCCGGGTGAGGTGGGAGGCGGGGTCGGGTGCGGCGGCTCGGGTGGTGCTGGGCGAGAGTTTTCCGCGATTCGTCGCCCTGCCCGACGGCACGTTGCGCGCCCGTCCGGGCAATCTTCCCTCGTTCGTGAGGCTGAGTCGATCCGACGGTTCGATCCCTTTCCATCGCGCCTTCGACACGCTGGTCGTCGTGGTGGTGGCACTCGGCGCCGGGTACTGGTTCCGAGGGCGGCGCCGACGCCGCCGCGCGCCGGGATCCTGAGGTCCGCCGGCCATGGGCGCCACCTTCTTCGTCGTCCTCACGCTGTATCTGATTCTCGTGATGGGAATCTCTGTTTGGAGCTACTTCAAGACGGAAACGGAGGAGGACTTTATCGCCGCCGGCCGTTCCATCGGCCCGCTGGTGGGTGGAGCGGTCCTGGCGGCGACTCAGATCAGCGCGGGCACGTTCGTAGGCACGGCAGGCCGCCATTACCTGGCCGGCGTCTCGTGGTGGTTTCCGTGGTTGGGCCTGTGGGCGGGCTGGCTGGTCTCGGCCTTCTTCGTGGCCCCGAAGCTGCGGCGCCTCGGCGCTCTCACCGTGCCGGATTACATTTCCGCACGCTATGGCAGCGATCGGGCCGGTGCGCTGGCCGGCGTTCTCATCGTGATCTCCTACTCGATCTATCTGATCGCCCAATTCCAGGCGGGAGGCGAGATCGCCAACGTGATCTTCGGCATGCGGCCGCTCACCGCCATGCTGCTCATCGTGGCCAGCACCGCCTTCTACACCTTGCTGGGCGGAGTGCGCTCGAGCTCCTACATCGAGTTCATCCAGACGTTGATCATGGTGGGCGCCCTGCTGGTCGCGGTCCCGGTCCTGTTGCACCAGGTGGGCGGAGTGGGCCACGTGGCGACGATTCGCGAATCGCTCCGCTTCCTGGATTCGCTGGACGATCGATTGATCGGCTGGTACTACCGGCCCAAGGAGATTCTCGCCTTCGCCGTGGCCTTCGGGTTTTCCATCGCCGCGGCGCCGTACGAGCTCACCCGGTTCTACTCCATGCGCGACGAGCGTACGGTTCGACGGGCGATCTTCATTTCGATCGGATTCCAGGTGGTGATCAGCCTCTGCATCATGGCCGTCGGGATGATGATGAGGGTGATCTTCCCGTCCCTTCCCTCGCAGGATCAGGCGACGGCCGTGATGGCCTTCCAGGTGCTGCCGCCGGTGGTGGGTGCGCTCCTCCTGGTGGCCATGCTCTCGGCCATCATGTCCACCGTCAACTCGATCCTGCTGGTCACGGGAGCCGGCGTCGCGCACGATCTGTACGGGAAGTTCCTGCGCCCCGGGGCGAGCCAGCGGCATCTGGTCCGCGTGAACCGGGTGGCCATCGTCCTGCTGTCGCTGGTCCCGATCTACTTTGCGCTCCAGAAGTTGGGCGATGTGCAGGGGATCGTGGTCGAGCAATCCAAGTTCATCGCCTCCTTCTTCTTCG
>JBHHYZ010000019.1:0-46268 GCA_046757845.1 Gemmatimonadota bacterium
GCGCCCCGCCCCCGCCCCGGTCGAGCGAGCGGGCGCGCCCCGGCCGAGCGCGCGGGCGCGCGCCGGCCGAGCGCTAACGCCGCGGGTTCGTCAGGAGACGGTCTTGGGACGCGGCCCCGTGAGGATCGCCGGGATCCCGCTGTCGCGGACCAGGGCATTGAACCGCTCCAACCGCTTGCCGAGTAGCCGGTCCAGGATGGCCTTCTGAGCGGTCCAGGCGCGACCCAGGTCCTCCAGCCGCAGGCGGGCTCCGGCGGTGGGGGGCGAGTCGGTCGCATCGACCTCGCCCCGGAGAGCGTGGAGCTGGGTGTCGAGCCGGGGCGGAAAGTTCACGATGTCCTGGACCGTCTTTCGTCGAGTCTGGACGAGCCCGTTCTCGAGCGCGGTCAGGGAGTCTGACAAGGCTTGCCCCGGCTCCCTGACGGGCTCGCCCTCGGGGACTTCCGCCACGCGCTCGAGGAGCGAGCGGAGCTGGTTCCGCACGTCCCGGAGCCGGCGGACTCCGTCGTGCAGCTCCGAGATGTCCGCGTCCACGGCTCGCAGGAACCGGGCGTTGGCGGCGAAATCCGCGGTGCCGGGTCGCAGCCTCGGATCCGCTCGGATCTCCAGCCGCCGGGTGAGCACCGTCTCGCCCAGCGAGAGCCGCACCGTGTAGCGTCCCGGCATCACTCGGCTTCCTCCCCCGCGGGCGAACGGACCGGTCGCTCCGGGCAGGGGAAGGGGCCCCTCTCGCCGCAGATCCCATACAAGCCGGTTGTGTCCGGGCTCGGCCGGAGCCCGCGCGTATCGGCGTCCGTCCTCCGCCTCCGTCGTGTCGCTGCGGAAGGTTCGGATCACGGCTCCCGCCTCATCCAGGATCTGGATGGTGAGCGTCGTGTCGGACGCATCGGTCAGCACGTAGTCGAGGATCGCACCGGCGGGAGCGTTTCGGCCGACCGCCTTCCCCGGGCCGACCGGTCCGCCCTGTCCGCCGCTGACCCGATACGCCGGCCGCGGTGCGAACAGATGAAGCTCCGAGGCGGCGATCCGTTCGCTCATCTGTCGCAGGGGAGAGAGATCGTCCAGGATCCAGAAAGCCCGGCCCTGAGTCGCGGCGACCAGGTCGCCGCTCTGCACCCGGAGATCGGTGATCGGCACCACCGGGAGATCGAGCTGGAGGGACTGCCAGCGCTTCCCGTGGTCGAAGGAGACGTACGCGCCGAGCTCGGTTCCCGCGTACAGCAGCCCGGGCCGGACGGGGTCTTCCCGAACCACGCGGACCCACGCCTCCCGTCCGATGCCGGCCACCGTGCGGCGCCACGACTTCCCGTAATCGGTGGTTTGAAACAGGTACGGCGAGAAGTCGTCGAACTTGTACCGATGGGCGGCGATGTAGGCGGTGGCGGGGTCGTGCGGGGAAACCTCGATCTGGTTGATCACGGCCTCGCCTAGCCCCGGCGGTGTGACGTCGGTCCAGGTGGCTCCTCCGTCGCGCGTGAGCTGCACCCGGCCATCGTCCGTTCCCACCCACAGGGTGCCCGGATCGTGCGGGGATTCCGCAATCGTGAAGATCGTGTTGTAGACCTCTCCGCCGGCCGCCTCGTTGGTGATCGGGACCCCTCCCGCCCCCTGCTTCCCCTTCTCGTTTCGCGTGAGATCCGGACTGATCTCGGTCCAGGTGGTCCCCCGGTCGGTGGATTTCAGCAGCAGGTTGGCCCCGTGGTAGATGACGCTCGGATCGTGGACGGACACGAGCACCGGAGCGTTCCAGTTGAAGCGGTACTTCATGTTCGCCGGATCCATGCCGAGGCCGAACTCGGGGTACGCCCGCACGCTCCGCACGGACATGGTCCTCGTGTCCAGCTCCGTGAGCACGCCCTGGATGTCGGTCGCGTAAATGTAGGCGGGGTGCTCCGGGTCGAAAGCGACCGTCGCCGCCTCCCCGCCTCCCGCATCGAACCAGTCCTTCCAGCCGATCCCGCCACCGTGGGTGACCCAGGCGGAGATGGCTACGCTCGTGTTGTCCTGCTGGCCGCCGTACAACCGGTAAGGAAAGACGTGGTCCGTGCTCAGGCGGTAGATCTGGGCGGTCGGCTGGTTCTTCTGCGTGGACCAGGTCTCTCCCCGGTTGAACGAGATGTTGGCGCCGCCGTCGTTCGCGTCGATGAGGACGCGGTCATCGTTCGGGTTGATCCACAGGTCGTGGTTGTCTCCATGCGGGTCGGGCACCTCCACGAACGTCCGGCCACCGTCCACGGAGCGGAGGATGGGCGCATTCAGCACGTAGACGGTCTCCCGGTCCGTCGGATCCGCGAACACTTCGGTGTAGTACCAGGCCCGCGCGCGCAGCACCCGCTTGGAGTTGAGTCGCTTCCACGTCGCTCCACCATCATCGGAGCGGAAGAGGCCCCCTTCCTCCGCCTCGACGATCGCCCACACGCGCGAAGGGTCGGCGGGCGACACGTCGACGCTGGTCTTCCCCATCAGCTCCGGGAGTCCCTTCTCGAGCTTCTTCCAGGTGTCTCCCCCGTCGGTCGACCTGTAGAGGCCACTGCCGGGCCCGCCGCTCCGGATCACCCAGGGCTTGCGCTGGTGGTCCCACAGAGCCGCGTAGAGAATGCGGGGGTTGGTGGGGTCGAGGCTGAGGTCGCTGGCGCCCGTCGTCGGGTTGACGTAGAGCACGCGCTCCCAGGTCCGTCCGCCATCCAGGGAGCGATAGACGCCCCGCTGCTCCGAGGGCCCGAACGGCGCCCCCTGCGCGGCCACGTACACACGATCGGGATCTCGGGGGTCGACTCGGATGCGCGAGATGGCCCGGGTGGCCTCCAGCCCCACGTGCGTCCACGTCGCGCCGGCGTCCGTGGATCGGTACACGCCGTCGCCGTGCGAGGTCGTCACGCCCCGGACCGCGGACTCCCCCATGCCGGCGTACACCACGTTCGGGTCCGACCCGGCGACGGCGATCGCGCCCACGGAGGCGGTGTGGAAGAATCCGTCCGAGACATTGCGCCAAGTGACGCCAGCGTCCTCCGTCTTCCACACGCCGCCGCCGGCCCCGCCGAAATAGTACGTCTCGGTCTCGGATGGGACTCCGGCCACCGCCGTCGCCCGCCCGCCTCGAAACGGGCCGATGTTGCGCCACTTCATGGCGTGATAGAGGGTCGTGTCGAACGCGGCCTCTCCGTTTCCGTTCCGGCCTTGCGCCTGGAGAGCCGGGGCACCCGCCAGACCGAGCCCGGCGGCCAGAAGGACGGCCATCCGCACCGCCGGCGTCGCCGCGCCCGTCCTTCCGGCGCTCATCCCCGCTCCGCCACGATTTCCTCCAACCGCTTCTGAGACGCCCGCACCCGAGGTCGAAGCTCCTCCACGGCCTCGGCCGGACGACCCTCCGCCAGGGCTGCCTCTCCGCGTGCCGTCCGGTACAGCCACGCGGACACAGGGAACCTCCGAGACTCGGGCGTGACCGCCGCTTCGTACTCCGCCAGGAGTGCGCGGGCCCGCTTCGGCCTCCCGGCTCGCGCATAGGCGGCGGCAAGCAGAGCATACGGACGGTCCAGAGGAGGGAGCGCGGAGAGCGGGTGCTCGGCCAGAGCGGCGTCCAGGGCCTCGACGGCGGGAGCGGGCTCGCCGCGTACGCTCACGCCGCGGCCGCCTTCCGTTGGGCGACCTGTTCGAACAGAAGGTTCGTGTAGGAGATGCTCGTGGTGGAATCGGTGCGGATCGAGCGCTCCAGGAGCTGTTCGGCCCGGGCGTGGTCACCGAGCCCGGAGTAGATCAGGGCCAGGTTGTTGAGGGCATAGCCATCGTCCGGGGATCGGTCCAGCAGCGTCTCGTAGGCGGTCGCCGCCCTTTCCGGTTCATAGGTTCCGTACGTGAAGTAGGTGGCGATCGTGATGTAGCGCTCGCGCTCCGTCATCCGATCCCGCAGCTCATAGGCGTAGCTAAGATTCTCCACCTGGCTCTGCAGCTGCCCGCCCTTTCGGTAGAAGGCGATCCCCAGTTTCCGGTATGCCATGCCGAAGGCGGTGTCCCGCGCCACGGCCTCCTGGAGGAGGGCGATTCCCCGGTCCAGCTTCCCCTCCGCATCGATCGCTCGGATGGCCTGCGTGTACTTGCGCAGAGCCGCCAGGTCGGACGTGGTCGTCTTCGCGAGGGGTTTGTCGGCGACAAGGGATCCTAAGGACTCGCCGATCCGTTCGCGCAAGCGCCTGGAGAGTTTGTCGATGGCGGGCAGGATCGCGTCGGCCCCGCCCGCCGCCTCCCGGTGAGAGACGAGCACGCTCCCGTCTTCCACCGAGATCACCCGCGCCGAGAGGAGGAAGCCGGTTCCTGCCCGCCCGATCTCGCCGCCGATCACCGCGGGGATGCCCTCTCGAACCGCCACTTCCCGCGCCAGTTCCAGGGTGAGAGCCGCATCCGGCGGGCGCTCCATGCGGCGGAGGGCGGCTGCTACCTGGCCGGGTTCGGCCACCCGGGCCACCGCGGACTGGGAGAAGTCAATGCGAAACGCCTCGGTCACGGTCCGGGCCAGCGAGGAGTCGGCCGCTGGGCTCGCGAAGTCAGCCACCAGGAGACGAGTGTGGGCTTCCAGTGCCCCCTTGGCGACGAGGGTCCCCGCCGGCCCGATCCCCAACCCCCGCAGGACGATGTATCCGGTCGTGATCAGGCCCAGGAGCGCGAAGGCTGCCGCGCCTCCCAGCAACGCGTGCTTCCAGGTGAACAGGCGGTGGTGCGCTCCTCGTTCGGCGAGGCGTGGCAGTGGGGCCTCCCGCGTCGCGCTGGCCTCGGGGGGCGTCACGGCGTCTGGATCTTCTCCATCTGCGCCGGGCGCGGCAGCCTTGTGGGAGGCAGCCGCTGCCACGCCAGCTCGTGCCGCGTGCCCGGTCTCGGGTCCGCGGAGGGCTCTTGTCGGTCTCCTGGGTCCTCCCTGGATGATGGCCGTGGTGAGCATCACGGGAAGCCCGAGGAGGAGCAAGATGATCGCCAGGGGTTGAATCCACTCGGGGAGGGCGAGCGCCTCGGTGATTTGTCCGACGACCTGGAGCACGAGCCACGAGGCTCCCAGATAGATGCCCAGCAACTGCCAGAGCGATCGGCCGTGGATCTCGCCCAGGAGTAGTTTCAGGCCCATCATGCCTCGGCCCACGGCCGTGCGCGCGTCCCCGGCCATGCCGTCGTCTCCAGGGGAGCTTCGACTTCCGGCGCCGTCGCTTAGGCCTGCCCGGATGGGACCCGTGGCCAGGTTCTGCCTCAATGGGAGCCGCCGATGGAGTCCAGCCGCTCCGCCCTCGCTCTGGCGGAGTCAGCCGCGCGCAGCGCCCCGCGTACTCCCTGGGCGCCCGGTAGCCGGGAGGCGCCGATCAGGCTGTCTCGTTGACGCTGCGACAGCGTGTCGTGGGCTGCGCCTTGGTGGTCATCCGCCGCGCTTCGGTCGCTCGCGGGAGAGCAGGCGGCACCGAGTCCGATGCCCGCGGTGAGGAGTACCGTCCAGAGCATCTCCGGGCCGTGTCGAGTGGCCCGGTGCGGGCGACGCATCTCGACCTCGTGCCACGGCGCAGGCCGACGCACTTGGGGCGCTGGCGACGCGAGTCGAGACATGGAGTCTTCCGAGCGGTCGTGGATAAGCGGTGGCGGGGGAGAACGCGACGGCCCACCACCCGGGAACGCTCCAATCTGGCTCGGGCGAGGCGGGCGAGCAAGGCAGCTGCCGGCAAACGACCGCCCTTCCGCCGCAGGAACTCAGCGGCGGAGTTTCCGTAGAGGAACGGGTGACGTCTCCTCCCCCACTCGGGTGGCGCGGGGGAAGGCCGATTCTCCGAACGTTTCCGAGAGCAGAGGACCGATGCCGAAGGCCGTCTCCGCAGCCCCGCTCCCCGTCTGCGCACTGGTGCGCTACTCGGGCGAGATCGCCACCAAGTCGCGCCGCACGCGAGCCCGGTTCCAGCGCAGACTGGAACGCAACCTGCGTGCCGGCTTGGCGGCTCGCGGCGCGGTGGAATCGGAGATCCGCCTGGAGCGCGGCTGGAGCCGGCTGCGGGTCAGCGGACCGGACCGCGCCTTTCTCGAAGTGATCGCGCATACGTTCGGGGTGAGCTCGTACTCGGTCCTGGAGGGCGAGTGCGCGGCCGATCTGGAGGAGATCGTCGCCACGGGGAAACGCCTGTTCGCCGAGCGGGTGCGGGCCCGGCGGTTCGCGGTGAGGGCCCGACGTTCCGGGAGGCACGAGTTCGGGTCCGGCGACATCATGGTGCGGCTGGGGGCGGCGCTGAACCCCGGTGCGACGGTGGATCTGGACGATCCGGAGGTCGTGGTTCGGGTCGAGGTGCGCGACGCCCGCGCCAGCTTCTTCTCCGACCGGTTGCGGGGTCCGGGCGGGCTCCCGCTCGGCGTCCAGGGGAGGGCCGTCGCGCTCCTGTCCGGCGGCTTCGATTCGGCCGTGGCCGCCTGGATGGTGCTGCGGCGCGGGGTCGAGTTGGATTACGTTTTGTGCAATCTGGGAGGCGGCGCGTACGAACGCTGGGTGGTCGAAGTCGCGAAGGTCGTGGCGGACCGCTGGAGTCACGGGTCTCGGCCACGGCTTCACGTGTTGGACTTTACCGGCGTCGTGGACGCCATGCGGGCGGCCTGCCGGCCCTCTTATCTCCAGGTGGTCCTGAAGCGTCTCATGTATGGGGCGGCCAGCCGCATCGCGAGGGAAACCCGAGCGGACGCGCTGGTCACCGGGGAATCGATCGGTCAGGTGTCCTCCCAGACCCTGAGGAATCTGCGGGCGATCGACGATGCGTCGAGCCTGCCGGTGCTGCGGCCTTTAGCCGGTCACGACAAGGAGGAGATCATCGCTCTGGCTCGCAGGGTCGGCACTCACGATCTCTCGGCGAAGATCCGCGAATACTGCCAGGTGGCTCCAGAGCGTCCTGTGACGGCGGCACGGCCGGAGGAAGTTCGGGCCCAGACGGACGCGGTGGACCCGAGCGCGCTCGAAGCCGCCCTGGCCGGACGGAGGATTCTCGATCTACGGCGAATGGACCCGCGCGACCGAGCCGTCGGGTCCCTCACGGTGACCGAGATTCCCGGAGGTGCCCAGGTGGTCGACACGCGCGATCCGGCGGCGTTCGCGCAGTGGCACTGGCCGGCTGCGGTGCACCGCGATCTGGACGAGCTGGCACGGGATTTCCATACCCTGGACAGGGAGCGCACCTACGTGCTCTACTGTGCTGAGGGAATCCGCACCGCCCACCTGGCCGAGCGTATGCAGGCGAAGGGGTTCGAGGCCTACGGGTTTCGAGGAGGCGTGCGCGCGCTGCGACGCTATGCGGCCCGCTTGACCGGGTCGGACGAGAATGCCGCATCGGGGGACGATGCCGGTGGCGAGCCCGGGGGTTCGCTTTGACACCTCGAGAGGCGCATGACAGAATGAGGCCCATGTCTCAAGCCGAGCCGCAGTCCCTGTTCGTGGAGCCTGCCACCAAGCGAGATGTGCTGTTGGCAGAGATCCGGACCAGTCATGTGCCGCGGCACGTTGCGGTCATCATGGACGGGAACGGACGCTGGGCCAGCCAACGGGGGTTGGCGCGATGGGAAGGCCACCGGGCCGGGATGAGGTCGGTCCGCGAGGTCATCGAAGGGGCGATCGAGGCGGGCGTGGAGCACCTGTCGCTGTACGCGTTCTCGCAGGAGAATTGGGAACGGCCCAAGATCGAGGTCGCCGCGTTGATGGGCCTGCTCGAGGAGTATGTCGAAAAGGAACGGGCCGAGCTGGTGGAGGCGGGCGTCCGGGTGAGCGTGTTCGGGGAGCTCGAGCGCCTGACCGAGGGGGCGCGTGGTGCGATCCGCGAGTTGGAGCGCGCGACCCGCGGGGGCGGCAAGCTTCACCTGCATCTGGCCATCAGTTACGGGTCTCGAGCGGAGGTGACACGGGCCTGCCGGGCTCTGGCGACGCGCTGCGCCGAGGGCCGGCTCGCTCCGGAGGAGATCACTCCGCAGGTCCTGTCACGAGAGTTGTACACGGCGGATTGGCCGGACCCCGATCTGGTCGTGCGCACGTCGGGAGAATACCGGATCTCCAACTTCCTTCTGTGGCAGATCGCCTACGCCGAGTTGTATGTCACGCCCATCCTGTGGCCGGATTTCGAACGGATCCACCTGTTCGAGGCGCTCCTGGATTTCCAGCGCCGGGAACGGCGATTCGGGCGGGTCGGCATCTGAGCGCGAGGCGCCAGCCCAGCGTGAGGAGTGACCTGCATCTGCGACTCGGCGTGGCCGGGATCGGCGTGCCGCTGTGCGCCGCGGTCGTGTATGCGGGTGGGTGGGTCTTCGCGCTCGGCCTCGGGGTCGTGGCCGGAATCGGCTACTGGGAGTACGCCAGCCTGTTTCGCTCTCGGGGCGTGCGGCCACTCTCGGTGCTCGGGGCCCTGGGGGCCGGCGCGTTCCCGCTCGTGTTCCTGTACTTCGGGCTGACGGGGGCGTGGATCCTGACGGTGGTGCTCCTGGCCCTCTACGCGGCCATCGGCATGATGCGGGTTCCGGTCGGCCAGGGCCCAGCGACCGCCGCGGCGATCACCGCGTTCGGAGCGCTGTACGTCGGAGGGTTGATCAGCTTCGGCGTGCCGCTACGGGAAGTGGACCTCCTGGGGCGCGGGACGACCGCCGCCGGCCTGGCTCCGGATCGTATCTCGGCCACCCTGCTGTTCTTCTTTCCGGTGGTCATCACGTGGCTGGCGGATACGGCGGCGTACTTCGCGGGGAAGACCCTGGGTCGCACCCGGCTGGCGCCTCACGTCAGCCCGAACAAGACGGTCGAGGGAGCCGTGGCGGCCGTGTTGGCCGGCCCCGTGGTGGCGGTGCTGTACGACATCTGGGTCCTTCCCGTTCCACTGGATATGCGCCCGAGCCAGGCGATGGTATTCGGGCTGTTGATCGCGGTCGCCGCGATCTTCGGCGATCTGGTCGAGTCGGCTCTCAAGCGCGAGGTCGATGTGAAGGACGCGTCCGGCCTGCTCCCGGGCCACGGGGGACTCCTGGATCGGTTGGATTCCCTGATCTGGACTCTACCGACCGCCTACTTTTTCTTCATCTGGTAGCTGGCAGCGCCGAGGAGACGCGGTGACGTCACACGAGATACGGCCGGGCCGGGCGAATGAATGCGCGGGCCGAAGGGCAGGTGCGCCGCCGGAACCCGCGGGCCGTCCGCGTGTGAGAGGACGGATGTCCGGCGGCGCGATGCCACGGGAAATCAAACGATGAGAGCGGTGGGGGATACGTGATTCTGACGCTTCTGGCAACCGTCCTGGTGCTTGGCGTGCTCATCCTGGTCCACGAGCTGGGGCATTTCTGGGCCGCCAAGGCCGTCGGTATCGAGGTCCCCCGCTTCTCGATCGGGATCGGGCCCAAGATCGTGGGCTTCCGGCGGGGAGAGACGGAATACGTGCTCTCCTGGCTCCCCATCGGCGGATACGTGAAGATGGCCGGGCAGACCGAGGAAGAGGCCATGGAGGTGCTGGAGGGGGGAGGGATGCCGGAACGGGAGCCTTCACCCCGTGACTTCGACGCCAAGCCATTATGGGCCAGGACCCTGGTCATCTCGGCCGGGATTCTGATGAACCTGGTGTTCGCGTTCGTCGCCTTCAGCCTGCTGGCGCGCGAGCAGGTCGTGGTCGAGCCGCTCATCGGCGATGTGGCGGAGGGTTCACCGGCCATGGTGGCCGGGTTGCAGCCGGGCGATCGAATCCTGGCGCTGGATGGGGATCGAGTGCGCGGCTGGCGCGACGTGGTGAGCTTCGTGCAGACCCGCGCCGGGAAGGAGATCGTGCTGGCGGTGGACCGCGGCGGGCGTCGGGTCACTCTCCGGGCCACGCCGGAATCCGCCGCGGAGTTCAGCGAGGTAGTGCGCGACAGCGTGCGGTTCGGCCGTCTGGGGATCACGCTCGACCCGAAGGCGTCGGAGCGGCGGGCCGGGCCCGGCGAGGCCTTGGTGGCGGGGTGGGCCGAGACCGGGCGGTGGACCGGAACCATCCTGGGCTTCCTGCGGGATCTGGTGACGGGTCGCAGTTCCGCCCGAGAGTTGGGCGGCCCGATCATGATCGGGCAGATCTCGGGTCAGGCCGTTCGGGCCGGCTTCTGGGCCCTGCTGAACTTCATGGCGGTCATCAGCGTCAACCTGGCGATCCTCAACCTCCTTCCCATCCCGGTGCTCGACGGCGGACACCTGGCGTTTCTCGGCGTCGAGGCGGTGCGAGGCCGCGCCCTGAGCGCCCGTCAACGCATCCGTCTCACCCAGGTGGGGCTGGTCGTGGTGGTGGGATTGATGCTGTGGGCGATCGGCAACGACATCCTGAGGTTGCTGGGAATCTGAGGTCAGCCGGCCGGGCTCGAGATCCCTTGCGCGGTCCGGGGCGGTCGCCTGGATCAGCCGAACAGGCCCAGCTGTGCGGGCTCCCGCCGCCCGCCCCCCGGACCGGGAACGGAAACCGGGATCAGGCCGCCGGGCGTGTCCTGGTCGGCCGTCGCCAGCTGTCCCTCGTATCCCACCCGGCCCAGCCGTTCGGCTACCGTGGCTTCGGCCAACGCCGGATCGTTGCACTCACGGCTGAGGTGGGCGAGCAGCACGCCGCCCAGCTGGGGACCACACAGCTCGGCGGCCAGCTCGCCGGCCAGCCGGTTCGACAGGTGGCCGCGGCTGCCGCCGATCCGCTGCTTGATCGACCAGGGGTACGGGCCATCGCGCAACAGGCGCTCATCGTGATTCGCCTCGAGGATGAGAAAGTGGCAGCCCTGGAGTCCGAATCGAACGGGCGTCGTGGCGCGTCCGAGGTCCGTGGCCACGCCGACCCGACAACCGGTCCGGCGCTCGAGGACGCTGACGGCGACCGGCTCGGCGGCGTCGTGGCAGGTGCCGAACGGGAACACCTCGAGCTCTCCGATCGGGAAGGGGCGGTCCCCGACCATTTCGCACACCGTCTCGGAGCCGGCGAGCAGGGTGCGGGAGGCGCCGGCCGTGCCCCGCGTCATGTACAGACGCCATCCCCATCGGCGGGCGGCCACTCCGATCCCCGCGGTATGGTCGCGATGCTCGTGGGTGACCACGACGGCACGGACGCTCTCCGGCGGGACATCCAGAGCGTCCAGCCGGCGCGCCAGACTGGCTCCGCTGAACCCCGCGTCCACCAGCAGGCGGGTGGGGCCGGCTTCGATCAGGAAGGCGTTGCCGCGGCTCCCGCTGCCCAGGGAAGCGACCCTCACGCGAGGCGCCCCCCGGCGGAGGTCCGGCCCGCATCCCACACGGCGGCGAGCCAGCGCCGGGTCGGCGGGTCGAAGGCTACGCCCCGCCGTTCGAGAACCGTCTGAGCGGTCGCCAGAAAGGCGTCTTTCCGGTACTCGACGAGCTCACGGCCGGAGCCCCAGGAGAACGGCTCGACCCAGTTGGGCGGCATCTCGGTACCGAACAGGTTGGAGCCCGCTCCCACCACGGTCCCGGTGTTGAGCAGGAGACCGATTCCGGTCCGCACGTGATCGCCCAGGAGACACCCCAGCTTGAGGAGGCCCGTGTCCCGTTCGGCCCCCGGCGGCCCCATCCGGACGGGGCGATAGTTGTTCTTTAGGTCGCTGTTGGTCGTCATGGCCCCCAGGTTGACCCAGCGGCCCAGGTAGGCGTGGCCCAGGAAACCCGCATGGGCCTTGTTCGAGTAGCCGAGAACCACGCTGCGTTGGATTTCCCCCCTGAGGGTACAGCGCGGTCCGGCCGCGACGACGGAGATGGGTCCGCCGAGCAGGCGGGAGCCGGGGCCCGCGTATAGCGGACCCTCCAGCCGGGAGCCCGCCCTCACCTCGACCTTCGAGTCCAGGCGGATCGGCCCTCGACGGGTGTCCAGGAGAACGCCCGGCTCGAGGGTCACTCCATCGCCCAGCAGGAGAGCTCCCCGACCCAGGAGCTCCACTCCGCGCGGCAGATCCCCCGCCTCGGCCGGAGCGACCGAGGGATCCCCGATTCCCTCGACTTCGGGGGCCGACAGGTCCGCGAGGAGGCGATCCGGATTGCTCGAGACGAAGTCCCACGGCTCGCACAGGACGTCTCCCTCCAGCGGCACGTCCTCCGCGCCGGAGAGAGGGCCCGGGTCCGTGAACCAGCCCGCGGCCGGCCGAGGTGCTCCGGCCGGCACCGAGGAGCCCACGAGCGTCTCGCCGATCCACAGGTTGGCCGGGCGGTCCCCGGCCGGAATGGATCCACCCGTCACCACGGCCCGGGAGCAAACGAATATCGCCGTTTCGTGTTCGGGTAGCCGTGAGGTCGGGACCACGGGTGGCGCTCCCTGTTCGGTGAAGCTCTCGAGCCAGGGCCGGGTCACGAGCCCGCTGCAGGCGATCCCGGCCCAGCGCTCGATGCGCTCCCTCAGCAGGTATGTCCCGAGCAGCAACTCGCTACACGGGCGGGTGAGCGAGAACGGAGCCCAACCGTCGGCGATCCGGTCGTCGAACACGAACAGCTTCACGCTTCGGGATCCCGCAGGCGTTCGACCAGGGACTTGAGGTCGGGGGCGCGCCGCCGGGTCGTGACCAGGGTGTGCGCGCCCGAGCGGACGACGACGAGCCCCGACACCCCGAACAGGGTGACCTCGGCGTCTTCCGCCCACACCACGTTGTCCGCCGATTCGAAGGCTCGGGCCAACCCGATCAGGACGTTGCCCGCTTCGTCCGCGGGGCGCGTGCGGGCCAGCGCGTTCCACACGCCCACATCGTCCCACTCGAATTCGGCTTCCACCACGCCGACCGCATCGGCTCTCTCCATCACTCCCACGTCGACGCTGATGGGCTGTACGCCCCCGAAGAAGCCGGCCACATCCCCCTCGTCCAGTGCCGGGAGCGCTCGCGCCACTTCCGGAGTGAACCGTCGGAGGGCCGAGAGGAAATCCCGGACGCGCCACACGAAGATTCCGGTATTCCACAGATATCGGCCGGAACCGATGTAACCGCTGGCCGTCTCCTCGTCGGGCTTTTCCACGAAACGCTCGACCTCGAACACGCCGGCGGTTCGCCCGGGACCCAGCCGCACGTAGCCGTAGCCGGTCTCCGGCCGCGTTGGCCGCACCCCGATGCAGTAGAGGCGATGGTCGGCCCGGGCGGCCGCGAGCGCTCGCCGCACGGTGCGCCGGAATCCCTCCAACGGCCGGATGATGTGATCGGCGTGCAGGGAGATCATCGCCGCATCCGGGTGAAGCGAGGCGAGGTGGTGCGCCGCCAGAGCCAGTGCCGGCCCTGTGCCGCGCGCCTCGGTCTCCCTCAGCACATGGATGGACTCGAGCTGTGGCAACGCTGCGCGAAAGGTTCGAGCGAGCGCATCGCTGGCCACCAGGTGCACGCGCGACAGGCCCACCAGGGCCACGGCCCGGTCCACGGTATCGAGGATCAGCGGGTTCGCGCCGCCCAGGGGCAGCAGCTGCTTGGGTCGGGAAGGGGTGGAGGCGGGCCAGAACCGGCTGCCGATGCCTCCCGCGAGCACGACGGCATGCGCTTCGGACAGGTCTGTCATCCGCGACCGCTCGTCGGTGAAGGTTGTGCTCCCGTCGCCTAGAGGCGGAGAGCAAAGTATGATGAGTGAGGGGGGAGGGTCAAGCGACGAACGTGCGCAGAAATGCGAAGTGACGGCGCCACTTAGCTTTGTTGACGCCGCCCGCTGGTCCGGGGGTTCTCAGCATCGTCCCGGCTTCCCGGGGCGATGCCACGGGTGGAGTTCGAACTCGACGATGAGGTCAAATGGAGCATGAACGGCGCTTCGGCGCGAAGCTGTATCGGCAGGTGAGCCTGTGGGCCGTGCTGGTGCTGGCGGGTTGTAGCGATCCCTTCGCCGGCCTGCTGTTGCCGGTACCGGATGATCCTCAGGAGGTCACGCTGGCCGATTTTCGGACCGCTCCGCTTCAGAAGGAAGCCGCCTTCGACATGATCAATCGGATCACGGCACGGGTGGATCAGACCGCGTCGTGGGATTTTCTCTACTACGTCGATCAATCGGGCCAGCCGCAACTGTGGCCGTTCGGCGCCCTGGCCGATGATCCTACGGATTCGGCCTTGCAGGCGGTGGAGGGAACATTCGAGTCCGTGACTCGGGTGCCGGCTACGGGCTACTCCAATTCCGAGCCCGTGGACATCGCGGTGGGCGATGTGCTGGCGGCCCGCAGCCGCCGGGATCAGTCATTCGGGACGCAGTGCCGGCACTTCGCGAAGCTGGAGATCCTGGCCATCGATACGGACCGGCGGACGATGACGTTTCGGATTCTGATCAATCCCAACTGCGAGTTTCTGACTATCGTACCCGGGGAGACGGGGCGGCCCTAGGCGGATCGCCGAGAGACTCCGCCTGGCCGCGCGCAGGGCTGTGACCGGGACGCGATGAGTAGAGAGGAGGGCTCGAGCTTGCCTGCATCGTTGCAGATGAGAGCGGCCGGGCGGACGCCGACCCGGGCCGCCCCTCGTCGTCCGCGTCGGCCCGATCCGGCCGGGTGATGCTGGATCTCCGCGCGCTACGGTCCGAGCCCTCTCGCGCCCGGGAGCGGCTCGCCCTCCGGGGCGGCGCCGAGGTGCCGGCTCTTCTGGATCGAGTGCTGGAGCTGGACCGGGATCGGCGAGATCTGATCGGAGAAGTCGAACAGCTGAAGGCACGGCGCAACCGCGCATCGAAGGAGATCGGTGATCGCAAGGGGAGGGGAGAGACGGCCGAAGCCCAGATCGCCGCTATGAAGGAACTGGCCGCCCGAGTGCGGGAGTTGGACGGACGCCTGTCCCGGGTGCGGGCGGAGCTGGAAGGATTGTTGCTCCTGCTGCCCAACCTGCCGGATGAGCGAGTTCCGCCGGGCGGAGAGGGGGAGGGCGAGGTGATGCGGGAGTGGAGCCCGCCGGTGGAGCCCCCCGGACCCACGCCCCCGCACTGGGAGTTGGGCGCCTCGCACGGAATGGCGGGCGGTGGCGGCCGGCCGGCGATCTACGGAGATGGCGCCGCGCCGATCCTGGACCTGGAACGAGCCGCGAAGCTGGCCGGTTCCGGGTTCCCTCTCCTGCTGGGCCACGGGGCGCGGCTGAGCCGCGCACTGATCCAGTTCATGCTGGATCTTCACGTGCGGGAGCACGGCTACTTGGAGATAGCCCCTCCGCTGCTCGTGTCCCGTGAGTCGATGACGGCCACCGGCCACCTCCCGAAGTTCGAGGAGGACGCCTATCGAACCGAGCCGGACGACCTGTTCCTGGTGCCGACGGCCGAAGTTCCGCTGACCAACCTGCACCGCGGCGAGATTCTGGGCACGGACGCTCTGCCTCTGGCGTACGTGGCGCACACGCCCTGCTTTCGAAGGGAAGCCGGTGCGGCGGGACGGGAGACCCGGGGTCTCCTGCGCGTGCATCAGTTCGACAAGGTGGAGCTCGTGCGCCTGGTTCGGCCGCGAGACTCGACCGACGAATTGGAGCGGCTCACCCGCCATGCGGAGGAGGTGCTGGAGCGGCTGGAGCTGCGCTATCGCCGGGTGCTGCTCCCGGCCGGGGATCTCGGGTTCGCCAACTCGATCACGTACGACCTCGAGGTCTGGTCTCCCGGAGTGGAGGAGTGGCTCGAGGTGTCGAGCTGTTCCTGCTATACGGACTTCCAGGCGCGGCGCGCGAATCTCCGCTTTCGGCCCGAGCCCGGGGCCAGGCCGGAATACGTCCACACGCTCAACGGGTCCGCCCTGGCCCTGGCGCGTATGATCGTCGCGCTGGTGGAGAGCGGGTATCGGGAGGGGAAGGGTATCGAGATGCCGGCCGCTCTCCAGCCGTACCTCGGGTTCGAGCGGATCGATCCGATCCCGTGACCAGACGCGTCGTAACCGTCGGGGTGGCGGTGGTGTTCGCGACCGTGCTGGTCTCGTTCCTCGTGTACACTCAGCAGATGGCCGGCGTGCTGCGGCGTGACGCGGCCGTGTTCAGCCGCCTGTACGCCCTGACCTTCCAGGCCTCCGGGGCGGAGGACCGGGACGCCGAGGAGCGCCTGACGGCCGAGACATTGCTCACGGTCCTCGAGGAGATGAATCGGCTGCAGATTCCGGCAGTGATCACGGACACGATCGGCCGGCCGACTTCGTGGTCGAATCTACCGTTCGAAGCGGAGCGGGAGCGTACGGAGGACGTGGGGCGGGTCCGCGAGTACGTGCGTGCGCTTGACCGCCTGAGTCCACCACTTGAATCCCGCGCGTTCAACTTGCAAATTCATTTCGGAGATCCACTTATACTCAGGCGTCTAAAGTGGATTCCATGGCTTCAAGCTCTGCTGCTGTTGGCGGTCGTGGGCGGCGGCGGTTGGATGATCTTCACCTCCTTCCGGAGCGAGCGGGAACGGATCTGGTCCGCCATGGCGCGGGAATCGGCGCACCAGATGGGAACTCCGCTCAGCTCGCTGGTCGGTTGGCTCGAGCAGTTGGAGGAAGGAGCGGATGGAGACCGTCCGCTTCTCTCCACACGGAAGCTCGCCACCGAGATGCAGGCCGATGTGGACCGCCTGCTCAAGGTGTCACGCCGGTTCGAGCTGATCGGCCGCTCTCCGACCCTGGAGCCGGTCTCGGTGGGCCGCATCGTGGAACGGCTGGGACAGTATTTTTCGGTCCGCCTGCCGACGATCGGCCGGTCGATCCGGTTCTCGCTCGAGGTTCCACCGGATGCGCCCCGGGTGCTGGGTAACGAGACGCTTCTGGAGTGGGCGTTCGAGAACCTGATCAAGAACTCGTTGGATGCCATGGCGGGTCGAGACGGCACGATCGGGGTCACTTATCTGGGGGTGTGGGGCAACCGGGCGGCCTTCCGCGCCTACGATACCGGGCCGGGTGTGCCGGCAGCGCTCAGAAAGAAGATCTTCGACATCGGCGTCACCACGAAAGAGCGAGGATGGGGGGTGGGTCTGTCGCTGACTCGCCGGATCGTGGAGGAGATGCACCACGGCCGGATCAGCCTCGAGAGTCCGGTGGAGGGCGCGAGCTTCCGGCTCGAGCTTCCGCTCGCCCGGCGGGCGAAGGGGGGCAGGCCGGAGGCCCGCCGGCCGCGAGCGGCCGCGCGCGAGATGTCGGGCTAGGGAGACGAGGCCCATGCGGTCCGATCTCAATCCCGAACAGCTCCAGGCGGTAGAGCACGATGGCGGGCCGTTGCTCGTGCTGGCGGGCGCGGGCTCGGGCAAAACCCGAGTGCTCACCGCGCGGGTCGTCCGCCTGATCCAGGCCGGCGGCGTCCCGCCCCATCGGCTTCTCGCCGTGACGTTCACCAACAAGGCCGCCGGCGAGATGCGGGAACGGATCGGCCGACAGCTGGGCCGGGATACGCGCGGACTGTGGATCGGGACTTTCCACTCCATCGCCGCCCGCCTGTTGAGGAACGAGGCGGACAGGACCCGCCGCGGCCGAGCCTTTTCGATCTACGATGAAGAGGACGCACTGCGGGCCATCCGGGCGGCGATGGAGGAAGTGGGCCTGGACCTGCAACGCTGGTCGCCAGGGGCCATCCGCTCCCGGATCTCCGGGGCCAAGAGCGCGCTGCAGGCACCCTCGGCCTACGTGGCCGGGGCGTTCGATCTTCTCTCGAAGGCGGTCGCGGAGGTCTACCCGGTCTACGACCGGCTTCTGGAACGTCGCAACGCGTACGATTTCGACGACCTGCTGTTTCACGCGGTCCGCTTGCTGGAGGGAGATGCCGAAGTCCGGTCCCGGTACGCCACCCGGTTCCTGCACGTGCTGGTCGACGAGTACCAGGACACCAACCATGCGCAGTATCGGATGATCCGGGCCCTGGCCAGGGAGCATGGCAACGTCTGTGTAGTCGGCGACGACGACCAGTCCATCTACGGTTGGCGGGGGGCGGACCTTCGCAACATCCTCGATTTCGAGCGTGACTTCGGCGGGGCGACGGTGGTTCGCCTGGAACGGAACTATCGTTCCACGGCGCGAATCCTCGAGGTCGCCAATGCGGTGATCTCGCACAATCATAGGAGGAAGCCCAAACGGTTGCGCACGACTCGTCCGCCGGGCGAGGCGGTGCTCGTCGTTCACGCGGCCGATGAGAAGCGCGAGGCGATGTGGACCGCCCGGGAGCTTCGGTCCTTCGCGGGAGTCCACCGCGTGGGAGACTGCGCGATCCTGTACCGGACCAACGCCCAGTCGCGTGCCTACGAGGAGGCGCTGCGCCAGGCCGGCCTTCCGTATCGAATTGTGGGCGGGGTCCCTTTCTACGCGCGGCGCGAGATCAAGGACGTGCTCGCGTACCTGCGGCTGATCGTGAATCCCTTGGACGATGCGGCGTTCGAGCGGGCCATCGCGTGGCCGCGCCGGGGAGTGGGCCGGGTGACTCTCGAACGCCTGCGGGCGGCGCGGACGCCTGGAGGCGGGCTGCTGCAGGTGGCCGCCCGGGCGGAGGAAGTGGACGAAGTTCCGGTGTCCGGCGCGAAGGCGCTGGCCCGATTCGCCGCCTCTCTCGAGGAGCTTCGCGAGCTGCAGAGCGATGCGCCCGTCCGGAGCGTGCTGGAGGAGTGCATCCGGATCTTCGGGCTGGCCTCCGCGCTGGAGGAAGAGGAGGGTGGGGCGGAGCGGCTCGAGAATCTGGCCGAGCTCATCTCCACGGCCGCCGCCTTCGATCCGGCTGAGGTCGAGGAGGCGGTCGAGGGCTCCAGCGAGCTCGAGCTCTATCTTCAGTCGGTGTCGCTGCGCGCGGAGATCGACGACGTGGAGCTGGGTGAGGACGCGGTGACCCTGATGACCGTGCACAACGCGAAGGGTCTCGAGTTCCCCTTCGTGTTTCTGGGCGGCCTGGAGGAAGGGCTGTTTCCGCTGTCGCGCGCGCTGGAGGACAACGGAGATGTGGAGGAGGAGCGGCGCTTGTTCTACGTGGGCGTGACGAGAGCTCGGGAAAGGCTGTATCTGACCTACGCGGACCGCCGGTGGAGGGCGGGCTTCGCGCGGAGTTCGGCTCCCTCTTCGTTTCTGGACGAGTTGCCCGAAGAATCCGTGTGCAGGAAGTTCGCCGGCGGGCCGGGTCGGCGCTCGCGGGGCGATGTCGGGCGAACCGGCCGGGAGCCGTGGCGCGGGGGCTCGGAGTGGAAGAGGCGCTCCACGGAGGACGACTCGGGTGGTCGTTCGGGTCGAGCCAACGAGTTCGAGTGGCGCCGAGAGCCGGGCGCGCGCCGCCGCGTCACGGGAGGCGAGGAAGAGCGGATCCGCGGTCGGTCGGGACCTGAACGGGAATCGCCTGTGCCTTCCGGCCCCCGCTACGATTACGGGGACAGCCAGGTTCCGCTCACGCTGGAGCCGGGATCACACGTCGTCCATCCCCGATTCGGCCCGGGCCGAATCGTCTCCCTGAGCGGAGGCGGCGTCCGAACCAAGGCGGAAATCGAGTTCGAGTCCGTGGGGACTAAGAAGGTGATGGTAGCGTATGCGGGTCTGCGGCCCGCCTGAGACCGAGAGAGCGAGGAGATGAAGAGAGTGGATCCGGAAGAGGTCGGCCGAATCGCGGCGCTGGCCAGACTGCGACTCGAGCCTTCCGAGGTGGAGCGATTGGCCCGCGAGATGGCGGTGGTTCTCGAGCGGTTCGACCAATTAGGTGAGAATGGCGCGGCGTTCGATGGGGGAATCGCCGACCGGGGCCTGGCGGCGCGAACGCGGGCGGATGAAGAGGGCTCGGACACCCTGCGGCGCCCGCTGCGGGAGTTCGCCCCGGACTGGCGGGAGGGATTCTTCGTCGTTCCCCGTCTGGCGGCGCACGGCGAGCCCTCGCCATGAGCGCCCGACGTCGTGGTCCGGGCTCCGGGGCGGAAGGTCCCGGGTGAACGGCCTTCGCACGCTTCCGGACATACGGCGGGCCCTCGGCGCCGGACGGATCGATCCCGCGGAATTGCTGGTACGGGCCGCCCGGTGGAATGAGCGCTGGGACGCGGGCCCGGAGCCGATTCGCGCCTTCCTTTCCATCCGGCGTCGGGCGGCTGGCCCGAGCCCGGACGACGATGGCGTCGGCGCCGTTCCCCCGGCGGAGAACGTGGATCCCGGAACCGGGGAGTCGAATGGAACGCCGCGGCGTCCGCTGGAAGCCGTTCCGATCGGGATCAAGGACAACATCGCCACGCTCTCGCTGCCCACCACCTGCGGGTCCCGGATCCTGCAGGGATATCGATCGCCGTTCGAAGCGACGGCGGTTCGGCGCCTCAGAGCGGCCGGAGCGCGGATCTTCGGCAAGACGAACTGCGATGAGTTCGCCATGGGCTCATCGACGGAGAACAGCGCTTACGGCCCCACCCGCAATCCCGTGGACCGTTCCCGAGTTCCTGGTGGCAGCTCCGGCGGTTCGGCGGCCGCCGTTGCGGCCGGGGTCGTCCCGGCCGCTCTGGGCTCGGAGACCGGCGGTTCGGTTCGCCAGCCCGCCGCATTCTGCGGAGTGGTGGGGGTCAAGCCCACGTATGGCCGGGTCAGCCGTTACGGACTCGTCGCGTTCGCCTCCAGCCTGGATCAGATCGGCGTGCTGGCGAATACGGTATCCGATGGCGCCGAGATCCTCGAGGTGGTTTCGGGCTACGACCGCCTCGACGCCACGAGCCAGGATCGGCCGGTCCCCCGGGCCTCCGCGCTGGACGGGCTGAGCCTTTCCGAGGTTACGCTGGGTGTGCCCCGCGAATACCTGGGCGAGGGGCTGGATGTCGGGATCGGCGGGCTGGTGGAGCGGACGCTGGCTCTGGCGGCCGAGGCGGGGGCCACGATTCGTGAGGTGTCGCTGCCGATGACCCGCGCGGGCATCCCCTGCTATTACGTGATCGCTCCGGCCGAGGCTTCCAGCAACTTGGCCCGCTTCGACGGCGTGCGGTATGGGTTTCGGGAGGAGGAGGGGGAGGATGCCGTGGCCATGTATGGCCGGACGCGGGGAGAGGGATTCGGGGTCGAGGTGAAGCGGCGCATCATGCTGGGTACCTACGTTCTGTCCGCCGGCTATTACGACGCCTACTATCGAAAAGCGCAGGCGCTGCGAAGGGCGATCGCGGAGGATTTCCGGCGCGTCTTCGCCGACGGGATCGACGCCCTGTTCACCCCCACCACCCCCACTCCGGCCTTCGAGCTCGGAGCGAAGGCGGACGACCCCTATGCCATGTATCTGGCCGACGTCTACACAGTGTCGGCGAATCTGGCCGGAATTCCGGCTGTCTCCATCCCGATCGGCAATCTGGAAGGGCTGCCCGTAGGGGGGCAGTTGATGTGCCCGGAATGGGAAGAGGAGCGGATGCTGGCGATCGCACGCCGCTTGGAGGAACGGTTGGAGTACGAGCACCCTGTGCGGGGAGGTCCGAGGTGAGCGGGTCCGCCGGTCGGACGTACGAGACGGTCATCGGCGTGGAAGTCCACGTCCAGCTTCGAACGGCCACGAAGATGTACTGCGGGTGCTCCACCCGCTTCGGGGCGGATCCCAACACCCAGGTCTGCCCCGTGTGCCTGGGCCTTCCGGGCTCGCTTCCCGTGGCCAATCGCGCGGCCGTCGAGCTGGCGGTCCGCGCGGCGGTCTCCCTCGGGTGCAGGGTGCACGCGCGCTCGGAGTTCGTGCGGAAGAACTATTTCTATCCCGATCTTCCCAAGGGTTATCAGATCACCCAGTTCGAGTACCCTCTGGCCACGGATGGCCGAGTCCGCGTCCGGCTCGAAGGGAAGGAGAGATCGGTCCGAATCCGGCGGCTGCACCTGGAGGAGGACTCGGGGAAGTCGCTCCACGATCGATTCGCCGGCTCGACCGCCGTGGATCTGAATCGCGCCGGCGTGCCGCTAGTGGAGATCGTGACCGAGCCGGACCTGCGCTCACCCGCGGAAGCCCGGGCGTACCTGGTTCGGCTCCGCCAGCTGTTGAAGCACTTTGCCGCGGTCAGCGACTGCAACATGGAGGAGGGAAGCCTGAGGGTGGACGCCAATCTGTCGGTTCGACCGATCGGTGAGGAGGGGATGGGCACCAAGACGGAAGTCAAGAACCTGAACTCGTTCAGCCAGGTGGAGAAGGCGCTGATGTTCGAGCGCAGCCGCCACATCCGGCAGCTGGAAGCGGGGGGCGTCGTGGTCCAGGAGACCCGTCTGTTCGACGCGGCCCGAGGGGAGACCCGGAGCCTGAGGAGCAAGGAGGAGGCGCTGGACTACCGGTACTTCCCCGAGCCGGATCTCCCTCCGCTGGAGCTGGAGCCGGATGCGGCGGAACGGGCCCGGGCCATGGTGGGAGAGCTGCCCGATCAGCTGGAAAGCCGTTTCATGGAAGGCCACGGACTCTCCGAGTACGATGCGGCGCTGGTGAGCGCGAACCCCGGACGGGCACGCTATTTCGAGGAGGTGGTGGACGGGAACGGGCCGGACTTCGCCAAGGCCACGGTCAACCTCATGATGGGAAGATTGGCCGCTGAGCTGAAACGACGAGACGAAGCGAGCGAAGCCGATCTTCTGCCGCCCGAGCGGCTGAGACGTGTGGTGGAGCTGCGGCTGGATGGCACGCTCAGCTCCGACACGGCCGGAGAGGTGCTGGATCGGCTGCTCTCGGCCAAGGGGGCCGACCTGGAGGTGGACGACCTCGTGCGGGCGGGCGGTCTCGCCCAGGTGGGAGACACCGACCTCCTGGCCGGCTGGATCGAGGCCGTGATTGCCGGGCACCCTGACGAAGCCTCGCGCTACGCGGCCGGGGAGGACCGGTTGCTGGGCTTCTTCATGGGAGCCCTGATGAAGGAGGCCTCCGGCAGGGCGGATCCGCGGAAGGCCAGGGCACTTCTGGTCGAGCGGCTGGCCCGGCTTCGAGGGGGAGGCTAGGAGCCCGTCCCTCGCCGGCCCGGCCCCCGGAGAGCGGCGGACCCGCCGCCCGTGAGCGTCGTTCGGATGGCGTCGTCGGCGGACTGGGCCGTCCGGCCACGCCGGCTCCACTGGCCGGACGGGGACTCGGGGAGCGGGAAGTACCGATTGGCCGTGGATTCCAGCCGGGTGCCGACGGACCATCCTTCGTGCCGGACCACTGCGCGGCGGATCTCCATCGCCTTCAACAGCGCGGCCTCCCCGATCGGGTCACCGGTCGCGGTCTCGGAGTCGTCCCCGTGGCGCAGGAAATCGATCACGTGGTTGTACGAGGCGGCGAGATAGCACAGTCCCTCGTCCCGATCCAGCTCCCACCGGGAGTTGTCGATCACCGTGTCGAAGATGACCTGCCATCTCCGGTAGTCCCCGATCCGGATCAGGCCCCGAAAGATGCGCCGGTTGGTCCGAAAGCTGAACAGCGTGTGCGAGAGAACCCGGTCCAACAGCGCGTCGATCTCGCCGTGATCGAATTCCGTCACGATCCGGCGGGCCAGCGAGAGGCCTTCGCCGCCCAGCTGGACATCCATGCGATGCTCCCAGTAGGAGTGCCCCAGCCCCCGCGTGGAGGATGTGAGGAGCAGCATTCGGGGCACGAATCGGTTGTGCGCCACCACGTCCGCCGCCAGATGGCACAGATAGCCGGTAGCCGCCGCCTCCAGCCGCGGGTCGCCACCCGCGCTCTGGCGGATCTCCCTGGCCACGTGCCAGTGGTGGCAGTGCCTGCCGATGGGAGCGTATTTCTTGGCCATCGAGATGTCGGCCGCGAGGTTGCCATACAGGAACTCGGCCGGATGCGCGTTCAGGAGAGATGCGACGGCGGCGGGAACGAGATCCAGGGATCGGAGAACCTCGACGCCCAACAGCACGTGTGTGCCGGGTCCCCACGCGTACGCCTGGTGCGGAGCCAGCAGGAGAATCGCGACGGCCAGCATCAGGCCGCCCAGCAGGAGTCCGGGCCGGAAGTTCAGCGCCGTCACTCCCCCGAGACGCGGCGCCGCCAGCGCGTCGGCAGGGCTCGCCTGCCGCCGCGCAGCCCCCTGAGCAACCCGGCCGTGGAGAAGAAAGTCTCTTCGGCCTCCTCCTGTACCACCTCCAGAAGGCCGTTGATCTCGGCCACCCGCTCCTCGACCATCCCGATCATGCGATCAGCCGACTCGGAGGCTTTGCGAACGGTATCGCCGACGGCCGAGGCATCGCTGCGGAGCGCATCGATCACGTAGTTGGCGTCTTCGGTCGCGCGCTCCACATTGCGGATGACCGGCAGCAGACGTTCCTGGAGCTTGTCGAGCGTGCCGCTGGCCTGGCGCACCGGGCCGCGCAGGGAACGGAGCAGCGAGAGGAACCGGAGGAGACCCACCAGCAACCCCAGCGCGAGCAGGATCCACACAGCCATGCCCGCCACCACCGCCATCTCGAACGTGCTCACACCACCTCCGGTCTGAGACGGAACGCTCCCGGCCGCTTCCGGTCTCGCGTTCCGGCGGAGCATCGGGGGCGGTCCGCCGTCCGTGCAGGACTTCGCGCCCCGGCCGGGCCACACGACCCGGCGCGCCGTGGCAAAATCTCTGATCCGGCCCTCGAGATCAAGCCGGGCCGGGCCGGGGCGTGCGCGGGCCGGGCGCGTTGCCCGGCCCGGCGGGGCACCTCTACCTTGCCCACCGACGGCCGGGCGGGGACCCTCACTGGGATCGAACCGGTCGAATGGTGACATGTAGAGCGAGGCGATGATGAGCTGTTTCCGAATCCAGGGGTCAGCGCAGCTCGCCGGCACCTTCCGCCCGGCGGGCAATAAGAACGCGGCGCTGCCGATCCTGGCTGGCTGCCTGCTCACCGATCAGCCCGTGCGCCTTACCAATGTGCCCGACATCCTGGACGTGCATCTGATGATCGACCTCCTGGTGTCGCTGGGGGCGGAGGTGCTTCGGGATGAGCCGAACTGTGTCGTGATCCGAGCCGCGGAGGTGTCGAACACACGGGTGGACCCCGGTCTGGCGCGGCGCATCCGGGCGTCCGTGCTGCTGGCCGGCCCTCTTCTCGCCCGCTGCGGCGAGGTCGAGCTGCCTCCTCCCGGAGGCGATGTGATAGGGCGCCGGCGTCTGGATACGCATTTCCTGGCTCTCGGCAAGTTGGGAGCGGAAATCGATGCCGGGGAGGCGTACTATCTGCGCGCGAAACAGGTGCGGGGGGCCGACATGTTCCTGGACGAGCCTTCGGTGACGGGTACGGAGAACGCCGTCCTGGCGGCCGTCACGGCCCGGGGGGGGACGCGAATCCGCAATGCGGCGGCCGAGCCGCACGTGCAGGACCTGTGTCGCTTCCTGAACTCCCTGGGCGCCTCGATCGAGGGGATCGGGACGCATGAACTCCGCATCGAGGGAGTGGAGTCGCTCTCGGGTGGCGAGTACAGGATCGGCCCGGACCATATCGAAGTAGGTAGCGTGATCGGACTCGCGGCCTGCACCGGCTCATCCTTGCGGATCGAGGACGTGAATCCGGAGCTGATGTATCCGCTTTGTGCGGGTTTCCGGCGGCTCGGCGTGACCCTCGAGGTGGGAGAGGATCACGTGGAGGTGCGCGGCGGCCAGGCACTCGAGATCCAGGCCGACATCGGAGGCCAGATTCCCATGGTGTACGATGGCCCCTGGCCGGCTTTTCCCGCCGACCTGATCAGCATCGCGCTGGTTCTGGCGACTCAGTGCCGCGGCACGGTGCTGATCCACGAGAAGATGTTCGAGTCGCGGATGTTCTTCGTCGACAAGGTGATCTCCATGGGGGCGCGCATCGTTCTCTGCGATCCGCATCGGGCGGTGGTGGTGGGTCCCTCGCGGCTGCGCGGCTCCGTGCTCGAGAGTCCGGACATCCGCGCCGGGATGGCCCTGCTGATCGCCGCCCTGGCGGCGGAAGGGGAGAGCCAGATCCACAATATCCGACAGATCGAACGGGGCTACGAACGCATCGACGTTCGGTTGAGGGCGCTGGGAGCGGAGATCGAGCGGATCGAGCTCTCCGGCTCCGCTCCCGCCGAGGCCCGCGAGTGAGCGAAGGCCGGTCCGGGGGGGCCGGCTCGCTCGTACGGTTCGCGGAGAGCGAAACGCGAGCACCGGTGCCGGGGTATGTGAATCGGGTGTGGGAGGAGCGTTTTCCCGGCTTGGTCTGCGGCATCACGGCCGCAGGTCGGGAGGGGGATTTCGGCCTCGCGCGAGCCGGATCGGTGCGCGATGTGCTGGGCCGCTACGGCGAATTGGGAGCCACGATGGGCTTCTCGAGCGTCGCGGTTCCTTTCCAGGTTCATGGGAGCCGCATCCGCTGGTTGGAGATGGGCCCGGCGGGCGCCGTGCCGATCCCGCCGGTGGGCGCCCGCGCTTCGGGTCGCGCACGGGGGCGGGCCGGAGAGTCCTGCCCGGCGCTCACTCTGGTGGACCGGACGGACGGCCTGTTGTGCGGGGCTCGGGGTGTGCTCCTGGCGGTCACGGCGGCGGATTGCGTTCCCGTATATCTGCTCGAGCCGCGCAGCGGGACCCTGGGGCTGCTGCACGCCGGCTGGAGAGGTACGGCGGCGGGGGTGCTCGAGGCGGGCCTTACGGCCCTGGCGTCTCGATGCGAGGGGGCTCCGGCCTCCGTCTGGATGCACCTGGGGCCCGCTATCTGCGGCGAGTGTTATGAGGTGGGGGAGGAGGTTCTGAGGGGGCTCGGCCGGCGAGGTCGCCGCGATCGGGTGGATCTGCGCGGCGAGCTGGTCGCGCGCGCGTGCGCGCGCGGCGTGGAGCCGCGGCGCGTCTCCGTATCGACCTGGTGCACGCGCTGCGAGCGAAGCCGCTTCCACTCGTACCGTGGAAGCGGTGAAACGGCCGGCCGAATGGCGGCTTACATGGGATGGGGCGGGCCCGCCTGCGGTTGCTAGGCGGCGCGCTCGCGATTATGTTTCCTCGATAGCGGAACAGGGTGCCGCGACGCAGCAGCGAAGCGGCAGGTGATTGGTTTCACGAAGTGGGGAAGCTCTTGGGGCCCCACTTTTTTATTTCGGGGTGTCACGCGTGGTGCTGGAGCAGACGATCCGGGCGGTGGTGGAGGAGCTCGGCTTCGAGTTCGTGTCGCTGGAACGCGGTGGAAGCAGCCGGCGGCCGTTTCTCCGCGTCCGTATCGATACGCGGGAGAGCGAGCCCGGGCATTCCGGGGTCGGAGTGGAGGATTGCACCCGTGTGAGCCGCGCGGTTCAGCAGATGCTGGAAGTGCGGGACGGGTTGCGCTCCGACTACGTTCTCGAAGTCTCGTCACCGGGTGTCGAGCGGCCCCTGGTGCGCCCGGAGGATTATGACCGGTTCGCGGGCCGGGCCGTCCAGTTACGCGGGTATGAGCCGCTGGTCGGCAAGGACCGGGTGGTCGTCGGAACGCTGGTAGGGCGAGTCGGCGAGGGCCACGAGAAGGTCGCCGTCGAACTGGCCGGCGAGCGGGTGGAAATCCCGCTCGCGAGCGTCGCGCGGGCCAGGCTCGTGTACGACGGGACGGCATAGCGGCCGGGTGGCCAAACGGAGGACAGAATCGAGGATGAACGATCGAATGCCCGTGGTGGAGGCTTTTCGCATGATGGCGGCCAACCGGTCGCTGTCCGATGCGGAGTTGCATCAGCTGATCCGTGAGGGGTTCGAGGCGGCGCTGGCACGCCGTTTCGGCGGACCCGTAGAGGCTGAGATCGAGTTCCAGGAGGACGGCGACATCAAGATCACCGTCCTCAAGGAAGTGGTCGAGGAAGTCGAGGATCCGGCCCGCCAGATCAGTCTGGAGCAGGCGAGATGGGATGATCCCGAGTACTCGGTCGGGGACCTGATGGAGATTCCCGTTTCGTTCAAGGAGTTTGGCCGCAGCGCCGTCATGGCGGCCAAGCAGAGGATCGTCCAGCGAGTCCGCGAAGGCGAGAGAGAGCGGATCCGCGAGGAGTTCAGCGATCGTGTCGGCGACCTGGTTTCCGGGGAAGTGCAGGCGATCGAACGAGGCCGCATCGTCGTGATGCTCAACCGGTCTCGTGAGGCGGAGACGGTCATTCCGTGGCGCGAGCAGAACCCTCGTGAGCGCTTCCGACAGGGCGACCCCATCCGGGCGGTGTTGAAGGCGCTCGAGGAGACCCCGCGTGGTCCCCGTCTGGTCCTGTCCCGTGCCGATCCACAGTTCGTGGCCGCCCTGTTCGAGCTGGAAGTGCCGGAGATCTATCAGAACATCGTCGAGATTCGGGAAATCGTTCGCGAGGCGGGTGGGCGGACCAAGGTGGCCGTGTCGTCCCGGGACGAGTCCGTGGATCCGGTCGGAGCCTGTGTGGGACTCAAGGGATCCCGGGTGCAGGCGGTGGTCTCCGAGTTGAGCGGCGAACGGATCGACATCGTCCCGTGGCACCCCGATCCCGAGATCTTCGCGCGCCGTGCCCTGGCACCCGCCCGGGTCTCGAAGGTGATCTCGGACACGAGCCGCCACGTGATCACCGCCATCGTGGACGAGGATCAGCTGTCGCTCGCGATCGGGCGAAACGGCCAGAACGTTCGTCTGGCTTCCCAGCTGATCGGCTGGCAGATTGACCTCTATTCGACGAGGGATTGGATGGAGCGCGGCGCCCAGTCCGCCCTGTTCGGCGGGGCGGAGGAAGAGGAGGTGCCGGACTTCCCCATCTCCGAGCTGGAAGGGATCGCGCCCGCGACGCTCGCGGCGCTCGAAGCGGCGGGAATCTCGAGTTTCTTCGCCCTGCTCGAAATGGATCGAGCGGATTTCCTGCAGATTCCCGGCATTGGCCCGGAGGAGGCCGATCGGCTGGAGGCGATCATCGACGAGCTGACAGTGCTCGAGGAACCGGCTGAGGTCGAGACGCCGGCGGAGGAACAGGCTGGGCCGGCGGCCGAGGTGGAACCGGTGGTACCGGAGCCCGAGGAGGAGGCACCAACGTCCGAAACGGAGACGGAAGTGGTCGCCGTCGCTTCGGACGCGGAAGCGGCGGGCGAGGACGAAGAGGCGAGCTGAGGTGATGGGTGAGCTCGCAGCGCGGACGCCGCGAGCCGAGGCGCGAGCGCTCGGGGTGCTCGGCCTGGCCTGCCGCGCCGGCCTCGTGGTCGTCGGAACGAGAGCGGTGCGAGATGCGGCACGCCGGGGTGAGCTGGCCGCGGTGCTGGTGGCCGGCGACGCGACGGAGAACGCCCGGCAACGCCTCGCGGGGGTGGTGAGCCGAGGGATCCCGCTCGCGTCAGTCGGGGATCGGCGTGGCTTGGGCGCCACCGTGGGCAGAGCGGGGGTCGTCGCCGTGGGCTTGAAGGATGCGAAGCTGGCGCTCCGGATCGTGACGGGGGCGGGGGCGGAGCTCGAGTCGAAGTCTGGAGCGGAAGCGTCCGGTCCGAGGGTTCGCATGGGAAGCAGTTGCAGCGGCAGGAGGTCGTAGTTGTTGAAATATCGGGTATACGAAATCGCCGAAGAGCTTGGGGTGGAGTCGGGGCACCTCATCCAGATGCTGAGGGCCATGGATGTCCCGGTTCGCAGCCACATGTCCGTGGTGGAGCCGGGGCAGGTGGCCCGGCTCCACGCGCGGCTGGAGCGCGAACGGCGAATGTCGGGCAAAGCGCCGGCCGCCGAAGTGACCGCGACGCGGAAGCGCCGCCGGCGCAGGGTGGCGCCTGCGGCTATCCAGGAGGTCGGCGAGGTGGATGCTTCCACGGCCGAGGCGTCCGTGGAGGTTGAGACCGAGGCTGTCGAGACTACATCGGAGAGCGAATCTGCAGCGGTGGCGGACATCCCGGCCTCGGATGGCGCCGTGATGGAGGAGGGTGCCGAAGGTAGGGATGAGGCGGCAGGCGTAGCGGCCCAGGCCACGCTCGAGGAGGCGCCGCCCGCCCAGGGAGGCGTGGAGCTCGAAGTCCCGGCGGCGGAAGCGACTCAGCTCGAGGAAGAGGTGGCCGTCACGCCGGCGCCAGCGGAGGAGTGGGCGGCCGATTCGGAGGCGGCGCCGGAGGCCGAGATGGCTTCGCCGGAAGGAGCGGCCCCGCCAGCTGCGGCGGCCGGGGAAGCTCCCGCTCGGGGAAAGCGGCGCCCCAAGCCCGCGCGCCGGGGGATGCCGAAGGCACCGACCGCGTCAGCCGCGCCGGACGGAACCGTCCAGGTCAAGGCGAACGGCTTCGCGAGCGACGGACGGAAGAAGTCCCGCAGGGAACGGAAGAAGCGCGGGCGCGTGGACCAGGGCACGGTCCAGGAGAACGTCAAGAAGACGCTGGCGGCGCTCGGAGGCGGCGGAGGACGGGCCACCGGACGGCGCAAGCGGCGGGAGTCCAGCTCTGCGCAGCAGGCGGTCGAGCAGGAGGAGAGGGCCAGAGAGGTCGAGCGCGAGAAGGAGACCATTCGAGTCAACGAGTTTCTCACCGTGGCGGAGCTGGCCGACCTCATGGACACGACGGCGCAGGCCATCATCACGTCGGCGTTCAAGAATCTCGGGTTGATGGTCACGATCAACCAGCGGCTCGATTTCGATCAGATCGAGCTGATCTGCGAGGAAGCCGGTGTCAGGGCCAGTCGCGAGCAGGGCTACGACGTCGATGTGGCGGAGGCGGAGGGAGTGGGGGAAGAGGAGGGTCCCGGCACGCCGCGGGCCCCCGTCGTGACGGTGATGGGCCACGTGGACCACGGGAAGACGTCGCTCCTCGACTACATCCGACGGGCCAACGTCATCGCGGGCGAGGCCGGGGGCATCACCCAGCACATAGGCGCCTACCACGTGGAGCTGGACGATGGCCGCGCGCTGACCTTCCTGGACACGCCCGGCCATGAGGCGTTCACGGCCATGCGGGCCCGCGGGGCCGAGTTGACCGATATCGTCATCCTGGTCGTCGCCGCGGATGACGCGGTGATGCCGCAGACCATCGAGGCGATCAGCCACGCGAAGAACGCCGGTGTGCCGATAGTGGTGGCGATCAACAAGATCGACCTGCCGGGGGCCAAACCGGACAAGGTCAAACAGGATCTCCTGGGGCAGGGCGTGGTCCTGGAGGAGTTCGGTGGCGATGTCCTGGCCGCGGAGGTCTCCGCCAAGACCGGCCAGGGAGTGCCGGACCTTCTGGAAAAAGTGCTCCTGCAGGCGGAGCTCCTGGAGATCGAGGCGCAACCCGACAGGTCGGCGCGGGGCACCGTGGTGGAAGCGGAGTTGGACCGCGGCATGGGCCCCGTGGCCACGGTGCTGGTGCAAAACGGCACCCTCAGGGTCGGAGACGACTTCGTCTGCGGCCTGTTCGGCGGACGGGTCCGGGCGCTGCTGGATGAGCGGGGCAACAACGTTCCATTCGCGAGTCCCGGGATCCCTGTGAGGGTTCTCGGCGTGGAGGGAGTGCCGCAGGCGGGAGATGCGCTAGTCGCTGTGGAGGTGGGCCGAGTCCGCGGGATCATCGGACGCCGCCAGCAACTGGAGCGGGAAAAGGACATGCGTCGGCGGGGGAGGACTCCTCGGCTGGAGGATCTGTTCGGACGTATCAAGCTGGGCGAGCAGAGTCGATTGAGCCTGATCATCAAGGCGGACACGGATGGCTCCGCACAGGCGCTCGCGGATGCGCTCGAACGGCTGGGTACGGATGAGGTCGCCGTCGAGGTGATCCATCGAGGTGTGGGGGGCATCAACGAATCCGACGTGCTGCTGGCCACGACGACGGCCGCGGCCATCGTGGGCTTTCACGTCCGCCCGGATGCGAAGGCGCAAGCCAACGCGGAGCGTGACGGCGTCGAGATTCGGGTGTACGATGTGATCTACGAAGCGGTTGAAGACGTTCGGCTCGCTCTGGAGGGCATGCTGAGTCCGGAGGTTCGCGAGACCACCGTCGGCATGGCCGAGGTGCGCCAGCTGTTCCGGGTTCGGAAGGTGGGTACGGTGGCGGGTTGCTATGTGAGCATGGGAACGATTCGGCGCAACCTTCCGGTCAGGCTGCTCCGCGACCAAGTGCAGATCTACGAGGGCCGCCTGGCGAGCCTGAAACGGTTCAAGGAGGACGTGCGGGAAGTCAAGGATGGTTATGAGTGCGGGCTGTCGATAGAGGACTACAACGACATCAAGGTCGGCGATATCATCGAGTGCTATGAGGTGCAGGAAGTGGCCCGGACGCTGACCGATTCGTCCACCGGCTGACGGCGGCACGCCGCGTTCCGGCCGTTCACACCCCGATGGCGACCGTGATCGGCGTAGGCCGTTGGGTTCTCTACCTCCCGGGCTGCCATTCTCTGAAGGCCAAACGCTCGATCATGTCGGGTTTGAAGCGTCGCTTGCGGACCGAGTTTCAGGTCTCGGTGGCCGAGACGGATTTCCAGGACCGCTGGCGGACGGCGGAATTGAGTGCCGCGCTCGTCGCACCGGAACGCACAGTGGCGGAGTCCATTCTCAGCCGCCTCGACCGGCGGGTGGACTCGGATCCGCGCGCCCGCGTCGTGGAGCGGGAGACCGCGCTCTACTGACGGTGATCCCAGGTGAGTAAGGATCGGCGTACCGCACGGCTGAACGAGCTCCTGCGAGAGGAGCTGTCCCGCCTCGTTCGAACGGAGCTCAAGGACCCTCGAGTGGAGACGGCGACCATCACCGGAGTGGAGACGACTTCCGACCTCTCTCAGGCGAAAGTGTTCGTCCGAACGCTGGGTGATGAGATTCCTCCAGAGGAGGCGGTCGAGGGGCTTCACAGCGCCATGGGATACATTCGGCACACGCTCGGGAAGACTCTGCGCCTGCGTCGGATCCCGGAATTCCGTTTCGTGGTGGACTCCTCGCTCCAGACGGCGAGCCGGATCGAGGAGTTGCTGGCGCGGGTGCGATCGGAGGACGCGAGTGGGTCGCATACCGGCTGAAGGCGGCGTCATGCTCGTCGACAAGTCCGCCGGCCCGACCTCCCACGATGTGGTGTCGAGCGCCCGCCGCGCCCTGGGGATACGGCGCGTCGGACACACGGGCACGCTGGATCCGTTCGCCACCGGACTTCTTCTCCTCTGCGTGGGCCTGGCCACCCGGCTGGCGGAGTATTTCCATCTGTTGCCGAAATCCTACGTCGCCAGCCTGAGGCTGGGAGTCGAAACGACCACCCATGACGGCACGGGGCGGCCGGTCTCGAGTAGCGGAAGCTGGAGGGGCCTCGCCCGGGAACGCGTGCAACAGGTGCTGTCGACGTTTCTCGGCGAGTTGAGCCAGCGCCCCCCGGCGTACTCGGCCAAGCGGATCGAGGGTCGGCGGGCGCATGCGCTGGCTCGCGAGGGAGACCGGCCGGAGCTGGAGCCGGTTGGGGTCCGGATCCACGCGCTCGACCTGGTTGAGTTCGAGCCTCCCCATCTCAGGCTGGCGGCGCGGGTCTCCACGGGGACCTACGTGCGAGCCCTGGCGCGGGACATCGGCCATGCCCTGGGCTGCGGAGCCCACCTGACAGAGCTGAGGCGGACCGCGATAGGTTCGTTCCGCGCGGACCAGGGCGTGCCGGTCGGGGAGATCCGTCCCCCGGCCGCGGCGGAATCCTGGTGGTGCACTCCGGCCGAGTCGCTCGACTGGCTTCCGGCCAGAGAGTTGAGCGAACAGGAGGTCCGGCGGGTTCGTTTCGGGGCGGCGGTCGGGGAAGGGACGCTGGAGCCGGGGCGCAGCCCGCAGCCCGATGTCGAGTGCGCTCCGACTGACGTGCCTCTGGTGCTGCTCCGGAAGGGGCGGCTCGTCGCCGTGGCCCGGCGCGACGGCGGCCTGCTGATGCCGAAGAAGGTCTTCGCTTCGCCCGTGGGGGCCGAGTGAGGCCACCCGGGCTCGACAGCGGCCTGCCCTCCATCATCCGGGGTACGGTGGCGACCGTTGGGACATTCGACGGAGTCCACCTGGGGCATCGGGCGATTCTCGCCGAGATCGAGCGCCGCGCCGCCGCCGCCGGTCTGAGCAGCCTGCTGGTCACGTTCGACCGGCACCCCCTCACGGTCGTGCGGCCGGAGCAGGCTCCGTTCCTCCTCACCACTCCCAACGAGAAGAAGGAGATCCTGGCGCAGCACGTGCTGGACTATGTGGCCTTTCTTCCGTTCACGCGCGAGCTGAGCCGCTGCGAGCCGGAGAAGTTCGTTCGAGGAGTGTTGGTGAACGGACTCCGCGTGCAGGAGCTGGTGATCGGGCACGATCACGGGTTCGGGCGTGGTCGCTCGGGAGACCTCAGCACGCTCAGGGAGCTCGGTGCAGGCCTGGGGTTTCGGGTCGACGTGGTGGACGAGGTCGTGGTGCAGGGAGCGGTCGTCTCTTCCACCAGGATCAGGAAGCTGCTCATGCGGGGAGAGGCCGAGGCCGCCGCCGCCGCCCTGGGCCGTCCGTACTCGCTTCGGGGGGTGGTGGTGCACGGAATGGGTCGCGGACGATCGCTGGGCTTTCCGACGGCGAATCTCGCTTCCCCGTCTCCGCAGAAACTGCTTCCGCTGGAAGGGATCTATGCCGTCCGGGCGAACCTGCGGAACGACATCTGCCGGGGCTTGTTGCATCTGGGGCCGAGGCCGACCTTTCCGGGCTCTCCGCCCTCACTCGAACTCTACCTTCTGGATTTCGATCGGGACATCTACGGGGAAACGGTCGGGGTCGAGTTCCTATCACGTCTGCGGGGCGTTCAGCCATTCGCCTCGGTCGGGGACCTGGTGGATCAGATGCGCCGTGACCGGGAGGCGGCCATCCGGTTCTTCCGTGCCTCGGAGATGTGAACCGGCCCAACCTTTACAAGCAACATTCCGCCGCGTATAGTATGTAACTTGTATTCAAAATGATCGACGAGAGAGGACGAGCGGAAAGAGCCGGAATGACGCTGAGTACCGCCGACAGAAAAGAGATCATCGCAAAGTTCGCGCGCAGGGAGAACGATCATGGGTCGGCTGCCGTGCAGATCGCCCTGCTGACGGCCCGCATCGAGGAGCTCACGGAGCATTTGCGCAGCCATCCCAACGACCACCACAGCCGCACGGGGCTGCTCAAGATGGTGGGTCGGAGGCGTCGGCTGCTCAATTATCTGAAGCGGACCGACCTCGAGCGCTATCGGGTGCTGCTCGGGGAGTTGGGTCTGCGCCGCTGAGTGGTACCGCCTCATCCCCTTCTCGGAACGCCCGCCACAGCCAGATTCCGCGCGGAACCCCGTCGATCCGGTGTTCCGACCATGAAGCGTTCGACACGTCGGCGCACCTCCGCGCCCTGAGTCGGCTCGATGCCGACCCGGGCCGTTCGAGGCCGGAGCGACGTGGAACAGAAACCGTAGACACGGCAAGAGAGCAGAGTAGAGAATGAGACAGAGAGTAGAGCACGAGTTCGCAGGTCGCACGCTCGTCGTGGAGACGGGCCGGATGGCCCGCCAGGCGGATGGATCCGTCCTCGTTCAGTACGGGGACACGGCGGTGCTGGTCACCGCGGTGGCCGAGCGCAAGCGGAGCCACCTCCCCTTCTTCCCGCTGACGGTCGAGTATCGGGAACGGACGTACGCCGCCGGAAAGTTTCCCGGCGGATTCATCAAGCGTGAGGGCCGCCCGAGCGAGAAGCAGATCGTCGCCGCCCGCCAGATCGACCGTCCCCTCCGTCCCCTGTTCCCCGACGGCTACAAGAACGAGACGCAGGTCGTCTGCTTCATCGTCTCCGCCGATCAGGAGAACGATGCAGATGTGCTGGGCATGCTGGGCGCGTCGACGGCGCTGAGCCTATCGCCGATCCCCTGGGCAGGTCCCATAGCCGGAGTCCGAGTGGGTCGGACGGACGGAGAGTGGATCATCAACCCGACGTTCCAGCAGCTGGAAGTCTCGGACATGGACATCGTGGTGGCCGGCACGGAGGAATCGATCGTGATGGTCGAAGGAGCGGCGCTGGAGATCTCGGAGGAGGACTTCCAGTCGGCTCTGGACGTGGCCCATGAGTCGATCCGTCAGCTGATCGGCTTCCAGGCGGAGCTGGTGGAGATGGCGGGCGGTCCGAAGCCGGAGTTCAAATGGGAGGCTCCGGTGATCGACGAGCGTCTGCGCGAGCGGGTGGAATCGCTGGCGACGGAGAGGATTCGCGAGGCCATCAACCTGGCCGTGAAGGAGGAGCGCAACCAGGCTCTCGCCGCGGTCCGCGAGGACATCCTGGGCCAGCTGGCGGAGGAATACCCGGACGCCGTCGACGACATGAAGTCGATCGTGCGAGCGCTGGAGAAGCAGACAATGCGCCGCCAGATCCTGGATCAGGGAGAGCGGGTGGACGGACGCGCAGCGGATGAGATTCGTCCCATCACCTGCGAAGTCGGCATCCTTCCGCGCACCCACGGCTCGGCCCTGTTCACTCGCGGCCAGACGCAGTCGCTGAGCGTGGTGACCCTGGGCAGCGTCAGGGACGAGCAGCGCATCGACTCGATCGACGTGCGGGAGGAGACGTCGAAGTCCTTCATGCTGCACTACAACTTCCCGCCGTTCTCGGTCGGGGAGGTTCGCCCGTTCCGCGGCCCCGGCCGCCGGGAGATCGGGCATGGGATGCTCGCGGAGCGCGCGCTCCAACCTCTCCTGCCCGCCTATGAAGATTTCCCGTACACCATTCGCATCGTCTCCGATATTCTCGAGTCGAACGGGTCCAGCTCCATGGCCACGGTGTGCGGCGGCTCTCTCGCCCTGATGGATGCGGGCGTGCCGATCGCGGCGCCGTGCGCGGGGATCGCCATGGGCCTGATCAAAGAGGGGGACCAGACGGTGGTCCTGACCGACATCCTCGGCGTGGAGGATGCTCTCGGGGACATGGACTTCAAGGTGGCCGGAACGACGGCCGGGATCACGTCCGTACAGATGGACATCAAGGTGGGTGGGCTCTCGGTGGAGACGATGCGGGAGGCGCTGGAGCGCGCCCGGCAGGCGCGCCTGAGCATCCTGGAGGTCATGGGCCAGACCCTCTTGGAGCCGCGGAGTGAGATGTCGCGGTATGCGCCCCGGATCATCACCATCCAGATCAACCCCAAGAAGATCGGAGAGGTGATCGGTCCCAAGGGAAAGACGATCCGCGCGATCCAGGAGCAGACCGGGGCCGAGATCAACATCGAGGACAGTGGCGTGATCACGATCTCGTCGGTGTCCGGAGAGGGGGGCGAGAGCGCCCGGGAGATGATCGAGGCGATCGTGGAGGAGCCCGAGGTGGGCCGAGTGTACCACGGCGTCGTGAAGAACACCACCAGCTTCGGCGCGTTCGTGGAGATCATTCCAGGGGTCGAGGGACTGTGCCACATCTCGGAGCTCCAGGAGGGGCGTACCGAGCGCACGGAAGATGTGGTCAAGCCGGGCGATGAGGTGGCCGTCAAGCTCCTGTCGGTGGACGACAGGGGGCGCTTGAAGCTCTCCATGAGAGCGGCGGCGAACTCCTCCAGCTGAACAGGCCAAAGCCTCTTCTCGTGAAGGGTCGAACAGCGGGAGAAGGCCACGCCGCGACTTCGGACGATGCGGCGCCCGCGAGCGTTGCCGTTTCGGAGGCCGAGTCGGGTCCGGTTCGGCTGGACGCCGGGGTATGGCGAACCCGGCTCCCGGGCGGGCCCACCGTGCTCTCGGAGCGCATCGAATCGGTACACTCGATCGCGCTCGGAATCTGGTTCCATCAGGGTCCGGTCCACGAAATCCGTTCGGAATGTGGCATCTCGCATCTGCTCGAACACATGGTGTTCAAGGGCACCGAGCGCCGTTCCGCACGCGACCTGGCCCTGGAGATCGAGAGGATCGGCGGCGCGCTGGACGCGTATACCACACACGAAGCGACGGCCTTCCAGGCTCGAGTCCCGGCCGGTGAACTGAGGAGGGCGCTCGATGTCCTCGCGGACCTCGCGTTTCACCCCACGCTACGGGAACGGGACCTGGAGGCCGAGCGCAACGTGATCCTGGAGGAGCTGGCGCTGCTCGAGGAGACTCCGGAAGAGCTCGTGTTCGAGCTCCACGCCGATTGGCTATACGGGGAGCACCCGTACGGGGCGCGCATCATGGGTTCGGCGGAAACCGTCTCCGATCTGAGCGCGGAGCGTCTGCGCAGGCTCCACTCTTCCAGCTATCGGGGCTCCAACGCCGTGGTTGCGGCCGCCGGACATGTGGACCATGAGGAGCTGGTGGCTCTCGTGAGGGAGATGGTTCCCCGCGATGATGGAGCCGCGCAGGCGCAGCCGCCGCACGTGGTGCAGGGAGCGACAGGACGGCGGCGGGTAGAGCGCGAGGGAGGTCACCAGACGCACTTGGTGGCGGGAGGCGTGACGGTCGCCTACAGCGACCCGCTGCGCTACGCGGTGGTCCTGGTGGATGCGGCGCTCGGGGCGGGCATGAGCTCGCGACTCTTCCAGCGTATCCGGGAAGAGATAGGTCTCGCCTACAGCGTGTACAGCTTCCATTCCTTCTATGCCTCGGGAGGCCACGGCGGGGCCTACGTGGGGACGGGCCCCGAGACCGCGTCGGCCGCGTTGGAAGCGATGCTGGAAGAGCTTCGGCTTCTGGCTGAGCAGGGTCTGGCCGATGAGGAAGTGCAGACGATGCGTGAGGAGATCAAGGGGCGGTTGATGCTCTCCCTGGAAGCTCCGGTGGCGAGGATGAATCGGCTGGCGGGTCTGGCGCTGTATGGGGAACCGTACCGCACTCTCGATGAGATCGCTCAACGGATCGATCTGGTCACGAAACAGGAGGTGAGCGAGGCGGCCGCGCTCTACCACCCCGACCGGCTGGCGATCATGGAACTGGCGCCGGCCCAGGCATAGGAGCCGAGCCGATGATCGTGGGTGTCCCGAAGGAGATCAAGCCGGACGAAGACCGCGTTGCGCTGGTGCCCGCGGGCGTGGCTGCTCTCGCGCGGCGCGGCCACGAAGTGTGGGTCGAATCCGGCGCGGGCGTGGGCAGCGGCTTCTCGGATGAGGAGTACGCCGCGGCGGGCGCCGAGCTGCTGGCGTCGGCTTCGGAGCTGTGGGAACGCTCGGAGATGATCGTGAAGGTCAAGGAGCCGATCGAGCCCGAGTACGATCGGCTGCGCCCGGAACACGTCGTGTTCACCTATTTCCATTTCGCGGCCGACGAGACGCTCACGCGCCGCGTGCTGGAGCGAGGCTGCGTGGCGATCGCCTACGAGACCGTCCAACTCTCGAACGGGGAGTTGCCGCTCCTCACGCCCATGTCCGAAGTGGCGGGACGCATGGCCGTTCAGGAGGGGGCGAAATACCTGGAAAAGCCATCGGGCGGTTTCGGCATCCTGCTGGGTGGGGTTCCGGGCGTGCTGCCGGCGGAGGTCGTGATCGTTGGAGGCGGTGTGGTGGGCGCCAACGCGGCCCGGATCGCCGCGGGCTTCGGCGCCCATGTGACCATCCTCGAACGGGATCTGGAGCGCCTCCGCTACCTGGCCGACGTGATGCCGGCCAACGTGGACACGCTTTACTCGAACCGGCACACGCTTCTCGAGCGGTTGGAGCGGGCGGATCTTCTGGTCGGAGCCGTTCTGGTCACGGGCGCCAAGGCGCCCAAGCTGGTTCGACGGGAAGATCTCGCCCTCATGAAGCGGGGATCGGTCATCGTGGACGTCGCGGTGGACCAGGGTGGTTGCGTGGAGACGGCGCACCCAACGACCCACCACGATCCCACCTTCGAGGTGGATGGCGTCATCCACTACTGCGTGGCGAACATGCCGGGAGCCGTACCACGAACCTCCACGCTGGCGCTCACCAACGCCACGTCTCCCTATGTGCTGCGGCTGGCGGATCGGGGCTGGGCGGAGGCCGCGGCGGCGGATCCGGCGCTGGCGCTGGGTGTGAACATGGTGGGCGGCCGCTGTACCTACCGGGCGGTGGCCGAGGCGTTCGGCCTTCCCTACACGCCGCTGGGGGACGTGTTGCCGGGGTAGCCGCCAGAACCTTGCCGGGTGAAACGGGGCGGGGGAATCATCCTCAACCCGTGAACCAGCGCGTCCAGATCACGATCGCGCCGCAGCCATCGACGGATTGAAACTCCGATGGGATCTCGGGCCCCGGATACACCTCGATCCCCGCCACATCCGGCGGTTCGAAGTCATCGACGCGAAACCCTACCGCACGGCCTCCATTGATGAAGATGTGCGGCGTGCAGGTGCCCCGGTCGAATAAATTACGCAACAGGACGCTGAAGCGGCCGCTTCCGGCGTAGTCGACTCGGGCGCCGACGACGTGGTGGAACAGGAGGCTCAGCTGGCCGGGAGCGCGGTCGATCTCATTACGGGTGATGTACTGCCCGGTCCCGGTGGCGATCCGCCGCTGAAGCCGGGCCAGCCGGGTACGTCTGCCCCGTTCCAGTTGGACCCGGAGCTCCTCTACCCCGACGGGTGCGACGTCCATCTCGACATCCAGACGGACCGCGGAACCCGGCCGGAGCCTGACCACGCTCTCCCGTGGGGCGAGACCGAGGACGTTGACGCGCACCGTGTCCACGCCGGGGGGCAGGCCGTCGAACCGATATCTCCCCGCGCTGTCGGTGAGGACGGCCCTCCGGCGCACGATCAGCCGGACGTGGGCGTTCTCCACCGGACCGCCCCCGCCGGCATGCCGCACCGTGCCGTACAGGGAGGTCAGCGTATCGGCGGCGTGGGAGCCCTGAGCCGGCGGTACTCCCGCGCCGCCCGCTCGCTCCTGGCTCCGGACGGGTTCGAGGGCTCCGAACGCGGCGAGCAGGATCCCCGCCGCGCCCCATGCCGGACGGAAATGGTGCTTCCACAGACTCGTGCGTCGCGTCATCTGTCCGTCCGTGTCGCAATCCGGCTTCCCACGCTTCCCCCGCCTTCCCATACTTCAGCGCTCCCGTAGAGGTCCCGGTTCCCCGCGTGGCCGGCTCATCTTTCGTGGGCCGCTGCGACGTTCTAGATTGCCGCTCTCGTGCGGGGCGGCGGGCGGCGGGAGAATCCCCGACTCTCCATGAAGGCAAATCGGTGGTAAAACCGTTCCTGGAGCGCGGAATGGCGAAGTGGTCCCTGAGGGGCAGTCTGCTCCCCATCAACGATATCGGCGTCGATCTCGGCACCGCCAACTCGCTGGTCTACGTGAAGGGGCAGGGCATCGTCCTCAACGAGCCTTCCGTGGTCGCCGTGGAGAAGGAATCCGGCCGGATCAAGGGCATCGGCCTCGAGGCCAAGCGCATGCTGGGCCGGACGCCGAGCGGGATCGAGGCCGTTCGTCCGCTCAAGGATGGGGTGATTGCCGACGTGGATGTGACGGAGATCATGCTCCGCTACTTCCTCAAGACCGTCACCGCCAACCGCTTCTTCAAGATCCGGCCTCGCGTGGTGGTGGGCGTGCCGTCCGGGATCACGGAGCTGGAGCGGCGCGCCGTCCGCTCCAGCGCCCACGCGGCCGGGGCGAAGGAAGTCTACATGATGTCCGAGCCGATGGCGGCCGCCGTGGGCGTCGGCCTCCCGGTCGACACGCCCACGGGCAACATGGTGATCGATGTGGGTGGCGGCACGACGGAGATCGCCGTGATCGCGCTGGCGGGCTCGGTCGCCGACACGTCCATTCGCGTGGGCGGTGACGAGCTGGATGCGGCGGTCGTGACCTTCCTGCGGAAGAACTACAATCTCCTGATCGGCGAGCCTACGGCGGAGGCGATCAAGATTCAGATCGGCTCGGCGTATCCGTGCGAGGAGGAGCGGGAGATGATGGTGAAGGGCCGCGATCTAGTGTCCGGCATTCCCAAGACGGTGCGCGTACATTCGGCGGAGATCCGGGAGTGCATGCAGGAGCCGATCCAGCAGGTAGTGGGCGCGGTACGCCGCGCCCTCGAGATCACTCCGCCCGAGCTGGCGTCGGATATCGTGGACCGGGGGATCGTCATGACGGGCGGCGGCGCCCTGGTGCGCGGACTCGACGAGTTGCTCCGAGAGGAGACCGGATTGCCGATCCACGTCGACGAAGAGCCTCTCACCTGCGTGGTCCGGGGGTGCGGACGGGTGCTGGATGATCTGCCACGATACCGGGGCGTGCTCACGACCTGACGGAGTCCCGACTGAGATACTCCCTCCCCACTCGACGCGGCCGAACTCGGGCGGATACCATCACCCTCCTCGTCGCCCTCGCGTGCGGCGGCACGATCGCGGTGTTGCAGCCGGCCCAGCGTCTCCAGGTGTCGACCGCGATTCGCGGGAGCGTTCTATGGCCCTTCCTGGAGCTCCATCGGGCCTTCGCGGAACGGGCCCGCCTCCAGGACCGGTTCGACCGGACGCGCGCCGAGCGCGATTCACTGGTCGGCGAGCTCCTCGGGATGCGGGCCCTGGCCGAGCAGGGACGCCAGCTGGAGGATCTGGCCCGGTTGGACCCGCCGGCGCTCGGCAGCTTTCTGCCCGCCCGGATCACGCCCGGCAGGCCTCGCGTCGGAGATTCGGATGTGTTCTTCCTTTGGACCCCGGACGTCGACCACATCGAGCCGCCGGTGGGAGCCATCGCGGGGGGTGGGCTGGTCGGTGTCGTGCGGACCGTCACCTCCTCCGGGGCCCTGGGAGAGTTCTGGACACACCCCGAATTCCGGGTGAGCGTGAAGACGGAGATCGGAGGCATCGCGGGCATCGTGCGCGCCCGGCGCGGTTCGGACGGAGGGGCCATCATGTTGTTGGAGGGAGCGCCGTATCAGGAGGAGATCGCGCCGGGGACCGCCCTCCTCACCACGGGAATCGCAGGCATCTATCCTCCCGGAATCACAGTCGGGACGGTACGTTCCGTGTTCAATGTGGAATCTGGCTGGTCCAAGAGCTACATCGTGAGTCCTGCGGTCCGGCCCGAGGCGGTGGATGTGGTGTTGGTGTGGCAGCGCCCCGCCGTGCAGCCGTAGCGCGTGCTCGGGATGACGGACAGGCGCTCGTCTTCGGCTCTGGTCGTGGCGGTCGGCCTGATTCTCCTGCACTTTTCGTTGCGCCCTGTGATCATAAGCTGGTCTGGAAGTCCCGACCTCTTGGTGGGAGCGTTGCTGCTGGCGGCGCTGCAGCTGAGAGCGGGCGGTGCGGCCGCTCTCGGACTCGTGCTGGGCGCGTTGGAGGGCTCTATGGCGCTGACGGGGATGGCGACGCTCATCATCTCCTACACGCTGGCGGGGTATGTGGGCGCCCGGGCTCGCGATCTTCTGTTCTCGGATTCGAGGGCCTTCGTGCCGCTCTTCCTGTTGGGGGGAGTGTGGTTGATCGAGCTGATCACCACGGCCTTCTCGCCCGGCTCCCTCACGCTGTCGTTCGCCCTGTTGTTCGCGCCGCTCAGCGCCTTGCTGACGGCCCTGATCTGCTCGGCCTCCGACCGTGTCCTCTCGTGGCTGCTTTCCTAGCTTGGCGCCGCTCGGCCGCCCGGATGACTCCGCGGCACGGATGAGAGCCCGGTGATCTCCGACGGGCGCAACCGGCGCATGCGTCGCCGGCGGGGCGGCATGGCCCAGGTCGGCCTCGGCGCGGTGCTGCTCCTGCTACTGGCGGCGTTCTTCCGGATGCAGGTGCTGGGGAGCAGCAGCTATACCCTCCGGTCGGAGGAGAACCGACTCCGGGCGGTCCGCATTCCCGCCGCCCGCGGTACGATCTACGATCGCAACGGTAGGGTCGTGGCGGAGAACGTACCGGGTTACGCGATCTCGTTGCTCCCGAGCCGCAGGGACACGATCGAGGCCCTGCTGGGGCGGCTGGCCCCGTTCCTGGGCCTGGATACCGCGGAGCGGACGAAGCTCATGGAGAGGTACGGACGCATGCCGAAGCGACCTCTCGTGCTTCGGGACGACGCCACGTTCCAACAGGTCTCGGACATCGAGGAACGCCGCCCCGCGTTTCGAGGCAGCGTCGTCGAGATGCGGCCGCGGCGCCACTATCCCAGCGGACCGGCCGTGGCCCACCTGATCGGGTACGTGGCAGAGGTCAACGAGTCCGAGCTCGCGGGCGAGTTCTCCGACTACGATGCGGGGCGGATCGTGGGCAGGGACGGAGTGGAGCGGCAGTACGAGAGACGGCTCGGGGGCACGCCCGGGGTACGGTATGTGGAGGTGAACGCGCTGGGGGCGGTGGTGCGCGACCTCGGTCCGCGCCCGGCCGTCCCGGCCCATCCCGGCCGGGACCTGAATCTGGGGATCGATCTCGACCTGCAGGTGATGGCCGACACGACCTTTCCCGAGGGGCGGCGGGGCGGGGTGGTGGCACTGGATCCCCGAACGGGGGAGGTGCTCCTCTTGTACAGCCACCCTACGTTCGATCCGAACCGGTTCATCCGAGGAATCCCGGTCGAGCTGTGGAATGTTCTGCGGGAAGATCCGGCCAAGCCGTTGCTCAACCGGGTCACAACGGCCACCTATCCACCCGGTTCCACCTGGAAGCTGGAGCTGGCCACCATCGGCATGGCCAGTGGAGACCTGTCCATCGGAACCCGGTTTTCCCACGCGTGTGATGGCGGTCTGCTGTACGGGAACCGGTGGTTCCGCTGCTGGAAACCGACGGGCCACGGGAGCCTGGACCTGTCGGGCGCCATCCAACAGAGCTGCAACGTCTACTTCTACCAGGCGGGACTCAAGATCGGGTTGGAGACGTTGACCCGGGGCGTGGGCCGGCTCGGGTTCAACCAGCCCACGGGGATCGATCTTCCATATGAGGCGCGCGGGTTCTTCCCGGCCACCCCGGACTGGTACGACCGGCGCTATGGGACTCGGGGCTGGACGGAATCCGTTCTGCTCAACCTCGCCATAGGGCAGGGTGAGAATCAGCAGACTGTGCTGAGGCAGGCGGTATTCTATACGGCCCTGGCGACGGGACGCTCGCCCATCGTGCCGCACCTGGCACGTGATGAGTTCCTCGAGGCTCGCCGGGTCCCCTGGTCGCTCGGACTGCCCGAGCCGCGCCGGCGTGAGCTAGTCCATGCGCTCGAGCGGGTCGTCAACGAGCCGGACGGGACCGCGTATCCATACCGATCGGAGCGATGGAGGCTCGCGGGGAAGACGGGCACCGCCCAGAACCCGCAGGGCGACCCCCACTCCTGGTTCGTCGGTTTCGGTCCGGTCCAGAATCCGAAGATCGTGATCGCGGCCATCGTGGAGCACGGGCATCCGGACAACGAGGTGTCGCTGGCGGTCCCCTACGCGATCCGGCTCATGGAACGCTACCTGGAGGAGATCGGAGAGCCGCAGGCACCGGGCCGCATGGCCGTCGGGGAAGATGAGACTGGGAGCGGAGATGGCGGGCGGGCCCGTGCCGGAGCGGGCCGCCGGTGAGGCGCCCCGGCCGCCGCGGGCCGAGGATCGGGGATCGGTGGCTGCTGATCCTGTCGCTCCTCCTGGCGGCGATCGGCGTCGCCATGATTTTCTCCGCGGGACAGGTAGACGTGCCGTCGGAGGCCACGGGCATATGGATGCGGCAGGGCCTGTGGCTCGGAATCGCGCTGATCGCCTTCTATTCGGCCGCGCGGGTGCCGCTGCGTTGGCTCGAGTGGTCGGCCTCGTGGCTCTACATCCTCGGCATTCTCCTGCTCATCGTGGTGCTGGCGATCGGCACGGGTCCGAACACTCGGAGCTGGATCCGTCTGGGGCCGATGAGTCTCCAGCCCGCAGAGTTCGCCAAGTTCGCCACGATCCTGCTTCTCGCCCGCCTCCAGGCGGGCGCGGAAGAGGAGCCGAAACGCCTTGCACAGTTGTGGAAACCGGTGGCCGTGGTCCTTCTCCCGTTCTCCCTGGTGCTCCTTCAGCCGGATCTGGGAAGCGCCATCATCTTCGGGGTGATCCTCATCTCCGCCCTCTTCTGGGCGGGAGTTCCCCTGGCCAAGATCTTCCTGCTCGTGAGTCCGGGGGTGGGACTTCTGCTCGGGTTCTCTCCGGTCGTGTGGGGTGCCTGGTTCATCGGGCTGGCCGTGTTCCTGTACTTTCACCGGCCGTTCCTTGCGGAGGGCCTGGCGGTGCTGATGTCCAACATCGCGGCGGGCTCGCTCACTCTTCCCCTGTGGCGAAGCCTGGCTCCGTATCAGCAGAATCGGCTCCTCGTGTTCCTGAATCCCGGGATCGACCCGAAGGGCGCCGGCTGGCATCTCATCCAGTCGAAGGTCGCGATCGGCTCGGGAGGGTGGATGGGGCAGGGTTTCGCTCAGGGCCCGCAGAAGCGTTTGGCCTTCCTGCCGGAGCAGCACACCGACTTCATCTTCTCCGTGGTCGGGGAAGAGCTCGGCTTCCTGGGCGTGCTGGCCCTGCTGGCCCTGTTCGGCTTCTTCCTGTGGCGGGTGCTCAGGGTCGCGAGGTTGAGCTCGGATGAGTACGGGAGCATCGTGGTGTTCTGCCTGTTCGCGGTCTGGTTCGCCCACCTGGCGGTGAACGTGGGGATGACGGTGGGGTTGATGCCGATCACGGGGCTCCCGCTTCCGTTTCTCAGCTATGGGGGGAGCTTTCTGCTCCTGCTGTTCACCGGCCTGGGAGTCGTTCAGCGCATCGCGAGCGAGCGCTAGAAGATATGGAAGGGCCGGCCACCTGACGCGTATCGTGGGTTAGCGCCCC
>JBHHYZ010000020.1:0-45731 GCA_046757845.1 Gemmatimonadota bacterium
CGGCGAGGCCGGGTGTATGGGACGCGACCCCTCGCTCAGCGGACTCGAACCGGCACCTTCATGACCACCGGCGGACGCCCGCCCCGCATGAAGGTCGTCACCTCCAGGCTGAGCTGCCCGGCCGTCGCCGGGGTCAGCTCGAAGTCGTACGTCTCGCCGGCCCCGAGGAACTGCTCCGCGGGCCCGACGATGGCCTGGTCGTTCGACACGCCGGCCCCGTCCTTCCCGACGCGGCGCCACTCCGCCACCCGGTCGCCGCTCAGCAGCCTCACCATCTGGTTGTTGCTGGGCGTGATGTTGATGAAGCGCAAGCGGTGCGCCCGGCCCGCGGTGAGCTCCACCGGAGGAGGCTCCGCGCTCCCGTTCAGGTAGGGCGGAGCCTCGGGTCCCGGCCCACCCCACCCGAGGAGGAAGATCCGGTCCGTCTCCGGGTCGTGGACCTGGCCGGGCTCGAGGACGATGAGCGGGCCATACAGCCCCGAGGAGAGCTGCTCGGCCTCTTCGGCGTGGGTGTGGTAGATGAACGTGCCCGCCCGGTTCGGGGTGAAGCGGACGACGAAGGAGTCGCCCGGCGCGATCAGGGGCGCGATCCGGTCGCCCAGTCCGCTCCAGCCGGGCACGCCATCGTAGTAGCTGTCGAGCTCGATTCCGTGCCAGTGGACCGAGATGGGATGCGCGATCCGGTTGATCACCGTCACTTCCACCGGCTCGTTCCGGGTCAGGAAGATCGGGGTTCCCGGGATGCGGATGGAGTCGGTGGCCGGCGGCTCGGGCCCTTCCTGCAGCACATAGCTGAACGCCGGGTCCTCGCCGAAGTACCCGTCTCGCGCGTTCGCGTAGAGACGCAGCCGGCGACGTCGCGCGGTCTCGTCCTCCCGTAGCCCCTTCCCCGCGGGATCGCTGACCAGGATCCCCGTCATGAGGCCCGCCATCCCCGCGAAGGCGGACCTGTGGGCCGCCCGGTGGTCGCCGGGATCCGGCCCCGGATGCTCGAGATGGGCCAGCGTCGCCTCGATCCCGGCCGCCTCCCGGAGGTGCTGTTCCGGCGAGATGTGGGCGATGAAATGGCAGTGGAACAGCCAGTGGCCCGGGCGCTTGGGGAGCCAGCCGAGCGACATCGTCGTACCGGGCCGCATGAGCTCCGTCACGCCCAGCCTCCTCTGGCGGGCGCTGTAGACGGTGTCCCGCCACGCATCGCCCCGAGCGTCCACCGAATAGTAGAAGCCGTGAAGGTGCATCGGATGCGGGGCGACGGTGGCGTTGATCACCCGCAGACGCACGGAGTCGCCCACGACCGCGGCGAGGCGCTCGGTGTACGGCCACGAGAGGCCGTTCACCAGGAAGGTGTGACGAACTCCTTCCTCGCGGAGCGGCTCCACATCGTCGCGGTTCACCCACAGGGCGATCACCAGGATCCGGTCGTCCGGCCGCGTCCCGGGCGGATCCACGACGAGCGCTCCCGCCAGCTGGCCGTCCTCGAACACCCCCAACCCCGCCCGGTCGTCGCTCGTTCTCCCCCAGTAGTAGTAGGTCCCCGGGGTGGTGGCACGGAACCGGAGCGCCCGCGTCTCGCCCGCGTGGATCTCCACCGGGCCCCGGGAGCTTGAGTCGCGATCGCTCAGGCCCCGGGTCAGCAGGGGCCGGTCCAGGAGGTTGTGAAGGGAGACGCGCACCTCCGTCCCCACCGGCACCCGGATCAGCGGCCCCGGTGACTGGAGAGCTCCACCTTCCTCCCCGAAGGCTTCGATCTCGAGCGCCGGCCCGTCCTCGCCCTGGGGGTGCCAGATCCCCTTCCGGGCTTCGAGCCGCACGGTGAGGATCCCGTCGCGGAGCTCTCCGGCCGGCGTCAGGTTGTCGTTGGCGACCACGCCGGGGAGGACCCGCGGCCCGCCTTCCCGGAACAGGAGGCGATCCAACGGATCGACGGCCTGGCCCCGGAGGGGGCCGGCCGACAGGAAGAGGACGCCCGCCAGGGCGAGATTGGCGAGGAGCCCGGCAGCCAGCCGACCGCCAAGCCTTCGCCCGGACCTGTAGACACCGGCACCTGCGGAGCCGCGGGTGGCTCGGATCATGGAGCTTCCCCTCTCGAGTCTCGAGGAGTCTTCGGATGCCCGGGGATTCGGATTCCGGGAGCGGGGCGGCCAGCCTGGTCGGCGCGGGCCCTGGCTGCCGCTAAAACCCTGGGTTGCGCGTCGGATGAGCTTACCGCGATCAGCCGTCAGCATATCCGGGGGGATCCGCGCCGTCAACGGCGGGTGCCGGACGCCCCAGGTAGAAGCCCTGCCCCATGTCGCAGCCCATGGCGCGGAGCTTTTCGGCCTGCGCCTCGGTCTCGATCCCTTCGGCGGTCACGGTCAGTTTCAGGGTCCTGGCCAGCGTGAGCACGGTCTGCACGATCGCTTCGTCCCTCTCGCTCCGAGTGAGACCCGAGATGAACGAGCGGTCGATCTTGAGCGAGTCCACGGGAAGGGATTTCAGGTAGCTGAGCGAAGAGTAGCCGGTGCCGAAGTCGTCCACGGCGATCCGCACCCCCAGGCGCTTCAGTTTCTCCAGCTGTGAGGATCCCTCGATCAGCGCCTCCTCGGTGATCTCGAGCTGGAGCAGGGCGGGCTCGAGGCCCGTGTCCTCGAGGACGCCCTCCACCAGCCGCGGCAGCTCGGGCGCGTGGAAGTGGCGGGCCGAGATGTTCACGTCGAGGCCCAGGGGACGGCGGGAGCCGGCGCGCGAGTTCCAGGCGCGCACGGTCCGGCAGGATTCCCGCAGGACGAGCTCTCCGATGTCGAAGATCAGGCCGGTCTCCTCGGCCACGGGGAGGAACTCCCGCGGCAGGATGAGCCCCCGCTCGGGATCGCGCCAGCGAATCAGGGCCTCGACTTCGCACAGCGAGCCCTCCGCCAGGCAGAAGACGGGCTGATAGAACACTTCCAGCTCGCCGTTTTCCACCGCGCTTCGCAGCCTGCCCTCCAGGCCCAGACGCTCGGCCGCCTCCCGGTCCCGCTCGGGATCGAACACGTGGAACGACCCCTTCCGCTTCTGCTTGGCGTGGTACATGGCGATGTCCGCGAACCGCAGGAGATCCTCCGGCTCGGACATCCCGTCACCGCTCAGCGCCACCCCGATGCTCGCCCTCACCACCACCTGATGGCCGTCCAGGGGGAAGGGAGGGACGAGAGCCGAGAGGACTCTCCTGGCGAACTCGGCCGCGGCTTCCGTCGAACCGACCCCATCCATCAGGAGGGTGAACTCGTCCCCGCCGAAGCGGCCCACGGTGTCCTCGTCCCGCACGCAGTCGCCCAGCCGGCGGGACACGGCAATCAGCAACCGGTCGCCGGCCGAGTGTCCGAGGCTATCGTTGACCACCTTGAAATCGTCCAGATCCAGGAACAGCACGGCGCAGGGGACGCCGCTGCGCCGGGACCGCGCCAGCGCCTGTTTGAGCCGGTCCTGGAACAGGTTGCGGTTGGGCAGATGCGTGAGCGGGTCGTGCATGGCGAGACGCGACAGCTCGGTCTCGAATCGCTTGCGTTCCGTCACGTCGCGGGAGGTGCTCTGGATCCGCACCACGGCGCCCTCGGCGTCCGTGACGGGGCGCACCAGGCTCTCCATCCACACGTAGTCGCCCGCCCGGCGCCGCGCCCGGAACGTGGCGCCCGCCGGCTGTCCGCGCAGGGCCCGGGCGTAACAGGTGGTGAGCGCCCCGCGATCCTCCGGGTGGACGATTCCCTGGAGCCCGAGCTTTTGGATCTCGGCCGGATCGTAGCCCAGCAGGGTCTCCGTGGAGGGGCTGACGTAGAGGACCCTTCCGTCCCGGTCGTGAAGAGCCACCAGATCGCTCGAGTTGTCGGCCAGGAGCCGATACAGCTGCTGCTGCTGCTTCAACGCCTTCTCCGCCTGCTCCCGTCGCGTCACGTCGGTGAGCACCGCCAGCGAGCGGATGGGATGGCCCTCGGGATCCTTCTCGGTGATGGCCGAGAGCAGCACGTTGATGACTTCGCCGTTCTTCTTGACGAACTGGTAGGGGACATCCTGGACGCCCCCCGGTTGCGTGAACTCGCGCAGGCCCACGGCCGCGTGGCGCCTGCGCGACTCCTCCGTCAGGAAATCGATCGAGCGCCGCCCGATCACCTCCTCCCGCTCGTAGCCGAGCACCTCCAGCCAGCGGTCGCTCACCGCGACGATGCGACCGGCGGGATCGATCGAATGCAGCATGGCCGGAGTGCGGGAGTAGAGGGACCGGTAGCGGGCCTCGCTGGCCCGGAGCTCGGCTTCGGCCCGCTTCCGCTCGGTGACGTCCACGATGACCGTGAAGGTCCTGACGATCCTGTGGTCGGCGTCGAATTCCGCCGCCGAGGAGAGGAGGACGTCGATGATCTCGCCGCTCTTCTTCACGAACTGATAGGGCACGTCCCGGGCCATCCCACGCTTGCGGTAGGCGGGCAGGGTGACGGTCTGGGCATACTTCCTGGATTCCTCGGTGAGGAAGTCCGTGGCCGAGCGTCCGATCACCTCGCCGCGCTCGTAGCCCATCACCTCCAGCCAGTAGTCGCTCACCTCGATCAGCCTCGCCTCCCCGTCGGCGGAGTGCAGCATGGCCGGGGTACGAACGTAGAGGGAATGGAGCGAAGCGACGCCGGCCGGGCCCGCCTCCGCGTCGTCCGGAGTCCGCGAGGTCGCCGTGAGAAGCCGTTCCAGGAAGCGCTTCAGCCTCATGAGCTCGTCGGTTGAGAGAAATGCCGCCGGGGATGGCGCGTGCGGATCACACGTCCCGCCGGCACATTGCCAACCGAACGGCCGGCCAAACGGTTCCTGGCGATGAGTGGGAGGGTCGGCCTACGGGTCGGGAGCGCCGCGCCGATCCGGGCCGCCACGCCGATCCACACCGCCGCGGCGATCCGGATCGGTGCGACGATCACGGCCCGAACGGCGATCTCCTCGCGAACGACGCTCCGAACGGTCAGACATTTTCGTCCTCGGCCAGGTCATGAGACGCACGAGTACGGCTGCGACCGCCTCCGCCCTCCTCCCGCACCCCCTCAAGCCAGCCGGGAGGCGTCAGAACCGCGTCAGAACCAGCCGCACCGGCGGTCCGCGTCATATCCAGCCGCGCTCCCGGAACTCGTGCAGGATGCCGCAGAACCGCTCCATCTCCTCCGGCAGCCCGATCGACACCCGGTTGTACTCGAGCATGGGCGGGAACGGCCGGCCCACCCGGGCGCCGTGCTCCTTCATCCGTCCGATGTACTGCTTCAGGTCACCCGGCACGCGGTGCATCAGGAAATTGGTCTGGCTCGGGATGCGCTCCAGCCCCAGCCGATCCAGGCAATCGGTCAGCTTGCGCATCCCGTCGCGGTTGGCCCGGAGACTCCGGGCTTCCAGATCCGAGTCGCCAAGCGAGGCGAGCGCGGCGACCAGCGCCAGCTGGTTGGCGTTGTTCTTTGAGCGGAAGCGGCGGATTCGGGCCGCGGTCTCCTCCCGCGCGATCGCGTAGCCCAGCCGCATGCCCGCCATCCCGTAGATCTTGGAGAAGGTGCGGGCGATCACCACGTTGGGCCGCTTCCGGGTCCACGGGATGCTGGTCCAGTAGCCGGGGTCGTCGACGTACTCGAAGTACGCTTCGTCGATCAGGAAGGTCACGTGGGCCGGCGCGGACTCGATCCACGCGTCCACCTCGGCGCACGGCGTCACGGTGCCGGTCGGGTTGTTGGGGTTGCAGATATAGACGAGGGCGGGCGAGGAGGAGCCCTTCAGGCTGTCGCGCATCCGGTCCAGGTCGTGCTGAAAGCTCTCGTTCAGCGGGACTTCGATCAGGTGATAGGCCAGGGGGTCCGCGTAGGAGCCCACGTCCTCGAAGGTCGGATCCGCGACCACCAGACGGGCATCCGGGCCGCCCAGCGCCTGCACCGCCATCTGGAGCACCTCGGTGGACCCGCTCCCCAGCACCAGGTTCTCCTTCTCGACCCCGTGCTTGCGGGCCAGGGCCTCGATCAGGGCCTGCCTGGACTCCCGCGGATAGCGATTGGCCTCTCCCAGCCCGTCGATGATGGCGCGGCGGCCGGCCGGCGACAGGCCGAGGGGGTTCTCGTTGGAGTCGAGGCGCAGCGCGCCGTCCATGGCCGCGGAGCCCGGCGCCATCCGGTCGAGCCGCCAGCCGCGCCGGTCGGTGGCGGGGAACCGCCGCTCCAGCGCCTCGAGGGTCCCGACGCCGCCCACCCCGGCGACGCCCAGCGTCGCCAACCCGGTCCTGAGGAAGGTCCGTCGCTCCATGGATGCCTCCGATCTTCGGCTGCCGCCGTCCGCCGAAACCCGTGCGGTGCGGCGGCTACCCGCCGCACCGCTCGTCACCGACTAAAAAGAACCCCGTCCGGGCCTCCGACGGAAGGGGTGCACGGCGGGCGGCGGCTCAGCCGGCTCCGGCCGGGGCGGCGGAGTCCTCCGGCGCCGATCCGCTCAACCCTTCAACCGCACCAGCTCCCGATAGGGCTGATAGTCGCGCAGCGGCTCCAGATCCGGACCTCCGTGGATCGAGTCGAGCGTCCACGGCAGGCCAGCCGCGAGCGCCTCGCGCAACAGAGAAACGGCACGCTCGCGTTCACCCAACAGCGCGGCGATGCAGCCTCGCCAGTAGATGCGACTCGCGGCATCGTAGACGTTCCATGAGGGTCCGTCGGCAGCCAACATCGCATCGAACCGCCCGGCCTCGGCCCGCTCTCCGAGACGCGCGGCGAGCATTCCGAGGTAGCTCTGGAACGAGTACATCGTCGGATCTTCGGCGTGCAGTTCTTCGAACATGCGTTGCGACTCCTCCAGGTGCCCGGACTTGTACAGAACACCAGCCAGAGCCCACCGCGGCATCCGAACATCCGTCACCTCGGCGGCTAGCCGCCGATACCACGGAATCGCTCTGTCGAGCACTTGCCGGGAGGCATCCCGGTAACCGTGCGCCCACAGCTCACCGGCCGCCCCGTGTCGTGGTTGGCGCGGCTCGTGGCTCGGGTTCGCCTCGGCTGTCGGTCGCGCTTGACGTGCTCCGGCGGCCCCATTCTCGAGCCCATACCGCCGGGACCATACCGTTCGGAGCCTCTTGGAGCCGGCGAACCAGCTCCGCGAGCTCTGGATCCGGCTCAGCTCCAAGCTCGTCCCGGAGCAGATCTTCGTGCGCTCGGGCCGCCTGGATCGCGTTCCCGCGGTCGCCGGCAGCCTCCAGCGCGGCCATCAACCGGAGCACGAAGCGGGTGTTGTAGGGATCCTCCGCCACAAGAGTTCGCCACCGCTCCGCGGCGGTAAGGGCGTGGCCCCGGGCTTCGGCTTCCGCGGCGAGTCCCTCCAGCGCCTCCGCAGAGAGACGCGCCAGGCTCGCCCGCTCCCCGTCCACCCACTTCTCGAACTCCGGGGACTCGCTCAGATAGAAGCCGTCCAGGAAGGGACCCGGATACAGAGCCACCGCCACCTCGGCCTCGCCCCGCCGCAGGGCCTCCTCGAACTCTTCCACATCCACGTGCACCGCGTCGGTGGCGAGCCGGAGGTCGTCGCCCAGGGAGAGCAAAGCTGCCTCTCCCAGCTCCTTCCGCAGCACGTGAACGGCCACGTTCAGGAGGTGGCGAGCGCGCGTCGCCTCGTTCTCGGGCCACAGGCAGCCCATGAGCTTATCACGGCTCAGCGAGCCGTCCGGCGAGCGGGCCAGGAGCGCCAGCAAGGCGAGGCGGTGCTTCTGGGCGGCCCGGCCAGTGAGGGGTCCATCCGGTCCATCCAGCGAGGGCCGGCCGAACAGACGGAGAGAATACATAGACCTCCGGGTGGCGGCGGTCTTCAGAGCCCACGATAGGGCGAGTCGCGAAACGCGATGTGCAAGAAACCTACAAATACAGCGGATACCGCGAAAGCTCGAAGGGCCGGGCCTCGAGGTGGATCGGCAGGTCTGGAGGACCTTCTGAACGCCTAACCAGCAATTGGGCAGGAAGTTACTCGGACCAGTATAGCCAGTTGATCGATATGGAAGAGTGAGTTGACCGGGCCGGATTAGGTTGGGCGCAGGCGACGCCCTGCGGAGCGACAACGGCAATCCATATCTAGAGGGCACGGACGGTGGGGTGCACCTGAACGGTGCCACCGGCCGCCTCATGTTGTGGACGTCCCAGTACGATGTGCCGACCCGCGTCGTCCAGGTGACGACGAGCGCGTTCAGCGGTCCCACCAGCGACCGCATCTACACAAACGGCCACGAGCCCGTGACCAGCGGGTGCGGCTTCAAGGACATCGCTGCGGGCGGCAGTGGAACCGCCGTGCTCGAGGTCGAGCTGGATGCAGATGGGATCGTCCGCTACGGAAAAGCCTGCAACGGCGACGCGGACGCCTCGACCCGAGTAGCGGTGACCCGTTCCTCGGACGGGCTCACCTGGACGGTGGAAGGCACGAGCGGGCGCCACTGCCAGAAGCTCGGAAAAAAGAGAAACATACCGCTGACCGAGGTGGGTACGGCCGGGCCCTTCTTCATGACGCTGGAGCAGATCTAGGGTTCGGGGCCAGCCTTTGGCGGAGAGCGGTCATCTGGCCGCTCTCCGATGAAAGGATCGTCGCATGAAGCGCATCGCAAGTGCAGTAACGGTCTCCGTCCTGCTTGTCGCGTGCTCCGACGCAGTGGGAATCCACCCGGAGGAGAGTTTCACGCTCAGCGCCGCCGTGTCGCCCGGCGACATCGTCAACTTCCTCGTAGTCGCCGGCGAGCACCCGATCCAAGGGGGCACAGGTCAATCGACGCTCACCGCAGGCCGGACCATCGGGACCCAAGCCGTGCCGGATTGCACCGGCGATGCCAGGGAGTATCCCATCCAAGAAGCCCTCGTCCACGATCCGCGGCCGACGGGCCGCCCCGGGTGGATGGGAACCCCTGGACGGATGGGGAACCCTGGCGGCGGTTCGCCCCCAAAGCCATCGCCAAGCCCCGGCGGGGCGCATCGAGTCACCCTTACGGTCCTGACTCCTACCTCCAAGTCGCTGCCTCCCGGGACGAAACTCGGCAACCTGTCGCAGCCGTCCATATGCACGGTCGGCGACATTACGTACGACGTCTTCCTGGCTATCGTCTTCTAGCGGCCGGGTTCCGGGTCGCACGGTCAAGCCGCCCCGTCAGTTCCGGGCAAGGACCCGGAGGTACACGAATCACGGCCCTACGGCCGATCCATCGAGCTGTGGGAGGACTAATCCACGGTGACATAGGGCAGGAGAATACGGCCGTGAACTCGCGATTCCGGTGTCCTAGCCGCCTCCTTCCGATCCCGGGGAGATCGGGAAACCGAGATCGGGCCCGAGCTCGGCGGCGGTGCCGGGCGGGCCGGCCAGCCGCCGCCGGAGCCAGACGGTCACGAAGTACCCGGCGATCAGCAGATCCAGCCCCAGCTCGATGGTTCCGACCAGGTGCCCGTGGTAGGCCGGTTGCCAGTAGCTGATGGGGCTCGAGAATCGGTAGTGCAGGTTGAACGGGAACAGGAGAACGGGTCCGTCGCCGTGGTGAGTGAAGATGTCGGCCACGGTGTGAAGTCCGCAGCCGAACGCGAACCAGGTCACCGACTCGCCCCAGCGACGGCCGGCCCGCGTCGCGTAGGCGCCCGCCGCGAGCATCAGGAGGATGAGGACCGGCGCGTGGAACAGGCTGGTCAGGGTGATCCACACGGGATCGTGAAAGTACAGCCGGTCGTAGATGGGGCCGAACATGTCACGCCCCCCCGGCACCGGGTTCAGGCGGGAGCGGACGTAGAAGAACCACAGCGTGAGCAGGAGCAGCGGCAGGTCGGGGAGAAACGATCCCAGCAGGAGCGCCTTGAATCGCACCCGGCGGCGGCGCTGGATTCGATCCCCGATCCAGGCCGTGGTCAGAACGTGACTGAAGGTTTGCATGGTCCCGCGCTAGGGAATCTCTTTCGCCCGGTCTCCCGTTCTAACCCGGGAGCCGGCGGGCGCGTTCCTGCCGCGGCGGTCCGCTGTGTCGCCGCGCCGGTCCGCTAGGCTCCCTTGCCGCCCGCGAGCAGGGCCGCGGGGACCAGGACCACGTAGCCGAGCACCAGAAGCAACGGGGCCGCCGTGATCGAGCCCCGGTCCAGGAGCACGTAGCCGAGCACGATCGCGGCCAGCGCCGCTCCCAGCAGCGCCAGGCCGAGCCGGCCCAGGCCCCAGGAGGGCCGCGGCTCGGAGCCCGCGCGGGAGGTGGCCCGGAGGCCGCGAGGTGGAGGGGCCGGAGTCATGGCGATCAGCTTAGAGACCGGCGGGCGAGCCGTCAACGGCGTCCGCGGCGGCGTCCTCCTCGGCCCGCGCCTCCGCCTGCTTCAGGATCCGCATCCTCTCGCGGTCCCGGCGCTTGCGCCGGCGCCCGAACCACAGAAGCACCACGGTGAGGAATACCCAGAAGACGGTGGCCCGTGAGAGGAGGTAGAGGACGCCGTAGCGGCGGGCCACCCGAGCGCTCCAGCGCCTCTCGAACTGCGCCTCCGTCATCCCGAAGATCGTGCGCAGGGCGCCGTCCAGCGTGTTTCCGGCTCGCAGGGCGCCGAACAGCGCCTCGAGTCCACCGGAGCCGCCGGCCCTGGCCAGCTCCCATACGGCGGTGTACGAGAGGAGGTAGGCGAGCCGCGCCTGCTCGGGGTCGGCGGGAAACCGCAACGAGAGCCCGGACAGCAAGTCCCCTCCCCGCGCCAGAAGAACGAAGCGGAGGCGCCAGGCCTCGCGCCAGTCCCAGTCCCCGGCGGCGAGCTGGGCGTAGCCCTCGTGCAGCCACAGCGGCGCGTTCCCGCCGGTGGCCCGGGCCAGGGCCAGGTGGGCCAGCTCGTGGCGAAGCACGGCGCGAACAGCGGGCACGGCGGCTCTGGATGGATCCACGCGCAGCGCGATGCTGGGACCGCTCTCGCTGGCCACGCCGGCCACCCAGTCGGGCCGGGCCTCCCCCAGCCCCAGCGGCTCGAGGCAGGCCAGATCCCGCAACAGATACACGGTGGGACGGTCGCCCAGCCAGCGCTGCGGACCCCCGATGCCCGGGAACGGTGCCAGCGCCGGCTCGCCCCGGGCCAGGGACTCCGCCATCCGCTCCAGGCCCGGCTCCGCCCGCCAGTCCAGCCGGCTCGAAGCACCGAGCGGGACGGGCCGCGGCGTGGGGCACGAAGGGGAGGGCCGGGCGAACAGGCTCTCCGGCGGCGCGACCAGCAGGCCGACCAGGATCAGGATCGCGAGGCCCGGCGGCCGCCGCCGGGGAGCCACGCCCGCGAGCCGCCGGAGAGTTGTGCCGCTGCGCCGCCGCGAAGCTCGCCGCGTATATCGGCGGTGAGCCGCGCCCGCACGCCCGGGCGCTCGAGAGACGCTCAGCTGCTGGCTCGGGCCCATTCGACGGCGGAGGCCAGAGGCTCCGGGAGCTCCGCCCGAAAGCTCAGCCGCCGGCCCGTGACCGGGTGCAGGAACGAGAGGTAGGCGGCGTGGAGGAACAGGCGGCCGGAGCGCCGCGCCAGCTCCCGCGCCCAGCGTTCGCCCGCGCCCAGGAAGCCCCGCTGCCAGTCCGGAGCGTAGATGGGGTCGCACACGATCGGATGGCCCAGCGCGCGCAGATGCACGCGGATCTGGTGCGTCCTGCCCGTCTCCAGACGCAGGGCCAGCAGCTCGGCGGAGCGCCAGCGCTCCAGCACCCGCAGGTGGGTCACGGCGGGCCTGCCGCCCTCCACGACGGCCATCTTCTTGCGGTCCCGGGGATCGCGTCCCACGGGCAGCTCCACGGTCCGCTCCGGCACCCCCAGGCTGCCCCAGGACGCCGCCACGTAACCGCGCCGCATCCGCCGGCGCGCGATGGCCCGGGCCAGGCTCAGGTGCGCGGCATCGTGCCGGGCCACGACCATCAGTCCGCTGGTGTCCTTGTCCAGCCGATGGACGATGCCCGGACGGTACGGCGCACCGACATCGGACAGCGTTCCCACCCGGTGCAGGAGGGCGTTGACCAGGGTGCCCGCGGCGTGCCCCGGCCCGGGGTGGACCACCATCCCCCAGGGCTTGTCGACCACCACCAGATGCTCGTCCTCGTAGACGATCGGGACGGGCAGGTCTTCCGGTTCGAGCGAGAAGGGCCGTGCGACGGGCACCGACGCCTCGATCAGGTCGCCCGCCTCGGGAACATAGCTCTTGCGGGCCGGCTGGCCGTTCACTCGCACCGCGCCGGCGGCGATGAGACCGGCGACCCGGGTGCGGCTCAAACACAAACGATCGGCCAGAAAGCGATCCAGCCGATCGTGAGCGGGTTCCGTGACCCGAATGCGCTCCGCGCGCGGGCTCTCGCCGTGCGCCGCCGGGGCCGCCTCGCGGCCCGAACCCTCCGGCTCAGCCGTCCGGCTCTCCCTCGCGCCGCTCATGACGTTCTTCCAGGTAGAACGAGACCAACAGCAGGACCGCACCCGTGCTCACGGCCATGTCGGCCACGTTGAACACGGGCCAGCGCAGGCTTCCGAGGCCTACATCCAGCCAGTCCACCACACCCTGGGGGTAACGGATCCGATCCAGGATGTTGCCGAGCGCCCCGCCCGCCACCATCGACAGGGCCAGGAGGCGAACCCGGTCCGAGGCCGAGGTGTGGCGGTAGATGGTTCCGAGAACCAGCAGGGCGACCACCGAAAGGACCAGGAAGAAGGCGCGGGAATGCTCGCCCACGTTGATGCCGAACGCGGCGCCCGGGTTGTATGTGTAAGTGAGCCGGAAGAACTCGCCCAGAATCGGGACAGGCTGGTGCAGCGTGAGCGTCCGCACCACCCAGAGTTTGGTGAGGATGTCCAGCACCACGATGAGGCCGATCACGGTGAAGGCGAGCTTCGACTTGCGGAAACCGCTCCGGTCTCGGGTCAGGTCCCGGCCCGCGGATTCCGCCGCGCCCCCGCCGGCCGCGGAGGCCTCCCGCGAGGCGGGCCCCGCCGGCGCGCCCGTCCACGCGTCGGCGTCACCGTTGGGCACCGATCTCTTCCTTCTCCTTGCACTTGATGCAGAGCCGGGCGTGGGGCAGCGCGTCCAGGCGCTCGAACGAGATATTCTGTCCGCATTCCTCGCATTTGCCGAATGTCTTCGGCGAGCGGTACAGGCGGCGGAGGGCCTCGTCGATGTGATACAGGAGCCGCCCGCCCTTGCTGGCGAACAGGAACGCCTTCTCCCGCTCCATCGCGTCGGTGCCCTGGTCGGCCATGTGGAAGCTGTAGGCCGAAAGATCGCCATCGGCCGCCAGCGGAGTGCTCGAGAAGGATTCGTCGTAGTGGCCCAGTTCCTTCAACGCGCGCCCGCGCTCCTCCAGGAGCCGTTTCTCCAGATGCTCACGCTGCTTCTTGTTCATTCGACTTCCGCCTTCAGTGCGTCTCCGATTCTTCCGCGCTCCCGGGCGCTGAGCCCGCCGGGCGGCCGGCCGCGCCCGACCCCTGGGAGCGCTCCACCCCGATCGTGGCCCGGAGATCCTCGATCCGTATCTCTTCGGTATGCGGGAATCCGCTCGTGGATCCATCCCCCACGACGACTTCCACGGCCAGCGTCTCGCCGGCGATGTAGTCTCGATGCGCCGTGGCGGCGGCCTCCACGCCCGCGCCTCCCGCGATCCCGAGCCGAATGCGATCGGCCACATGGAACCCGGCGTCGCGGCGCAGACGCTGGACGCGGTTGACCAGCTCCCGCGCGATCCCCTCCGCCCGCAGCTCGTCGTCGACCGTGCGGTCCAGCGCGACCAGGAAGCCCGCCCCGCTACGCACGGCCAGCTCGGACTCGGCCTCCTCCACCACGGTCACCTCGTCCGGCCGCACCGTGACTTCCCGTCCATCCGCCGTGACGGTCACGGTCTCGCCGCGCTGGAGGCGCGCGGCCTCCTCGTGTCCCAGGGCGGCGATCGCGGCCGCGACGGCCGGGGTTCGAGCCCCGAGCCGGGGCCCGAGCGCCGCGAATACCGGCTTCACGAATAGCCGTACAATTTCGTCGCTGTCCTGGAGGAACACAACCCTTCGGACGTTGAGCTCCTGCCTCAGAATCTCGACCAGCGCGGGCGACAGGCTCCGCCCGCCCGGCACCACCACGCGCAGGGTTCGCAGCGGCTGGCGCACGCGGAGTCCCGCGTCCTCCCGAGCGGCCCGGCCCAGGCCCACCAACTGGCGCACGTCTTCCATCTCGCGCTCCAGCTCCGGGTCCCGGCGGCCGAGGTCCTCCGGATAGTCCTCCAGGTGCACGGACCGGCCGTCCGACAGCTCGCGGTGCAGCCAGTCCGGCAGGAAGGGGGCGAACGGCGCCAGCAGGCGGCTGCACGTCCGGAGCGCTTCGTGCAGGGTGGCGAACGCGTCCGCGGTGTCCGCGGAATCCGCCTGCTCGGGCCGGGTGGCCCAGTAGCGGTCGCGGCTCCTGCGCACATACCAGTTGGACAGGTCGTCGAGCACGAAAGCGGCGATCCGCCGGGCCGGCGGCGTCACCTCGTAGCGGCGCAAATCTTCGGTCACCGCGGCGGTGAGCGAGTCCAGCCGGCTGAGGAGCCACCGATCCAGCAGCGAGCGCTCCTCCCACGGCCTCGCCCCCGGGTCCCGGTGCGTCCAGCCTTCCAGGTTCGCGTACATGGCGAAGAAGCGGTAGGTGTTGCGGAGGGTGGAGAACAGCTTGCGGTCCACCTCCCGCAGGCCGGCCGGATCCCAGCGCTTGGGCAGCCACGGGTGGCTGCTGGAGACCAGGTAGAAGCGGATCGCGTCGGCCCCGTGCTCGCGGATGGCCTCCCAGGGTTCCACCGTGTTGCCGCGGGACTTGGACATCTTGTGGCCGGCCGCGTCCAGGACGAGATCGTTGACCACGACGGCCCGGTAGGGCGCCCGGTCGAACAGGAGGGCGGACAGGGCCAGGAGCGAGTAGAACCAGCCGCGGGTCTGGTCCACTCCCTCGGCGATGTAGTCGGCCGGGAAATGGCGCTCGAACTCCGTCTCGTTCTCGAACGGGTAGTGCCACTGAGCGTACGGCATGGAGCCGGAATCGAACCACGCGTCGGCCACCTGGGCCACCCGCCGCAGGGTGCCGGAGCAGCCCGGCCGACCGCACTTCCACTCCAGCCGGTCGATGCCCGGACGATGGGGATCGAAGTCCTCCGGCAGCGGCCCGGCCCGCCGGGCCAGCTCCGCGTAAGAGCCGATCACGACGCGGTGCTCCGCCGTCTCGTCGCACTCCCAGATGGGCAGCGGGGTGCCCCAGTAGCGCTCCCGCGACAGGGCCCAGTCCACGTTGTTGGCCAGCCACTCCCCCATCCGCCCGGTCCCGATCTCCGGCGGATGCCAGTCCACCGAAGCGTTGAGCTCCAGCAGCCGATCCTTCACCGCCGTGGTCCGCACGTACCAGGAATCCCGCGCCATGTAGAGCAGCGCGCTGTCGCACCGCCAGCAGTGGGGATACGAGTGCTCGTACCGGTCGCGCCGATACAGCAGGTCCCGCTCCTCGAGGTAATCCCGGATCCGGAGCTCCGTCGCCTCATCCTTGACGTGGAGGCCCGCCAGGCCGCCCGGCACGCTCTCCACGAAGCGGCCATCCTCTCTGACGGTGTGCCGCATCGGAAGCCCGGCCCGCGCGCCCAGCTCGAAGTCGTCTTCCCCGTACATGACCGCCGTATGGACGACGCCCGTGCCCTCGTCCACGGTCACGAACTCGGCGGGCAGGATGGTCCAGTTGGGCGGCTCGCGGGGCGCGTCCACGGCGCCGGGGAACAGCGGCTCGTACGGCAGGCCCAGCAGGTCGCGTCCCCGAATCTCCTCGAGGACTTCGAACGGATGGCGCAGGACGGCCTCGGCGCGCTCCCGAGCCAGGATCAGCACTTCGCCCGGATCGGCCCCCGGCGGCGCGCTCTCCCCGGCGGGCGGCTCGAGCACGCGCACCCGGACGTAATCGAGGTCCTCTCCCACGGCCAGGGCCAGATTGCCCGGCAGAGTCCAGGGGGTGGTGGTCCAGCTCAGCACGCGGGCTCCGTCGGGATCGTCCCTCAGGTGGAACTTGACCGTCACCGAGGGCTCCGAGACGTCGCGGTATCCCAGCGCCACCTCGTGGCTGGAGAGCCCGGTCCCGCAACGCCAGCAGTAGGGGACGATCCGGTAGCCCCGGTACAGGAGGCCCCGCTCCTCGATCCGGGCCAGGGCCCACCACACCGACTCCACGTAGTCCGGCGAGCAGGTCACGTAGGGGTGCTCGTAGTCCAGCCAGTAGCCTATGCGCCGGGACAGGCGGACCCAGTCGTCCTGGTAGGTGAAGATGTTGTCGCGGCAGACCCGGTTGAACTCGCCGATCCCCAGCGCCTCGATCTCCGGCTTGCCCGAGATGCCGAGCTGCTTCTCGGCCTCGATCTCCACCGGCAGGCCGTGGGCGTCCCACCCGGCGATCCGGGTCACGTGATGGCCGGTCATGGTGCGGAAGCGGGCGATGAGGTCCTTCAGGGTGCGCGAGATGATGTGGTGCACCCCCGGCCGGCCGTTGGCGGTGGGAGGGCCCTCGTAGAAGACGAACTCGGCCGCGCCCTCCCGCTCCCGGAGGCTGCGGTGGAAGGTGTCCTCCTCCTCCCACAGACGCTCGATCTCCTCCTCGAGCGCGCCGACCGTCTCGGGGAGCTCCCGGTAACTCACGCTGTCGCCTAACCGGCCGCCGAGGTGGCGTCTCCCGTCGCGGCGCCGCCCGCCGCCACCACGGCCTTCACCAGCCGGGCCAGGTCGGGCTCGGCCGCCCGGGCCGTGGCGATGATCTCCTCGACGCTGGCCGGCTCGAGCGCGTCGGGCAGACAGGCGTCCGTGATGATCGCCAGGCCCAGCACCCGCATTCCGGCGTGCCGGGCGACGATCACTTCCGGCACGGTGGACATGCCCACGATGTCCGCCCCGATGGCCCGCAGCATCCGGTACTCGGCCGCCGTCTCCAGGTTGGGGCCGGTGACCGCCACGTATACGCCCTCGCGCAGGAGCAGGCCCAGGCGCAGCGCCTCTTCCCGGGCCACGCGCCGCAACTCGCGATCATATGCCTCCGACATGTCGGGGAACCGGGGGCCCTGGGAATCGAAGTTCGGGCCGATGAGGGGGCTGTCGCCCATCAGGTTGATGTGGTCGCTGAGCAGCACCAGGTCGCCCGGATTCCACAGAGGGTTCATGCCGCCGCAGGCCGCCGTGACCACGAGCGTCTCGGCGCCCAACGCCCGCAGCACCCGGATCGGGAAGCCGATCTGAGCCAGCTCGTAGCCTTCATACCGGTGGAAACGGCCATCCAGCCCGGCCACCGTCCTCCCCTCCAGGCTGCCGAGCACCAGTCGGCCCGCGTGCGTCTCCACCGTGGAGACCGGAAACCCCGGGATCTCCCCGTACGGGATCTCCACGTCCACGTCGATCGCGGCGGCCACTCCGCCCAGGCCCGTGCCGAGCACGAGTCCAAGCTCGGGCGCGCCCGTCCAGTCGCGCCTGATGCGCTGGACCGCCTGGTCCAGCCGCTCCTGTCCCGGGCCGGGGTCGCTCAACGGGCCTCGGCGTCCTGGCCCGGCGAGACCGGGGACGCCCCGGACATCTCTCCCGACAGGTCGGAGCCGTTTTCCGCCGCGGCTTCCGGCACATCCGTTTCGGCCCCCGGAACCTTCGCCGCCGCTGCCGGCACATCCGTTTCGGCTTCCGAAACCTCCGCCTCGCCCTCCAGCTTGTCCAGCAGATCCTCGATCATGGCCGGCTCGCCTTCGAGGCGGGCCTGTTCGACCTCGACGTAGTCCGCGAAACGGTCCAGGAGTCCCCGAAACGAGCGCAGCAGCGCGGTACGCCGCGCCTGAATGTCCTCGAGCCGCCGCTGTGAGTGGCGAATCGCCTGGTCGGCCTCCAGCAGGATCGCCTCGGCGTGCGTCTCCGCCTCGCGAAGCCGCACCGCGGCGTCCCTCTCGGACTGCGAGCGGGCCTCCTCCCGCAGCTCCTGGGCGGTCAACAGCGCTTCGTTCAGCGCTCTCTCGCGCTCCTGATAGTGGGACAGCTGCTGGCGCAGCGACTCCACGCGCTCGTTCAGCGCTCCCTGCTCGCGCATCAGGGTTTCCAGGCGGTCGGCCACGAGATCCAGGAACGCGTCCACCTGCGAGGCATCGTAGCCTCGAACGCTCCGCCGAAAGTCCTCCTTCTTCTTCCGGACATCGAGTGGCGTCAATTCCATCATTGGCCCGGCCTCTCTCCGAACAGTGAAGTCCCCAGCCGCAGCCGGGTGCTCCCTTCCTCCACGGCGATCTCGAAATCGTTGCTCATGCCCATCGACAGAACCCGCGGCTCGAAACCGGAAACCGCCGGCGCGACCTCCTCGAACAGCCTGCGCGTCTCCCGAAACGTGCGCCGAAGGATCGCTTCGTCCGGGGTCAGCGGCGCCATCGTCATCAGTCCGATCACCCGAAGCCGCGGCAAGTCGCAGATCTCGGCCAGACCCCCCTCGAGCGCCTCGAGCGCGAACCCGCTCTTCTGCCGTTCACCCGCCGCGTTCACCTGAACCAGGACCGGAAGCTCCCGGCGGCCCAGGTCTTCGGCCTCCCGACTCAGGCGGCGCGCCAACCGAACCGTGTCCACCGACTCGATCACGTCGAACAGCTTCACCGCCCGGCGCGCCTTGTTGCGCTGGAGGTGCCCGATCATGTGCCACTCCAGCCCCAGGTCGCCCCACAGCGCGCGCTTCTCCTCGGCCTCCTGAACCCGGTTCTCCCCCACCCGGCCCAGGCCCGCTTCCGCGACCGCCCGCACGAGGGATGCCGGATGCCCCTTGGTCACGGGAAGCACCTCCACCCGGTCCGGATCGCGTCCGCCGCGCTCCGCGGCCCGGGCGATCCGCTCGCGCACCCGCTCGAGCCTGTCCGTGAGTCCTTCGATCCGCTGCTCCGTCATCAGACAGCAGTGTAGCAGACTGCTCTGAGCGGCGCATCTCCCGGCGGCCCGGCCGCCCGTTGGGGCGGGACCCGTCGCGCATCTTCCCGGGGCCCCGAGGCCCCGACATCTCCCCGACTCACCAAACGAAGAAAGCCGCCCGATCGCGGGCGGCTCTCTCAGACCGCGCCGGCCGCGCGAACGGCCGGCCCTGCCCTCGGGCGGGTCTCAGAACGACCCCGCCGCTCTATCTCACTTCGAAGGTGACCCACTGGGAGACCCACACGTCCGTCTTCTTATCCCGGTTCATGGCCGGGACGAAGATCATCGCGTCGGCGACCTGGCCGGCCGCCTGGTCCAGCGCCCTGTGGCCGCTCGAGGTCTTGATCTGCGTCTTCTGGACCTTGCCCCTCTTGTCGACGTAGAGCCACAGCTCGACCCGGCCTCCGACGCCGGCCTCCCGCAGGTTGCGCGGGTAGAAGCGCTGCAGCAACGAGCGAATCTGGCTGGGGTTGCGCAGCTTGGGCGGCGTGTCGTAGGGAATGAACGACGGCCGGTCCGACGGGCTCCCGCCCGACGGCGGCGGCGGCAGGTTCTCGACCGGGTTGGTCTCGAACGTCGTCGGGGCGATGGTCACGTCCTCGCTCACCTCCACGGCGGCCACCTTGGGCGTGGCCGGGCGGGCGATCTGCTCCGGCGGCGGCGGAATCTTGACCTCCGGCGGAAGCGTGATCGCCTCCATCTCCTCGTTCAGCCCGCTCAGATCGGCGGCCCGAAACTGCGGAACCAGAACGAACAAACCGAAATGCAGGACGACGGCCGCGATGGTCCCGATGGCGACCCAATCGCCGTAGCCGCCCTTGAACTCGTCGTTGGCGGTTCGAGCCAGACCCTTGCCGGTTGTTTCACTCATGGGGTTCGCCTCCCGCTGCTCATCTCCGCGCGCGCGTCAACGTCTGCTCCAGACGCGTGGCGAAAGTCACTCGCACCGCGCCGGCGGCCTGCAGCTGTTCCGTCAATCCGTTGATCTCACGGTACGGGACTTCCCGGTCTCCGCGGATCGCCACGACCAGCTCCCGGTTCTCCGCGTACAGCGGCCGAATCACGTTGGCCACGTCCTCGGTCGGAACCAGCTGATCGTTGATGAAGATGTCTCCGTTGCGTTCGATCCATACGTGGACGATGTTCTTGCGCTTCTCGTCGATCTTCTGGGTGGCCTCCGCGCCGACCCACTCGATGTTCCGTTTCTTCTCCTTGCGGAACACCGTGGTGACCATGAAGAAGATCAACAGCAGGAACGCGATGTCCGCCAGGGACGAAGTCGGAATCTCGCTGCCCGCTCCGGACTTGCGCTTGAAGCCAGTGTCTTTGATCGCCATTACTTTTCGAGCATCTGTAGGGAGATTCGCTCCGCTCCAGCCTTCTTGACCTCGTCCAGCACATCGATCATATGCCGGTAGGAGGCATCGGGGTCGGTCTTGATCGCAGCGATCAACTTGTCATTGGCCTGGAGCTCCTGGCGCAGGATGCCCGACACCTCCCGGTAGGGGATGACCTGCTCCTGCTCGCTCTCGCCCCGGCGCACCACCACGCTCCCGTCGGGCTGCACCAGGAAGAAGATCAGGTTCTTCGCCGAGACTTCCTGCTCCGTCTCCTGCTCCGGCAGGACGATGGGGAGACCCTTCTCCTCGTTGAACACCGTCGTGGTGAGGAAGAAGATCAGTAGCAGGAACGCGATATCGGCCAGCGAGGCGGTCGGAATCTCGTCCGACACGCGCTGCTTCCGTTGCATGATCGGCATCTAGGGATCGTCTCTCCTGTCTCTGGGCCGCCGCCGGCAGGCCGTGGTGCTGTCGCTCTACCTGTGTCTCTACCCGACCCGGGGGATCTGTTACCCGGCGGAGCCCTCGATGCGCCAGATGAGGTCCAGGACCGTCTGGGTGCCCTTCTCCATATCGGCGATGAGCATGTCGATGCGAGTGACGAAGAAGTTGTACGCGACGTTCACCGGAATGGCGATCGTCAATCCGGCGGCCGTGGTGATGAGGGCCACCTTGATGCCTCCCGCCACCAGGCCGGGCTCCACCTGGCCCGCGATCTCGATGGCCCCGAACGCCAGGATCATCCCGATGACCGTACCCAGAAAGCCCAGCATCGGAGCGATGTTGGCGATCGTGGCCAGGACCACCAATCCCCGTTCCAGAAAGTCGAGCTCGATCGTCCCGACCGTGTTGATCGCCTTCTGAACGTCCTCGCTCGTATGGCGCTCCCGAACCCGCCGCAGGCCCGCCAGCAGGATCGCCGCCACCGGCCCGCGCGTCTCCTCGGCCTTGGCGATCGCCTCATCCAGCCGGCCCACTTCGCCCAGCGCCTCGAGCTCGCTCAACAGCCGGTCCGACTCGCGGTGGGCCACCATCAGGGTCCAGAACTTGGCGATGATCTCGCCCAGCGCGATCAGGGAACACACGATCAGCGGGTACATCATGAACCCGCCGTCGCGGAACAGGTTCATCAGTCTGTAGCTGGTGTCCTGCATCTGCCTCCGCCCGTGGGAGTTCCGGCTACGGTGATCGAGGCCTTCAGGCCCGAAAAAATCGAAACCGTATTTTACGCGTCGCCCACGACTCCGTCAAACAACGGATCCTGCGCGGTGGCGCGCTCCGCCGGATCCTGCGCCTCTCCGCCCGCGGCCCCCTCGGAGCCCGCTTCTGCACGCTTCGGCGCCGGCCCGGGAAACCGCGATGACTCCTCCCGGCCTTCCACCAGGCGGTCGGCCAGGCGGTCCGACGCCAGGCCGCGGCGCAGGACGCCCCGTCGAGCCAGCGAGATCTGCCCGGTCTCCTCGGAGACGACCACCACATAGGCATCGGTCTCCTCGGAAAGTCCGAGCGCCGCCCGGTGCCTCGTCCCCAGTGTCTTGTCACTCACCGGAAACTGCGTGAGCGGGAGGATGCAGCCGGCGGCGACGATCTGGTCGCCTTCGATGATGACGGCGCCATCGTGCAGGGGCGAGTGGGGCGTGAAGATCGTGGCCAGGAGATCCGCCGAGACCCGCGCCTGGATGGGCGTGCCCGTCTGGGCGTACTCGCCCAGGTTCACCTCGCGCTCCAGGGCCACGATGGCGCCGATCTTGGCCCGCGACAGCCGATCCACCGCTTTGACCACTTCGCCGATCACCTCCCGCTCCCGCTCCTCCAGCTTGGGAAGGATCCGCCAGAACCGCCGGCGGCCCAGCTGGGCCAGGGCGCTGCGCAGCTCCGGCTGGAAGACGACGATGAGCGCGAAGGCGCCGTAAGTGAACGCCTGGGACAGGATGTAGCTGATCAGGCCGAGCTCCAGGAAGCTGGCCAGGGCGTAGATCGCCACCAGGAGCACGAGCCCGAACAGGATCTGGAAGGCCCGAGTGCCCGTCCACAACACCAGGATGCGGTAGATCAGATAGGAGACGAGCAGGATCTCGAACAGATCTCTCCAGCCCAGCTGGAGGAAGCTCAGGTACTCCAGGACCGCCCGCATCCGGACGACCCTCTAGCGGCAGGTCGCGGGCGCGGGCGGGCGGCCCGCCCGCGCCGTCCCGGCGGACCTTCCGTCCGGGCCCTCCGAGGCCGCCCCCGCCCGCCGGATGGCGTGCGCCAGATCCAACGAGCGGCGAACCTCCCGTACGTCATGGACCCGGAAGATCCGGGCCCCGCGCTCCAGCGCCAGGACGCACGCCGCCACGGTGCCCTCGACCCTTTGGTCCACGGGAACGTTCAGTACCGCCCCGATGAACGACTTACGGGACGGACCCACGAGAAGGGGGCGGCCCAGCCCGGAGAGCTCCTCCAGCCGGGCCAGCAGCTCCAGGTTTCCCGCCGCCGATTTCCCGAACCCGATGCCGGGATCCACCACCAGCTGCGACGGATCGCACCCGCGCGCCACCGCCGTGCCGATGGACGCCGCGAGCGCCGCGCGCACCTCTCCGATCAGGTCGGCGTATGCCACGTCCCGCTGCATGGTGCGCGGATTCCCCCGCATGTGCATGAGGATCAGGCCCGCGCCGCTCTCGGCCGCCAGGTCGGCCAGGCCGGGCTCGGCGCGAAGCCCGGTGATGTCGTTGATCGCCGCCGCGCCGCATGCCAGCGCCGCGCGGGTCACCTCCAGCTTCGTCGTATCCACCGAGATGGGGATGGAGAGCCCGTCGAGCCGGGTCAGGACCGGCTCCAGACGGCGCCATTCCGTGCGGGCGTCCACCGGTTCCGCGCCCGGACGCGAGGACTCGCCCCCGATGTCCAGCAGGTCCGCGCCCTGATCCACCAGCTCGTGCGCCCGATCGAGAGCCACGGCCGGGTCCAGATGCAGGCCTCCGTCGGAGAAGGAGTCGGGCGTGAGGTTGAGGATGCCGGCCACGAGCGGCCGGCTCAGATCGAAGCGCGAGCCCCGGAGCCGCCACGCGCAGGTGTCCGCTGGCGCCGTGGCCGTCGCTCCGCCTACGCTCATCCGGCCCGCATCAGGCGGGCGCGGGCGCCGGCTCGCCGCCGGCACCCTCCAGAGGCCGCTGGGGCACCACCGCCTCCACTTCCCCCTTCGCCGCGGCCGGCGGCGCGATCGGTTCCTGGACGGGCGGCAGGGGCGGGAGAGCCTTGCCCTCCTCCAGCAACTTGATGTCGTCGGCGTCCAGAGTCTCGCGCTCCAGGAGGGCCTGGGCGACCCGCTCCAGGAGGTCCCGGTTCTTCTGGAGCACCTCGCGCGTCACTTCGTAGGCCTCGTCCAGAATCCGCTTGACCTCTTCGTCCACCAGCTCGGCCGTCTTCTCGCTCACCTCCCGGCGATGCGAGATGTCGCGACCCAGGAAGATTTCCTGCTCGCGGTCGCCGACCGTCATCGGACCGATGGCCGGCGACATCCCGAACTGGGTCACCATCCGGCGGGCCAGGGCCGTGGCTCGCTCGATGTCGTTGCCGGCGCCGGTGGTGATCTTCTCCATCCCGAACACCATCTCCTCGGCCACCCGCCCGCCGAACAGCATGTTGAGCTGGCCGATCAGCCACGACCGCGTGTAGTTGTGCCGATCCTCCTCGGGCAGCGACGCCGTGATGCCCAGCGCTCGTCCCCGCGGCACGATCGTCACCTTGTGGAGCGGATCCTGGCCCGGGATTCTCAGAGCCACCACGGCGTGGCCCGCTTCGTGGTACGCCGTGACTTTGCGCTCCTCCTCGGAGATCACCATGCTGCGCCGCTCCGCCCCGAGCATGACCTTGTCCTTGGCCTTCTCGAAGTCCAACATGTAGACGCGGTCCTTGTCCTCTCGCGCCGCCAGCAGGGCCGCCTCGTTGACCACGTTCTCGATGTCCGCGCCGGACAGGCCCGGAGTACCCTTGGCCAGCACCTGGAGATCGACATCCTCGGCCAGCGGGATGTCCTGGGTGTGCACCCGGAAGATGCCCTCGCGACCCCGGATGTCCGGGCTGTCCACGACGATCTGCCGGTCGAAGCGGCCCGGCCGCAGGAGCGCCGGATCCAGCACGTCCGGGCGGTTGGTGGCCGCCAGCAGGATCACGCCCTCGTTGGATTCGAACCCGTCCATCTCCACCAGCAGCTGGTTCAGGGTCTGCTCGCGCTCGTCGTGCCCGCCGCCCAGGCCCGCGCCCCGGTGCCGGCCGACCGCGTCGATCTCGTCGATGAAGATGATGCACGGCGCGTGGGCCTTGCCCTGCTCGAACAGGTCCCGGACGCGGCTCGCTCCCACCCCGACGAACATCTCGACGAAGTCCGAGCCCGACATGGAGAAGAACGGCCGCGCCGCCTCGCCCGCGACCGCGCGGGCCAGCAGGGTCTTTCCGGTGCCCGGCGGACCCACCAGGAGGGCGCCCTTGGGGAGCCGCCCTCCCAGGCGGCTGAACTTGCCCGGGTCCTTGAGGAAGTCGATGATCTCTTCGAGCTCCTCCTTGGCCTCGTCGCAGCCCGCCACATCCGCGAAGGTCACCTTGGGCGTGTCGCCGGTCAGGAGCTTGGCCCGGGATTTCCCGAAGCTGAAGGCGCGCGAGCCGCCCGCCTGCATCTGGCGGAACAGGAACAGCCACAGGCCGATGATCAGGATCCACGGAAACACGTTGAGCAGGAGGGCGACCCAGTTGCTCCCCGACTCCTGGCTCTTCGTCTCCACCCCGGCCTCATCCAGCTGCTGGGCGAAGGCGAGGTCCGGCTCGAACGGCAGCAGGGTGTGGAAGTTCGTGACCTGTTGGTCGTCCCGCTCGAGCGCGCGCTTGAGCACGCCCTCCACCCGGCGGCGCTCGTGAATCGTGACGGACTGGATGTTGCCCGAATCGAGCTGCTCCCGGAACTCGGTGTAGGTGAGCTCCTGGCGCGCCTCCTGGCTGCTCTTCATGAACTGGTAGATGGCCAGCGGGATGAGGACGACCACCACCCAGAAGGAGGCGGCCCTCAGGAAGCGGACCAGGCGGCCGTTCGGATCTTTTTGCTCGGGCGTCGTCATGCGTGTCGCGCTCCCGGCCTCAGAGACTGGCCACGAAGGGCAGGTGCCGGAAGTCCTCGGCGTGGTCCAGCCCGTAACCCACCAGAAACTCCGGCGGCGCGTCGAAACCCACCCAGCGCGGCTCCAGCGCCAGGTCCCGGGCCAGGTGCTTGTGCAGCAGAGCGCAGATCTCGAGCGAGGCCGGGCGTCGCTCGCCCAGCGCCCGGGCCATTCGATTCACCGTGGTGCCGCTGTCCACGATGTCTTCCACCAGGACCACGTGGCGGCCTTCCACCGGGGCGGAGGGATCGTACAGCAGCTTCACCTCCCCGGATGTGGTCGTCCCCGATCCGTAGCTGGAGGCGACCAGGAAGTCCACCTGGACCGGCCGGCGGATCGCGCGCACCAGGTCTCCCACGAAGATGAACGATCCCTTCAGCAGTCCGAGGATCAGCAGCTCCTCGTCGCAGGGATACGCGTCCGTGATGGCCCGTCCCATGGCCTCCACGCGCTCGGATATGTCGCGCTCCGAGTAGACGATTCGGGCCAGCTCCCGCCCGCCCGTGCGCTCCAGAACCTCCGCGGCGCCCGGACCCTCAGCGACGGCCGTGGCCGCCCCCGCCGATTCCGCGCTCGAACTCCTCGAGACCAATGATCAAGCTCCCCTCGTCTTGGCCGGCGTACATCCCTTCGCCGACCGCCAGGCCGGCGACCCACACAATCCGGTCATCCGCCGTGACCAGCACGGGAGTCCGGGCTCGTGACCCGAGCGGCACACGCCGCTCGTTGAACAGCTTCTTGAGCTTGCGGGTGCCGCCGCGCATGCGAATCCGGTCGCCCGGACGCGGCCCGCGCACCCGAACGGGAAAATCAAGGCTGGCGAGCGAAAGCGCCACCCGCCAGTCTCCGCTCTCCTGTCCCGAAACCTCTCGCACCGCGGCTCCGCGCCGCGCTGTCCACCCCAGCTCGAACCGGACGCCCCCGATCTCGACCGTGTCACGGCCGGCGGACGGTCCGGGAATCGTGGCCTCGCGGTCCGGTCCGGCGACCGGATCGGACCCCAGCCACAACGCGTCGAATTCCCGCCCCAGACGCACGGTCTCACTCAGATCAATTGCCGTGCCACTGCGCCCGTGCGTGATAAACGCCACCGCGGCGCGGGTTCCTCCGCGAGACAGCTCGACGCCCGCCCGGCGGGCCAGCAGGCGCAGCACCCGCGCCTGCGTGTCCCGATCATAGGAGCCCAGTCTCGAGCGGGCAATTCGCACGCGGCCATCGCCGCCGGAGCCCGGGTGACACACGGTTCGAGCCACCTCGGCGGCGCGGGCCTCGAGCGCGCGCTCGGCCCGCCGCGCCGCCCTGGCCAGCCCCAGGAGGCGAGGGCGCGGGTCCTCTCCCAGCAGCTCCCCCAGGCCCGGGAGCAGATCGCGCCGAATACGGGCCCGGGCCCAGCGCCGGTCCAGGTTGGAGGGATCGCGGAGGCAATCGATCCCGCGGGCGCTCAGATACGTCTCCAGCTCCGTGCGCCAGAATGGCAGGAGCGGCCGGACCAACGCGCCTCGCCGCAGCGGAATCCCGCACAGCCCGCGCAGACCCGTTCCCCGCAGGGCCCGGAACAGCACGGTCTCGGCCTGGTCATCGGCCTGGTGCCCGGTGGCGAGCCGATCCGCGCCGCGGCGCCGCGCCTCCGCCCACAGGAACGCGTAGCGCGCCTCGCGGAAGGCGTTTTGCGTGTGCCGCAACGGCTCCGCGGGGCGGCCCACGACGCAGGGAATGCCGAGCCCGTCGGCCCAGGCCCGTACCCGTTCGGCCTCGACGGCGCTCTCCGGCCGCAGCCCGTGATCGAAATGGCCCGCGAACAGCCGCAGCCGGCGCGACGCGGCCAGCTCGCGGAGCAGGTGGAGGAGCGCCATGGAATCCGGGCCACCCGACACTCCTACCAGAACAGTGGAGCCGGTCGGGAGCAGGCCGGGACGGCGGTCCAGCAGGCGCGACAGGCGCGAGACGAGATCCGGGCTCAGCCGCCCTCGCGCTCGCGCCACGTGTCCGGACCACGGTGGAAGTCGAGGCGATCGGGCACCGACACGCGCCCCGGCGCCGGGGCGGGAGCCGCCCCATCCGCCGGCGCGGGGACCGCCCCATCCGCCGCGACCGTCTCGGCGGCCGAGGATTCGCCCCAGGCCGCCTTCACCTCCCGAGCGACACCCAGATCGTGACCCAGCACGTAGGCGTGCCACGCCTTCTTCAGGGCGGGGCGCCTGGGCAGGCTCACGTCCTCAAACCTCCATCACCTCGGCTTCCTTCCTGGCAAGCACCTCGTCCACCCGGTGGATGTGTTCGTCGGTGAGCTTCTGGAGCTCCTCGAGCCGGCGGCGGCACTCGTCTTCGCCGATCTCGCCTTCCTTCTGCATCTTCTGCAGCGCCGACTTGGCCTCGTGCCGCACGTGGCGGATCCCGATCCGGCCCTCCTCGGCCATGCGGTGCAGCACCTTCACCATCTCCCTGCGGCGCTCCTCCGTGAGCGGCGGAATGGGAACCCGGATCAGGTTACCGTCCACGGAAGGGTTGAGGCCCAGGTCCGCCGTCCGGATGGCCTTGGCGATGGTCCCGGCGATGCTGGGATCGTAGGGCTGAACCACCAGCATCTGCGGCTCCGGCGCTCCCACGTTGGCCACCTGCTTGAGGGATACCATGGAGCCGTAGGCTTCCACGCGGACCGAGTCCAAGATCAGCGGACTGGCCTTACCGGTACGCACGGTATTGAACTCGCCGCGCACCGCATCGATGGTCCGATCCATCGCCTTCGCGGCGTTCCGAAGTGTCTGCTCGGGCATCGCCTACCCCTTTCCTGGAACGCGGGCGCCCTCGCCGCCGGGCGGGCCGCCTCTCACGCCACGAGCGTCCCGATTCGTTCTCCCTCCAGCGCGGCCAGGATGGCGCCCGGCCGACGGATGTTGAGCACGATCACGGGGAGCCCGTTCTCCTTGCACAGGGAGATGGAGGCCGCATCCATCACGCGCAACTCGCGCGTCATGACCTCCAGATAGGAGATCTCCTCGATGAACTCCGCCTCCGGATCGGCCTCCGGATCCGACGTGTAGACGCCGTCCACCTTGGTGGCCTTGAGGATCACGTCGGCCTCCATCTCGATGGCGCGGAGCACCGCGGCCGTATCGGTCGAAAAATAGGGATTCCCCGTCCCACCCGCGAAGATCACCACACGGCCCTTGTCCAGATGGCGCAGGGCCCGCCGGCGAATGTAGGGTTCGGCGAGCGCCTCCATCCGGATCGCCGACATGACGCGGGTCTCGATGCCCTGCTTCTCCAGCATGTCCTGGAGCGCCAGGGCGTTGATCACCGTGGCCAGCATGCCCATGTAATCGGCGGAGACCCGGTCCATCCCCTGCTGGCTGGCCACCGTTCCACGCACGATGTTGCCGCCTCCCACCACCACGCCCAGCGCGACGCCGGCGGCGTGGACGCCGTCGATATGGCGCGTGAACGCCTCGACGGCCGGCGGATCGATCCCGAAGCCGCGCTCGCCCGCCAGGGCCTTCCCGGAGAGCTTCACCAGCGCGCGCCGGTACTTCAAGCGATGGGCCTGCTCCGCGGCGCTCAACTCAGTCTCCGATCTCGAACCGGACGAAGCGCCGCACTTCGACATCCTCGCCCGCCTCGGAGAGGAGGTCACGGATCTTACGATCCGGGTCCTTCACGAAGCTCTGCCAAAGGAGAGCGCTCTGCTCGTAGAACTTGCGCATGCGCCCTTCCACGATCTTCTCCATGATCTGCGGGGGCTTCCCTTCCGCCCGGGCCTGCTCCAGAAACACGGCCCGTTCGCGCTCGCGCGCCTCCGCCGGGATGTCCTCGGGCGAGACTCCCTCCGGCCGGGCCGCCGCGATGTGCATGGCCAGGTCGCGCGGCAGGCCCTCGGGCACGTTCGCGCCCGCGAGCTCCACCAGCACGCCGATCCTGTTCCCGAAGTGCAGGTACGCGCCGAGGCGCGCCGCGGCGCCCGCCACGTGGCGTACCACCCGCGCCAGCCGGAGGTTCTCGCCGATCGAGGTGCGCAGGTCGTCCAGCTCCGTCGCGAGCGCCTCGCCGCCGGGCAGCCCGAGCAGAACTTCCCCGTCCACGACCTCGCCATCCGGCAGATCGGCGCGGCAGGCCTGCTCCGCGGCGCGCCGGGCGAAGTCCACGAAGCGCTCGTTGCGGGAGACGAAGTCCGTCTCGCTGAGCAGCTCGACCATCGCGACCGTCCGGTCGCCGGAAGCGATCTGGATGGCGCCCTCTCTCGCTTCCCTGGCGGCCCGCTTGGCCGCCTTCGCGGCGCCACGCTGGCGCAGCAAATCGATGGCGCGCTCCTCGTCTCCGCCGGCTTCCTGGAGGGCCTTCTTGCAGTCCATCATGCCGGCGCCGGTCCGGTCCCGCAGGGACTTCACCGCCGCGGCCGTGATCGCCACTATGTCCATTCGTCGCTTCTCCGCTCTCGAGTCTGGCTGTCCACTTCCCACCTCACCGGAGACCGTCGTCGTTTCAAAAAAAAGGGCCACCGAAGTGGCCCTGGCGTGGATCGGTCAGGAGGACGGGGCCTCTTCTCCCGATTCGCCGCCTGAGGCGGCCTCGGCCGACACCGCCAGTTCCGGCCGCTCGGCCCGTTCGGCGTCCGGTTCCTCGTCCGGTTCGGCGTCTGCCGCCTCGGCCACCGGCTCTTCCTCCGGTTCGGCGGACGCCGCTGCCGCGTCCGCATCCTCGGTCTCCGGCGTCGGCCCGGTCTCCGCCTGTTCGGCCACCTGCGGCTCGAGCGTCACATCTTCGGCCGTCGGCTCGGCGGACGCCTGCTCCGCTTCCGGCTCCGACACGGCCTGTTCGGCCGCCGGCTCGGCTTCGGCCGCCGCGTCTCCGCCATCCTTCGCTTCTCCCGAGGATTTCGCCGGGGCAGCGTGGAGGACTCGCGCGATGACTTCCGGCCGAGGCCGCCGGCCTGGCCTTCCGCGTCGCTTGCGCCCTCGGGCCGCATCGCTCACGCCACCGGCATCGGAGGAGTACGTGTAGACTTCCGCCTCCGCCTCCGGCGCGGTGGTCTCCGGAATCTCCCGGCGCGCGGCTTCGATCGCATCCGCCAGCGTCCCGGTGATCAACGAGACGGACCGAATCGCGTCGTCGTTGCCGGCGATCGGAATCGTCAACAGGTCCGGATCCGCGTTGGTGTCGGCGATGGCCACGACCGGAATCCCCAGCCGATTGGCCTCCCGAACCGCGATATCCTCCTTGTTGGCATCGATGACGAACAGGAGACCCGGGAGCCGGCTCATGTCCTTGATCCCCGACAGGTACCGGTCCAGCTTGATCCTCTCGCGTTCCAGGAGGAGCCGCTCCTTCTTGGTGTAGAACTCGAACGCGCCTTCCTCCGCACCCCGCTCCAGCTCCTTGAGCCGGCGGATGTTCTTCCGGATGGTCTCGAAGTTCGTGAGCATGCCGCCCAGCCAGCGCTCGGTGACGTAGAAGGCGCCGCACCGCTCCGCCTCTGCCCGCACGATCGGAGCGAGCTGATACTTGGTGCATACGAACAGGACCGGCTTACCGGCCAGCACGGTCTCCCGCACGAACTCCTGCGCCCGCTCCAGTTCCTGGAGGGTCTTGCGCAGGTCGATGAGGTAGATCCCGCCGCGCTCGGCGAAGATGTACTTCCGCATCTTGGGGTTCCACCGGCGAGTCTGATGGCCGAAATGAACGCCCGCTCGCAGAAGGTCCTTGATCCCGACTTCCGTCATTGCCGCTCCGCTCTGAACTGAACGCCTGGCTCGATCTACCGCTTCGAGAACTGGAAGCGCTTGCGCGCCTTGGGCCGCCCCGGCTTCTTCCGCTCCACGATGCGTGGATCCCGGGTGAGCAGCCCGTGCGACCGCAGCGTGGAACGACGATCCTCGTCGAACCGCACCAGGGCGCGCGCGATGCTCAGCCGGACGGCGTCGGCCTGTCCGGACGGGCCACCGCCTCGCACCCGAATCACGATGTCGTACAAGCCCTCCACCCCGGCCGCCTTCAACGGCGCACTGACCCTGGCACGCCGCCGCGCCACCGGGAAGTACTCGTCCGGGGACCGTCCGTTGATGGTCAGGTTGCCGCGGCCGGGCCGCACGAGGGCTCGGGCCACGGCCCTCTTTCGCCTTCCCACCGTCTGAACCTGCTCCGTCACTGTCGAATCCATCCCGCTCCCGCTGTCGAGTTGTCCGAAGCTCGCCGAATCATCTCAGGGCCGCCAGCGCGCGCGGCGACTGGGACTCATGGGGGTGCTCCGGTCCGCCGTACACGCGCAGCTTCCGCAGCATCTGCCGGCCCAGCTTGTTCTTGGGGAGCATCCCCCGAACCGCCCGTTCGATGATCCGTTCCGGGTGCCGTCGCCGCATGCGGGCGAACGGAATCAAGCGCTCTCCCCCCATGTAGCCGCTGTGCCGGAAGTACGTCTTCTGCTCCGCCTTGCGGCCCGTGAGACGAACCCGGCTCGCGTTGATCACCACCACGTAGTCGCCCATATCGAGGTGCGGGCTGAACGTGGGCTTGTGCTTTCCGCGCAGAACCTGCGCGACCTCCGATGCCAGGCGGCCCAGCACCTGGTCGCGCGCGTCCACCAGGAACCACTCGCGTTCTATCTCGCCGGCTTTCACCGAGTATGTTCGCATCTCTCGCATCGCTCGCATCCACAGCGCCCGCCGTCCCCATGTGCGGCGCGCATCGCGCCACGGCCGCTTCACGCCCGCGGACGACGGCTGGAGGACCGGGGTTGGGTGGTCTGGCGAAAAAAGAACCGCCCGGTTCGCGAGCGGCCATTCCAGCCACGTGACAGCCTTTTAAGCTACCCGCGGCATACGGGCGTGTCAACCGAATGCCGGCCGGCGCGAGGGGACCCCGGACGGGGGATCCGATCAGAACGGTCTCCGGTACGCTTCCAGGGTACGAAAGCGCGGCCCCAGGCGCATGCGAGCCAGCGCCCGTTCCCGAATCTGGCGCACCCGCTCCCGCGACACGCCCAGCTCCGAGCCCACCTGATCCAGGCTCCGCGGAGGATCGCCATCCAACCCGAAATAGAGACGCAGCACGCGCTCCTCGCGCTCCGGCAGGCAGGTGAGGCTGGCCGCCAGAGCGTCCCGCAGGGCATCGAGCTCGACCTTCGCGCCGGGATCGTCCGGCTGGGGATCGGCCAGCACGTCGCGCAGCCGGGCCTCGCGGCCCTCGCCCAGCGGCGCGTCCAGGGAGAGCCAGGCCGGCGCGGCCCCGGACCCGGCGCCCCGGCCCGAGCCCCGCGTCACCGCCTGGACGATGGCCTGCCGGATCCACCACACGGCGTAGCTGATGAAGCGAACCCCCCGGCTGCCGTCGAACCGGCCCGCCGCGCGCAGGAGTCCCAGGTTGCCCTCGTTCACGAGGTCGGGCAGCGGCACGCCCCGATTCTGATACCGCTTGGCGACCGACACGACGAACCGGAGATTGGCCTTCACGAGCCGCTCCCGGGCGCGCTCGTCTCCGCGCCGAATCCTGCCCGCCAGCCAAGCTTCCTCCTCCCGGGTGAGAAGAGGCTGTCGACCGATTTCCCGAAGATAGTGTTCCAGTGATCGTGCCAACGAAACGTCCATCCATCGCCCGGCCGGCGGCCGGGCGGGTAGGGTCAGCGAACTCCGTGCAGAACCCGGTCCCACCGGATCTCGGTGAGCCAGCTGAACGGCACCACTTTTCTGCGGTCGTAGGAATAGTAGATGACCAGAGGGCGGCCCTTCACGGAGCTCTCAGGGACGAAGCCCCAGTAGCGGGAGTCCTCCGAGTTGACGCGGTTGTCTCCCATCACGAACAGGCTGTGCGGCGGAACCACGATCGGGCCCCAGTTGTCGCGCGTGGGCCGATAGCGCGGGCGGTGGCCGACCAGATAGGAGCGCTGCCAGGAGAACTGAGGGCTGCGGACGTCCCCGATCCTGCGACCCCTCTTCACGTAGGGCTCCGGCACGCGCCTTCCGTTTCGAATCAGCGCCCCGCCCGTCATGGCCAGCGTATCTCCCGCGATACCCACGATTCTCTTCACGTAATTCGTATGGGGGGGCTGGCCCGCGGCCGGCGGAGGCTCGAACACGATGATGTCCCCCCGCGACGGCCGGTCGAAGGCCGGCAGATGCATGTCGGTCCCCGGAATCTCGGCGCCGTATACCGCCTTGTTGACCAGGAGGAAGTCACCCACCAGAAGTGTGTTCTCCATCGATCCGGTGGGGATCTGAAACGCCTCGACCAGAAACGTCCTCACGAACAGGAACAGCAGGAAGGCGACGACGATCGACTTGGTCCATTCCCACAGCCAGCGGCCGAGCGACGGCCGTGCCGGCGGCGGGACCCGGCCCGAGTCCTGACACTCGGTCCCGGTCGGATCCGATTTCCGTTCGGGATCCGCCGTGTGCTTCATCGTCCTCCCATCAGTCTCGTTCCGTCGATCGTCCGCGTCCGCTTTCCCGCCTCGGGCGCGGTACATACCCACAACGAGAGGCCGGCGTTCCACGCTTCACCCGCGTCCGGTCCCGCACCTGCCCCAACCTGGCGGTCCCGCTCATCCCGCGCTCAACCTCCCCCGTCCGCGCCGCGGCGAACCAGGATCAGCTGGTCGTTCCGGATCCGGATCCCCGCCAGGTCCACCGGGACGGGAAACACGACCGTGCGTCCGTTCGATTCGAAGCCCGCCTGCTTGAGCACGTTGGGGATGAACATGGGCGGGACCGGCACCACGCCGGCCTGCAGGCTGAGGACGGTGGCTTCACCGCGACCTTCGGCCGCCACCCGGGGATAGATCTCGGTCTTGACGCGCGCGGAGTCCCCCATGATCCGCTGCAGGCCTTCCGCTGCCCCCGAGCTCGACGCCAGTCGCTCGAAGTCCAGCGCCGCGGTGAATCTCACGGTGGTATCGCGCAGCACGACGGTCGGATCGTATACGCCGTCGGGCAACTGGCTGAGAAGCCGGTAGCGCACCCAGCTCTGCAGCTCCGTCTCACTGAGCCGAAGTTCCGGCCCGTCGTCCCCCCGGACCAGGGCGTTCAGCTTCTGCTCGACCGCCTCGGCCAGCTCGGGCGAGATCTCGGCGCTGACGACGTCGCCGCGGCCGCTCCACCAGCTCCGGATCTCGTCTCGATACAGCCACGCCGCCACCAGCAGCACCACCAGCACCGTCAGGCACCCGATGCCCGCCAGGAAATTCCTTATCAGCTTCATGATCCGTTCATCGTTGTGAGCCTCATGCCGCTCCGCGCCTTCACCAAACTTCTCAACATAACCCCTCGCGCCCGTATGACCCCCGGCGCCCGCGCCGGCTCACGACCCGGAGGCACCGCCCAAGCCGTGCGAACCGAAGGTGGTGTAGCGGGCCCCCTCCGGAGTGAGCCGGCTGCGCACCAGCTCCAGGCTCCGGACGGCCTGCTCCGCGTCCACCCGGATCCGCGCGGCCGCCGTCTCGAACGCCTCCCAGCCCCGGCGGCCGGCCGGGCGGGCGACCCGGCCCAGGGTCACGTGCGGGTGGTAGCCGCGCCGGGCCGGCTCGAGCCCGGCCCCGACCAGCGCCTCCTCCACCGCATGCTGCGCCGAGCGCAGCGCCTCCGAGGGTTCTACGCCCAGCCACACGACCCGCGGCCGGCGGAGGGACGGGAAGGCCCCGACGCCATCCAGCCGAACGGTGAACGGAGGCCGTTGCGACGCCACCCGGGCCACCGCCCGGTCCAGGACGTCGGCCGTCCCATCGGGCACCTCTCCGATGAACCTCAGGGTGAGGTGAAGCTCGTCGGGGCCAACCCAGCGGATCGGAACCCCGGGCGCCCGCAGCGGTTCCGCCGCCTTCCAGATACGCTCCCGGAGGGGCCGCGGAAAGGTGACGGCCACGAACAACCGCACGTCAGGCGTCGCGGTGCAGATCCACGGCGGCGTGCCGAAAGCCCTCCGTCCGGACCCGGTCCGCCATTCGCGCCCGACGCCCGGGGCGCAGGATCTCCCGAAGTCGCGAGTCCGGGACCCGGAGCACCGCGATCTCGCCTTCCGGGCCCTCCGCCTCCAGCTCCAGCCCGGGCGGAGCCGGCTCCCGCTCGATCGGGAGGGGTCGCCGGCCCGCGGCTCCGAGTGCCCGGTTGAGGGAGCCACGCCGATATCCCTCCAGATCCAGCACGACGCGGCGAAAGCCGAGCCGCTTCAGGCGAGCCGCGGCCAGGCGAAGCCTCTCCAGGTCAGGGGGACGCAAGGGTCCTGGGTCGGATGCGGCGCCCCCGCGCCCGCGAGCCGGGGTGGAGCGCCCGACGGGGCCGGAGTCGCTCCAGGCGGTCAGCAGCCCGGGATCCAGCTCCAGCCTCGCCACCCCCGCGTGGTGCCGTACCCGAAGCTCGCCGAGCACACCGGCCTCGCGCAGCGCCCGCTCGGCGTCCTCCACCTGGCGGAGCCGGCGGCGGGTGACCTCCACTCCGTAGGGCAGCCGGCTCGCGAGACAGGGAGAGGCCGGAGCGTCCCAGGTCGGCAGGCCGGCCCGCCGGGAGAGGCGGCGGATCTCGGCCTTGGCGAGGCCAGCCTCGCTCAGCGGGGAGCGGACCCTGTGCTCCGCGGCGGCCCGAGCGCCGGGACGATAGTCGGCGGCGTCGTCCGCGTTGGTCCCGTCGGCCACGACGGCCAACCCTTCCCGGCTGGCCAGCCGGACCAGCTTCCCGTACAGCTCCGTCTTGCAGAAGTAGCACCGCTGGCCGGAGTTGGCGACATAGCCGGGCTCCTCGAGCTCGTCCGTGTCCAGCCGTCGCCACGGAATTCCGAACCGCTCCGCGATCTCCCGCGCGGCCGCGGCCTGCGGGGCGGCGACGGAAGGGCTGAGCCCGAGCACCGCGAGAACGTTGGCCACACCCAGCGTGCGCACCGCTTCGTGGGCAAGATAGGCGGAATCGACTCCGCCGCTGTACGCGACCAGCACGGAGCCGCATTCGCGCAGCACTTTCCGGAGTCGTTGACGCTTCTCGTTCAGGCTTGCCTGGCTCATCGCGCTCCCACGCCGGTCGCCGCGGCCGGCCTTGATCTCCGCACCTCGCGGTGACCGGCCGGGCTCGCCCGGGAATCCTCACGGGAGTAAGCTGAGTCAGCGCATGGAGTCGGAGCAAGACCCCGGGGCGGGAGCCCCGACTCGAGGGAGGATCATGAGCGAGTTTCGAATCAGCGTGGGCAAGCAGGATCTCCTGTTCTCGGCGGCCCACTTCATCTCGTTCGAGGACGGGCGCTGCGAGAGCCTGCACGGACACAACTACCGCGTTCGCGCGACGCTGGACGGGAAGCTCAACCGCGCCGGCTACGTGTTCGACTACGTCGAGCTCAAGCGAGCGGTCGCCCGCCGCATCGAGACGCTCGACCACCGCGTGCTCCTCCCGTCCCGAAGCCCCGCGATTCTGGTCCACGAGGCCGGCGAGCAGGTGCTGGTGGAATGCGGAGATCCGCTGTATACGTTCCCGCGCGCGGACGTCGTCCTGCTGCCCATCTCCAACACCACCGCGGAGCTCCTGGCCGCCTGGCTGGCCGATGAGCTGGCCGCCTGGCTGGCCGAGCGGGCGGAGGCGGGCGCCGATTTCCAGCGGCTCGAAGTGGAGGTGGAGGAGTGCCCGGGCCAGTCGGGCATCTGCCGGCGGAGTCTGGTGGAGGCGGGAAGCTCCGAAGGCGCGGAGGCGAAGATGCCGGCGCCGCCGGAGGCCGCCCCGCAAGCGGATCCGGGAGCGGGAACGTGATCCTCCTGCTGGACAACTACGACTCCTTCGTGTTCAACCTGGCCCGCTACCTCAGGGAGCTCGGCGAACAGGTCGAGGTGGCGCGCAACGACGCGCTGGACGTGGCCGGGATCCGCCACCTGGACCCGTCGCACATCGTGATCTCCCCGGGTCCCCGCACGCCGACCGAGGCCGGGATCTCCGTTCAGGTGATCCGGGAGCTGGGGGAGGGCACGCCCATCCTGGGCGTCTGCCTGGGCCACCAGTGCATCGGAGAGGCGTTCGGCGGGAAGGTGGTGCGCGCGCCGGTGCCGATGCACGGCAAGACGTCCCCCGTCCATCACCAGGAGCGAGGGCTGTTCCGGGGGCTGCCCAATCCCCTGCGGGCCACCCGCTATCACTCCCTTCTCGTGGAGCTCCGCTCGGGGGAGCCGGACCCGGCCGCGGCGGACGAGGGGCCGCTTCGGGTGACCGCGTGCACCGAGGAGGGCGAGGTGATGGGGCTGGAGCACGTCCGGTTTCCCGTGTGGGGAGTCCAGTTCCACCCCGAGGCGATCATGACCCAGGCCGGCCACGCGCTGCTGGCCAACTTCCTTGCGCTGGGACGCGGCGCGGCCCCGCCGGGCCCGGAGGGCGTGTCGCAGAGTGTGGCGTCGGAGCTCGAGGGCTCGATCCCGTAGGCCCGCCAGCCCATGGAGGCAGAAGAGCGTGGCGCCGAAAGAGCGGCCGCACGATGCGCTGACGCGGGAGGCCGGCGGGGCCGCGCCGCGGCGTCCGGCTACTCGACCAGCGTCGTCACCACGCACGCGCCCGCTTCCAGCGTCCGGTGGACCGGGCAGCGATCGGCGATCTCGGCCAACCGCGCGCGCTGTGCCTCATCCAGCGGACCCACCAGCTCCAGCCGCCGCTCCATCTCGTCCAGGCGGGCCGACTCCGACTCGCATCGCAGCTGGTCCTCGGCGTGCACCTTCCGGTGCGTGAGCCGGACCCGGATCTCCTCCAGGGGCCACCGCTTGCGGTCGGCGTACATGCGCAGCGTGATGGAGGTGCAGGCCCCGAGGGCCGCCGCCAGAAGATCGTAGGGCGAGGGCCCGGCGTCCGTGCCGCCCGCCGCCACCGGCTCGTCGGCCACCAGCGGGTGGCCCGAGGCGAGGATCTCCGTCCGGTAGCCGTCCGGCCCGGTCCGAGCCGCCACGCCACGCGCGGGGCCTGGAGCGGCCGTCGCCGCCCCCGACGGCGCTGCAGGCGTCGCGGCGGCCGCGGCCTCCACCGGTGCCGCCGACCCGGTGCCGCCCCCGGCCTCCACCGGTCCGGCCGCCTCCCGCGCGGCGGCGGGCGCGCTCACGTACTTGTCCGACCACGCCGCCAGCACCGTGCCCACTTAGCGCGAATCCGCTTCGTCCGTGAGCAGGTGGTCGGCCGTGTCCAGGGAGATGAAGCTCTTGGGGTGGCGGGCGGCCTGGAACAGGCGGGCGGCGTTGTCGATCCCGACCACACGGTCCACGGGCGAATGGAAGATGAGGAGCGCGCGGCGCAGCTCCCGCAGGGCCTCCCGCATCCCCGTCTCCTCCAGGTCGTCCAGGAACTGCTTGCGGATGGTGAACCTGCGGCCTCCGAGGGCGACCTCGGCCTGTCCCGCCGTCTCGATCTCGGGCAGCGCGCCGGTGAGGAGGTTCCGGACGTGGGCCGGGTCCGCGGGCGCGCCGATCGTCGCCACGGCCTCGGCGCTCGGGATCCCGGCGGCGGCCCGGATCACCGCGGCCCCGCCCAGGGAATGGCCGATCAGGATGCGGGGAGCCTCGTACTCCCGCTCCATGAACCGCGCGGCGGCCACCAGGTCGCCCACGTTGGAGGAGAAGTTCGTCTCGGCGAACTCCCCTTCGCTCTCCCCCAGGCCCGTGAAGTCGAAGCGGAACACCGCGATCCGGGCCTGGTTCAGGGCCCGGGCGATGTTCACCACGGCCTTCAGGTTCTTGGAGCAGGTGAAGCAATGGGCGAACAGGGCGTACGCCCGCGGCGCCCCGTCGACCGGCAGGTCCAACCGGGCCACCAGCGTGTCGCCCGTCGCTCCCGTGAACTCCCGTTTGATGGATCCCAACGTCGGCCTCCTGTGCGTGGAGAGAGGTTCCGGACTCCGTACAATCCCGGCAATAGAACCGTCCGGCCTCCGGAGCCAAAGGGGTGGCCACTGCCCTCCCGTCCCCGCCAAGGCTAAATTTCGTTCAATCCGGAGCGGGCGGCGTCCCAACTCGCGCCCGCCTTCCCCCTGAAGCGCCGAGGCGTCCTGCACGAGGCCGGTGTTTCGGCGCACCGTTGACGACGGTCCGGAGGACAGGCGAGCGATGCTCGAGACGTGAATACTCCGAGAGTGCCCGAACGGCGTGCCACGCTCCTGGTCATCGCCGTGATCCTGGGGAGCGGTCTCGCCTTCCTGCTCGCGAACCTGGGTCTGCCGCCGGTTCGCAACAGCTTCGTGTACGCCAAGACGGCCCGGAACCTCCTGGGGAGCGGCTTCGATCCCGTGCGGGTGATCGCCGACTCGGGCCTCTCGCACGGGAAGCCGGTCGGCTTCTCCCTCCTGGCGGCGCCACTGATCCGGCTCCTGGGCGCCAACGCGGGCCTCAAGCTGGCCTCAGCCCTGGGAACGGCCCTTTTCCTGGCCGCCGCCTGCGGGTTCTTCGGGAGGCTCAACCGGAAGTTCGGCCTGCCGCGCCGGCTCCTGCCGCTGGAGCTCGTCCTGCTGTTCTTCCACCCTCTGGCGCTCTACCAGTTCTGGTCGGCCTACCCGGACAGCCTGTTCGCCGGGCTGGTCCTGCTCGCCTTCGTGCTGACCGATGTCGTGGCGGCCGAGCCCGAGCGCGACACTCGGGCGCTCATTCCTCTGCTGGGCCTGGTGATCTACGCGGCCATCCTCACCAAGCTGTACGGCCTGATCCTGGGGATCGCGTGCCCCGCCTACCTGCTGCTGCACCTGCGCGGATTCCGGCGGCGAGCCTCTCATGCGGCCTCGAAGCTCGCCCTGCTGGGCCTCGTGTTCGGCGTCCTGGGTGTGGGCGTGGCGCTGGCCCGGCTGGGGCGCAATCCCACCCTGAACCTCGGGGCGGACGTGCCGATGGGCGGCGGTTACAACGGATACCTGGCCAACCTGGCGCACCCGTCGGGCGGCGCGCTGCTCGCCTCGCTCCTTCTGCTCCTGGTGACCCTGCTGCTCGCCTTTCATGTCTCGCTGCTCTTCCTGTTCCGGAGGTGGGGGCGGCCGCGTGGGAGCCGGGCGCGGCCGGCGGGGAGCCCGGCTGGGCCGGCACCCGCGCGAGACGGCCCGCGGGCGGGGCGGGCGGCCCCCGCCTGTTTCGCCGCGATCTACGTGGCGGGGCTCCTGCCCTTCTCCGGCACCTCCTACAACCAGCGCTTCTTCCTGCCCGCGCTCGCGTTCGTCGCCGTGGCCATCGCGAGCGGGGCGCACCGGACCGGCCCGACCGTGCGGCGCGGGATCCTGGCGGCCTACGCGGGGGTGGCGCTGTTGCTCACTCTGGAATACAACCTGGCGCCCGTGCACCGGCGCTTCCCGGGCTTCCACCGGGCGCTGGCCGCCTCGCCGCTGGGCCGGCCGCGCACGCTCGACAACCTGCGGATGGATCAGCATCTGGGCTTCGCGCGCTGGATCGACGGGCTGAACCGGACCATCGAGCCGCGCGGAGTGCTCTACTGGACGTCGCGTTACTACGGGACCGCCACGCACGGCGTGATCGAGGAGCTGGGGATCCGGGGGGACATCGCGGTGCGCTACGTGGGATCACCGGCCGAGATCCCGCCGACCCGACGGGCCGTCCACCTGGCCGGGTACCGATCCCGCCGCAGCCTGGCGGGAGTCAGGGGACGCTTCGCGGTTCTGGCGCCCTTGCCCGGCGTGCTTCGCCTCGTGCCCCTCCAGGTCCGGCTGACGGCCCCGACCCGAGACCACTTCGAACCGGCCGAGCCGATCCGCCTGTGGGCCGAGGCGTCCGCGTCGGCCGACGCGCGGGTGCTCCGCGTGGAGTTCCTGGTGGACGGCTCCGTCGTGGCGGCCGACGCCGAGCCCCCGTTCGAGACGGAGGATCTCTCGCGCCGGTTCCGGGTGGAGGACGCCGCGCATCCGCATCCGGCGAACGACATCGCGCGCCCGTCGCGCACGGACGGGCCGGACGGGTGGGCGGGCCGCCACGTCGCTCTCGCGCGGGTCCACGACAGCGAGGGCCACGTGGCCGACTCGGAGCCCCTGACGTTCTTCGTGGGGATCCGGGCTCTCGAGCGGCGCATAGCGAGCCCGGATGACGACGCGGAGGAGCTGCCCGACGGTTTCGTCTACCGCGCCAGCGGAGACCTGGAGCTGATCCACGACCCGGAGCGAGGAGACCAGCTGGTGGGGCTTCGCTTCAGGGACATCCCGATCGCCCGGGGAGAGGAGATCCGCCACGCCCATCTCCAGTTCACGGTGGACGAGCCGAGCACCGAGCCCACGGAGCTCATCCTCCAGGCGGAGCTGGCCGGCGACCCGGCGCCGTTCGGCGGGGCGCAAGGCGACCTGTCGAGCCGGCCCCGGACCATGGCCCGGGTCCGGTGGCGGCCGGAGCCCTGGATGACGGTGGGGGAGAGCTCAGGGAAGCAGCGTTCTCCCGATCTCTCGGCCCTGATCCGGGAGGTGACCGCCCGGCCGGACTGGAGGGCGGGCCACGCCCTGGTGCTCCTCATCCGGGGATCGGGCCGCCGGGTGGCGGTCTCCTACGATGGCCGCGCGACGGGCATGCCCCGCCTGTTCATCGAGCGGCGGTGAGGCCTACTCGGGCAGGAACAGCCGGGCCAGCTTCCGCGGCGTGTTCCCGAACCGCAGGCCGGTCAGGTTGGCGATGAGGACGATCACCACGCGCGAGTCCGGATAGATCCGCAAGTACGTGGTGCCTCCCACGGAGCCCCCGCCGTGCCCGACCCAGCGGTGGCCCCCATCGACCCCGACCCGCCAGCCCATGCCGTACCCCGTCTCCTCGCCCGAGGAGGTCTTCTGGGGTGTCCACAGGAGCCGGACCGTCTCGGGCTTCAGCACCTGGTGGTCGAGCTGGGCGAAGCCGAATCGGACCAGGTCCTCCGAGGTCGAGAGGAAGCCTCCGCCGGCCCACTTGTAGCTGTTGTCGACCGCCGGGGCGTTGAGCAGGGTCCCGTCCTTGACCTCGTAGTAGCGGGTGCGATTCACCACGATGCTGTCCACGTGGTCGGCGGCCGTGTGGCTCATCCCGATCGGCTCGAACACGTGCTCCCGCATGTAGGACAGGTAGTCCTCGCCGGAGGCGCCCTGGACCACCGCGCTGATCAGGTCCCAGCCGTAGGTGGAGTAGGAGTACTTGGTACCGGGCGCGAACAGGAGCGTGTCGTCGGCGAAGATCGCCAGGCCGTCGAGCACCGAATCGTAGTGCTCGTAGCGCAGGAACTCCTCGTCCCGGTAGTGGCGGATTCCGGCGAGATGGCCCGCCAGCAGGCGCGTGGTGACGGTCCCCTTCCGCTTCTCCGGAAACGAGGGAACGTAGCGCTGGACCGGCGCGTCCAGATCCAGGCGCCCCTGCTCGTACAACTGGCCCACCGCCACCGAGGTCAGCGTCTTGGACACGCTCCCGATCCGGAACCGCGTGATCGCGGGCCACACCGGCACCCGCTGCTCCACGTCCGCGTATCCGAACCCCTCGGACCACACGATGCGGTCCCCGACCCCGACGGAGACCGCCATGCCGGGCGCGCCCGTCCTGGCCATGAGGTCCCGCACCAGGGCGGCGGCCCGCTCGGGCCGGGTCCCCTCCTGCGCCCGCGCGGCCGCGGGGAGGCACAGGGCCAGCACCAGGGCGAGGCTCCGGGATACGGCTTTCGTTCGGGGCTCAGTGCGCATGGCTTCTCCCTCCTATCGGGTGGCACCGCGCCGGATGCGGCGGCGCGGAATCTCGTCCAGAACCACCAGCCCACCGAAACCCTCGAGGGCCATGGAGGGCTTCCCGCCGGCGCAGCGTGAGCGGTCATGAAGCGAAGCATGATACGTGCAATTCCTCCTGGCAATGGAGGATTCTCACGAGCCGTGGACCGGCCGGACTGAGGGTCGGCGCTCTGCCGGACCTGCGGCCATGGGCAGCCTGCCGCCACGGGCGGGCCACGGCCGGATGAGCCGCCGATGGGCCTGTCTTACGTGATGAAGGGAGGAAGAAGGATGGAAAAGGGACCGTCACAGTCGCAGAAGGAGACACCATGCCGTACTCCCGCCGGTTCGCCAGGCTCTCGCCCCTCGCGGTTCTCGTGTCGCTCGTGGGGGCGGGGTGCAACTCGGACACGCCCGCCGGTCCTCCGGCCGCCGCCGCCGAGCCATCGACTCAGGCCGCGATCTCCAGTATCCTCTCGGAATGGGGCCGCAGGTGGGCTCCTCCACCCTGGAGCGAGAGGCCAACGGCGTCACTCTGCAGATGACGCTCGACACGGACTTCCCCGGAGTCCAGAACGATCCGGCCACCCAGGGCAGCATCCGGGGCCACGCGATCACCGTCTGGGCGTTCATCTTCAACGATCCCAGCCAATGCCAGGACGGGACCGGGGCCTTCTCCTGCGCTCCGGGACCCGATCTCGGGCGCTCCGGGGGCGATGCGCTGCGGGCCGCCGTCGGTCCGGTGGGCCAGGGCGCCCGCGCGGCCTTCGCGGGTCGGATCGAGGTCGGAGAGCCCGGGTTCAAGACCGGCGTCGGTCTGACCGACCCGATGGGCGCCGAGGTTCACCTCATCGTCCGATCCCACGGTCCCCACGTTCCGGGCATCGATCAGCTCAGCTCGCCGAAGTCGGGCTGCCAGGAAGAGGTCGGAGGTACCACTTCGGGCGCGCTGCCGACTCAGGAGGGGCAATGCGCCAGCGTGGCCGGCGGCATACACCTGCCGCCGAACACCCGGCACTCGACCACACGGCTCAGCTCCTCGCTCACTCGCTCCAGCCGCTTCAGCGACCGGTCGAGAGCCACGACCGCCACGGCCTTGTCCGCCGTGAACTCCGGCGCCGACTGGAGCGCTTCGGTCACGTCCTGCAGGCTGACCCGCCGGCGATCCCCGCCCCGCACCTTCGCCAGCCGGCGGCGCGCATAGTCGATGAGGATCTGGCGCATCGCGACGGCCGCCACCGCCTTGAAGTGGGCCCGGTCCTTCCAGTCGGGGCTCTGCTGCCCCACGAGCCGGATGTAGGTCTCGTGGACGAGCGCCGTGGTCCTGAGCGTCTCGTCCCCTCGCCACCGGTCGCGCTCCCGGCCGGCGAGCCGGTGCAGTTCCTCGTACACGAGCGGGAACACCGCCTCGAGAGCCGCCCGATCGCCCTCGCGCACCCGGTGCAGGAGGGCCGCCAGCTCCGCTTCGCTCGACAGCGTATTCAGGTGCATCGGCCCCCAGGTGTTACGCTGGATCGAGACCGAGCGCCGGAACAGACGCTCCGCCTCTCCGAACTCGCCCCGCTCTCCCAGCAGATTGCCGAGGCTGTGCAGCGCGTGCGCAAGCTGGTAGTGGTCCTCGCCGAGCGACCGCTCCTGGAGCGCGAGCGCTTCCCGGTACAGCGTCTCGGCCTCGGTCTCGCGGCCGCTCGCGGCGAGCACGTCGGCCAGGTACACCATCTCGGTCCCGACCCTCGGATCCTCGGATCCCGTGCCCCGCCGACGAACGTCGATCGCCTCGCGAAACAGGCGCTCCGCCTGCCCGAGGTCTCCCGTCTGCCACAGGTTCACCGCCAGGTCGTGGAGACTCCTGGCCACCAGCGGATCGTCGGGGGAAAGCGCCTCCCGCCGGATGGCCAGCGCCCGGCGGAAGCTCTCCAGGACGGCGGCGGGCCGATCCAGGCTGCGACATACGTAACCCAGGTAGTTAAGCGTCTCGGCCAGGAGCGGATCGCTCGTTCCCAACAGCCCCTCCTCCATGGTCAGCGTTTCGCGCAACAGCTTCTCCGCGTCCGCCAGGCGACCCCGCCGGTACGAGACGTAGCCCAGGTCGGCCAGCCTCCGGGCCACATCGATGTGCCCATCCGGGTGGGCCTCGCGCCCCAACGCGAGTGCCCTCTCCAGCAGCTCCCCGGCTCGCGCGTAGTCCCGGTACCCCCGGTACGCGCGCCCCAGGCCGTGCAGCATCTCCGCCTTCAGGAGCGGGTCTCCCTCGATCGACTCCGCCTTCTCCACCCCCCGGGCCAGAATCAGCTTCACGGAGGCCACCTGCACCTTCAGCGGGGAGGGTGCGTCGGCGTCGAGCAGTCCGCCGAGGACGTCGCGCACGTCCTCGGACTGCCGCAGCGCCGCGCGGACCTCGTCGCGCGCGCGGCCGGCCTTGATCGCCTGCCAGGTGGCCACGGCCGTCCCGCATCAACTGTTGAGCCGACCCGTAGCGGCGCCCGGGATCGATAGCCAGAGCCCGCAGCACGATGTTGTCCAGATCGTCGCGCAACCGCCGCCGCAGCCGCTGTGGCGCCTCTCCGCGGAGTTGGGACAAGGCCTCGGCCGAGCCGTCCCGCTCGGCCCGGGATGCGGAGCCGAGGAGACGCGCCAGAGCTTCGCTGGGCGGGAGGGGCGCCCGCGTGGAGGCCATTCGCTCGATCTCCGACACCGAGCGCCCGGCGGTCTCCCTGGGCCGGATCCCGCCCAGCAGCTCGTAGAGCATC
>JBHHYZ010000021.1:0-44213 GCA_046757845.1 Gemmatimonadota bacterium
GGGCCCCAGACCGCTCATCTCGCTGATTCCGCCCGCGTTGTCGGCGACCGGGCCGTAGGCATCCACGGACATCGTGACTCCCACGGTGGCCAGCATGCCCACCGCCGAGATCCCGATCCCGTACAGTCCCGCGAAATGGTACGCCAGGAAGATGGCGACCGCGATGAGCATCAGCGGAAGCGCGGTGGACTCCATGCCCACGGCCAGGCCGGTGATGATGTTGGTCGCCGAACCGGTACGCGAGGACTCGGCGATGCGCCGGATGGGCTTGCCCGCCGTGTAATACTCCGTGGACAGGCCGATGAAGATCCCGACCAGCGAACCGAACAGCATGGCCCAGAACGGGCCTGCATCCGGATGGATCCAGTGCCACATCTGCGCGTCACGCGGGAACACCTGCATCTGGATGGTCAGGAAGTACGCGGCGATCCAGAACAGGACGGCCGCCACGAAGGTGGTGTTCCGCAGGGCGGAGGCGGGGCTCATCCGCTCCAGGACCCGCATCGCCAGCACTCCCACGGCGCTCGCCAGCAGCCCGACCATCACGTAGAGGATGGGAAGCGCGATCGCCTCCAGCCGCGCTCCGGCCAGAATCAGCGGACTGGTCGCGCCGATCACCACCGTGGCCACCACGGACCCGACGTAGGATTCGAAGATGTCGGCGCCCATGCCCGCCACGTCGCCGACGTTGTCGCCCACGTTGTCGGCGATGGTGGCGGGATTCCGAGGATCATCCTCCGGGATGCCCGCCTCCACCTTGCCCACCAGGTCCGCCCCCACGTCGGCCGCCTTGGTGTAGATCCCGCCGCCGACCCGGGCGAACAGCGCGATGGAGGAGGCGCCCATCGCGAAACCGCTGATGATCTCGCCGAAGGTGCGGAACCCGACCACTTCGGGGTCGAAGATGTTGAGCACCGCGCCGATCCCGATGAGACCCAGGCTGGCCACGGCGAGTCCCATCACGGCGCCTCCGCTGAACGCCACCCGGAGCGCCTTGCCCTGGCCCTCGGTCCGCGCCGCCTCGGTGGTGCGGACATTGGCTCGCGTCGCCGCCTGCATGCCGAACAACCCGGCACCTATGGAGCAGGCCGCTCCGAACACGTACGCCGCCGCCGTGCGGCCGCCGATCAGGAAATAGAGGAGACCGGCCACCACCATCACGAACGGAATCAGGATCGAGTACTCACGTCTCAGGAACGCCATGGCCCCCGAGTGGACGGCCTCGGCCAGCTCCTGCATGGCGTCGGTGCCCGCCGGCTGGGCCTTCACGTACGCGTACAGGGCCCAGGCAAACATCAAGCCGATCACGCCCAGCCACAGCGACCAGTCGCTGAATTGCTCCACGTCCCTCTCTCCTTGAAAGAGTCAGCCGGACCGCGCCCGCGGCCCGCGGAGGGTCCGCTCGTTCAGCGGCGATTGAAGCGGTCCATGGCCGCCTCGATCCCCTCCTCCAACCAACACTCGACCGCCTCCACCGCCGGCGGGAAGGCGTCCAGCACCCGATCCTCCTCGGCGGGTGGCATCGCGGACAGCACCCAGGCGGCCAGATCGATCCGCGCGTCCGGCGGCCGCCCCACGCCGATTCGCAGCCGGGCATACTCCCGGGTGCCCGCTGCCGACTCGAGCGAGGCCAGCCCGCGGTGCCCCCCCGGCGATCCCCGGGAGCGCAGGCGAAAGACGCCGGGCTCCAACCAGATATCGTCCACCAGAACCAGCAGGTCGCGCCTCGTCTCCCAGCCGGCCCGGCGGGAGAGTGGCTCCAGGATCTCCCCGCTGCGGTTCACGTAGGTGAGCGGCTTGAGCACCTCCACCGCTTCCCCGCGTACCGTGCCTCCCGTGCGGACCGCCCCACCACTCCGCCCGAACGGCGGAAGGCTCCACACCCGGACCAGCCGATCCGCCAGCCACCAACCCGCGTTGTGCCGCGTGTCCCGGTAGCGGTCGCCGGGATTCCCGAGGGCCAGAATCGCTCTCAAGCCAACCTGTCGCCTGGAGGGATGGCGGGTTCGAAAGGAGGCTCCCGCCTACGTGTCGTCCGCCTCTTCGCCGGTGTCTTCCTGATCCGCTTCCCGACCGATGACTTCGGGCTCGACGCCTTCCATCTCGCCCTCCTCCACTTCTTCCTCTTCCTCGACCGCCATCACGGTCGGCGGCACCACGGTGCATACGGTGAGATCGAGCTCGTCGAGGATCGTCACGCCCCCGGTTTCCAGATCCCGAATGTGGAGAGAATCCCCGATGTTCAGAGCGCTGACGTCGAGCTCCAGCACCTCGGGGATGTCCTCCGGCAGACATTCGACCGGCACCGAGTGCCGGATCTGCTGCAGGATGCCGCCCTCCTCGGAGGCGGCCGCCCTGCCCGTCAGCCGCACCGGGACTTCCACCCGGATCTTCTCGTCCGCGGCGATGTGGAAGAAATCGACGTGGAAGATCTCCGGCTTGAACGGATGGCGCTGCACCTCCCGGATCAGCACCTTCCGCGTCTTGGCCCCGCTCACCTTCAGATCCACCAGCGTGCTGCCCACCTGGATGCTCCCGAGCAGAGCATCCAGCTCCTCGGCCTTGATCTTCAGGTTGACGGTGTCTTCTCCATGGCCGTACACGACCGCGGGGATGTACCCGTCGCGCCTGAGCTGGCGGGCGGAACCCTTGCCGACGACGGCCCGGCTCTCGGCCTGAAGAACGACGTCTTGTGCCATGTCTCATCCTCTAGGGTTGCTGCGCGTATGGTGGCTGCGCGACCCGTGCGGCGCGACCGCCGGGCCGGCCGCTTGAGCCTCTCAGGTCGCGACCGGAGTTCCTCGCGGAGCGATCTCGAACAGCGAGCTGACCGACCGATTGAAATGGGTGCTCTCGATGGCCCGCGCCAACAGGTTGGCGACGGAGAGGACCTTCAGATTCCCCAGCGCCTCCCGCTTTTCCGCCGACACGGAGATCGTGTCCGAGACCACGATCTCCCGCGGCCCCGCCCGCTGAAGGCGCTCGACGGCCGGACCCGAGAGCAGGGCATGCGTCGCCACGCAGTAGACCTCGGTCGCGCCGAACTCGCGCACGATCTCGATCGCGTTCACCAGCGTTCCGCCCGTGTCGATCATGTCATCCGGAATCAGGCAGCGCTTGCCCCGCACGTCGCCCACCACATTGGCCACTTCGACCACGTTGGGGCCGGGCCGCCGCTTGTCCACGATCGCCAGATCGGCCCCGAGGCGCTTAGCATAGCCCCGGGCCATCTTGGCGGCCCCCACATCGGTCGCCACGACGACCAGGTTCTCCACACCCAGCTTCAGGAAATGCTCCATGAACACGGGAGCCGCGTACAGGTGATCGACCGGTATGTCGAAGAAACCCTGCAGCTGGTGTTGGTGGAAGTCGATCGAGAGGAGTCGATCGGCCCCGGCCGAGGTGATGAGGTTGGCCATCAGCTTGGCCGATATCGGCACTCTGGGCTGATCCTTCCGATCCGCACGGGCGTAACCGAAGTACGGCACCACGGCCGTGATCCGCGCGGCGGAGGCCCGCCGCGCCGCGTCTATGAGGATCAGCAGCTCGAGGATGTTCTCGGCGGGAGGGTTGGTGGGCTGAATCAGAAACACGTCCCGCCCCCGAACGTTCTCGTTGATCCTGACGAAGATCTCCCCGTCCGCGAAGCGCGTGATGTCGACGTCGCACAGGGGTTGATCGAGCTCTCGGGCGATGCCCTCGGCGAGCTGCCGATTGGCGGTGCCCGAGAGCAGCATCAATGGACTGGCGGTGGCCGAAAGCTCCGGCATGATCCTGTGTCGACTCACGGCTCGAGATGGGATGTCGCGGCTGAGTCCGCGTGCCGCTCCGTGGCGGCGGATTCACAGCCGGGGAGCATACAGGGCGCCCCGATACCTGTCAACTTGAGGTGAGGAGGCGCGGGGGGCCTCGCGTGGCCGCCGGCCCTCCCGTCCGGGGCGGCCATTCAGGACCCCTCGGCCGCCGGCTTCCACAGCACCAGCTGGGTCGGATACGCGAACTCGATCCCCTCCTCCTCGAACCGGCGATGGATCTCCAGGTTCATGGCCTGCTGGACGTCTCTGTACAGGGCGTAGTCCGGCCGCAGCACATAGTACACCGTCTCGAAATCGAGAGAGAAGTCTCCGAAGTTCGTGAAGTGGGCCCGGTCGAAACGAGCGGATTCCTGGGCCTCCACGATCTCGCGAAGGATGGAGGGGATCCTGGCCAGCTTCTCGCGCGGCGTGTCGTACGTCACTCCCACGCTGAACACGATGCGCCGCTCGCCCATCCGGCCGTAATTGCGAATCCGGCTCTGGAGCAGATCGCTGTTGGAGATCACCAGCTGCTCCCCCGAGATGCTGCGAAGCCGCGTCGTCTTGAGGCCGATGTGCTCGACACTGCCCTGGAAATCCCCGAGCGACAGGAAGTCCCCGATCACGAAGGGCTTGTCCAGAATGATGGACATGGAGGCGAACAGGTCGCTCAGGATGTTCTGCACGGCCAGCGCGACGGCGATCCCCCCCACACCCAGCCCCGTGAGCAGAGCCGTCACCTGCACGCCCAGGTTGTCCAGGGCCAGGAGCAGCACTACCGCCCATACGACGAGCTTGCCGACGAAGCTGAGCGCACTCATCGTGGTCACGCTCGCCGGATCCTGTTTCAGCTCGCGCTCCCGATACCGCTCCACCCAGAAGCTGATCGCCGCGGCCGCCCACGTACCCCCCTGCAGCAGGAGAGCGAGCACCGCGAGGCGGGTGAGGACGTCCCGCATGCCCGGGGGCAGCGCCAGCGTGAGCGACGCGGCCCACAGCGCGATGAGCACCAGGAACAGGAGGCGCGTGCGACCGAGCATGTGGGAGATGAGATCGTCCACGCCGGTCTTCGTCCGCCTGGCGAACGCGGCCAATCGGCGCGCCACGAAGCGCTTCAGCAGCCACAGCGAGCCCAGGGCGAGCACCAGCACTCCCAGGGCGATCAGCCAGTCGCTCACCGCGTTCCCGTAGATCGTTCGGCTCAGAAAGCTCATGCGCTCCTTCCGTCGGTCCGTGGCGCGGGCGGGCCCGTCAGCCCGCGCCGAGGACCGCAGCATCGCCAACCGTGGGGCCGGGAGCAAGCCGGCGCCCGGTGCCGAGCCCGTTGGGGCGCCCGCGGCAAGGTGACGGCCGGATTCGCGCCCGGCACCCACGTTCGCGAGCTTGCGCGTGCGGCGGCGGACCCGGCCGGGCCGGCGAAGCGGCTTGACGTCCCGCGCGGAGGACCGGCAGTTTTCGCGGCGGATGTGCCGCCCTGCCGGCGGGGCGGGAGAGCCCGAGGACGATCGGAGAGCTCGTCCGCCCGCCGCGCGCGGAACTGCCGGAAAACTCCAGAAATAGGGAGATGAGAGATGGGCCGACTCGCCCTTCCCCGTACCGGTCTCGCCTCGCTGGTCGTGGTGGGCGTGGCCGCCGTCGCTCTCGCGGGCGCCGGTCGGATGGCGCCGTCCGGACCGGCGTGCGATGCGGACAACGCGGGCCTGACCCTGCCGGAGGGCTTCTGCGCGCTCGTCGTCGCCGACGGGATCGGCGCGGCCCGCCACCTCACGGTGGCGCCCAACGGAGACGTGTTCGTGGTGCTCAACCGCCGGCGGCGCGGGGATCCCGGCGGCGTGCTGGCGCTACGGGACACGGATGGTGACGGGCGGGCGGACGTGAGGGAGCGTTTCGCCGACGTGGGCGGCACCGGCATCTCACTCCGGGATGGCTTCGTATATGTGGCTCCGGATTGGGGCGTCCTCCGATATCCGCGTGCGGACGGAAGCCTGAAGCCGCTCGGGGCGGCGGACACCATCGTCTCCGGCCTGCCGGGACCGGGGACGAGCCACGCGGCCAAGACCGCCGTGATCGATGCGGCGGGACACCTTTACGTGAACATCGGCGCGCCCACCAACTCCTGCCAGATGCAGGATCGCGCGCCGGGCTCGCCGGGCATGGATCCCTGTCCCCAGCTGGCGGACCGCGCCGGGATCTGGCGGTTCGACGCGGACAGGGTGGGCCAGACGGAGGCCGACGGGCTCCGCTTCGCGACGGGGCTCCGCAACACCTTCGCCCTGACGCTGAACCCCGAGACGGACATCCTGTTCGGAGTGCAGCACGGCCGAGACCAGCTGGCGCAGAACTGGGGCCAGCTCTACACGGTGGAGCAGCAGGCCGAGAAACCCTCGGAAGAGCTGGTGCGAATCGAGCGGGGGGACGACTTCGGGTGGCCCTACTGCTACCACGATCCGAAGGCGGGCAAGCTGCTCCTGTCTCCGGAGTACGGGGGCGACGGGGTGAAGCGGGGACGGTGCGCGGGGAAGAAGGAGCCGGAAGTGGCCTTCCCGGCGCACTGGGCTCCGATGGCCATCGTGTTCTACACGGGCGAGCAGTTCCCGGCCCGGTACCGCGGCGGGGCCTTCGTGGCTTTCCACGGCTCGTGGAACCGCGCGCCCCTGCCGCAGGCGGGCTACAACATCGCGTTCGTCCCGTTCCGGAACCATGAGCCGACGGGCACCTACGAAGTGTTCGCGGACGGATTCGCGGGAGCCCGGAAGGATCCTCGCAACGCCGCGCACCGACCCAGCGGCCTGGCGGTCGGGCCCGACGGATCGCTGTACGTGTCGGACGACCGCGGCGGCCGCATCTGGCGGATCCTGTACCGGGACTAGAAGGCTCGACATGGAGCACCTCAAGACCCACATCCGGACGATTCCGGACTACCCGAAGCCCGGGATCCTGTTCTACGACATCACCACCCTGCTCAAGGAGCCCGGTGGGCTGCGAGAGTTGCTCGACGGGTTCGCGGCGCGATACGAGGGCGCCGCGATCGACAAGGTCGTCGGCATCGAGTCCCGCGGCTTCGTGTTCGGCCCGCACCTCGCCTACCGCCTGCACGCCGGCTTCATCCCGATCCGAAAGCCCGGGAAGTTGCCGGCGCGCACCCACTCGGCCTCGTACGAGCTCGAGTACGGGACGGATCAACTCGAGATCCACCGGGATGCGGTGGGCGCGGGCGAGCGCGTCCTGATCGTCGATGATCTCATCGCCACCGGCGGCACCGCGGCCGCGGCCGGCCGCCTGGTCAAGACGTGCGGGGGCCAGATCGCGGGATTCGGCTTCGTGATCGAGCTCACGTTCCTGGGCGGACGAAAGCGGCTGGAGGGCTATCCGGTCACATCGATTCTCCAGTACGACGAGTGAGCGGACCCGCGGACGCGTAGCGGCCGAGACGGGCGTTCGCAGAGCGGCTCGGGGGGGACGGCCGGCCCGCTAGGAACGGGCGCGGCGTTTCGGAGGTTGTCGGGTGGGTGGTCGACTCTCCAACCCGACGCGCGATGAGCCGCGACCGCATCTTCCAGGTGCTGGGAGAGTTCGTGGAGCTGGGGATGTGGAAGATCAATCTGGATGGAGGCGAAGCTCTGGCGCACAGGCACCTGGACGAGATCGTCCAGTGGCTGGTGGAGCGCGGCGGGGGCGCTGCCGGCGCGGGAGGCCGCCGCGCAAGAGACTGCTCCTCCGAACATCCCGACCGGAGAGTACGCGGCCCGCAGGGCCCGAATCCTGGCGGTGCTTCCCGACGGGATCCTGCTGCTCCACGCCCGCTCGACCGCGAAGACGATGGCGGAGTGGGGGTTTGTCCAGGATCCCTCGTTCCTCTACTTCACCGGCCTGGCCGATCTTCCCGGCGCCATCCTGGCGCTCGACGGGCCCCGGAAGGAGGTCCGCCTGTTCGTGCCGCCGGTGCCCACCTCGTTCGGGTTTCCGGTCGAGGGACGGGTCCCGGCTCCCGGGGAAGGCGCGGCGCGCGATACCGGTCTGGACGCCGTGCGACCGTGGACCGAGTTCGCGAGCTATGTCGAGACGAGGCTGGCCGAAGGCGCGAGAACGCTGTACGTGGACGAGCCCAGACGGCCCGAGGCGGCCGGCGTGCCTCCGGGCTTCCGGCCCGCGGCGGGCCCGCTGGCCCTGTGGCGCACCACCCTGGAGGAGCGGGCCACGGCGGCCGCCCTCCGTGCGGTGGCCCGACGGCTGAGGCCGGGCCTCACGCAGCGTGAGGCCGAGAGCGCGGTCGTGGGAGCCTGCCTCGCCCACGGCGCCCAGGGTCCGTCCTTCTGGCCCTGGATCATGACCGGACCCAACGCGCACGTGCGAGGTCTGGTGCAGGCGTTCTTCCGCTACGATCAGCTGAACCGGGTCATGCGATCCGGCGAGCTGGCGCGAGTGGACATCGGATGCGCGGGAGGCCTGTACGGCGCCGACGTGGGCCGAACGCTCCCCGTCTCCGGCAGGTTCTCGCCGGGGCAGCGGGAGGCGTGGAACCTTCTCATCCGCGGGTATCGGGCGGGGATGGAAGCGATGTCGGCCGGCGTCGCGTTGGAAGCCGTCGGTGCGGCCAGCGCCGCGGCGGTGCTGGAGGCCCGCTCGGACCTCGACACGAGCACGGGCCGCGAGGCGGCGGACGCGCTCCTCTCCGGGGGCGAGGGAGTGTGGCACATCCACGGAGTCGGCATCGAGAGCGGCGAAGACGCCGGTCCCGTACTCGAGGCGGGCTCGGTCATCGCCTTCGAACCGATGATCGAGGTGGGGCCCGACGCGTTCTATCTGGAAGACATGATCCTGATCACGCCGGAAGGTTACGAGGTCCTGAGCGCGGGACTTCCGTACACGGCCCGAGAGATCGAGGCGGCCATGCGACCGGAGCCGGTCCGCTGAGGCCATGACCGATGCGCCGGTGAGAGCCGACACCACGCCCCCGGGCAGGCGCCCCCTGGTCCTCTGGGATGGAGAGTGCGGCTTCTGACGCCGATCCGTCGCCTGGGCCAGGCGAAGGGATCGGGCGAATCGATTGCGCTTCCTCCCCTACCAGAGAGCCGGAGAGCCTCCCCTCACCCCGGAGCTGGCCGAGGCGTGCGCCCGCGCCGTTCACGTCCTGTGTCCCGACGGAACCGTCCTGCGCGCCGGGCGCGCGGTCCTGTTCATCGCCCGAGAGCTGGGCTGGCGCCGCTGCGGCGCCGTTCTCTCGTTCCCACCGATGGTCTGGTGCGTGGAGCTGGCATACTCGGTCGTGGCCCGACACCGCCACCTGTTCGGCCGGTGCGCGTTCCGGCGCCGATGAGGGCGGACACGAGGCGAGTAGGCCCCGCGGCCGCGGCGCCTTCAGGCCCCCACGGCGCTCGTAACGCGGCCACCCAGGGTTTCTCAGCGGCCTTCTAGGCCTCCAGGCTCGCCAGCATCTCCCGCGGATCCGTGGTCGGGCGCCGGCAGGCGAAGTCCCGGCACACGTACGCGGCCGGTTCTCCCTCCAGCGGCCCACAGTCGCGGCAGTACGGCGCCACCCGGCTGATCGCCTCGGCCTCCGGGCCGCCGGGCGGCCTCACCAGCACCACAGCGTTGGGCAGGTACGCCGAGCCCAGCACCGACAGGAACCGTCCGGTCGCCGCCCCGTCCGGGTCTCCGGCTATCACGACCTCGTACGAGGGCCCGACCCGGAAGTCGAGGCCGAGCAGGAAGAAGGCGTGCGCCGAGGGGGCCCGCAGGACTTCGTGAGCCAGCCCGTCTTCCAGACGCGCCGCCCGCTCTTCGAGCTCCGGACGGCCCGTGAGACGCGACAGGCGCAGCAGGTTCAGGAAGGCGACCGAGTTGGCTGAAGGCAGCGCGCCATCGTAGACCTCCTTGGGCCGAATCGGCAGCGGCTCGGCATCGGCCGCCGTGAGGTGGAAGCCCCCCACGGCGTCCTCGAAGTCCCGCAGCATCTCGTCGTTCAGGCGGAGAGCTTCGGTCAGATAGCGAGGATCCGAGTCCGTCTGGAACAGCTCGATCAGCCCCCACACCAGATAGGCGTAGTCGTCCGCCGTGGCACGGATTCCGGCTTCCCCGTCGCGGTAGCGGTGGAGGAGCCGCCCGGCCTCGTCGCGCATCGTGGCCAGCAGGAAGTCGGCGGCTTCACCGGCCGCCCGCCGATACGCGAGCTCACGGAACGCCCGCGCGGCGCGCGACAGAGCCGCGATCATGAGGCCGTTCCAGTCCGTGAGCACTTTGTCGTCCAGCAGAGGCCGGACCCGGGCCGCCCGCGCTTCCAGAAGCCGGGTCCGGATGGAGGCCAGCCGATCGCGCAGCTCGCTCTCCTCCATCCCCTCGTCCGCCGCGACCAGCGAGAGGGGCTTTCGAAGGTGCAGGATGTTACAGCCCGTCCACTCCCCCGAGGCCTCGTCGGCGAAGTTACCGCGGGCCTCGACCTGGTAGACGCGGGAAGCCAGGGCGGCGTCCTGTTCCCCCAGAACCCGGGCCAGCTCGTCGGCCCGCCACACGTAGAACTTCCCTTCCACGCCCTCGCTATCGGCATCTTCGGCCGAATGAAAGCCACCCGCGGGATCCCGCAGATCGCGCAGTACGTAGGTGAGGATCTCCCGAGCCGCGGCCCGATGCTCGGGCCTTCCGGTCGCCTGAAAGGCCTCCGTGTACGCCAGGGCGAGCAGCGCCTGGTCGTAGAGCATCTTCTCGAAGTGCGGCACGAACCACCGCGCATCGGTCGAATAGCGGTGGAAGCCGAAACCCACATGGTCGTAGATCCCGCCGCGCCGCATGGCCCGCAATGTCTCTTCGACCATCTCGAGCGGTTCGGGCCGACCCGTCCGCTTCCAGTAGCGGAGCAGGAACAGGAGGCTGTGCGGCATGGCAAACTTCGGAGCGCGGCCGAACCCTCCGTTGAGGCCGTCGTACTGCGATGCGAGGGCGGTGAAGGCGTGTGACAGGACCTCTTCCCCGAGGCTCGGCCCACCGGCGCCGGAGGCACCGAGGCCCGGCCCACCGGCGCCGGAGGCACCGCCGCGCGGAGGCTCCCGGAGGGCCTCCACCACCCGATTGGCGGAGTGGAGGACTTCCTCCCGCCGCTCCGCCCACACCGAGCTCAGCCCGGGCAGCAGGTCCAGCATGCCCGGACGGCCATGCCGGCCATGCTTGGGGAAGTAGGTCCCGGCGAAGAACGGCTTGAGGTCGGGAGTCATGATCAGCGTCAGAGGCCAGCCGCCCGTGCCCGTCATGAGCTGGCAGGCTTTCATGTACACGCTGTCGATGTCCGGCCGTTCCTCCCGGTCCACCTTGACGGATACGAACCAGCGGTTGAGCAGCTCCGCCACGTCCGGGTCCTCGAACGACTCCCGCTCCATCACGTGACACCAGTGGCAGGTCGCGTAGCCGATGGACAGGAAGATGGGCCGGTCTTCCCGGCGGGCCCGTTCGAGGGCCTCGTCCCCCCACGGGTACCAATCCACGGGATTGTGGGCGTGCTGGAGCAGGTAGGGGCTCTTCTCCCCGGCGAGTCGGTTCGCGCCGTGCGTCAGAGCATCACCCCTGGAGCGCGACCAGGGCGGGGACCGTCCGCTGGCCGGTCACGCCGGTTCCCAGGCGGCCGTCGCCGCCGTTGCCCCAGCAGTAGGCCAGTCCCGTATCCGTCACCCCGCAGCTGTGCGCGGTACCCACACTCACATCCTCGAAGCGAAGGTTCCCGAGCACGGGGGTGGGCACCAGGCTTCCCTGCGACGATCCGTTTCCCAGACGGCCGTCGGTCCCCTTTCCCCAGCAGAAGGCGGCATCCGCGTCGTCGATCGCGCAGCTGTGCTCGAACCCCGCCGTGGCTCTGAGGATCGGAAAGTCCGCGTTGGCGCGCACCGGAACCAGGCGATCCTGAGAGGTCCCGGTGCCCAGGCGGCCGTCGGCTCCTTTGCCCCAGCAGAACGTCTCCCCGGCCGAGGTGATGCCGCAGGCGTGGGCCGCGCCCGCGCTCACCTCCGCGAACTGGATGTCGCCGACCACCCGGGTGGGGGTGGACCGGTCCTGCAACGTGCCGGTCCCGAGGCGCCCATCCGCGCCGGCTCCCCAGCAGAACAGGCCGCCGTCGGAGGTCACGCCGCAGGTGTGGGAGGTCCCGGCGCTCACCTGTTGGAACCGGTGGTCGCCCGTCACGAGCGTTGGAAGCGTGCGATCGCCTCCCGCACCGTCCCCCAGCCGGCCGTTGCCCCCCCGCCCCCAGCAGTAGGCGTCTCCGTCGGCCGCCACGGCGCACGTGTGCTCCGCTCCGGCGCTGATCTGCACGAACGTGAGGTTGACGGCGACCAGAGTCGGCGAGAGCCGGTCCGAGGTCCCGCCGTCGCCCAGGCGCCCGCTCGCCCCCGTGCCCCAGCAGAACGCCCGGCCGTCCGTGGTCACGCCGCAGCTGTGTCCGGTCCCGGCGCTCACCTGCGCGAACGCGAGATCGCCGAGGGCGCGGGCCGGAATCAGTCGGTCCTGCACGTTGCCCGTCCCGAGGCGGCCGTTGGCCCCTCTGCCCCAGCAGTAGACGGCGCCGGTGCTCGTGACGCCGCACGTGTGGGCATCACCCGCGCTGACCTGCTGGAACGACAGCTTGGCGCCTTCGGGCACCGCGCCGGGCGGCACCCCGGGGGCGATCGCGTCCTGGGAGCACGCGGCTCCGGCCAGCAGGCCGGCGGCGAGCATGGCGGGGCGCAGGTGCATCATCCACCTCCTCGGCATTTCCCAGTTGGCCCCCCAGGATTCGAACCTGGATTACCGGCTCCAAAGGCCGGGGTCTTGCCATTAGACGAGGGGCCACCGGCGGCAAGAAAGATGCCCGAGCCGTATGAGCCGGTCAACGTCCGGACGCCTCCGTCGGTCCGTTCGCGCGAACGCCGCGCCGTTTCGAACTCCTCAGGGGCTTTCGGCCGCCTCCGGGTATCCGACCGCCGCTTCGGCGAACTCCTCGCTGTGCTCCACCTCGGACCAGCTTATGCCCAGCCGATGAGTGAACCACAATCCCAGCACCGTCACAGGGATGAACGTCAGGATGTGATAGCCCGCCGCGAAGCTGATGATCCGCGCCGGGCCCACGTCATAGGCCGAGAGCGCCAGCCGGGAGGCGGCCTCGAACGGCCCGAAGAAGCCGGGGCTGGATGGGATCGAGACGGCGAATCCGATGAAGGTCTGCAGGAAAAGAGCCCCCCGAACTCCGGGCTCGCCGATGCCGAAGGCCAGAAACCCCACCCAGAACGAAGCGGCGTTCCACAGCCACACCAGACCGCTCCAGGCGAGAACCCGGGCGAACAGCATCGGGTGCTTGATCGCGCCGAGGCCGGCCACGAAGGATTCCATCATGCTGCTCACCCGCCGGATCGCCGTGTGTGGCAGGAAGCGGCCCAACCGGCCCGTCACGAAACCGAGCACCCGAGCGGGCCAGCTCACCAGCAGCCACAGCGCGACGAGGCCGAAGGCGACGCTGACCGACGCGACCAGGGCCAGGTGCCAGATGATGCCTGGATCCTCCCCTCCGGCCAGGCGCACGGACCACAGCCCGGGGAGAAGGAACAGGGTGAGCACGAGGCCGTCGAACAGGCGCTCGACCACCAGTGAGGCCAACGCCGCGCTCATCTGTACCGGCTCGATCCGGGACAGCGAGTACGCGCGCGCGAACTCCCCGAGCCTCAGCGGCAGGAGGTTGTTGGCCATAAAGCCGATGCATACGCTCTTGAACCGCGCCGGCAGGTGGGAATGAGGATGGGCCGGCAGCAGCAAGACGCGCCACCGGAAGGCACGCAGCAGGAACGTGCCCGTGGCAAGCACCACCGACAGGATCAACAGCCACGGATTGGCACTCCGCAGGTGAAGCCACAGCTCGCCCGGCGCCACGTCGCGAAGCGCCCACCAAAGCAGGGCGATGGAAAGGACGAGGCCCGCGAAGACCGTGACGCGCCGTTTCACCCCTGACACGGAGCTCTAGCGGGTCGCCGAAGAAGAAACGCCATCCGCCGCGATCAGGGACTTCATCTGGCGCACGGCGCGCTCCATTCCCACGAAGATGGACCGACTCACGATGGAATGGCCGATGCTCAGCTCCTCGCATTCGGGGATACGGGCCACCGGCTGCACGTTGAGGTAGGTGAGACCATGTCCGGCGTGGACGGCCAGACCCAGCTCCCGGGCCAGGTGCGCCGCTTCGCGCAGGCGAGCCAGCTCGCTCGCCGCTTCGCCCGGCGTGGGACTGTTGGCGTACTCGCCGGTGTGGAGCTCCACCGCGGTGGGGCCCAGCTCGGCGGCCCGCCGGATCGTTTCCTGGCGGGGGTCGATGAACAACGAGGTCCGAATCCCCACCGCTCGAAGCCGCTCGAGCGCGCCCGCCACCCGTTCCCGGGATCCGGTCAGATCCAGTCCTCCCTCGGTCGTGAGCTCCTCCCTGCGTTCGGGAACCAGAGTGACCTGTCGGGGCTTCCACCTCTCCGCGAGGGCCAGGATCCCGTCATCCGCCGCCATTTCGAGGTTCACGCACGTGCGCACCGTCGCCAGCAACAGCTCCACATCCCGTTCGCTGACGTGGCGGCGGTCCTCGCGCAGGTGCACGGTGATTCCGTCGGCTCCGCCCAGCTCCGCCAGCACGGCGGCGCGGACCGGATCCGGCTCCACCGTTCGCCGCGCCTGACGAACGGTGGCCACGTGATCGAGGTTTATGTACAGGCGCATCCTGTTCCCTTCGTTCACTTGCCTGGAGCGGATTCGACGGCCCCTCGGGTCCGGTCCGCCAGCAGCCGCTCCATCGCTGCCCTCGAATCCGGCGTCAGCCGGGCTTTCGCGAGCCGCAGCAGCTCGAGCGCCAGCCCACGATACACATCCCGGTCGGCAGGGTCGAGGCTCTCGAGGTGCCGCTCCACGGTCCCCACATCGCCCCGCGCCACCGGACCCGTGGCCGCTGTGGCAAGATCCGAGCCCACCAGGTTGTCGAGCGCCGATCGAGCCAGTGGAAGCAAGTCCTCCAGGCCCGCGTTCGTCGCTCCGCTCCGCCGCAGCTCACGCAACGCCACGCCCAGACACGCCACCAGGTGGTTGGAGGCGAATACGGCGGCCAAATGGTAGGCCCCCTTCCCCCGCGCGTCCACCCGGATCGTTCTCGCACCGACCGCCTCGGCCAGCCGTTCTCCGCTCCGGAGTGCCGCGGGCTCCCCCTCCAATCCGATCGTGGCGTCTCGGAACGCGCCTTCTCTGGGCCCGGCCAGCGCCACCAGCGGGTGCCAGCTGCCCACGGCCGTCCGCTTCGAACGCAGAGACTCGAGGACGGAGGCGGGGTGCAGGCCGCTCGTATGGAGCGCCACCCGACAGGCGGGGACCAGACCGCGCTCCCGGCGCCGGCACCACTCCCGCGCGGCGGCGCTCAGGCGGTCGTCGGGAACGCAGAAGATCAGGCAGTCCAGCTCGGGCTCCGGGGCGGTGTCCAGCTCGGGCTCCGGAGCGGGGAGCTGGACGCCGGGCCGGACGCCGGCGCGGCGCTCCGGCGAAGCCTCGAGGCTGCGGTAGGCGATTCCGGGTCGCCCCGCCAGGAACGCGGGAGCAACCGAGCGTCGGCCCAACACGAGGATCTCGTGGAACCGTCCGGTCTCGGCGAGATCGGCGGCCAGCGACAGTCCGACCCGGCCCGGGCCCACCACGACGAGACTCGTCTCGCTCACGCGGCGTCCTGCCGGGACACTTCGACCCCCGCCCTTCCACGCCAGCGGCCGAGGAGCGCCTCCGACACTCGCGCCGTCAGCACGATCCTGCCGTCCGAGAGACTGCGCTCCAACACTTCGCCCTCCCGGTAGGCTTCGGCCAGGATCGCGCCCTCGGCCACCGGAAAGCTGACGCGCACGGTGGTCAGCCGGCGCCGGATCGCGTCCCGAAGCGCTTCGCGCAGTGGAACGAGACCGTCGGGCTCGTGGATGGAGGTGGCCACATGGGGCACGGACAGGGCCTCGCATCGCCTGCGCAGGGCTCCCTCTTCTTCGTAGGTCAGCCGATCCACCTTGTGGAAGACCAGCAGCATCTCCCGGGGTTCGGTGCCCGCCTCCCCCAGCACCTGGTTGACCACTTCGACCTGATGATCCCAGTCCGCGGCCGAGGCGTCGACGACGTGCAGCAGCAGGTCGGCCTCCGTCACCTCTTCCAGCGTGGCGCGGAAAGACGCGACAAGGTGGTGGGGGAGCTTGCGGATGAAGCCGACCGTGTCGGTGATCAGCACCCGGCCGCTGTCTCCCAGATCGACCGCCCGGGTCGCCGAATCGAGCGTCGCGAAGAGGCGATCCTCGACGAACAGATCCGAGCCGGACAGCGCACGAAGGATCGACGACTTTCCGGCGTTGGTGTAGCCGACCAGGGCGGCCGTGAACTCCTCGCGGCGGGCCTTACGCCGGGTCCGGCGTGATTGGGAGATCTGTTCCAGCGCTCGTCGCAGACGGGCGATCCGCCGATCGATCATCCGGCGGTCGGTCTCCAGCTGCTGCTCTCCCGGGCCACGTGCGCCGATCCCGCCCCCCATTCTCGAGAGGTGCGTCCACATGCGTTTGAGGCGCGGGCGCATGTACTGCAGCTGTGCCAGCTCCACCTGGAGCTTGGCCTCGGCGGTGCGGGCCCGGAGCGCGAAGATGTCGAGAATGAGCTCCGCGCGATCCATCACCCGGACCCCGAGCCTGCGCTCGAGCGCACCTCCCTGGGCGGGAGAGAGCTCTTCGTCGAAGATGACCAGCGACGCACCGGTCTGCCTTACCAAGCATCGAAGCTGCTCCGCCTTTCCGCTGCCTATGTACAGGGCGGGATGCGGCGCGGCCAGACGCTGCACGATGATCCCGGCCAGCTCGGCCCCGGCCGTGTCGGTCAGGCGAGCCAGCTCCGCCAGGTGCTCGTCCACCACCCGTTCGGCCATCTCCGGCGACGGCGCCGCGACCAGCACGGCTCGCTCCGCCGGCGGCTGGAGCTCGATGGGCCGACTCATGAGCCGTCCTCCTCTACAGACTCGGCGGCGGTGTCCGGTCCCGCCGGGTCACACGATTCCAGGTCGGGGTCCGGAGCGCCCGGGTCGGTCCCCGGACCCGGGGAGGTCCCGGAAGCTCGCGCGCGCGCCACTCTCTCCAGCGCCTCCCGGATCGCGGCCTCCACCCCGCGGTCTGTCGGCCGATAGAAGCGGCGGCCTTGGAGCCACTCCGGGAGGTAGGTCTGAGGCGCTACCGCCTCCTCGTACGAATGGTCGTACCGGTAGTCGCGACCGTAGCCGAGGTCCTTCATCATTCGGGTGGGCGCGTTGCGCAGATGAAGGGGCACCGGTTCCGCGGGGCTTTCGCGGGCGACCCGGGAGGCCTCGCCGAAGGCGGAGTAGACCCGATTGGACTTGGGGGCCGCGGCCAGATAGATGGCGGCCTGCGCCAGCGCCAGCTCGCCCTCGGGGGATCCGAGAAACTGGTAAGCGTCCCGCGCCGCCAGGCAGACCGAAAGCGCCCGGGGCTGTGCCAGCCCGATGTCCTCGACCGCCATTCGGACCAGGCGCCGAGCCAGATACATCGGGTCCTCCCCGGCCTGCAGCATCCGGGCCAGCCAGTAGAGCGCGCCGTCCGGATCGGACCCCCGAACCGCCTTGTGAAGGGCGGAAATGAGGTTGTAATGCTCCTCGCCCGACTTGTCGTAACGCGCATAACGGTGCTGCAGCGCGGCCTCCACCTCCGCTTCTCCAATCACCCCGCCCGCCTCCGGCCGGGCCGCGAGCTCGGCCGCGGTCTCCAGCGCATTGAGAGCGCGCCGCGCGTCGCCATCCGCCTGCTCGGCCAGTCGCGACAAGGCCTCCTGTTCGATCACCAGGCCGCGGTCACCCAATCCCCGCTCGCGATCGGCCAGCGCCCGGCGGCAGATCCGCGCGACATGGTCGTTCCCAAGCGCCTCGAGGACGAACACTCGCGTGCGGCTGAGCAGAGGTCCCACCACTTCGAAGCTCGGGTTCTCCGTCGTCGCGCCGATCAGCGTCACGGTACCCCGCTCGACGTGCGGCAGCAGGGCGTCCTGCTGGGCCCGGTTGAACCGGTGGATCTCGTCGACGAACAGGATCGTGCCGCGTCCGGTGGCGCGCCTGCGTTGGGTCGCTTCCGCTATGATCCGGCGAACCCGGGGAAGCCCCTCCATGACCGCGCTGAACGGGACGAAGGCCGAACCCGTGGCGCGTGCCACCACGCTTCCCAGAGTGGTCTTCCCGGAGCCGGGCGGGCCCCACAGGATGAGGCTCGGCACCCGATCACGCCGGATCAGCTCGCGGAGCGGGCCGTCCGGCCCGACCAGGGCCTCCTGGCCCACGAATTCCTCCAGCGTCCTCGGCCGCATGCGGGCGGCGAGAGGAGCGTCCGGCCCGGCCTCCAGGCCGCTGGACCGCCCGTTCCCGTCGCCCGACAGGCCCTCTCCCGCGACTCCGCGACCGCCCGGCCCGCCCGGCACGTCGGCCCCGAACAGGCTCGGCTCCCCGCTCACGGTCCACCCTCTCGGCTCTCGCCCCGCCGTTCGCCGGATGCCGAGGGCGGCGCCAGGTGCGCCATCTCGATCAGCTCCCGCGCCCGAGCCAGAAGCTCGTCGAGACGGTTGAGCTCAGGATCCTCGAGCACCTCCTGGTGCAGTTCGTCCAACAGGAGGCCCACCGCCGGCCCGGGGCTCACGCCCAGGGCGAGCAGATCGTCGCCCCGGACCGCCAGGTCGGAGAGAGACAGGGGCGGCGCGTCGAGAAGCTCCTCGTGCACCCGGCGCCACGCGGCCACCAGGTAGCGGGCTTTCTCCGCGCCACCGGCCGCCCGGGCATCGGCGAAGTGGAGCCGGAACAGGTCGCGGGCGGCGTCCGGCGTCACCTCCGCCAGCCACTGGCGGATCCGAGCGGAGGAATCCATCGGGCCGACCAGGGGGAGGTAGAACCGCAGCAGCCGCCCCACGCGCCGCTGCTCCGCATTGGAGAAGCGGAGCCGCCGCAGGACCTCGAGCCCGCGGGCCTCTCGCCCGACAGCCTCCCTGTCGGAGCCGTGCTCCCGGGCCGGCGAGCCCGCCGGATCCCTCCCGCTCTCCTCGGCCGCGGACGCCTCGGGAAGCAGCCACCGAACGAGCCGCAGCAGGGGCCGCGAAGCCCGGATCGCGTCGACCGCCGCCAGGTTGAGCTCCCAGCGGGCATCGTTGCGCGCCGTCTCGGCCACCTCCGGATACCAGGCATCCAGTGCCCCGGCCTCACCGTACAACCGCAAGGCGGCCGACGGCGTAGGCCCCGAGAGCACCTTCATCAGCTCCTCGCGAACCCGCTCCGCGGACAGGCGCCCCAGGTGCCCCGACGCCGCCCGCAGCGCGGCGTCGGTGGCGGGATCCAGGCTCAGGCCGAGGCCGCCCGCGAAGCGGAGTCCCCGCAACACCCGCAGGTAGTCCTCGGCGAAGCGCTCGCTCGGGTCGCCCACCGCCCGGAGCACTCGGCGCTCCAGATCGCGGCGCCCCTGGAACGGGTCACGCAGCTCATGTGTCGCCGGACGCCACGCCAGCGCGTTGATCGTGAAGTCGCGGCGCGCCAGATCCTCCTCGATCGAGTCGGCGAAGCGCACCGTGGCGTGCCGTCCGTCCGTCTCTACATCCAGGCGGAACGTGGTCACCTCGTACAGCTGGCCGTCGTCGGCGAGTACCCCGACGGTCCCATGCTCGATCCCGACCGGCACCGTCCGACGGAAGATTCGGCGTACCTCCTCGGGCCGGGCGTCGGTGGCCAGATCCCAATCACCGTGGCCCAATCCGAGCAGCTCGTCCCGCAGGGCGCCGCCCACCGCCCACGCCTCGTAGCCGCCAGCCTCGAGCGATTCCGCAAGCCGCCGGAAGGCGGGAGGGGGCCGAAACTCCGGCTCGGACTCGTTCATCGGTTCCGGGCCCACCGGCGGGTCATCCGCAGAGCACGCTCCCACCGTTCACGTTGAGGACCTCCCCGGTGATGTGTCTGGCCAGGTCGCTGAGCAGGAAGCAGATCGGGCCCGCCACATCCCGGGCGGTCGCCACACGCCGCAGCGGGATCTCCCGCTCGACCGCGGCTCGGGCTTCGGTTCGCAGCACCGAGGCGCTCATGTCCGTGTCCACCCAGCCCGGGGCCACGGAGTTGACGGTGATGCCACGGGGTCCGAGCTCCGTCGCCAACGATTTGCAGAACGAGATCGTGGCGCCCTTCGACGCCGCGTAGTGGCTGTGTTCGGCCTCCCCCCGCTGGCCGGCCGTCGACGAGAGCAGCACGACTCGCCCGCCTTTCTCCATGCGGGCGACCGCCGCCCGGGCCGTGAGGTAGATCGAGGTGAGGTTCACCTCGATCATCTCCCGCCACTGAGCCGGTTCGAGACGTGAGATCGGCGTCGCGTCCGCGTTCCACACTCCGGCGTTGGCGACGAGTCCATCCAGGCCGCCGAACTCGTGATCCACCCTCTGGAACAGTCGCGCCACGTCCGCCTCCCGCGACAGATCGCCCGACTCGCACCACGCCGCCGGCGCGCCGGCCGCCTTGGCCGCCTCCATGGCTTGGTGGGCGTCGTCTCGTGCGCTGCGGTAGGAGATGCCGACCAACGCCCCGCACTCCCCCAGCAGGCTGGCCGTCTCACGACCGATGCCACGCGATCCTCCCGTCACCAGGATCCGACGGCCTTCGAGGCCCGGAAGCTTCATCCCGACACTCCCTCCATCGCCCGCGCGGCGTGTTCACGTGCCGCCGCCAGTCCGCGTTCCACCAGCCCCGGATCGCCGACTCCTCCCTGGGCGAAGTGCGGTCGCCCGCCCCCGCCCGCGCCGGTCTCTCCACTGGCCGCCTTCACCAGATCCCCCGCCCGCACGCCCTGCCGCACCCAATCGTCGGTGACCACCGAAACGAACGCCTCGCGCCCCTCCTCCGGCACCACGACGTGGAGGATCGCCGCGCCCGAGCCCAGCCGTTCTCGCAGAACGTCGGCAAACTCCGCGAAATCACTCCCCGCAGGGAGCGCCACATCCCGCTCGGCCACGAGGGGTGGCCAGGAAGGCTCCCTCTTCCCCAGCAACCGATCCACCAGGGCGCGCGCGGCCTCGATCCGGCGCCCGCCCGCCTCGGCTTCCAACCGACTTCGCTCGTCCGCCAGCAGTTCCACGCGCCGGAGCAGGTCCCGGCCGCGCGCGTGAAGCCGATCCTCCAGGCCGGCCAGCAGATCCTCGATCTCCAGCGTCCATTGGTAGGCCCGACGGCCCGTGATCGCCTCCACCCGGCGGATCCCGGCCGCCACCCCCGTCTCATGCACGATCTTGAACAGCCCGATCTGCCCGGTGCTCCGCACGTGCGTTCCCCCGCACAGCTCCAGGCTGACTCCGGGAACCTCGATCACCCGGACCACGTCTCCGTATTTCTCCCCGAACAGCGCCATCGCTCCGGCCGCCAGAGCCTCCCGATAACGCCGCTCCCCGACCCGGACCGGGGTGTTGGCCAGGATGGCCACGTTCACCCGCTCTTCCACCCGCCGCCGCTCCTCGGCCGTCAGCGGCCCGTGATGGCTGAAATCGAACCGCAGCCGGTCGGGCGCGACCAGAGAGCCCGCCTGTTGCACGTGGTCGCCCAGCTCCGCTCGGAGCGCCGCGTGGAGCAGATGCGTCGCCGTGTGGTTACGCTCGGTCTCCCGGCGGGCCGACTCCTCCACCTCCGCCACCACGGCCTCGACCGCCTCGGGCAGAGTTCCCCCGGCCACGGGCCCGGCCACGATCGTACGGCCGCGCTCATCCTTCACGACCCGCTCCACGCGCAACTCCCAGCCGTCTCCCCGGATCGTCCCCACATCGCTCACCTGACCGCCCGATTCGGCGTAGAAGGGATTGCGCTCCAGGAGGAAGGCGCCGTGGCCGTCGCGGCGCGCGTAGCCCAGGACCGCGGTCTCGGTGGCCAGCCGCTCGTAACCCACGAATTCCTGCGAGCGGCCGGAGTCCGATTCATGAGCCACCCGGCGCACGAGCTCCTCCAGCTCTCCGGCGTGTGCGGAGCCGCGTACGGACCTCGCCCGGCGAGACCGGCTCCGCTGCTCCTCGAGCGCCCGCTCGAAGCCCGGCACATCCACGGCGTATCCCCGCTCCTTCGCCATCAGCTCGGTGAGGTCGAGCGGGAAACCGTACGTGTCGTAGAGCCGGAAGGCCTCCCCGCCCGAGATGGTCCCCGAGGAACCCGCCGGGGCAATCTGCTCGAACCGCTCCATCCCTCCGTCGATCGTGGCCAGAAACCGCTCCTCCTCGGCGCGAGTCGTGCCGGTCAGATGCCCTCGGCGAGCTTCCAGCTCGGGATACGCATCGCTCATCCGATCGACGACCACTTCGACGAGCTGGTCGAGGGTGGGCTCCCGGCGACCCATCAGCCACGCGTGCCGGCTCGCCCGCCGGAGGATCCTCCGCAGCACATACCCGCGTCCCTCGTTGGCGGGAAAGACGCCGTCGGCGAGCAGGAAGGCCACGGCGCGCGCGTGGTCCGCCAGCACGCGGAACGACAGGCCGTCGGCCCAGCGTTCGGGCTCGCGCGGATACTCCCGGTCCAGCAGGCGCTCCGCCGTCTCGATCAACGGCAGAAACAGATCCGTGTGGTAACTGGTCCGCGTATCCTGCAGGAGGGCCGCGATGCGCTCCAGGCCCGCGCCCGTGTCGATCGATGGCGCGGGCAGCGGCCGATCGACTCCGTCCTCCCCCCGATCGAACTGCATGAACACCAGATTCCAGATCTCCATGAACTCATCCGACTCGCCCGCGGCCACGAACTCCTCCGGGCTCAGCGTCCCGGAAGCGCGTCCGCTCCGGAGATCGTAGTGGAGCTCCGAGCAGGGCCCGCAGGGCCCCGTCTCGCCCATCTGCCAGAAGTTCTCCTTGTCCCCCAGCCGGAGCACGCGCTCGGGCGGGAGCTGGCTCACCTCCATCCACAGTCCGTGGGCTTCATCGTCGTCGCGGTGGACTGTGGCCCAGATCCGCTCCGGCTCCAGGCCCAGCTCCCCGGTCACGAACTCCCAGGCGTAGTGGATCGCTTCGGCCTTGAAGTAGTCTCCGAACGAGAAGTTGCCGAGCATCTCGAAGAAGGTGTGGTGCCGCGCCGTGCGCCCGACCTCCTCCAGATCGTTGTGCTTTCCGCTCACCCGCAGGCATTTCTGGGCCGTGACGGCGCGGGGCGCCTGCGGGGGCCGGGCGCCGAGGAACACGCGCTTGAACTGGACCATGCCGGCGTTGGTGAACAGGAGGGTCGGATCGTCCTCCGGAACCAGCGATGCGCTGGGCACGTGCAGGTGCCCGTGGCGAACGAAATAGTCGATGAACCGCGACCTGAGCTCGGCTGCCTTCATGTTCTCCGTTTCGTCCCGCGTGGAACCGAAGCTTCCCACGGAAGCGAGCGCAGGGCTTCCCTCACCTGGGAGGCCCGGAAACCCCGGCGCCGCAGATAACCCGCCAGCGCCCGGGCCGCCGCCCGCTCCTCCCGGGAGGCGAAGCGTGTCCGGCCCTGCGCCGCCGCGCGTTGCAGCAGCTCCGCCTCCGTGAGGCCTTCCTCGGCCAGGCTTCGAGCCACGCCGGCCCGCGCGACCTCGACGCTCACGCCCCGTCCCCGCAACTCGGCCACCATGAGGGCGACGGAACGGGGCTTGAGCCGGATCCGATCCCGCGCGTAGGCCTCCGCGAATCGCTCATCCCCCAGGTATCCTAACTCCAGACACCTCGATATGGCCTCGGCGACGCTCGCCTCGTCATGCCCCCGGCGCCGGAGGCGGCGGGCGACCTCCCGGCAACTGCGGGGACGATACGAAAGGTAACGAAGGGCGTCCTGGATCGCCTTCTCCCGTCGCACGATGTTGCGCAGACGGGTCACGGCGTCCTCATCGAGCTCGAGGCCGAGGCACAACCCGCCTTCGCTCACCACATCCTGGGGAAGCCGACAGCAGAAAGCGCCGTCCAGGTCGAGCTCATACCATCCGGGACGGCGCTTCGCGGGGACGAGACCCGTGATGCGCGGCACAAACTACTCCGTTTCGGTCAGGGAGAGGCCGCCGCTCCCTCCGGGGGGGATTCCGCGGCAACCGCATCGACGGCCGGCTCCGCCGAGCCCGGCGCGGCGGTCATCCCGAGGGCCTCGCGGATCCGGGCCTCGATCTCCTCGGCGATGTCCGGGTTCTCCCTGAGAAACGCCTTCGCGTTCTCGCGGCCCTGTCCCAACCTCAGCCCATCTCCGTAGGAGTACCAGGCACCGGCCCGATTCACGATCCGCTGTTCTTCGCCCATGTCCACCAGGAGACCTTCGCGGCTGATCCCCTGGTCGAACATGATGTCGAACTCGGCCTGCCGGAACGGCGGGGCGCATTTGTTCTTCACCACCTTGACGCGAGTCCGATTCCCGATCTGCTCCTGCCCCTCCTTGATCGACGCGATCCGGCGGATGTCCAGCCGCAGAGACGCGTAGAACTTGAGCGCGCGCCCGCCCGAAGTGGTCTCCGGGTTGCCGAACATGACGCCGATCTTCTCGCGGATCTGGTTGGTGAATACCACGGCCGTCTCCGAGCGGCCGATCGCGCCGGTGAGCTTGCGGAGCGCCTGCGACATCAGCCGCGCCTGGAGGCCGACGTGGGCGTCGCCCATCTCGCCCTCGATCTCGGCGCGGGGGACCAGCGCCGCCACGGAGTCCACCACGACCACATCGAGCGCCCCGGAGCGGACCAGCACCTCCGCGATCTCCAGCGCCTGCTCCCCGGTGTCGGGCTGCGAGACGAGCAGGTTCTCGACATCCACGCCCAGCTTGGCCGCGTATCCGACGTCCAGCGCGTGCTCGGCATCGATGAAGGCCGCCACGCCACCCTCCGTCTGGGCGTTGGCGATCACGTGCAGGGTCAGCGTCGTCTTTCCGGAGGACTCGGGACCGTAGATCTCCGTAACCCGCCCGCGCGGCACGCCGCCGATCCCGGTCGCGTAGTCCAGGTTCAGCGCGCCCGTCGGGATCGAGGCGATCTGTACCCGCGCCACCTCGGCTCCCAGCCGCATAATCGCTCCCTTCCCGTGCGCCCGCTCGATCTGGTTGATCGCGACCGACAGCGCCTTCTGGCGGTCCTGAGTTGGCTCAATGCCCATGGAAACTCATCTCCCGGATTGATCGAGATGAACGCGATCCGTCGCCCAGCGACAGAATAATACGCGGGCCGACCTTTCGCAATTTCTTCGGTTTTCACCGCGGGCGCTTCCGCGGCGGCGATCGCCCGGCGGTGCCCGAGACGGCCTGCCGCGCCGCGGTGCGCGCCGATCTTCGTCGGAGCACGCCGCCGCCTCGGTACGCGCCGACCCCGCAGGATGGCCCACCGTCTCAACGAACCATCAAGTGGGTGGGCTCAGCCCTCCACGATCTCCCTCAGCGCGGCGGCGGCCCGCTCGATCCCCCGATCGTCCACCCCCAGATGGGTGACCGCGCGGAGGCGACGGGAGCCGGCGGGAAGGATCCAGATGTTCCGCTCCGCCAGCCTTTCCGAGAGGCTCTCCGGAGCGAGGTCCTCACGCTCGATGTGAATCATCAGAATGTTCGTCTCGGGCGTCTCGGCCCGCAGACCCTCGATCTGGTCGCAGGCCTCGGCCAGTCGTCGCGCGCGCCGGTGGTCCTCGGCCAGGCCGGCCAAATGGTGTTCCAGCGCGTAGATCCCGGCGGCGGCCAGGATCCCGACCTGTCGCATTCCGCCGCCCAGTCGCTTCCGAACGGTCCACGCACGCTCGATCAGCTGGGCCGATCCAGCCAGCACGGATCCCACCGGGCACCCCAACCCCTTGGAGAGCGAGACCATCACGGTGTCCGCGCACTCCGCGTACGCGGCCAGCGGCACGCCCGAGGCGGCCGAGGCGTTCCACAGCCGCGCTCCATCCAGGTGGACGGGCAATCCGCGCTCGCGGGCCAGCACCCGGATCTCCCGCAACGCCTCCAGCGCCACGACGACGCCACCGTGCATGTTGTGGGTATTCTCCACGCAGAGCAGCGAGGTGAGGGGATGATGCCGATCGCCCGGCCGAATCGCGGCGGCGTACTCGGCGGCCGTGATCCTGCCCTCGCGCGAGGCGACCGGATGGAGCTGTGCGCGCGACAGGAAGGCCGCATCCGCCAACTCGTAGTGGAAGACGTGAGACTCCGCCTCACACACGATCTCGGTGCCTGGGCGGCTCTGGAGCAGGATCGCCGTCTGGTTGGCCTGCGTCCCGGAGGGAAAGAACAGCGCCGCCTGCTTGCCCAACCGCTCGGCCACCGCCCGTTCCAGCCGGTCCGCGGTCGGATCCTTTCCGAGAACGTCATCCCCCACTTCCGCCCCGGCGATCGCCTTCCGCATGCCTTCCGTGGGCCGCGTCACGGTATCGCTCCGGAGATCGACCACCGGGCGGTCGGATCCGGGCTGTTTCAGCCGCTCGCTCACCAGGGGCTCTCCTCTCTCTCCCGTCTCTCCAGGTTCACGTCTCCGGGCCGGTCCCCTCCGGCTTCGCGCCCGCCGCGGCCCCATCCCGGGCCGCACCGCAACGGGAGCAGAACCGGTCCTCGATCTCCAGGGGGCGGCCACACTCGGCACAGAACGCCACCTGCGGGCCCGCCACGTCATCGACGGCCTCGCGGGCGGTCGTGTCGACCGCCTCCGTCGCCGGGTCCTCCACTTCCCTCGCCGCCCGGGCCCGGAGCGCCTGTTCCCCATACCTCCGGCGCAACTGCCGGTAATCCTCGTCGGCGAGCTTGCCCGTTCGATGCTCGAACTCGATCTCCCGCAGGGCCTCCAGGGCCGCGGCCATCCGGTCGGCCGCCGAATCGCGAGCGTGGGCCGCCTCCGTTCCGGGCTCACGATTGCGGGCGAGGGAGTAGACGACGACCCCGATGAGCGCCAGGAGGACTCCGCCGAACAGGAAGACGCCGATCACGGTCGGGCCTGCGCGGGCTCCGGTCGGCCGGCCCTGGCAAGCTCCAGCGCTCGCGCCACCGCGGCCGCCGGATCCTCGAAGCGCGGGATGGCGAACTCATCCGGCAACCCGCAGCGCAACCCGAGGAGCGGAACACCCAGCTTCAGGCAGAAAGCCGCTTCGCTGAGCGTGCCCCAGCCGCCGGCCATCGCTATGACCGCCTCCGACGCCCGCACGACGAGGACGTTGCGAGCCTGGCCGAGTCCGGTCGGGATGGGAATCGATACCCCGGGAGCGGCCGCCGAGGGGTCTTCGCCCGGCAGGAGACCCAGCACCTGGCCACCCTCCGCCGCGGCACCCGCGGCCGCCGCGTCCATCACGCCGCCCAGGCCCCCACACACCAGGATGGCCTCCGCTCGGGCGACCGCACCTCCCACCCGCCGCGCCAACGCGCATTCCTCTCCGCCGCCCCGGCCGGAGCCGATCACTCCGATTCGATACGGCCTCATGTTCCCGGCTCCCGGTTCACCGCTCCACGACCAGAGTCACCGGCCCGTCGTTGATCAGCTCCACCTCCATCATCGCGCCGAATACCCCCGTCTCGACCGGGCCACCCGCCGCCCGGCACTCGCGCACGAACTCGTCGTACCGGGCCCGCGCCACTTCCGGCCGCGCGGCACCGACGAACGAGGGACGGCGGCCCCGGGACACGTCACCGTACAGCGTGAACTGCGACACCACCAGAAGCGAGCCTTCCACCTCACGTGTCGAGCGGTTCATCCGGCCCGCCGCGTCCGGAAAGATTCGCAGCTCCCACAGCTTCCCGGCCATCCACGAGAGCGTCTCCGGCGCATCCGCCTCCGCGAAGGCCACGAGCACCAGCAACCCGCGTTCGATCCCCCCCACGCGTCGCCCTTCGACGCGCACCTCGGCCCGTGCCACCCGCTGCACGACCGCACGCACGCTACCGCTCCCCGGCGTGGCTCACCGGCCGGCTTGGGGCCTGCCCGGCGGAAATCGAAAGTTGGGGAAAACCGCTCCGCTCGGGAACCTTCCCAACTCCATGCCGCCCATCGGGATATTTTTCGCTTTTTCTACACATTATCCACATTGCTTTCCACACATTTTTTGAAATTTCTCTCTCGAGTGAACGCGCCGCCGTGGCTCTTGGGACCCACGCTCCCTTCCCCTGGAGGCGCTCGTCCGAGAGGTGGAATCGGCAAAGTGAAAGAATGGATGCCAGGAGGGACGATCCAGCCGGATGGCGGCGCGAAGTGGGTAGATAAACTCAGCCCCTGTCGCCACAAAGGACGCCAGGGGCCAAGCTTAGGAGGATCGTTGTTTCGGTTGTAGTAGCTCTATCCTGTTCGTTGCGCGGCCTCACAGGATAACTACGAACCTGGTACCATTTGTCCGACTAGCTGCGCGAGTCCACGAATTTCGAAGCTTGCGCCTCATCCCCCGCTTCCTCGCATCGGACGGCCCGTAGCGCCGCCTACCACCTTCGATCGACCGGTTACGATCGGTGCCTCCTCCTGAAGCACGATGACAATATAAAACATTTTTTTTTGCCGTCAAGCCGAGAACGGCACGTACCCGGGTTTTTTGAAAAAGTCGTCGAGCATCCTCAGGTTTCACGCGCCTCTTTGCCTGGCAAACTCGCGGATTGAACCGAAGGCCGTGGAGGCGCTTGGCCGCACCCGCCTTCCGGCTCCCCCTCGACCCGCTGGAACAGCCGCGGCCCCCGGGCGCGAAGGGAGCGCGCCTCGAGAACCACGCCGCTGGCCCGCAGGCGTTCCAGGACGCGAAGCAGGAGGGCCCCGGGGGGCAGCGTGCGCTCGAGCCCCTCGCCCGTGCCCACCACCACGAGCATGTCCCGGGTGCGGGACAGAGCCACGTTCAGCAGTCGCGGAAAGTCGGGGTTGCGACCCTCGTGCAGGAACCAACTTCGGCCGGGCGGCGAATCGACCGTATCGAACACCACCACCGACTTCTCCCGTCCCTGGAAGCGGTGGATCGTGCTGATCTCGAGATGCCGGGGGGCGACCCTCCCCAGCCTCTCCCGAACCAGTGAGCGCAGACGCCGAGCCTGGAGACGGTACGGGACCACCACCGCCACGTCCTGCCGCCCGGCGGCGGCCGCCAGCTGCAGGAACTCCACGATCGCCTCGGCGTGCACCGGATTGGAGCGGGAACCCTCGCTCCGCTCCACCACGGGACGCAGACCGGTCGTATCCAGCAGAACCAGGGGCTCCCGGAGCGCAGCCCTCTGCGCGACCTCGTCGGCATCCCGCAACCTTCCACCGTAGAACAGATCGCTGACCAGGGAGCGAATCAGAGGCGCCATGCGGTACTGCTCGACCAGCATGGCACACAGCGCATCGTGCTCGCCGGGCAGGCTCACCTCCCCGGGCCGCGCATCTCCGATGACGCCCGCCTCCCTGAAGATGTCGCGCCGGAGCCAGCGGTTGGCCTCCTCCTCGGACGAGAGCACTACGGCCGGCAGCTGCTGGAAGTCGCCGATCGCAACCGTTCGGCCCCGCGTGAGCGAGGCGGCCAGAGCCACGTACGGCAGCGGAGCGGTGCTGGCCTCATCCAGCACCAGGGAGTCGAACCGCAGGGCGGACAGCTCATCGCTGACGGCCAGCCTCGCCAAGGTCGAGAGGACGATGTCGGCGGACTTGAGGGCCAGGATGGACTGCTTCTGGATCTCGCCTCCCAGACGCGCCAGCCGGGATCGGGCCTCCGAATCCCCCGCCGCGCGCACCGCCGCAGAGAGTCGCGCGTAGCGCGCCCTCACGTCCATCGGCCCGGTCCCCCGCCGGCTGGCTTTCCGGCCCGGACCCGAGGCGCCCGACGCGTGGCCTCCCGCCGCGGGCCGGGACCCGCGCAGGCGACTCTCCAGCTCACCCAGGAGCCGCTCCACGCCGCCGGCGCCCGAGGCGATCCGCCGTTCCAGCGCGGCTCCGAGCGACAGCGCCGGATCCCCCGTCAGGCTGAACTCGGCCCCGATGCGAATCACGCGATTCGCTTCGACGGCCGATCTCCCGAGCGCGTCGACCACCCGACCCGCGGCCTCATCCAGCGCCCCGTTGGTGGTCGCCGCCACCAGCACCCGGCCCCGGGCGGCCAGCTCCGCCACGGCGTGCCCCAGCAGGCGCGTCTTGCCCGTCCCCGGCGGACCCCAAACGAAGTGCGTCTGGCTCCCCAGGACGCGCTCCAGCGCGCTCCGCTGCACCGGATTGAGCTCCGCGGATTCGGGCCGTCGCGTGGGCGTGGATCCGAGCCTCGGATACGTGCGGCCGAACAGCCGCAGCACGGTCTCGACACAGTAGCGCGCCGGCTGTTCGCGAATCCCGGACAGTCGTTCCGCCAGGGCGGCCAGGAGCCAGGTGGGATCGAACTCCAGCTCCGCCATGCCGGGGGAGCGCCCGAGCCAGTCCATCACCGAGACCCGGACGGAAGATCCCGCCCGCCGGTAGCCGAGGACGACGCCCCGTGACTCGCCGGCCGGGGTGCGCACGAGCACCCCGTCATCAGGCCGAATGTCGAGCGGATCCCGGGGAAGGGTCCACTCGTAGCGAAATCCCGGACCGGCCGAGTCCAGGAGCCGGCCGGCGGCGCCGGTCACGGGGCTCTCGAGACCGCGGCGCGCGAGGTCGAGACGGACCGCCTCGATCTCCTCGTCGAGCCCGCGCAGGCACCCGTCGAGGATCTCGGCGATCTCCTCCGAGGCCCGGCCCTCGTTTTCCGTCGTCATCGGCACGGCTACATTGGTGTGTCCGGTCGGCGCGCTGGCCGGCACGTCGGACGGGGCGACCCCACACGGCACGACAGGAGGTGCGGCGTGGAAGAAAAACTCGCGGAGTTTCGCGCGTTTCGCGAACGTATGAACGAGAAGATCATCGCGGCGGGCAACCTGAACGTCAACCGGTTCTTCGCCCTGGACGGCCGGACCTACGAGACGGGAGCGCTGGACGGCCGGACGAAGGAGCTGCTCGGACTCGTCGCTTCCCTGGTGCTGCGGTGCGACGATTGTATCGCCTACCACCTCATACGGTGCCGCGAGCAGGGGTGGTCGAAGGATGAGTTGTTCGAGGCGTTCGCGGTGGGCCTCGTCGTGGGCGGCTCGATCGTGATCCCCCACCTGCGTCGTGCGGTGGCGGTCCTGGAAGAGCTGGCGGACGGACCAACCCCCTGAAACAAAGGAGAGGATGATGGGCTCTTTTCACGCGTTGTTCTGGGCCGGACGGATTCTGTTCGGGATGCTGTTCGTCATGTCGGGGTTCAACCACTTCACCCAGGTGGCCAACATGACCCGTTTCGCCGAGTCGAAAGGGGTGCCCATGGCCCGGTTCTCGGTGCTGCTGAGCGGGCTCGCCCTGCTGCTGGGCGGGCTGAGCATCATCTTCTGGTGGTGGGTCGAGATCGGAGCCTGGCTGATCGCGCTCTTCCTGCTGGCCGCCGCTTTCAAGATGCACGATTTCTGGACCGTTGAAGATCCGATGGAGCAGCAGAACCAGATGGCGCAGTTCATGAAGAACATCGCGCTCGCCGGGGCGGCGATCATCTTCTACGCGCTGGTGCAGGCGCCGGCGCTCCTGGCGCCGTGACCCGGGGTTCTGCGGCGACCCGCCTGGGCTGAGGGGTGCCGCGCCCACACGAGTTGCGGTCGTACCGGCGTGGCGCGGAGTGGGCGATCGCCGCCGGGGCCGCCCTCGAGCTCGGCATCTTCGCGGCGCTCTCCGAACAGCCCACCCCGGCGGACGGCCTGGCGAAGCGGCTCTCGCTTCATCCGCGCGGGGTCCGGATTCTCCTGGGCGCGCTGGAAGCGCTGGACCTGGTCCGGAGCGAATCGGGCGTCTTCGCGCTGACCGGGCAGGGCCGGGCGCGTTTCGTGGACGCCGGCACGCCGGACTACGAGGCGGCGGCGACCCGCCAGTGGATGCGACACATACAGGACTGGGCCACCCTCCTGCCCGAGACTGTGCGCTCGGGCGGACCGCCCGCGGAGCGGATCGAGAAGCGGTGGGACCAGGCCTCCCTGTCCCGCTTCATGAGCGCCATGGCCGCCAAGCCGCCCGACACCGTGCGGGCGGTCGCCGACCTTTGCATGGGCCGGCTGGCCGAAACGGGGCGAGCGGAATCGGGATGGCGCGCCCTGGACCTTGGCGGGGGCCCCGGAGCATTCGCCCGCGAGTTCGTGCGGCGCGGCATGGAGGTCACTCTGGCGGACCGGCCGGAGGTGATCGATCACGTCGCGACGGCGTACGGCTTGGACGGCGTGCCGGGCCTGCGGCTGTGGAAGGGCGACTTCCTGTCCGAGCTTCCCGAAGGCCCCTTCCATCTGGTCTTCCTGGCCAACGTGAGCCATATCTACGATGTCGCGACCAACCGGACGCTGATCTCCCGGTTGAGCGCTCGCCTGGCCCCCGGCGGCCCTCTCGCCGTACTGGACTTCACCCGGGACGCCTCGGAGTTCGCCGCGCTGTTCGCCATCACGATGCTGCTGAACACCGAAGGCGGGACGACGTACACGCGGCGGGAGTACGAAGCCTGGATGGCGGCGGCCGGACTGGCCGGGTTTCGCCACGCCCGTGTGGACGCGGATCGCGAGCTGCTCAGCGCCCGGAAGCCTGCGGAGTGACCGGACGCCATGACGCGGTTCCGCCGGAGCGGCCGCGTGAATCGCGGCGAACCGGACCGGCCGCGTGAATCGCGCTGAGCCCCCGCCGGAGATGGCTCCGGCGGCGTTCCGCGAGGCGGCGCACCGCGTGGCCGAGTGGGCGGCGGACTACCGCGAGCGGGTGGTGGACTGGCTCCGGCAGGCGGTGGGACTGCCGGACGGCTTCCGCGGAGTGATCCAGGACACGGCCTCTTCCGGCAGCTTCACGTCGCTTCTGGCGGCCCGTGAAGCCGTCGGCCTCGAGATCCGGGAGCGCGGCCTGGCCGGCCGGCCCGTGATGGTGTGCGCGACGATCGGGACCACGTCGACCGCCAGCGTGGACCCGACGGATGCGGGCGCGCTTCGCGGGCTGGGCCCGAGCGGACTCCGTTGTGCTCAACCCCCACAAGTGGATGGGAACCCCCGTGGACTGCAGCGTGCTCCTGTTTCGGGATCCCGGCGCGTTCCGGGCTTCGCTGGCGCTCTCACCCGCGTATCTGCGCACGGATGTGGAGGGGGTGACCAACCTGATGGACTACGGATTGTCACTGGGCCGGCGCTTCCGGGCGCTGAAGCTGTGGTTCCTGTTCCGAGCATACGGATTGGAGGGGCTGCGCACCATGCTCCGGCGCCATATCGGCCTGGCCCGGCGCTTCGCCGAGCGCATCGGCCGGGATCCGCGATTCGAGCTCGCGGCCCCGGTCTCGTTCAGCACGGTGTGTTTCCGGGCCGTCCCCGGACGGACGCCGCCGGAAGAGGCCGAGAGGGGCGGAGAGAGCGGGGGAGAGCCAGGAGACGAGCGGGCCATGCGCCCTGGCGAGCCGGACGGGGACGAGCTCAACCGCAAGTTGCTGGAGGGAGTGAACCGCGAGGGCAAGGTCTTTCTCTCGCGGACGAGCCTCGAGGGCCGTTATACTCTGCGGTTCTCGGTCGGAGGCGTCCACACCACCCGGCGCGACGTGGACGCGGCCTTCGAGTCGCTGGCGCGGGCCTCCGCGCGCCTGGACGGGCCAACGGGCGCGCCGGAACATCGAGGGGAGTGAGGGGCCCCCTCGCGAGGCTCACGAGGGAAACGGAGGGGTAGAGCGGACGGAGCGCGAGGGCGCACGCGGCGCGAGCGAGAGCGGGACCGGCGCGAACCACAGCGACATAGAAAGGACCGGGCATGACGGATCAGGAGAGACGGCTCTCGGCCGAGCGAGGTGAGATCGGGCGGCGGGGCCGCCGCTGGGCCGGCAGGGCTCTGGCGGCGTGCCTGCTGGCGGGGATTCTGTCGCTGCCGGTCGCCTGCGCCGAAGAAGAAGGAAACGCCCAGGAGGCGGCGGTCATCCCGTCGGACCGTTCGGTGGCCGATCAGCGGGCCGACAAGGCGAGGGTGAAGGGAGCCGAGGATGCCACGCTGCGGATCGTGGAGATCTCGGACTTCCAGTGCCCATTCTGCGCCCAGTACTACCGCGAGACTTATCCCGCCGTGGACAGCCTGTACGTCAAGACGGGCAAGGTGAGCTACGTATGGATCTCGTTTCCCAATCCGCAGCATCCCCTGGCCTGGCCCGCCATCGAGGCGAGCTTCTGCGCGGGGGCGGTGGGGAAGTTCTGGTCCATGCACGACATCCTGTTCTCCCGGCAGGCGGAGTGGACCGCCTCGGCGAATCCCGAGGCGACGTTCGTGGGCTACGCGGCGGAGCTCGGCATCGATCGGGCTTCGTTCGAGGATTGCGTCCGTAACGACCGGGTGGCCCCGCTGCAGGTGCGCGACTACCAGAACGTGGTGCGAGCGGGGATCAACAGCACGCCGTACTTCATCCTCGCCGACAGCGTGGCCATCCGGGGCGCGGTCGACCTGGCCAGCTTCCGTACCGCGCTGGACACGTTGCTGGCTCTGAAGAGCGCCGCCAAGCCCTGATCGGAAGGGGCGCCCTCAGCCCGCCCGGAACACCTGTCGGAGCCGCTCCAGCGCCTCGGCCGTCAGCGCGGCTCCGCGGTCCAGAATCTGCGACATCTCGCGCTCGCCCGTGCCGACCAGCGGGATGTCCAGGCTGAAGTGGACGGAGACTCCCGCGGGTCGGACGTTGCCCCGGGAATCCTCCCAGCCACCCTCCGGGTCCAGGGCTCCTTCGATGTGAACTTCGACCGCATCCGAGCCCGCGCCGACCTCCTGGGCCATCCGCGTCAACCGCTCCGCCAGCTCGTCGTTGGTGGCCGGATTCGACTCCCGCTCCTCCAGCCACAGGGCGGGCGGTGCGACGTCGAGGTTCAGGAAGCCCAGCATGATGGAATCGTCGAGCGACAGCTCGTGCGGGTCCAGCGGCTCCCCGCGCTCTTCGCCCGGAGGGGGGGGCCGGGTGATGTAGGCGCCCAACCCCTCCAATCCGACATTGGCGATGGCCAGGGCCAGCTCGTCGATCACCAGCTCGACCAGCGCGGAAGGCGCGTGCAGGGTCTCCACGGCCCCGGACTCCATGATGTCCAGCTCGGACTGGTCGAAGGCGAGCGCGCGAAAGAACCAGGACAGGGGCTCCTGCCGGCCCTCGAACAGGTCGCGCATACCCAGCCCGGCGGCCCGGAAGGCGGCCAGGAGGGCCGCCCCCATCTGATGGCGCACGAGTTGAAACAACGGGCGGGCCCGGGCTCTATCCTCGGATCATGACGTGGGCCGTCGGCTTGCCCGGGAACATCATCCAGGGGACGGACTGCTCCGGCTCGGCGGACAACCCCAACTCCTCCGCCGTGGCGTACGGCACGTAGATCACCGTGAGCCGGCCCATGCCTTCCAGATCCTCGTCACCGGCCGGCGGCGCCTGCGCGAACAGCTGATACAGAAACGTCGGGTGCCTGGGCATCTCGAGCGTGCCGGCATCGATCTCCTCCCAGCGCTTGCTGAGATTCTCGCGCCCGCCGAGCCCGGCGGCCCGAAGCTCACGTCCGCGGGCCATGTAGGGTTCCAGGCTCCTGTGGTAGCATGCGACGTGGAAGCCGTCGCGGTTCGGGTCATCGGCGAGACACACGAACGGGCCCTCCCCCTCGCGGATCGTGTGGAGCTCGTCGCTCCCCGCGTAGCCGAGCACCGTCGCCGAAGCCTGGAGCGATGCGGGAAGCGGCAGCACGGCCAGGCCGACTTCATCCCGCGTGCCGGAGTCCTGCGCCGAGACGCGGTCCGCCCCGCCGGCCAGGGCCGTGGCGAGAAAGATCGAGACCATGATTCTTCGCATCACATCTTCTCTTTCTCCGGCGGCGCTCCCCGGCGCCTCCGGTCAAGTACGCGCGGGCCCCATCCCCAGGGGCGGGATCGGCGCGGAGGATCCCGGGCCACCGCGCACCCGAGAGCCAGGGAAGTTGAGCAATAACAGCCGTGCGCTTGCCGGCGCAACCTCCTTCGCTCCCTCGTACGACACCGTTTCCGAAGGCTTGCTTCTCGCCCACGGTTCGTGTAGAACAGGGTCCGGCCCAGATGGGCTCGGACGGTGGGATCAAGCGGCACCAACCGGAAGGAGACCGGTGCGAATAGCCATACCGACGGAGATCGCGCCCGGGGAGACACGCGTCGCGATGACCCCGGACGCGGTGCGGCGCCTGGCCTCGGACACGGCACGGTTCTCGGTTCAGGCGGGCGCGGGGCTCCAGTCGTTCCAATCGGACCTGGCGTACCGGGAGGCGGGAGCCGAGGTCGTCTCCGACGTGGCGGAGTTGTGGGGCGCGGCGGATGTGGTGCTGAAGGTGTCGCCGCCCCGGCACAATCCAGAGCTGGATCGCCACGAGGCGGACCTGCTGCGCGAGGGGGCCGTCCTCATCTCGCTGCTGCAGCCGCACGCGCAGGCGGAGACGTTGAGCAGGCTGGCGGCCCGCAACGTCACGGCCCTCGCGCTGGAGCTCATCCCCCGCATCACACGGGCCCAGTCCATGGACGTGCTCTCCGCCATGAGCACCCTGGCCGGCTACAAGACCGTGATCATGGCGGCCGACACGGCTCCGCGCCTGTTCCCGCTCCTGATGACCGCGGCCGGGACCCTGTCGCCGGCCCGCGTCCTGGTTCTCGGGGCGGGGGTGGCCGGCCTCCAGGCCATCGCCACGGCGCGCCGGCTGGGCGCGGTGGTGGAGGGGTACGATATCCGGCCCGCGGTCAAAGAGCAGGTCGAGAGCCTCGGCGCCAGGTTCGTCGAATCGACGCCCGAAGATGACGCGGCGGCGGAAACCGACGAGCCTCTCGAGACGGCGGGCGGGTACGCGGTGGAGCTCAGCAAGACCTCCCAGGAGCGGGAGCGGCGGCTGATCGCGCGACACGTGGCCAAGGCGGACGTGGTCATCACCACGGCGCTCGTCCCCGGTAAGCGCGCCCCCCTCCTGATCACGGCGGACATGGTGGAGTCCATGCGGCCGGGCTCGGTCATCGTGGACCTGGCCGCCGAGGCCGGGGGGAACTGCGAGCTCAGCGAGGCGGATGAGAGCGTGGTGAAGCACGGAGTGACGATCCACGCGCCCACCAACCTGGCCGCGACCCTTCCCTCCCACGCCAGCCAGATGTACTCCCGCAATCTCTCGTCCCTACTCAAGCACATGCTCTCCGAGGAGGGCGAGCTGACGGTGGACCTGGAGGACGACATCGTGGGTCCGTGCTGCGTCACGCACGGGGGAGAAGTGAGGTACGGCTCATGACGGGAACGCTGCTGATCGGCCTGTACGTGTTCGTGCTGGCCATGTACGTCGGCTTCGAGGTGATCACGAAAGTGCCGCCCACCCTGCACACGCCGCTCATGTCGGGATCCAACGCCATCTCCGGAATCTCGATCGTCGGCGCCCTGGTGGTGGCGGGCGCCGGACAGGGCACTCTGTTCACCGCGATCGGGCTGGCGGCCGTGATCATGGCCACGATCAACGTGGTGGGGGGATTCGTGGTGACCGACCGCATGCTCCAGATGTTCAAGAAGGGCCCGGTGGATGGAGACCGCTAGGGTGACGGCATGAAGCTCGACACCTTCATCGCGCTCAGCTATCTGGTCTCGGCCGTCCTGTTCATCATCGGCCTCAAGCGCCTCCAGTCCCCCGAGACGGCGCGCGGCGGCAACCGGCTGGCGGCCGTCGGCATGCTGCTGGCCATCGTGGCCACGCTGCTGGACCGGGCTATCCTGGACTTCACTTGGATCATCGTCGGGCTCGCGGCCGGCGGGCTGCTCGGGCTGATCATGGCCCGGGTTGTCAAGATGACGGACATGCCCCAGATGGTGGCGGCGTTCAACGGCTTCGGCGGCGCCGCCTCGGCGCTGGTGGCCGCCTCCGAGTTCCTGAAGGTGTCCGACAGCGCGCTGCCGCTGCAGACCGATCATGGCGTCTCCATCATGGCCGGCACCCTGATCGGCTGGCTCACGTTCTCGGGCAGCATGATCGCCTACGGCAAGCTGCAGGGCCTGGTGACCGAGAAGGCCTGGGAGCTGCCGGGCCAGCAGATCATCAGCGCGCTGCTGGGGCTCGGCGCCGTGGCGGCCTCGGTCTACGTGGTGGTGACGGGATCGGGCGACGCCGTCTACCTCGGCCTCATCGCGATCTCCCTGGTGCTGGGCGTGCTGGTGGTGATCCGGATCGGCGGGGCGGACATGCCGGTGGTGATCGCGCTGCTCAACTCCTACTCGGGGCTCGCGGCATCGGCGGCCGGCTTCGTGCTCGGTAACATGGCGCTGATCATCAGCGGGGCCCTGGTGGGCGCGTCGGGGCTGATCCTCACCAGCATCATGTGCCGGGCAATGAACCGGTCGCTGGCCAACGTGCTGTTCGGCGCCTTCGGGGCGGGCAGCACGGCCGTCGCCGGCCGGGGCGCAGGCGGAGAGAAGGTGGCGACGACAATCGAGCCCGAGGACGCGGCCATGCTGCTGGGGTACGCGGACCAGGTCGTGTTCGTGCCGGGCTACGGTCTCGCGGTGGCCCAGGCACAGCACCGACTGCGCGAGCTGGCCGACCTGCTCTCGGCCCGCGGCGTCAACGTGCGCTACGCGATCCACCCGGTGGCCGGCCGCATGCCGGGCCACATGAACGTGCTCCTGGCCGAGGCCAACGTGCCGTACGACGATCTGTACGAGCCGGACGACGTGAACGGGGACATGCCCAACGTGGATGTGGCTGTGGTGGTCGGGGCGAACGACGTGGTGAACCCGGCGGCGCGCGACGATCCCACCAGCCCGATCGCGGGCATGCCGATCATCGAGGTGGACCGAGCCAAGACGTCGATCGTGATGAAGCGGAGCCTCAGCCCCGGCTACGCGGGGGTGGACAATCCGCTGTTCTACGACCCGAACAACCGCATGCTGTTCGGCGACGCCGCCAAGTCGCTGGCCCGCCTGATCGACGAGGTGAAGGAGCTGTAGTAGGACGTCTTGACCCGCCCGGTGGGGAGCGCGCACTTTCCCTCCCCTTCCTCGCCTCAGGAGGTGCGCATGGACTCGTGGACGCGTCGTGATTTCCTGACCGTCTCGGGCGCCGGCCTGGTCGGAGCGGGCGCCGGAGGCGGCGTGCTGGGCGCCATCGTCGGGCCGCGGGAAGTGTGGCCGGATGAGCGGGCCATGGCCCGGGCCGAGCGCGCCGCTGACAGCTTCGTGCTGCTTCGGAAGGAGCAGGCCGGGCGCAAGCACGAACTCCCCGAGCCGGCCGAGTTCCACCGCCTGCCGCTCTCCTGGTACAAGGCCAATGCCCAACGGCTGAAGGCGGAAGCGCGGAAGCGCGGCGTGACGGCGGGACTCTTCCTCACCAACCGGTGGAACATCATCTACGCGACCGGCCTGTTCCACTCGACCACCGAGCGGCGCTTCGCCTGCTTCCTGCCCATGGACGACGACGAGGCATGCGTGTGGCTCCACCCCTACCTGGACCACGAGCTGGTGGGCTCCTGGTGGAACACGAAGTCCGTCTCCTACTTCGACCACCATCACGCGGACGGCGGGTTCCCGAACGCGGGCGAGGTCGTCCAGGGCCCCACCGTGCCGATCCACCGCTGGTGGGGCGAGCAGCTGGCCCGCCTGGGCTACGGAAGCGGCGTGATCGGGATCGACAGCGGCGGCCTGGCGGAGATCGGGATCCTTCCCGGGCAGGAGGAGTCGCGGCACCTGGACATGTGGGGCGAGATCCGGGTTCCGGAGCCCACGCGGCCCGAGAGCGGCCCGTTCGGCCAGATGGCCTCGGCCCTGCCGGACGCCCGCTTCGTGGACGTCTACGACATCCTGATGCGGGGCCGGATCATGAAGGACGAGATGCAGAGCCGCCTGGTCCAGCGCGCGGAGGACTACTGGTCCGAGATCCACGCGTTCGCCCGCAACTACCTGCTGGAGCGCGGGCTCGGCGCCACGGACTGGGAGGTGGCCAACGCGGCCACCGTGTGGGGGATGCACCGGATCATGCAGGACATCGCCCAGGACGGCGAGCCCCACAACGCGGTGGGCATCTCCGTCGGGATCGGCTGCCGCACCGGGCGGGCCACGGCCTACCCCCACCCCAACCAACAGTACTGGAGCAAGATCCAGCGGGGCGACGCGCTGCAGATCGCGGGCGTGGTCCGGCTGGGGGGGCACGGCGGCGAGCAGTACCGCTCCTTCCTGATCGCCCCGTGGACGGACTGGCAGGAGCACGTGTGGGAGGTGCACACCCGCTCCTACGAGATCCAGGCCGAGCGCTCGCGCGCGGGCGACACCTGCTCCGACGTGGCCAAGGCCGTGCACGACTATCAGGTGGCCCACCGGTGCGCGCACCTCATCTTCCACCGGCCCGGTCACGGCGAGGGGATGGAGGGGCACCAGCCCCCCTACCAGGCCCTGGGCGATTACACGGTGATGCGGGAGGGGATGCACTTCTCGAACGAGCCGGGGCTGTACGACCCGGAGAACGGATTCGGCTTCAACCACTCCAACAACATCCTGGTGGCAAAAGACAAGGGGCTGCAGATGGGCACGGTCCCCGCCACCAAGGAGTGGTGCTTCCTGGAGCTGTGAGGGCGTGCGCCGCGCCGTCTCGGCGCGGCGCCGGAGGACGAACTTGGCGCCGGTGGCGGCGCGAGATTGGACGGGCGGCACCGGATGCCGCGCGGTCACGATACCGGAGGAGATGAGATGAAATCGGCTCGCAGCAGCTGGACCCCCTTGCTGGGCGCGGCCCTGGCCGCCTCGATGGCCGTGACGGCCCTTCCGACGCCTTCGGCCGCGCAGGGCCGCGGCCAGACCGTGAGCTACGACACGGCGCTGTACCGCGGGATGCGCTACCGGAGCATCGGGCCCACGCGCGGCGGCCGCAGCACGGCGGTCACCGGGATCGCCGGGGAGCCGTTCACCTTCCTGTTCGGCAGCACGGGCGGCGGCGTGTGGAAGACCACCGACGCCGGACAGACGTGGACGAACATCTCGGACAAGTACTTCCAGGTGGGCTCGGTCGGCTCGATCGACGTGGCCGACAGCGATCCCAACGTGATCTACGTGGGGACGGGCTCGGCCGACATCCGCGGCAACGTCTCCCAGGGCGCCGGGGTCTACAAGTCCACCGATGGCGGCAAGACGTGGACCCACGTGGGGCTCGATGACGCGGGCCAGATCGGCCGGATCGCGGTCCACCCGACCCATCCCGACATCGCGTTCGCGGCCGTGCTCGGCCACCCGTTCGGGCCCAACCCGGAGCGTGGGATCTTCCGGACCCGCGACGGTGGCGCCAGCTGGGAGAAGGTGCTGTTCATCAGCGACAGCACCGGCGCGATCGACGTCTCGATCGACGTCCGGAACCCGCGGATCGTGTACGCCGGCATGTGGCGGGCCGAGCGCAAGCCGTGGACCCTGATCAGCGGCGCCCAGGAGGGCGGGATCTGGAAGTCCACCGACGGCGGCGACACGTGGAAGCGGCTGGCCGGAGGCCTCCCCGAGGGGCTGGTCGGCAAGACCTCGGTGAGCGTCTCGCCGGCGAACCCGGACCGCGTGTGGGCCCTGATCGAGGCCCCGAACGGCAAGGGGGGCGTGTACCGCTCCGATGACGCGGGCAAGACGTGGCGCCAGGTGAACAAGAACCGCAAGCTGCAGCAGCGAGCGTGGTACTACACGCACATCTACGCCGACGCGCTGGACGAGAACACGGTCTACGCGCTCAACACCTCCTACTACAAGTCGATCGACGGGGGGAAGACGTTCCAGTCCATCCGCGTGCCGCACGGCGACGTGCACGGCCTGTGGGTGAACCCGACGAACCCCGACCTGCAGATCGTGGCCGACGATGGCGGCGCCCAGGTCACGGTGGACGGCGGCCGCACCTGGACCACCTACTTCAACCAGCCCACGGCCCAGATCTACCGGGTGTTCGTGGACGACCGGTTCCCCTACCGGGTGTACGGGCCGCAGCAGGACAACAGCACCATCATGGTGCCCAGCCGGCCCATCTCGGGTAGCGTCACGCCGTTTCAGAACTGGGCGCAGGTGGGCGGGTGCGAGAGCGGCCACATCGCGATCGACCCGCGCAACCCGAACATCACCTACGCCGGCTGCTACGGGGGCAGCATCAACCGGGTGGACCGCGGGACGGGCGAGGTGCGCCAGATCCTCCTCTACCCGCAGCTCCAGCTGGGCCAGGCGCCCAAGACGCTCAAGTACCGGTTCCAGTGGAACGCCCCCATCCGGCTCTCCCCGCACGACCCGGACGTGCTGTACCACACCTCCAACCACGTGCACCGGACGCGCGACGGGGGGCACAGCTGGGAGACCATCAGCCCGGACCTGACCCGCAACGACACGACGAAGCAGAACTACGCGGGCGAGCCGATCACCAAGGACAACACGGGCGTGGAGGTGTACGGGACGATCTTCGCGTTCGAGGAGTCGTCCACCGAGCCGGGCGTGCTGTGGGCCGGCTCGGACGACGGCCTGGTGCACATCTCCCGCGACGACGGGGCGCACTGGACGGACATCACGCCCGAGGACCTGCCGGCGTACTCGACCGTGAACATGATCGAGCTGTCGGCGCGGACGCCGGGGCGGGCGTTCATCGCGGCCTACCGCTACCGCCTGGACGACTTCACGCCCTACATGTTCCGCACGGACGATTACGGGAAGACGTGGACGCGGCTGTCCAACCGGGGCATCCCGGCCAACCACTTCGTCCGCGTGATCCGCGAGGACCCGGAGCGGACGGGGCTGCTGTACGCGGGGAGCGAGTACGGCATGTACGTCTCGTTCGACGACGGGCGGAGCTGGCAGTCGCTCCAGCTCAACCTGCCCGTGGTGCCGGTGACGGACCTGCGGGTGCACCACGGCGACCTGGTGGTGGCGACCCAGGGCCGCTCGTTCTGGATCCTGGACGACCTGTCGCCGCTGCGGCAACTGAACGAGGAGGTGGCCGCCTCGCCGGTCCACCTGTTCCAGCCCCGGGACGCCTTCCGCACGGGCGGGGGCGGGTTCGGGGGCGGCGGCGGCGCGGGCGCCACCATCTACTACTACCTGGCCCGGGCGCCCGAGGGGAACGCCACGGTCGAGATCCTGGACGAGAACGGCCAGGTGGTGCGGACCTACGCCACCCGGCCGTCCAAGTTCGAGAAGCGGGAGGGCGACCCGGAGGGCTACAAGCCCGACAGCATTCCGGCCGAGACGGGGCTGAACCGGATGCGCTGGAACCTGGCGTACGAGAAGCCCCCGCTGCTCAAGGACGCGGTGATCTGGGGCTTCACCGGCGGCCTGCGGGCCGTCCCCGGCACGTATCGGGTGCGTCTCACCGTGGGCGATGAGACTCAGACCCGGGACCTGCACGTCCGGCTGGACCCGCGCCTCCACGTCACTCGCGAGGCCCTGCAGGCGCAGTTCGACATGATGCGCCGCGTCCGCGACATGCTGGTGCGCGATCACGACGCGGTGCGGGACATCCGCTCCGTGCGCAAGCAGCTCAAGGAGCAGGCCAAGCTGGCCGAGGACGCGGGCTTCGGGGAGGGACTCACGGCCATGGCCGATTCGATCGGGAAGAAGCTCACCGGGGTCGAGGAGGAGCTGTTCCAGACGAAGAACCAGAGCGGCCAGGATCCGCTCAACTTCCCGCCCAAGCTGGACAACCAGATCGCGTACCTGTACGGCTATCTCCTGGGGACCACGGACCGCCCCAACGTGGGAGCCTCCGAGCGCATGGCGGACCTGAAGGAGCAACTGGACGGCTACCTGGCGGATCTCCGGAAGATCCTGGACGAGGATGTGGCGCGGTTCAACCGCACGCTGGAGGAGCGCGGCGTGCCGCCGATCGTGGTGAAGGAGCGGAAGTCGGCGACGGACTAGGCGGGGCGACGGGCGGCCGGGGTGCCCCGCGGCGCCGCCAACACCGGAATTCAGCCTCCGGAGGCGCGGAGGATCGCCAGCAGCTCGGAGGGTGTGAGCGGCTCGACGTCGGACGCGGCGAAATCCCGCTTGTTCCGGGTCAGCAGGTACTCCGCTTCACACTTCGCGGCGCACGCGGCCTGCACGGCGTCCTCGAAGTCCCTCCAGCCGAGCGCGAGCGCGTGGAGGAGACGGTCGTGGTCCACCGGCACCACTTCGACCAGCCGCAGCAGGTCCAGGAGCGCCCGCCGAGCCCGCTTCGCCCCGAGCTCCCGCTCGAGCAGATAGAACAGCGGGGTGGCCGTGTGAGCCGCCATGAAGCCCGTGGCGGCTCCGCGCTCCAGCAAGGAGAGCACGGCCGCGGAGTCATCGGCGAACGGTTGCCGATCGGCGAGCACGTCGAGGATGACATTCGTGTCGAGGAACAGCCTCACGACCCATACTTCTTCACGAGATGGCGGCGATAGGCCTCTTCGTCGACCTCCGAGGGCAGGATGCCGCGGAGACGGCCGACGATCGCGCCATCGAGCTCCGCCTTGTCGGAAAGCG
>JBHHYZ010000022.1:0-43941 GCA_046757845.1 Gemmatimonadota bacterium
CCGTAGGCCAGAAAGGTCCCCGTCGCGGCCAGGGCTGCGATCCAGCGCCACATGGACGCGGGCGGGAGCAAAGGCTTCCTGAACATCGCGAGCGCCGCGAGAAGGGTGCAGGCTGCGATCACGGCACGGAGACCCGCGAAGCGCAGCGGGGGCGCGTATGCCAGCCCGATCTTGATCGTTGGATAGCAGACGGCATAGATCAGGGCCAGGAGCGCCAGCAAGGCGATGCGGAGCTGTGCATCTGCGCCCCTCACGCGGAGGCCCCGGAGACCACCTCGTCGATGGCGATCAGGCGCCCCGCTTGCTTCCCTCGCCGTCGTCGCCAGCACCGTCGTTCTTCACTGGAACGTACCAGCGCGACGCTAGCCGGCCCACGGGTCCATCGGCCGATGGGCGGTCGGAAGACACGGGGCCTGAGGATCGTCGACGCGACAGCACTTTCGCAGTACCACGACCGTGGCCAGCCCCCGTGCGAAGGTGATGAGACGGGAATGCTCGCATGTGTGGTACGGTCGCTCATCCTGTCTCAGGAATCGGCCTCGGAGCGTGTTTGCCGACCATTCTTCGAGGAGCCGGGCGTAGAGACGGTCCAGTCGTCCGTCGGGCTTGGTGGAGAAGCTGTAGATGATGACTCCATCATCCTTGAGCAGGCGGAGGAACTCCGAGACGGCCTGCCTCGGGTCGGGGAGCGTTTCCAGTGTCCAGGTGCTGAGTACGACGTCGAACGACCGATCGGGGTACGGGAGCTTGGTGATGTCTTCCTGCTCCCACTTCATGCGCGAGTTGCCGATTTTCTTTCGCGCGGCTCGCAGCATGCCCCGGGAGATGTCTGCCGCTACGACCTCTCCCGGTTCCGTCCGGTCCAGCAGCAGACGCACTGCTTCACCCGTACCGGTTCCGGCATCCAGCACTCTGGCTCCCGGCCGCACATGTCGTTCGATCAACTCACCTACCTCGTTCCAGGCCGGATCCGCCACGAGCGCACGCCATACTCCAAGGGCGCTGTCGTATTCCCGTGACAGGCGGTCGTAGTGGCTGGCCGTGTCACGTGGTTTCCCGGCCCGAGGCCATAGCCCCTTCACGACGTATCCGGCGGCGAAACGCCGCAGGTCTTTCCACGCGTCCGCGTAGCTCGCCTCTCCGCGCAGAATGTCGAAGTACAGCTCGACGAACGCGCGACGGCGCTTGAGCACCTTGTAACCGACTCGCGGAAAGGCGAACAGGAAGAACGCCATGCTGCGGGCGGGGCGAAACTCGCGGTAGATCTCCTCCTCCACTTTCTTGGAGTAGTCGCGCCGTGGATCCGAATCACCGTTGTCGAGGGCCGCACCCAGGGAACGAGCGGCGAATTGTCCACTGCGAATCGCGTAGTAGATCCCCTCCCCCAGAAAAGGGTCCACGAGAGCTGCGGCATCACCAACGAGGAGTGTACGCTCCGTTCCCAGGGCGTGTCGGCCGCCGGCGAAGACGGGGATGATGTAGCCCCGTCGCTTCTCCGAAGTGATGGAATCCACCAGATCCTGATTCACCAGGAACACGTCGTAGAACGCCCGTGGGTTCTTGATCTTCTCGCGGAGGCCGCCCACCCCTATGGAAAAGTGGTCCCCCTTTGGGAACACCCAGCCGTAGCCGAACGGAATCGAGCCGAACTCGATCCGGACCTCGTCCGGTCGCGGAGCCCGACTCGTCGGTGCCGTCTCCACTTCGGCCTCGACACAGACGGCGATACGCCGTCTGTGAATCAGATCGAGCCGCCTTGCCACGATCCCGTTGGCTCCATCCGCGCCGATGACGTAGCGCGCCCGGTACTCGCCGTTCTCCGTCGTGACGGTCACGCCGTCGGACGCCTCGCTGAGCTCCAGCACGCGCTCTCCGGTCGAGATCTCGGCTCCCGCTTTCCGCGCTTGTTCCGCCAGGAAGTAGTCGAATCGATCACGCATCACCATGTAGGCTACAGGCCGGGCCGATTTGACTTCAAATTCGTCCAGCCCGCGGAAGGTGAACACAGCGCCGTCGACCGTCTTCTCGATCAGAGGATGGAAATCGGGCTCGAGGATATGATCGATCTTCAGAGACAGGCACCCACCGCACGGCTTGTACCGTGGCAGGATCTCCTGTTCGAAGAGCCTGACCTTGGCCCCGAGGCGCGCCAGCTCGTACGCCGCCGTGGATCCTCCGGGGCCGGCGCCCACAACGATGACGTCATAGCCCATGATCCATCCTCTCGTATGTCTCTCGTTGTGGCCGCCACCCGAACCGTCAACGGCTGCCGGAGGCTGCGCTCTGGTGAGGCCGGAAGGGGAGCGGGGCGCGAGCCTCGACCGTGAGCCGCGTGGGGTCCAGCTTAATAAGCTCTCGGGTAGAGCCGTCTGACACCAGCAGTGCTCCATCGGGCAGACGAGTCAGGTGTTCCGGCAGCCCCGCGATCTCCGAAACCTGCCGTCTCTCGAGCGTCTCCGGGTCGAGCGCGAGGATGAGACCCCGGCCGCGAACGGCTACGAACAACCGCGGCGGGGTGCCGGCGAGGGCGACAGCATGCGTGTCCGGTCCGGTTTCCGCCTCGGCCATGACCGTGAGCGTCCGCGTGTCCATCTCGGCCACCTTCCCGGCCGCGAGCGCCACGTACAGCCTTGCTCCGTCTGGAGTGAGGGCCAGATGGCTCGGGGTGCCGGGAAGGTCGACGGCCCGGTGAACTCGCAACTCGGGCAGCCGGACCTCGAGCAGCTGGTCCGGGCCCTGCACCGTGACGTACAGCCGAGAGCCGTCCGGAGCGGGTTCCAGGTAGTAGGCGGTACCCTCGGTACGAAGAAGGCTGGCCACACTTCCATCCGGGCGGAGCTCCGCCACGCCACGCGGGCGTTCCGGATCCAGTCCCATGCGGCCGAAGGTCACGTACAGCCTGTTCTTCCGGGCCTCGGCGACGGCGTGGTGCGAAGGGGCGGGAAGCGCGGTTTGCCAGAGTCTCTTGCCGGAGGGGACCGCGAAGGCGGTCACGGCTCGACTCGCGTCGGACATGTTCAGAGCGTAGGCGACCGCGCCATCCGCTTGAATCGCCGAGCCGTGAACCGCTTCGAGACCTTCGATACTCATGATGGGCTCGAGATCCCCCGCCGAGAGGACCGCCAGACCGCCCGGATCGGCGCCACCCACGACGATCCATGTGGCGGCCTCGCCTGCCGCCGGCTCGGCGGGCCACCGCAGGGTCCGGACCGGTACATCCGGGACGCCTCGGATCTCCAGGGCGAATCGTTCCGGTCGCTCGGCCAGATCGAAGCTCAGCGTCGTGCGGGCATGATGACCGCTCAGCCTCCCCGCGGTGGTCGGCCGGAAGCGGCGATCTCCAACGACCAGCTCCACGAGATCGAGCAGATCCAGGCTGCCCAGGTCCCCCGAATGCGTGTTGGCGGACAGCTCGAAGCGCAGGCGGCGGTCCGCCCAGCTCGGTCGCAGTTCCAACGTGACCCGTCCTTCGCTCACCTTCGGCTCGTACTCCGCCGTCTGAGCCCCAGATCCTTCCCGCGGCTCCTGGGCCGAAGCCCGCGAGAAGCCGGGCGTCATGGCCAACAGAGCGGACAGGGCCAGGGCCGTTGCCGTCAGCGGCTTGTTCATCGATCTCCTCCTTCTATTCCTCTATCCCTCCCGCGGCTCATGGGCGAGGACCGGCCTCTACGCGCCGCCGGACCGTGCTCGCCGCCGTCTCCTCGACTCGTGCCTCGCGTAGTGCTCCGGATCCCGCTCGAACGCCGATTGGCATTCGGAGCAGCAGACGTAGTACTCGGCACCTCGATACTCCACGACGATATGGGCCTTGTTGCGGTTGATGCGCTTACCGCACACCGGGTCTCGATACTTCATGATCGGGAACGCCTCCTCTCGCGGGTGATCACCCCGACCCGGGCGGGTTGTGGCGACCGGTCACGTAGTTGTGAATCGGGACGAAGACCAGGCCGGTGTACGCCCCGTAGAGGAACGACTCGACCAGCCCGAGCAGAAAGCCGCCGAGCGTGAGCCACCGGAAGCCCGGGAGGACGGACTCCAGGAACCCCGTCATGTGCAGGGATTCCGGCACCACCAGCCCGTACAGCACGCACACCACGAACGTGACCGCCCCGAACAGCGCGAGCGACCACGTGACCACCTTGAGATTCAACATGACTCACCTCCTTGGATTCCGTTCTCGTGTTCAGGAATGGATCTCCATGTCGCTGCTTCGATGGCTCTCGTGCGCCTCTTCTCCCTCATCGCCATGCGCGTGCCCACCGCAACAGCCTCCGTGTCCTCCCGCGGCGCCGTGACCTCCCGCGGCCCCGTGTCCAAGTCCATGCCCGCCGTGCATCTTCGTGTGCATCCAGATGAAGAACACCACCACGGCGATCCAGAACCAGTTGGTGCGTAGCCACTCCATGCTTCACTCTCCCTTTCGTCAAATCGGTTTCTCCACCGCCCCGTGCCGGAGTTGCGGTATGAAGGCCGGCACTTCCTTCCGATACGCCTCGTAGAAGGGGCCGAACCGAGCGACCATCTCGCGTTCTTCTCGTAGCGCGAGCCTGTAGTACGCCAGCGTCAACAGGGGCCACATGAGGAGGGTGAGGAGCGTCGGCCACTGCACCAGCATGCCGATGGTGATGAGAAACAGTCCCGCATACTGCGGGTGGCGCACGCGCCCGTACATTCCGTCCGTCACCAGAGCGCCCCCGGTCCGGTGGATCTGCCGCCACGCCCTCCACATGACCCAGAGTCCGGCCACCATCAGGAGCGCGCCGACCTGACAGATCAGCAGCGCGCCCCAGGCCGGAAGGCCCACGAGAGTGGCCAGGAGGTGCCCCTGGAGGTGCCCGTACGGAGTCCCTCCGCCCAGGCGGAGCCCTAGAAATCCGCTCAGGATGTAGATGGTGAGCGGGAATCCATACATTTCGGCGAACAGCACCACGATGAAGGCCGAGAAAACCCCCAGGGAGCGCCACTCGACCTTGCGGCGGGGCCGGAGAAGGCCGATCGCGAAGGCTCCGAACAGCAGGATGTTGAAGGCGACCATGCCCCACAGCCCGTAGTCGTAACTCGCCCGGCTCGACATCTTGTGTTTCTCCACCCTCGGACATGCCTCATCGTGCCGGGGATTTCCCGAGCACGCTCTGAATCTCGCGCTTGGGGGTTGAAGCGGGCGTGAAGGAGGCGTGAAGGAACCTTCAGCAAGCCCCGCGGGCCGGCGGCACGGGCCTGCGGCGGAGTGGGACTGAACGAGGGGGCGCGCATGGTCTCGGATTCGAATGTCTGGTTGCTCTGGTCATCGGCGTTCCTCTTGCCGTGGGCCGTACTCTATTGGCGCTTTCCCGAGCACCGGAGGGAGATGGCCCGCATGAGCCTGTTCACCGCTCCCTTCGGTCTCACCGAGCCGCTGTTTGTCCCGGAGTACTGGAATCCGCCGAGTCTGTTCGATCTTGCCGGCCGGACGGGCTTCGATCTGGAGAGCCTCATATTTTGCTTCGCGATCGGAGGCATCGGTGCGGTACTCTTCAACGTGGCCGCGCGCCGCGACCTGGCGCCGATGCCGGCAGGCACACGACATCAGTCACACCACCGCTACCACCGCTGGGCGCTCGCGGCTCCGGTCCTCATCCTTCCGCCGCTCTACCTGCTGCCCTGGAACCCGATCTATCCGGCCATCCTGGCCATGCTCACCGGGGCGGCCGCGGCCGCGGCCTGCCGGCCGGACCTGACGGCCAAGATGCTTGGGAGCGGCGGGCTGTTCCTGGCTCTGTACGTTATCCTCCTGGCGGGTCTGGAGTGGTCGGCGCCGGGCTACATCGACCGCGTATGGAATCTGGGGGCTCTCACGGGCGTCCGCTTCTGGGGGCAGCCGCTGGAGGAGCTCCTGTTCGCCGTGAGCTTCGGGATGTACTGGGCCGGGCTGTACGAGCACTTCACGTGGAGGCGGCTGGTGGCTGCCGGCCACCCCCGAGGCGCGGCCCGCTAGAGCGGGCGGACGGCAGATGGCGCCGGAGAGAGCCGTCGTGACAGATCGGGCAGGCGTTCTCGAACGACGCGGACGCCGGCCGCGACACATTCCCGCTTGGCGTCGAACTCGAGGACCTCTATCGGCCGCCGGAAGCGGGGACGCAGCACGAGGTCGGCCTCCCGAAAGCGGAGTTCGGCGTGACGGATGTGACAGATCTCGACGGCTCGCATCAGAGCCTCGAGCCCGTTGCGGATGTCCGTATCCCTGGGCGACTGGACCGGATCCACCGCGATGACCGTGTCCGGCCCCAGCGCGCGGGCCGAGTCGATCGGTGCCAGATCCGCGTACGCGCCGTCGCACAGAAGTCGGCCGTCCGTGGACAGAGGCGGCAGGACGCCGGCCAGCGCCGCGCTCGCGTACACCGCCTCCGCCGCCGGACCGGAACGCAGTACCACGCGCTCTCCGGTTTGAAGATCGGTCGTGGAGACCGCGATCGGCACCCGCCCCTGCTCCAGATTGCGCCCGAGGGTGAGGTCGCGCAGCAGAGCGTTGCCTTCCCGGAAGGCCCGTTCGCCCGGTCCCCACCCTCGGAACATCTCCCATAGGACGCGCGTGTTCCGCCAGGCCGCCCCGATCTTGCGGGACCAGGTGCCGCGTTCATCTCCGGGTGGCTCGCGCGGTCCGGGGAAGATGCTCGTGTCCATCTCGAGCAGCTGCCGGTACCAGTCCGGATTCAGGGCGTAGGAGGCGCCCACCACGGCGCCCATCGAGACGCCGACCAGGGCGGAGGGACGAAGGCCGTAAGCCTCCAGCGCTCGCAGCACGCCGACGTGGGCGAAGCCTCGCGCTCCGCCGCCGGCGAGGACCAGCGTGAACGGCCTACATGCGCGGCCGACACCCCTTCCGGTCATGCCCTCGCCCGTTGCGATCGTCAGAGAAGGGGTTGAGTCTCCAGCACGTCGAGTATCCGAGCGCTGTATGCATGGTGCGACTCGGCGCCCGCCGCGGCGACGGCCTCGAGCAGGTCCGGAAGATCGATGACGGACGCGTCGAACTGGACGCGAGCCGTTCCCGCTCCGAGATCCACGTCCACCCGGTAGACGCCCTCACGCCGGAGCAGGCCGTTTCGCACCCGATGGGCGCAGTTGACGCAGCCCATGCCGTTTACGGACAGGGTGGCGGTCCGGGCATGCGCGATGGCCGCCTCGGCGACCGGCTTGTCCAGTGGTTCCACATGGCAATCATCGAGCTTCTTCATGGGATCTTCTCCTCTTCCTCCTCTCGGTCCCGGGCGCCTTCTCCAGCATCGCGAGGAAGCCGAGCGTCGGGTCTTTGAACTCCGCGTGTCGCAGCACGTCCCAGTGGTCGCGCAGGTAGGCCCGAAGGAAGCGGACCACGTGGGCCAAGTCGACCGCCGTATGAACGTCCGGCGGTGCCGTCGTCCCCGAGCCGAAGGCCACGAAACGCACCAGGTGTCCGGCCCGCGTGGTCGCATGGCCGTGGCGGAGGAGGGACGTTATGAGCTGTCCCTGGTCCTCCGCGGTGCAGCATCCGAAGCGGGTGAGCGCCACGCCGAGAACCTCGGGATCCCGGATCGCCGGATTGAGCCGGGCTCTGCCTTCCTTGACTTCCCCGATCAGCATATCGGCCCGGCCGGGCGGGCAGCCCAGCCGCGGATCCGGTTCGAAGCGCCATGTCCCGGCGGGACGGCCGCTGACCGCTCGACCGGCTCCCGGGAATCGGAACCCCAGCACGTCGAGGTCCGTGGCCATCTGGTGGCCGGACCGCGTCGCCTCGAGGACCGGATACTCCGAGACCGTGAAGTAGCCGTTGACGCGAAGGTACGCCTGGACGAGCGAGACCGCGGTGTCCATGGTCCTCTCAGTCCTCGCGGCCGGCACCGCCGTTTTCGGTCGCCACCAGGCGGCCGCGGATCATCCCCATCTGACATGAGAACTCGTACTCGCCCGGCTCGGGGGGTACGAGATCGATCGTCACCGTTTCGCCCGCGGGCAGCGTGCGGGAGATGTCGAAGTCGGGAAACACGACCATCTCGCTGCACGCCGCGGTCTCCTGGCGGTTGAAATGGAGCCGGACCGGCCGGCCCGCCTCCGCCACGATCACGTCGGGATCGTATCCCCCCTTGACCCGGATGTAGATCTCCTGAACGCCCCCGTCGGCCAGAGCCGCCCGCGCCCGAGGTTTCTCCGAAAGCCAGAAATACCAGACGATCCAGCCGATCGTGGCGAGCGCTGCCAGATCCACCAGCACGACGTCGGTGCTCATCTCATCCTCCTTGTGGCACGTAGAAGCGGAGCCGGTTGGCGTTGGTGACCACGGTCACCGAGCTGAACGCCATGGCCGCTCCCGCGATGATCGGAGAGAGCAGGATTCCGAACAGCGGGTAGAGCGCTCCCGCCGCGACCGGCACGCCCAGGGAGTTGTAGAAGAACGCGCCGAACAGGTTCTGCTTGATGTTGCGGAACGTCTGCTTGGACACGTCGATGGCCACCGTCACGCCGCGGAGGGAGCCTCCGATCAGCGTGATGTCCGCCGCCTCGATCGCAACGTCGGTGCCGGTCCCGATGGCGATCCCCACGTCCGCCTGCGCCAGCGCGGGCGCGTCGTTGATCCCGTCGCCGACCATGGCCACCCGCTTGCCCTCCGCCTGCAACGCCTCCACATGGCGAACCTTCTGGTCGGGAAGGACTTCGGCCACGACCCGGTCGATGCCCACCTGCCGTGCGATCGCCCGGGCCGTGCGCTCGTTGTCTCCCGTGAGCATCACCACCTCCAGGCCCAGCTCGTGGAGCCGGCGCACCGCCGCCACGGAATCCTCCTTCACCGGGTCGGCCACGGCGATCACGCCGGCCACCTTCCCGTCGAGAGCCACGAACATCGACGTCTTGCCCTCGTCGGAGAGCCGGTCGACCGCGCCGGCCAGCGCTCCGGGAGCGTAGCCGCGATCCCTCATGAGCTTCCGGTTGCCGAGCACGACGGAGCGGCCGTCCACCCTCGCGGCGATCCCGTGGCCGGCGATCGCCTCGAAATCCTCGGCGTCCTGAAGGCGCAGCCCCCGAGCTCTGGCCCCTGCCACGATCGCCTCGCCGAGCGGATGCTCGGATCCCCGCTCGGCGGCCGCGGCCACGAGCAGAACCTCGTCGGCCTCGAATCCTTCGGCCGGGATCACGTCGGTGAGCTCCGGGGCCCCCTTGGTGATGGTCCCCGTCTTGTCGAGCACCACCGTGTCGACCGCCCGCGCCATCTGGAGCGCCTCGCCGTTCCGGATCAGCACCCCGTGCTCGGCGGCCTTGCCCACCCCCACCATCAGCGACATCGGAGTGGCCAGGCCCAGGGCGCACGGACACGCGATGACCAGCACCGTGACCGCCACGATCACCGCGTAAGTGAGCGAGGGCGACGGTCCGATGGTGTACCAGACCGCGAACGAGATCACGGCGATGATCATCACCGTGGGCACGAAGTAGCTGGCGACCACATCCACGATGCGCGCGATGGGCGGCTTCGATCCCTGCGCCTCCCGAACCATGTCCACGATCCGCGCCAGGGCGGTGTCCTTCCCGATCTTGGTGGCCCGGAAGCCGAAGCTTCCGGTCTTGTTGAGGGTCGCTCCGATCACCTCGTCGCCGCTCCGCTTCTCGACGGGGATGCTCTCCCCCGTCACCATCGACTCGTCGATCGCGCTGTGGCCGTCGATCACGACGCCGTCCACCGGCACCTTCTCCCCGGGCCGGACCACCACCACGTCGCCGACCTCGACCTCCTCCACGGGGATGTCGATCTCCGCACCGTCGCGGATCACGCGGGCGGTCCTGGCCTGAAGATCCAGCAGCTTTCGGATCGCTTCCGAGGTGCGTCCTTTGGCCCGCACCTCGAGAGCCTGGCCGAGGACCACCAGCGTGACGACGACGGCCGCGGCGTCGTAGAAGGGCTCCGCCGTCCCCTTCGGGAACAGGGAGGGGAAGATCACGGCCGCGGTGGAGTAGGCCCAGGCGGCGCCCGTGCCGAGCGCGACCAGCGTGTTCATGTCCGCTGTCCGGTGGCGAAACGCCGACCAGGCGCCCGTGAAGAAACGTCCCCCCGAGTAGATCAGGACCGCGAGGGTCAGCAGTCCGGCCATCGCCCACGCCCAGCGAAGTTCCGCTCCTCCCAGGCCCCGGAGGCCGGGCACCCACTGTGGATAGGCGCTGGCGAGGATCGGGATCGACAGCAGGAGTCCGAATCGGAAGCGCCGCATGAGCTGCTTCGCTTCCTCGGCCCGGTCCGCCTGTTCGCGGGCCGGCGCCTCGCCGCCCGGATCCTCCTCCACGGCGTAGCCGCGCGACTCGATCTGCCCCTTGATGGTGGGGAGCGACACGAGAGATGGGACGTAGCGCACGGACGCCGACTCCGTACCCAGACTCACTTCCGCGTCCAGAACCCCCGGCGTCTCGCGCAGCGCCTCCTCGATCCCCGCCACGCAGCTGGCGCAGTGCATCCCCTTGATTCGAACCCGGATCCTGGCTCCCGTCTCGCTGTCCATTCCTGTTCTTCCCCGTTGCCGCCGTGCGTGCGTCTCGTCGGATCACTCTTCCGGACCTCTCCAGACTCTCCGGGACAGGTGCCGGGGTCGCGTCAGGATATCACGGAGCTGGTTAAGAGGCGCGGAACCGCGGGTGAAGATTCGTTCACGCGCGTGCCGCTCAGGGCCCCGACGTTCGCTCCCCGGCGTTGCGCCGCAGATAGTCCAGGATGCTCGCCGCCTGCTCGTCGTCGATGCCGTCGACCCCCATCTCCTCCATGTGCCTCCGCATGCGCTCCACCACCGCCTCCCATTCCCCGGCCGTGTGCTGCGCCGGGTCGGGCAGGGCGTGGCAGCGCGCGCAGGTACGGGCGAACAGCCGCGCGGACGGTCCCGCCTCCGCGAGGCTCTCCTCGTCGATGGCGCGCATGGCGTGATCCTGGAGGTAGGAGAGGATGCGGGCCTGCTCGTCGGCGGTCGGGACCTCGAATCGTGGACCTCGGCGCATCATGCGCATCATCCCGCCCATGCGGGCCATGTGCTCGACACGCCGGAACATGCGACGCGTGGTGGAGACCCAACCCTGAGCGGACATGCGGGCCGGCGAGGGAATGCCGTGGCAGCTTGAGCAGTACCGGGCGACCAGCCCGGCGCCCTCGGATCCGGGAGCCGGCAACCGCTCCGCCGGGATCCCGACGGGCATCTCCGCTAGCTTCCGGCCCATGCGCCCCGTCCACAGGTCTCCGCCGCAGGCCGCCAGGCCGACCGGGCCGAGGATCGCCAGCGCGAGAAGCCGCACGCCGGCCGGGGACCTGGCTCTCCTGCTACGCGTCATTCGGAGCTCCGGTCCGGAAGGTGGATACGGAACAGCGCGCCCCCCACCTCGCGGTTCTCGGCGGTCACACGCCCGCCGAGCGCCTCGGCGATCGCCTGGACGATGGACAGGCCGAGTCCGCTCCCCTCGGTGGGGGTACGGGCCGCCGCCTCCCGGTAGAAGCGCTCGAACACCCGGTTCAAGGCGTCCTCGCGGATGCCGGGACCGGTGTCGGACACCTCGATCCCCACACCGCTGTCTCTCCTCGACACTTGGACCGTCACCCGGCCGCCCGGGGTGGTGAACTTGAGGGCGTTGTCCACGAGGTTGCGGACCATGCGGTCCACGAGATCCGGATCGTAGAGTCCCACCACCGGTCCGTCCGCCTGGCAGAGAAGCCGGATGTCGCGCTCTTCGGCTCTGCTTCGGAGCCTCTCCACGGTCTCTCGGACGGCGGGGGCCAGGTCCATCTTCCTCAGGCGCGGCTCGATGACGCCGGCATCGGAACGGGCCAGCGTGAGGAGGTTCTCCGCCAGGCCGGTGAGCCGGCTCGTCTCCTCCAGGGCGCTCGCGATGACCCTGCGATACTCCTCCGGAGTCCGTTGCCGCCGCAGCGCCAGCTCCAACTCGCCCCGCAGGGCGGTCAGCGGAGAGCGGAGCTCATGGCTGGCATCGCCGGTGAACCTGCGCTGCGCCTCGAACGCCGCGTCGATCCGCGCCAGCATGGTGTTGAGGACCTGCACGAGCCGTTCGTATTCCCGCGTGTCGGCGTGGGCGCTGATGCGTTTCCCGAGCGTGGTGGCGCCGATCTTCTCGGCCTGGTCCGTGATGTCGTGGACGGGACGTACGGCGCGTCCGGCCAGCCACCAGCTTCCCACCGCGGTTCCTCCCGACACGACGACGACGATCCCGGTCAGAAACACAGCCGCGCTCAGCAGGGTGCGATTCCGGACCGTGAGCGGGGCCGCGACCTCCAGCACGTGCCGCGCGTGGCTCGGGCCCAGCCGGCCCAGCGGATAGTAGAGGGTGCGGATCTCGGTACCCTGGAACCGGTCCTCCGCCCAGACGATCTTTCCGGCGCTCGCCTGCGCCAGGGCATCGCGCTCGAGTGGCAGATCGCGGTCCAGGAATTGGGACCGGAGGAGCCCTTCTCCCGTCTCGCTCCACACCTCGGCGTAGCGGTTGAGCTCGCTCACCGAGGCGGCCTCCTCGGGAGTGAGATTCCACTCGTGGAAGTGCATCGCTCCGGACGGATCGTCGGTGACCGAGGCGGCCTGAATGGAGGCCACGTTGAGCAGGCTGGCATCGATCTGGCGATCGAGCGTCTCGCGCAGGGCGAGGTATCCGAGCAACGCCACCGCGAGGATTCCCAGCGTCATCGCCACCGTGAAACGGAGGGCGAGCTGAAACCGGAACGTGCGGATCACGGCGGCCCGTCGGTGTTCAGCATGTAACCAACGCCACGGATCGTGTGGATCAGCGGACTCCTGTCGCCTTTCCGAAGCTTGATCCGGAGATTGGCGACGTGCACATCCACCACGTTGCTCATGGGGTCGAAGTGCAGGTCCCACACCTTCTCGAGCAGCTCGGTCCGCCGGACCACCTCCTCGGGGTGCAGCAGGAAGAACTCCAGGAGCTGGAACTCCTTCGGAGTGAGCGCGAGGCACTCGCCGCCGCGGGTGGCGACGTGCCGGATCCGGTCCAGCTCCAGATCGCCGTACAGGAGTCGTTCGCCCCGGCTCGAACCGCCGCGCCGCAGCAGAGCCCGCACCCGCGCCAGCAGCTCATCGAAGCTGAAGGGCTTGGTGAGATAGTCGTCGGCGCCCGCGTCCAGCCCGCGCACCACGTCCTCCGTCGAATCCCGGGCCGTGAGGAGCAGGATGGGGACGTCTTTCTCCTCGCTGCGCAGGTCGTGGACGATCTCGTAGCCGCTCTTCCCCGGCAGCATGATGTCGAGGATGAGCAGGTCGTAGTCGTACACGTGCGCCTTCATCGTGCCGTCCACGCCGTCGTACGCGACGTCGACGGCGTAGCCTTCCTCTCGCAAGCCTTTCTCGAGAAAGCTGGCGACCTTCCGGTTGTCCTCGACGACCAGGATCCTCATCGGGCTCTCCACTCTCGTGGCAACGGGCTCGCTTCAGTGTAGGCGCCCGGGCCCGGAGGGGCGAGTGACGGTGGAATCGGACAGGAGCGCCTCGATCTTCTCGCCAAGCAGGTCGTCGGTCACGGGACCGATCTGTTTGAAGCGGATCCGCCCCTCTCGATCGATGAAGAACGTCTCCGGAACCCCGTACACGCCGTATTCGATCGCCGTCTCGGAGCCCGGGTCGAGCAACGTCGGGTACGCCTGCCCTCCCATCTCCCGTATGAAGCGGCGGGCATTGCCCGGAGTGTCCTGGAACAGGATGCCGAAGAAACGTACGCCTCGCTCCCGGTAGCGGGTGGCGGCCCGGGACAGGGCGGGATGTTCCTCCCGGCACGCCGTGCACCAGGAGGCCCAGTAGTTGACGACTACGACCGACCCGCGCTGTTCCGACAGCCGGATGGTCGTCTTCCGGCCGGTCGCGCCGTCTTCGGCGGTCGGAGAGTCGGGCATCACCCGCAACGCGAACTCGGGAGCCGGAAGATCGAGCAACGGCGACGGCAGCACGTACGGATCGCGCGTCAGGCCGAAGGCCAGCAGTCCGAGCGCCGTGATCACCGTCGCCGCGAGGACCCACTTCTTCGTTCCGTTCATGGCGATCAGGATGTGCCGGCGCGCGTGAAAAGGGGGTGAGGCGATCATGAGGTTCTCTTCAGATTCCAAGCGGATCACGAGGACCCGCCCATGCCGCGTTTCGTGGTTCTTCCCGGCCTCCCCGGACATGAAAGCTCCTTAAGGTTGGCCTCATCCTCGTTTCAGTAGCGCCATCACACTTTCTCAGTCAGTCAGCGGACGAACCCGTGGCCGGGCCGATGCCCCGACGCGGAGAAGTATGAAATCTCCGGCGGATCCGCGGGATCCGCCACGAGACAGGAGGCAACCATGAAACGCTTGGGAATCGCGCTCGCCTTCGGCGGGCTGCTCGCTCTCCCCATGGCGGCGCTCGGACAGGGCCATCACGGACAGGAGGGAACCCGGCCGATGGCCGGGCAGGCGGGAACCGCGATGCGAGGCGGCATGATGAGCATGCATTCGGGGATGATGGGTGGCATGATGGGCATGCGGGGTGGGTCCATGATGGGCTCGGGGATGATGGGCGGAATGATGGGGTCGGGGATGATGGGCGCAATGAGCGCCGGCATGGGCCCCGCCGCGGCGATGATCCTCGGGCAGAAGGAGTTGCTGGGGCTCAGCTCGGACCAGGTGAGCCGGCTCCAGGCCATCCAGAAGCGGATGCGGGAAGCGCGCGATGCTCACGCCAGGAGCGTCGGGCCCCTGCACCAGGAGCTGCGAGAGCTCGCCGCCGCCGAGAAGCCGGATCTCTCGCGCTACGAGTCCCTCCTCCGGAAGGCGGCCGACTCCGAGGTCCAGACGCGTGTCGAGCTGGCCCGGCTGGGCCAGGACGCTCTGGCCGTGCTCGAGCCCGCGCAACGCTCCAAGCTGCAGGCCGGGATGGGTTGGATGCGAGGGATGCGGAAGAGCATGATGCGGGGCGGCTCGATGAACGGCGGCGTGATGCAGAGTGGAGCCGGGGCCACCGCCCCCTGTTCGAGGACGGGAGCCGGCGGCGAGAAGGACTGATCATCGAATCGGGCGGCACGGGCCGCCGAGCGAAGTTTCCGTCCGGTGGCCCGTACGCTCCGACGCGAAGAGTGAGGTCGAATCATGGATGAGCAACGAAAAGTGACGGATCCCGTATGCGGCATGACGTTCAAGCCGGAGAAGGCGGCCGCGATCTTCGTGCACGAGGGAGTGCTGTACCATTTCTGCACCCATGCGTGCCGCGACCAGTTCCAGCAGGATCCGCTGCGGTACGTCGAAGCGAACCGCGAATCGAACGACCCGCCCGCCGGCCTCTAGCCGGCAGGCTCCCCCGCCTCGGCTCTGAAGAAACCTTAACGACTGCTTGGCCGAAACTTCGAAGTCGCCGCCCTACCTTCGCGCCCAACCATCACGAAGCCTTCCGCGCGCTTCACCGCGGAGACCGTCGAATCAACGATCGACCGCAGCGGCGCGCAAGCAACAGTAACAGAAGGGTCGCATCGACAGGAGTCCCATGAGACGGCTGACCATCTCAGGAATCGTGACCGTGCTGGCGCTGCTTGGCACGGGGCAGGCTTCCGCCCAGGCGCGGGCGGACACGCTTCGGCTGGCGGAGGCGCTGGCCATGGCGCGCTCGGACAATCCGATGCTGTTCGCGGCCCGATTGAGAGCGGACGCGGCGGGCGCCCGCGTGTCGCCGGCCGGCGCGCTGCCGGATCCGCAGCTCATGTTCGGCTTGATCAATCGACCGCTGGATGGGTTCGGCACCAACGAGCGGATGACGATGAATCGCGTCCAGGTGACGCAGCGGCTGCCCTGGCCGGGCAAGCTCGGGTTCGCGGAGCAGCGGGTGGACCACCTCGCCAGGGCCGCCGGCTTCGCGGCCGACGAATCAGAGGCGGCCCTCTCGGCGAGGGTGTCCGAGGTGTATTACGAGCTCGCCTACCTGGACCGCGCGCTCGCCATCATGCAGGAGACTCGAGACCTGCTCCGACAGTTCCTCGACGTGGCGTCGACGCTCTACGCCGTGGGGCGCGGCCTGCAGCAGGACGTCCTGCAGGCCCAGGTCTCCGTGGCGCGCATGACCGAGGATATCACGGTCGTCCAGCAGAATCGCGTCGCCATGGCGGCGCGACTCAATGCGTTGCTCGGACGGGGAGCCACCGTGCCGGTCGGCGCGCTCGAGCTTCCGTCTCCCGGGGAGCCGCTGGCGCCGGCGGACACCCTCATGGTCGTGGCGATCCGCCACCGTCCGGCCCTGCGCGCCGCGGCCGAGCGCGTCCGGGCGGCGGAAGCGGGCTACCGGGCCGCACGCCGCGCCCTGTTTCCGGATGTGACCCTCTCGGTGGGCTACGGCCAGCGGCCGCAGTTCGCCGACATGCTGACCTTCACCGTGGGCGTGAGCGTGCCGCTCTGGGCGAGTCGCCGGCAGCTCCCGCTGCGCGATGAGATGCGGGCCGTGAAGGCGATGGAGGAGGCCGGCGAACGCGATCTGTACAACGAGACGTACGCCGGCATCACGGAGGGCCGGGCGGATGCCGAGAGAGCCCGGAGCCTGTCGGTGCTGTATCGAACCTCGGTGATCCCGCAGGCGAGAGCGGCCGTGGAGTCGGCCCTGTCGGCGTACCGGGTGGGAGAGGTCGACTTCATGACGCTGGTCCAGAACGAGCTGACGGTGAACCGCTACGAGATCCAGAGCGTGCGGCTCGCCGCGGACTATCAACGTGCCAGAGCGCGGATCCGCGCGTTGCTGGGCGAGGGCCTGGAGGAGGGGAGATGAGACGGCGAGGCCGAACCACTTGGGAGGATTGGAGGAGATGGGCGCGCCGATCGGTGGCGATCCCGCCTGTTCTGTGGCTCGCATTGCTCGGCGCGTGCGGGGGGAAAGGCGGGGACTCCTCCGCGTCCGAGATGGCCGGGGAGGATGGGGTGATGGCGCCGGCGGACGCCGGGGATGCGGGCGGCATGAGCGCGGAGGAGGGGAAGGACGGATCGGCCGCTTCCTCCCCCCGGCCCGTCCACCTCACCGGGGACCAGGAGCGGGCGCTCGGCATCCTCTACACGACCGTGGGGCGCGAGTCGCACACGCGGACCATCCGAACCGTCGGCCGTATCGACGCGGCCGAGCCGGATGTGTCCGACGTGACGCTCAAGATCGACGGTTTCGTGGAGCGGCTGTTCGTGAGCACGACCGGCGAATCCGTGCGGCGCGGCCAGCCTTTGCTGGCCCTCTACAGCCCCGCGCTGGTCGCCGCGCAGGAGGAGCTCCTCACCGCCGTGCGGCTGGCCGGCGGTGTCGATTCCACCGCCCGGGAGGCCTGGTCGAGCGCCCGCGCGATGCTGAGCGCGGCTCGCCGCCGCCTGACCTACTGGGACATCACGCCGGAGCAGATCGAGCAGCTGGAGCGCACGGGTGAGGTCACGAAGACCCTCACCGTGGTCGCGCCGGTGAGCGGGATCGTGCTGGAGAAGGACGTGCTGGAGGGGCAGCGCGTGATGCCCGGGATGCGGCTGTACCGGCTGGCCGATCTGTCGCGCGTGTGGGTCGAGGGAGAGGTGTTCGAGCAGGACCTGCAGTTCGTCCGGGAAGGGGCGCAGGCCCATATCGAGGTGGCCGCCTATCCGGGGGAGCATCGGATGGGCGTGGTCAGCTTCGTGTACCCGACCGTGGATGAGCGCAGCCGCACGAACCGCGTGAGGGTCACCGTGCCGAATCCCGATCTTCGGCTCAAGCCGGGCATGTTCGCCACCGTCTTCTTCGACGCGCGATTGGGTTCGGAGGTCCTTACCGTGCCGATGCGGGCGGTGGTGGCCACCGGAAAGCGCAATCTCGTCTTCGTCAGAGATTCGAGCGGGATGCTGAGGCCGCGGGAAGTCGTGCTCGGGCCGCGCGCGGGGGAGAAGGTCACGATCCTCGAGGGGCTCTCGGAAGGCGAGACGATCGTCGAATCCGCCAACTTCCTGGTGGATGCGGAGTCTCGGCTGGCCGGCACCGGCGGTGGGATGCCCGGCATGCAGCACGGGGGCGGAAGCGCGGCGAAGGGGGACGGCGGAGAGGAGAGCCACGATGATTAACTGGATCATCGGCTGGTCTCTCCGCAATCGCTTCCTGGTGTTGCTCGGAGCGGTCGCCACCGTCGCGTTCGGACTGTGGGCGATGCGGCGGACCCCGCTGGACGCGATTCCCGATCTCTCCGATGTCCAGGTGATCGTGCAGACCGACTTCCGCGAGCAGGCGCCCGACATCGTGGAAGACCAGGTCACCTATCCCATCGCCTCCGAGATGCTCAAGGTGCCGGGCGCCACGATCGTGCGGGGCTTCTCGTTCTTCGGCCTGAGCCTCGTGTACGTGATCTTCGAGGACGGCACCGATCTGTACTGGGCCCGATCCCGGGTGCTGGAGTATCTCAACGGGATCCGCCAGCAGCTTCCCACCGGCGTGGAGCCGACGCTGGGTCCGGACGCCACGGGAGTCGGGTGGGTCTACGAGTACGTCCTGGAGTCGGACAGCCTGGACCTGTCCCAGCTGCGAACCCTGGAGGACTGGTACATCCGCTATCAGCTCACGGCGGTGCCCGGCGTCTCCGAGGTGGCCAGCCTGGGGGGCTTCGTCAAGCAGTACCAGGTGGAGGTGGATCCGGAGCGGCTGCGCGCCTTCGGGATTCCGGTGACCCGCGTGGCCCAGGCCATCGGGGCGCACAACATCGACATCGGCGCCCGGGTGCTCGAGATGGGGGGACGCGAGTACATGATCCGGGGGCTCGGATACCTGGACGGGACGGAGGACATCGCCAACGTGGCCGTCGGCGCCACCCCGACGGGCACGCCGATCCGGGTGGCCGATGTGGCCACGGTGCAGATCGGCCCGGCCCCGCGCCGCGGGGCGGCGGACCTGGACGGCCGGGGCGAGGTGGTGGCCGGGATCGTGGTGATGCGGTTCGGCTCCGACGCCCTCAAGACGATCGAGGCCATCAAGGCGCGCCTGAGCGACATTCGGGCGAGCCTCCCGCCCGGCACGCGCCTGCGCACGGTGTACGATAGGGCCGACCTCATCCACCGGGCCATCGAGACCCTGACCCACAAGCTGTTCGAGGAGTCGCTGATCGTGGCGCTGGTGGCGGTCGTGTTCCTGTTCCACTTCCGCTCGGCGCTGGTGGCGATCCTCACGCTGCCTCTGGGCATCCTCATCTCGTTCATCGTGATGCGCGCGGCCGGCGTGAACGCCAACATCATGAGCCTGGGCGGGCTCGCCATCGCGATCGGCGCCATGGTTCCGGCGGCGATCGTGATGATCGAGAACATGCATAAGAACCTGGAGCGCAGCGATGGCACGGCGACCCAGTGGGAGCTGGTGTCGGAGAGCGCCAAGCAGGTGGGCGGACCGCTGTTCTTCTCGATCCTGATCATCGTGTTCAGCTTCCTGCCGGTGTTCACGCTGGAGCAGCAGGAGGGCCGGCTGTTCAAGCCCCTCGCGTTCACCAAGACGTTCGCCATGGGCGGGTCCGCCCTGCTGGCCATCACGCTGGTGCCGGTCCTGATGGGCTACCTGGTGCGGGGCCGGATCCGCTCCGAGGCCGAGAACCCCGTGAGCCGGGCGCTCCGCTGGCTGTATCGCCCCGTGATCGGCTTCGCCATCCGGAGGCCGGTGGTCGTCGTCTTCGCCGCTCTCCTGGCCGTGGGGGCCACGCTGATTCCCTGGAGCCGCCTGGGCAGCGAGTTCATGCCTCCGCTCCAGGAGGGATCGCTGCTGTTCATGCCGACCACGGTCCCCGGCGTTTCCATCGCGCAGGCCCGCGAGATCATGCGCTACCAGGACAGCGTCCTGGCGTCCTTCCCTGAAGTGGAGTCTGTGCTGGGGAAGGCCGGGCGCGCGGGGACAGCCACGGATCCCGCCCCGCTCGACATGTTCGAGACCACCATAGCCCTGAAGCCGAAACGAGAGTGGCGGCGGAGGATGACGCAGTCGCGCCTGGTGGCCGAGCTGGACAGCGCGACGCACATGCCGGGCGTCACCAATTCATGGACGATGCCCATCAAAGGGCGGATCGACATGCTGGCCACCGGGATCCGCACGGCCGTCGGGATCAAGATCTTCGGACCCGATCTGGACACGCTGCAAGCGCTGGGAGAGCGGGTGGAGCGGATCGTCCAGCGGGTGCCGGGGACGCGCAGCGCCTTCGCCGAGAGGGGGGTGTCGGGCTACTACGTGGACATCGATATCGATCGGTCGGAAGCGGCTCGCTACGGGTTGAACGTGGGCGATGTCCATAGGGCCATCATGGCCACCGTGGGAGGTGTGAACGCCGCGGTCACGGTGGAGGGTCGCGAGCGCTACGCGGTCAACGTCCGCTATCCCAGGGAGCTCCGAGACGATGTTCAGGAGCTTCGAGAGGTGCTCGTGCCAGCGATGGATGGGGCGCAGATCCCGCTGGGGCAGGTGGCGCGGGTGAAGCTGGTCCAGGGGCCCATGGCAGTGAAGACGGAGAACGCCTTTCCGGTCACCACGATCTTCGTGGACATCGGGGACCGGGATGTCGGGAGCTACGTGGAAGAGGCGCGGCGGACGGTGGAATCGCGGCTCGAGCTTCCTCCGGGGTACCGCCTGATGTGGAGCGGCCAGTACGAGTTCATGCAGCGCGTGCGGCAGAGGCTGCGTCTGGTGCTTCCCGTCACCCTGGGGATCATCTTCCTGCTCCTCTACTTCAACTTCCGCGGGGTCGTCGAGTCGCTGATCGTGATGCTCACGCTTCCGTTCTCCCTGGTGGGCGGCGTGTGGCTGCTCTGGCTGCTGGGCTACAACACGAGCGTGGCCGTGTGGGTCGGGTTCATCGCGCTGGCGGGCGTGGTCGCGGAGACCGGCGTGGTGATGCTGATCTACCTGGACGAGGCCTTTCACCGGCGAAGCCTGGACGGCCGAATGCGCACGCCCGCCGACGTCGCCGACGCGGTTCGGGAAGGGGCCCTGGACCGCTTGCGGCCGGTGGTGATGACGTTCACCGCGATCACCGCCGGCCTCGCCCCGATCCTGTGGAGCGAGGGAACGGGAGCGGACGTGATGAAGCGGATCGCGTCCCCGATGGTGGGCGGCATGTTGACCGCGGCCGGCCTCACGCTGGTTGTGATCCCCGCCATCTATCTCCTGTGGCGGCGGTGGCAGGTGAGCCGGCGCCCGGAAGCGCCGCTGCGCGAGGCGCTGCGAGACGAAATGGCGCTGGCGCCGGGCGACTGACCTCCCGGTGGGGGGACGGGTGCGGCTCGGGTGCGCAGCGACGTGACGACGGACAGATGGGGGAACGATGAGACCCGTACAGGAAGCTCGGATGGTGGAGGTTCGGGGGATCGTGCGCGTGGAGATGCTGGACCGCGTCGTCCACCGATTGAAGGAGTCGGGGGTTCCCCGCCTCACCGTCCAGCACGTCCGCGCGATCGGATCGGGGGTGGATCCCGCTTCCGCGAGGATCTCGCTCGAGGAGGGGACCGAGTATGCCGATAAGGCGATGGTCCGGTTCATCTGCGGCGAGGAGCGGGCGGAGATGTATGCCGAGCTGGTGGCGGACGCCGCCCGGACGGGACGCCCGGGCGACGGGATCGTGTCCATCCACCCGGTGCTGGCCATCACCAAGGTACGAACGGGCGTGAGGGGGCTCGAGGCGTTGGAGTGAGGTGCGGTCGGGTGGCCGCCTCGGCCCCCCCGCTCGAGGAACCGCGGGCCCCCTAGCGGGTTTCCGCCTTGTGGGACGTGCCGAGACGCCGCTAACCTTCCAGCGCGATGAGAGTTCTGGGGATCGATTGGACTCAGGCGGACGTTCGCGCCTGGCTGGAAGTGGTGCGCGATTTCGCGTTGCCGCGCCTGCTGGAGAGCCTCGGGCTTCTCCTGCTGGCGGCCCTCGTCTACTGGATCGTCCGCTGGCTGCTCCGTCGGGTGGAGCGCCTGCTGGAGGTGCGGACGGCCACCGAGTTCGACGAGGGGATCGCGCGCCTGATCCGCAGGCTGGCGCTGATCTCGATCGGCTTCTGGGCGCTGTGGCGCCTGGCGCATATCTGGGAGTTGCCCAGGGGAGCCGGCGCCGTGGTGGCCGCCTGGATCGTGGCCCTCTCCCTTCCCGTCAGCCGTTTCGTGGGCGACGTGCTGAGAGTGCTCGAGGAGAAGGTCGTGCCGCGAACCCGGACCCGGCTGGACGACACGTCGCTCCCGCTGATCAACAAGGTGGTCCATTTCCTCGTCGTCGCCACCGGCGCTCTGATCGCGCTCGAGTACCTGGGCATCAACATCAGCCCACTGCTCGCCGGAGCGGGAGTCGTCGGCCTCGCCGTCTCGCTGGCCGCCAGAGATACCCTCTCCAACCTGATCGCGGGCCTCCTTCTCATCCTGGACCGGCCCTTTCAGGTCGGCGACCGGATCGAACTGTGGAGCGCGCCGGCCGACACCGGCACCTGGGGAGACGTGGTGGAGATCGGGTTGCGGGCCACGAAGATCCGCAACCCGGACAACCTGATCATGATCATCCCCAACAACGAGATCATGCGGCGGGATATCGTCAACTACACGGCCTCGGGCCCGGACATCCGCCTGCGCCTTCCGATTGGGGTCGCCTACGACGCCGATGTGGACCTGGCCAAGAAGCTGATCCTCGGCGTGGCCCGGGAAGCCCCGGGCGTGAAGCTCGAGCCGGAGCCTGTGGTGATCGTCCGCAGCTTCGGAGATTCCGCGATCGACCTCGAGCTGCGGGTGTGGATCGCGGATGCGCGGCGCCGCCGGAACATCTCCGACCGGATCACCGAACGGGTGAAGAGAGAATTCGACGAGCACGGGGTGGAGATCCCGTATCCGAAGCGCGATCTCTACATCAAGACCATGCCGGCGGCCATCCCCGAAGAGCCGGGGCCGTGACCCGAGTCGCGGTCCGATTGACGCTGCTGGCGGCCCTCCTGCCGCTCGCGGCGCCTGGCTCGGCGGCGGCCCAGATCACGGGCCGGGAGCCGCGCATCCGGCTCGGCCAACGCGTGACGATCCTGCGGGACGTCACGGTGATCGACGGCACGGGCGGCCAGGAGAGGGAGCACGTCTCCGTCCTCATCGTGGATGACCTGATTCAGGGGGTCGGGCGGCCGGAGGACCTGCCGCTGGTCGAGAGCGCGAGAGTCGCCACCCTGACGGGCAAGTACCTGCTTCCGGGCTTCGTGGATGCGGAGGCGCGGTTTCGAGGTCCGGCCGACCTGGCCGGCATGCTGGCCGCCGGCATCGTGACCATCCGAAACCCCCGCAGCGCCACCGTGGACGGCGTCGACTATCGGGAGGCGGTCGGAAAGAAGTTGCCGGGCCCGCGCATCTTCACGGCCGGCCAGCCCCTGGATGCGGCTCCCGGGCACGGACCCGATACGCGGCCGGTGCAGGACGAGAAGGGAGTCCGGACCGCGGTGCGGGAGGAAGCCGAGGCGGGGGCCGACTTCATCCAGCTCTCAGCTGGCCTCCCGTTCCCGCTGGTCAGAGCCGCCATCTTCGCGGCCCGCACCCGGCACCTGCCCGTGGCCGGCGACCTGGTCGAGACGAGCTGGACGGAGGCGGCCCGGAGCGGAATCGACGTCCTGGGCCGCATCGTCTCCCTCAGCCCGAAGCTCCTGCCCGCCGAGGCCCGGGACACCTATCGTCAGGATGTGGTGACCGGCCGCGCTCATCCGTACTATCGGTGGCTCGAGCTGGTGGATCCCGACGGCCCCGAGATCGACGAGATGATCGGAGCCTTGCTGTCGCGAGATGTGATGGTGATCCCGACGCTGGCCGGCATCGAATCGGTTCTTCTGTGTGGGGATCCGACGTTCGAGGCGGAGATCGCCGCATACGGCGTGCGGGCGCCCGAGGGCGCCGCGTGCCTGTCGGCCGATCGGACGCCCGACCATCTCGGGCGCGCTCGGGCGGCGTGGCCGGTGGCGCTGAGCCTGACGCGCCAACTTGAGGAGGCGGGCGTGCGTCTTCTGGCGGGCTCCGACGCTCCGATCGGGCGGCTGCCGCCGGGGTTGAGCTTCCATCGGGAGCTGGAGTTGCTGGTGCGAGCCGGCCTGTCTCCGCTGGACGTGTTGAGCATCGCGACCCGGAACGGCGCCGTGTCGGTCGGCGACCTGCACGAGAGCGGCACCATCGAGCCCGGCAAGCGCGCCGATCTGATCCTGCTGGACGCGGATCCCCTGGCCGACATCCGCAACACGCGCAAGATCGAATGGGTCATGGTCGAGGGAAAGCTGTTCTTTCCCCGCAAGATCCTTCAGGAGCGACCCGACGGACCCTAGCCGATGAGATCTCCCCGCATCTCCCCCGGGTCGACGCGCCAGGGGCCTCTGAGGGCCTCCGATCTGCCCGCCCACTACAACGCCGTGGAGCTCCTGGAGTGGAACCTCGAGGGACGCGCCGAGAAGGTCGCTCTGTGCAGCCCGAGCCGGGAGCTCACGTTTCGCCAGGTGTGCCAGGAGGTCAACCGCCTGGGAAACGGGCTGCGGGCGCTGGGCGTTCGTCCGGGAGATCGGGTCGGAATCCTGGCTCCCGATTCGCCGGAGTGGGCCGTGTCGTTCTTCGCCTGCCTGAAGATCGGCGCGGTGGCGACCGGCCTCAACACGTTGCTACGGCCCCACGAATACGCGTACATGCTGCGGGACGGCCACGTCCGCGTTCTCATCGCGTCCGCTCGCTTCCTCGTGATGCTCCGGGAGATCTCCGGGGAGATCGACGCGGTGGAGTGGATCGTCGCGGTCGGCGCGGACGGCGAGTCGGAAGCGGCGGCCGCCGGGGTGCCCCTGGCCAGCGGCGGCTGCGGCCCACGGGTGCTGGAGTGGGACGCATGCCTGGCCGGGCAGTCGAGCGAGCTCGAGGCGGAGCGGACGCACCGGGAAGACTACGGGACGCTCAACTACTCGAGCGGAACCACCGGAGCGCCGAAGGGGATCTTCCACGCCCACCAGGACTACGCGCTGACCGCGCGACTCTGGGGGGTCGACGTGCTCGGGCTGCGCGAAACCGATCGCACCTTCTCCATCGCCAAGCTGTTCTTCGCCTACGGGCTGGGCGGCAACCTCCTGTTCCCGTGGTCGGTGGGCGCGAGCACGGTGGTGTATCCGGGTTCCCCGCGCGATACCGAGCGTGTGCTGGAGGCCATCGGGCGCTTTCGGCCCACGATCCTCTACAACGCACCCACCGGCTACGCCGCCATGCTAGCGAGCCCGGAGCTCGAACGCTCGGTTGGCTCGCTGCGGCTGTGCGTCTCGGCGGGAGAGTCCCTGCCCGCGCCGCTGTGGCACGAGTGGAAGGAGCGGACCGGGATCGACATCATCGACGGGATCGGATCCACGGAGCTGTTCCACATCTTCATCTCCAATCGTCCGGATGACATCCGCCCGGGCTGCAGCGGCAAGCCCGTGCCCGGCTACGAGGCGCGAGTCGTGGACGAGCGGGGGCGGGCGGTTGGGCCGGGCCAGGTGGGAAGCCTGCACATCAAGGGGGAATCCGCGGCTCTCTCCTATCTCCACCAGTGCGAGCTGGGGCGGAAGACATTTCTGGGCGAGTGGGTGAGCACGGGCGATCAGTACCGGGTGGACGAGGACGGATATTATTGGCATGCCGGCCGGAGCGATGACATGCTGAAGGTCGGGGGGATCTGGGTCTCGCCGGTGGAAGTGGAAAGCACGCTGATCGGGCACCCGGCGGTCTCGGAGTGCGCCGTGGTCGGGGTGGTGGACGCGGCGGGCCTGATCAAGCCGAAAGCCTGGGTGAGGCTCGGCGATGGTCACGCTCCCAGCGAGGAGTTGGCCCGCTCGCTGATCGCCTATTGTCGCGAGCAGATGGCGGCGTACAAGCGCCCACGCTGGATCGAGTTCGTGGAGGAGCTCCCGAAGACCGCGACGGGCAAGATCCAGCGCTTCCGGCTCCGGGAGGCCGGGGCCCCTCGGAGCTCGTAAGACGGCTCGTCCCCTCGGTCCGACAGGTCCCTAGGAGCAGTAGCGGTCGCGCCGCCGGGTGAGGTCTTCGATGACGGCGCGTTTGAAACCGGCCTCGCCGGCCCGCTGAAGCAACTCGCGCCGATAGTCCGCAATCTCCAGCCGCTCCAGCTTCAGGCGCACGCGCCGGAACGGACGCGGCAGCACCTGGCCCGGCGCCTGGATGTGATGCAGGCCGCCGCTGTACACGAGGAGCAGCCCTCCGCTGGGGATCCCTCGAAGGATGTCGGCGATTCCTCCGCGGATCGTCATCCGCGCCCCGGCCACATCCAGCCCGGTGGTCCTCTTCATGCGCCCCTCGGGCGCGATGACCACCAGCGCCTCCGGATCGTTCGCTCGCCACAGCACGTTCGCCCACGTGCGGTCCCGCTCGCGCGTGATCGAAATCACCTCCCGCGCGACGAGGCGGTAGAACCGGCCCACCAGCGGCCGCCCGGCCGTCTTCTTCGCCACCGGCAGGACGCCGTGGCGAGCCACCTGCCACAGGAGGCGGGTCGGCGCGGCGCCCGCCAGGACGGGCTCGAACAGGCTGGTGTGGTTGAGGAGGGCGATCACCCGGATCCCGTCCCAGGGACGGGCCGTCGGCGTGCCCACCCAGCGGGCATCGTAGCGAAGGCACAGCCGGCTCAGCATCCGAATGCCGAGCAGCAGGGAGGCTACCAGGTAGGTTCGCATCGCTCCACCGCGCGGGAGCCCCGGGAGCGATCCGGCACTGCGGCCTCCCGGTCCATCACCACGGTTCCATAGCCCACCACTGCGCTGCCTCTCCTCAGAAGCTCACCCGGATGCCCAGCTGGGCCTGCCACTGGGAGGCCGGCACGTCGGGCACGCGGGGTAGGGCTCCCCGGATTCCGCCCGTTTCGGGGTTCTGGTGGATCGGCCCCAGGAACTTGACGCCGAGCGGGTCGCGGGGATTGGCCGGGGCCAGGGGAAGGCCGCTCCGCCGACCGGTCAGGCGCAGGATCTTCACGTTGTCCCGGGCCGTTTCCACATGGCCCAGCCCGTCGCTGAAGAAGTTCAGCAGATTGAGCATGTCGAACGTCACCTGTACTCGCGTTCCGCCCGATCGGATGGTCTGGCCGATCCGCAGATCCAGCTGATTGGACCAGGGGTTCCGACACGCGTTGCGGGGCACGATCTGACCTCGATTCTCCCGCAGGCACTTCTCGCGTGCGATGAGCTGCTGTAGCACAAAGCGCTCCGCCACGCCTCCCTGAGGGAGGTCCGAGGTGCCACTGGGAACCCAGAACAGGTCGTTGCCCAGATCCAGCGTGCGGCCCGTCCCCGAAAAGCCGTCTCCGTTGAGGTCGTCCTGGTACACGTACGAGTAGGGGCGCCCGGACTGACCCACGTACAGGACGGTGATCTCGGTTCCGCCGAACCGGTCCAGCAGATGGGCGGTTCCGTTGACCACGACCTTGTGAGGTCGATCGAACAGGGAGGGCTGCCGCAGCGGGTGATTGGGATCCCCGGCCACCGGGGTGAGTCCGAAATTGGTGGTCACGTCGCTCGAGATGAGGCTCTGCGTGTCTCCCGACCTCCCGAACGCATATCCGGCTCGCAGCCCGAACCGTCGTCCGAACCGTCGCCGCAGCTCCGCGCTCAGCCCGTAGGAGATGTTGCCATCGCTGTTGGTGACGCGGATCACGGACCCGAACCGGTCCGATCGGCGATTGGGAGCGAACCCCTCCACCGTGGGGTGGCCGAACACCTCCCGCTGCCCGAATCCCAGGCCGTCCGTGTACCCGTTGAGCGGGCTCTTCTCCAGCACCGCGTCCCCCAGGTTCAGTTCCTCCAGGAAGATCTGGTTCACCGCATCCGTGAGAACCACCTCCGTGGTGCCCACGAACCCGAACGGCAGCTTCCGGTCCAGCCCGAGCGAGAACTTGAAGTCCTGGGGAAAGTCGAAGCCCGGGTCGAACACGTTGATGTCGGGCGTCCCCGTCTCCGGGCCGGACCCGTCCAGACACCGGGTGGGGGGAGGAGCGCCCGGATCGAACGGCGGAGCGTTCTCCCCTTCGCACGACAGGAATACGGTCTCCAGGCCCGTGTTCTGGAAAGCGTTGGCCAGCCAGGCGAACGGAGGCCGGCCGGTGAACAGCCCCACGCCCCCCCGCAGCTGGGTGGCGTCATCGAGACGCAGATTGAACCCGAATCTGGGCGAGAACAGCAGGTTGCCCGACGGGGTGTCCGAGGTGTGGAGCCCGAAGTCTTCCTTCACCGCCGGATTGTCCCGAGGGGAGGCGGTGAGCACCGGAACATCGATTCGCGCGCCGAGACGGAGGTTGAGCCGGTCGCCGATCGTCCACTCGTCCTGCACGTAGCCGCCCCACTGGAGGACCGCGAAGCGCGCCGTGGGGTCCGTGGCTCCGGGCTGCGGGAGGCTGATGTCGTATCGGTCGGGGCGGTTGGCCTCGAGCGCCGCGAGACTGGAGAATCGGTAGCTGCCGAGCGCTCCCGGCTGGAACCGGCGCCGGATGCCGAAGCGCTCCAGCGAGACACCGAACAGGAGGCGGTGGCCGCCCAGCGCCAGCGTCAGATTGTCGCTCACCTGAAGGATGTCCTGATCCAGATCGTTGGACTGCGCGAAGAAATCGGCTCCGGCCCGCACGCGGCGCAGCCGCCTCTCCTGGACGAACTGGCTGGCCAGGTCCACCTCGACGCGCGGGTAATCGGCCACCGGGGCCGTGTTGTCACGGATGAACCCCGCGTTGACCAGCAGGTCGTTGGACAGTCGATCCCCGAGGTCGGAGAGCAGCTCCACCACCGTGGAGTTGTTGGTGGTCTCCACGTTGGTGCCGTTCGAGGAAAGCTCGTAGGGCTCGCCCGGCAGCCGATTGGGAGGGGGATCGTTCCAGGCTCCCACGTAGTTGTGCCGAACCATGAGCCGATGCCGGTCGGACAGCTGCGCATCCAGGCGGACGAACGCGTTGGCCAGCGTGTTGTCGAGCGTGATCGGACCGAAGCTGCCCGGGTCCGCACCGAGGCCGGACAGGATGTCCAGCATGCGCTGCGCGGAGTCGGGCTGGATCAGCGTCAGCAGAGGATTGTCCACGCCCACCTGAAAGCCGGGGGGAGGCTGCCGGCGTCGCTCGTACTCGCCGGCCGCGAACAGGTGGATCCGGTCCTTGACGATCGGACCGCCCAGGGAGCCGCCGAAATGGATGTCGTCCAGCTGTTCGGGCTTCCGGGACACCTCATCCACGGTGAGATCGCCCACGAAGCTCTCATCCCGGAAGAATCCGAAGCCCGATCCTTTCCACTCGTTGGTCCCGCTCCGCGTCACCGCGTTCAGCACCCCCCCGGTGAACCCGGACTGGCGCACATCGAAGGGGGCGAGGAGGACTTCGAACTGGTCGATCGCTTCCAGCGGAATCGGGCGGGCGTTGGCCTGACCTCCCGCCACGCCGCTCGCGGAGAGTCCGAACACGTCCTGGTTGAGCGCCCCGTCGATCTGGATGCTGTTGAAGCGGAAGTTCTGGCCCGCTATGGAGATCCCCTCGTCGGACACCTTCACCAACGGGGAGAGCTCGGCGAACTCGATGTAGTTGCGCGTCAGGGTGGGCAGCCGCTCGACCGTCGTTTCGTCCAGCAGCACGCTGGCCCCCATGCGGGAGGGGTTGAACTCGGGATTCGCCTCCACACGCACGTCCAGGCCTGGGAGCGCCACCGCCTGCGTTCGAAGTGTGACATCCGCCTGGCGGACCTGTCCCAGCCGCAGATACAGGTTCTCGCGAGTCCGAGTCGCGAAGCCCAGCTTGCTCACGCGCAGGCGGTACGGGCCGCCCGGCCGCAGGTTGGGGAGAAAGAAACGGCCATCGGGCCTCGATGAGGCGAATGCCGCGATTCCCGAAGCCACGTGGAGCATCTCCACCCGGGCATCGGCGATCGGCCGGCCCGACGCGTCCAGGATGCGGCCTCCGATCGCCGCCGTGGTGACCCCCTGGCCGGCCGCCGGGAGCGGGGCGAGCAGCGATCCCAGGAGGATCGCGCCGGCCACGCGCCACGGTCGCGCCAGCCCGGTCGGCCGGTGCCGGGAACGGGCCGGCTGATGGCCGGCGGATCGGCGCGGTGCGGAACGGCTCATGGATCGTCCTCGCGGTCGGGTCTCGAGTCGGGTGTCGCGGCTGGACCGCCCCGTCGGATCTGGTGGATGGAGAGTCATGCCGCGGTCCTCACGGGCCACGAACTTAGCATGACGCCGTTCGTGGGGGCCAGATGGCCCGGCGGGCCCGCCATGCACCGGGCGCCGTCGTGCGAGCCGGCCGCCGGTCCCGGCCGCCCCACACGAATGTCTGGCGAGTGGAGAGGGGCGTCGCCTATGTTTGCCGGCCCCGGCCGAAGCCTGGCCGTGCATCGAGAGATCGGGAGGAACGACAAAGGAGGGTGAAATGCAGGGACGCAGCCGGAACGCGGTCTCGGGATTTGCCTCCCGGGCCGGCCGCATGACGATCGCCGCGCTCGCCAGCCTGGCGGCGGTGGGCGTGCCGCGGGCCGCGCAGGCCCAGCAGGACTTCTCCACGGTCGAGATCGAGATCACTCACGTGTCGGGCAACGTCTACATGCTGGTCGGGAGGGGGGGCAACATCGGGGTGTCCTCCGGGGCCGACGGCACCCTGATCGTGGATGACCAGTTCGCTCCCCTGGCCGACAAGATCCGCGCGGCGCTCCGCCAGATCGGCAAGAGCGACGAACAGGCGGAGCTCAAGTTCATCCTCAACACCCACTGGCATGGGGACCACACGGGCGGGAACCCGGAGTTCGGTCGCGAGGCTCCGATCATCGCGCACCGCAACGTCCGCAAGCGTCTGTCGACCCCGCAGGAGATCCGCGGGAACGCCGTCGAACCGCTTCCCGAAGTGGGGCTGCCGGTGGTCACTTTCGCCGATTCGCTCTCCATTCACTTCAACGGCGAGGAGATCCGGGCTCTCCACCTTCCCCACGGCCACACCGATGGCGACGCGGTGATCTTCTTCGGCGGATCCAACGTGGTTCACATGGGAGATGACTTCTTCGCCGGACGCTTCCCCTTCGTGGATCTCGAGAGCGGCGGAAGCGTGCAGGGTCTGGTGGAGGACGTCCGGACCGTGCTGGACGAGATCCCCGCGGACGCCCATGTGATTCCCGGCCACGGCCCGCTGTCCACGGTGGAGGACCTGCGGGCGTACCACCGCATGCTGGTGGAGACGATCGACTTCGTCCGCGACCGCATGGCGGCCGGCAAGAGCCTCGAGGACATCCAGGCCGAAGGGTTGCCCTCCGAATGGGATTCCTGGGGGAGGGGGTTCATCAACGCGAAGACGTGGCTGGCGACGATCTTCCAGAGCCTCTCGAGCCGTTGATGGGTGGAAGATGAGACTCCTCGCGGCGCCGTGGACGTGGAGTCGGGCGTGAGCACGGACCGGAAGGATGCGGCACGCGGTTTGGAGCCGGCCGATGGATACAACGCCGGGTACGCCGAACGTCTGTACGAGCGGCGCCTCCGCGAGCGCGGGCTGGTGCCGCCCTCTCTGGCCGATTGGCCGGAGCCGGTGGGATCGCCGCCGGCGGAGGGCGTTCCCGCGGGTCCGCCGGTGCCGGCGACCTCCGGCCAGCTTCGCCTCGCGGCCATCGCGGGCGCGATCGTGGAAGCCCATCGCGACCATGGGCATCTGGCGGTCCAGCTGGACCCTCTGGGGACCCCGCCTCCGCGCCATCCGGCCCTCAGCCCGGCGTTCTACGGAGTGCGGAGGGAGGAGCTGGCGTCGGTTCCTTCTTCGGCGGTGGATCTGGAGCGGCTCGGCGCCCATGTCGGCGAGGTGCTGGAGCGTCTGGAGGAGATCTACTGCGGCTCGATCGGCTACGAGCTGGACCATATGGAGAACCCGGCCCAGCGCGATTGGCTGATCGACTACATCGAGTCGGGCCGCCACCGTGCGCCCCTCACGCCGGAGGAAGCCACCGGCCTGTTGAAGCGGTTGAGCGAAGTGGAGGGGTTCGAGCGCTTTCTCCAGCGGGCGTACCTGGGAAAGAAGCGATTCTCGATCGAAGGCCTCGACATGATGGTGCCTATGCTGGACGCCATTCTTCGCCGCTCGGTTCGTCGCGGAATCCGCGAGGTGTTCCTGGGCATGGCGCACAGAGGCCGCCTGAACGTCCTGGCGCACATCATCGGCCAGTCGTACGAGTCCATCATCGCGGAGTTCGAGGAGGAGGTCGCGCACGGCGTCCAGAGCCACCTCCCCGAGACCGGTGCCGGTGACGTCAAGTATCACATCGGGAGCCGAGGGGATCTGGATCTGCCCCAGGCCAGGGTGCGGGTACACCTGGCGCCCAACCCCAGCCACCTCGAGCACGTGAATCCGGTGGTGGAAGGGATGGCGCGGGCCGCCAGGGACCGAGAGGGCCACGGCGAGGCCACCTGCGTCCTGCCGCTCCTCATCCACGGAGATGCGTCGTTCGCGGGCCAGGGGATCGTGGCCGAGACGTTGAATCTCTGCCGTCTGGAAGGGTACGAGACCGGTGGCACTCTGCACCTGATCGCCAACAACCAGCTCGGCTTCACTACCCTCCCGATGGAGGACCGGTCCACCCGATACGCGAGCGATCTCGCGCTCGGGTTTCGAATCCCGGTGATCCATGTGAACGCGGACGATCCGGAGGCCTGCCTGGCCGCCGCGCGCCTCGCGGTGGACTATCGGTTCGAGTTCGGGGAGGATCTGGTCATCGATCTCGTGGGCTATCGCCGCCACGGGCACAATGAAGCCGACGAGCCCGGCTATACTCAGCCCACAATGTACGAGAAGATCGCCCGCCACCCGACCGTGCGCGCCCTGTGGGCCGAGCGTCTGGTGGCGCGCGGCGTGGTGAGCCCCGAAACGGCCGCGACGATGGCCGACCGGGTGGCGGCGGAGCTCGGAGCGGCCCGAGAGCGGCTCCAGGCGCAGGCGGCCGAAACCCGGGCGGAGGATGCCTCGGTTTCACCCCCCGCCGGCTCGGAGCCCGGCGCCTCGCCGCCGGGAGCGTACCTGCCCGACGCTCTGCCGGCCGAGGACCGGCTGGGAATCCCAACCGGCGTGAGTCACGAAGCTCTCGAGCGGCTCAACCGCTCGGTGCACAGTTGGCCCGAAGATTTCTCTTTGTTCCGCAAGCTCGACCGCCAGCTCGCGAAACGAAGGGAGGCGTTGGACACGGGCGTGGACTGGGCGCACGCCGAGGTGCTGGCGCTGGCCAGCCTGCTGGATGAAGGCACCTCGATTCGGCTGACGGGAGAAGACACGGCTCGCGGCACGTTCAGCCAACGCCACCTCGTGTTGCACGACGCCACGGGCCGGGGCCCTTATGTGCCGCTCCAGCATCTTCGCCGGGGTCAGGGCCGGTTCGAGATATGGAACAGTCCTCTGTCGGAGGTTTCCACTCTGGGCTTCGAGTACGGCTTCAGCACGGTCGCGCGTGACTGGCTCGTGGTCTGGGAGGCGCAGTTCGGAGACTTCGTGAACGTGGGGCAGGCCGTCATAGACCAGTTTCTGAGCGCGGGGCTTTCGAAATGGGGCCAGGAGTCGCGGCTGGTCCTGCTCCTGCCGCATGGTTACGAAGGCCAGGGTCCCGAGCATTCCAGCGCTCGGCCGGAACGATTCCTTCAGCTCGCGGCGGAGGGCAACCTCCGCGTGGCCAACTGCACCACGCCGGCCCAGTACTTTCACCTTCTCAGGCTCCAGGCTCTCCGGCCGGTCCGCCGGCCGCTCGTCGTGCTCACTCCCAAGAGCCTGCTCCGCCACCCTCTGGTTCGCTCATCCACCGCCGAGCTGACCACCGGCGGCTTCGCCCCTATCCTTCCGGAGTCCCGGGCCGTGGGCCACCCCTTCGCTGTCACCCGCATGCTCCTGTGCAGCGGGAAGGTCTATTACGATCTTCTGGCGGCCCGGGAGGCGGGTCCGGAACGTGCCGATCTGGCGGTTTTTCGGGTGGAGCAGCTCTATCCGTTTCCCGTCAGCGAGCTCGAGGGCGCTCTGCGGCGGTTCGGGGAGTTGAAGGAGATCTGCTGGGTGCAGGAGGAGCCGGCCAACATGGGAGCCTGGAGCTTCGTGGCGCCGTGGTTGCGGCAGCTGGCCGGAGAACGCCGACTCCTGCGCTATGTAGGGCGACGGGCCATGTCGAGCCCGGCGGAGGGATACGCGGGCCGGCACGCCCGCGAGCAGGCGCGCATCGTCCGGGAGGCGTTGGGCAGCTGACCGCGGCCGGCGTCGTCTCGAGCGGTGCCGGACAGGTGGAGGTCACGGGGAGGGTCGGCGACCCTCCGGCGTCAGAGGGCGCGCCGCTCGATGGTCCGTTGCATGTCGGCCAGCTCCGTCACCACCTGCTGATGGAAACGCACCATCTCGTCCAGGTCGCCGGATTCTCCTCCGCTCAGCTCGGCGAGTCGCGCCAGGCCCTGCTCGTAGCGCCGCTCGAGACGGGCCACCATCGCCTTGATCTGGACCTTTCGATCGGCGCGGGCGGAGGCGAGATCTCCTCGCACCTGGTTCGCCCGTTCCCGAAAGTGCTCGAGCACGGCCCGGGTGCGCTCCACAAGCTGCCGGTATTCCTCCGCGCTCCCTGTGGCCATCCTGCGAACCTCACGCCAGGGATGAGTTTCTCCAGAAGACCCCGTCGCACCAGGGTGGAGAGGCTCGTCGAGCGACGAGCCATCCCAAAGATGGGTCATGGGGAGGTCGGACGCACCCCCGGAGGACCCGGCGGTGGCCGGACCGGAGCTACGGTCCGTGGCGTGCGCGGCCTACCGCCAGGGTTTCACGCAGCGGAAGCTTGGGGAAGGTGCTCGCGAACAGAGCGTAGCTGAGCCCGAACAGTCCGAGGAAGCCCACCGAGATGAGCACCTCGGGCGCTCCGATGGGCACGTGATCGCCCTGCCACACGGACGGCACCACCAGATTATAGCGCTCGATCCAGAATCCGATCAGGATCAGGCACGCCACGAAGGCCAGCCAGCGCGGGCGCATCTTCGGTTTCCTCCCCAGCAGAAACAGGAACGGGAGGCCGAAGATCAGCACCATCTGAGTCCAGTAGATCCGGGTGAACGGGCTTCGGGTACGCGGTACGAAGAACGACACCTCGTGGGGAAGGTTTCCATACCAGATCACGAGGAACTGGGAGAACCACAGATAGGTCCAGAAGATCACGAACGCGAACATCAACTTGCCGAGATCGTGAAACTCCCACTCGCCCCACAGCGGCGCTTCGCCGTGCCGCCGATTGTGATGGTTGGCCATGATCGCCACCAGCGCCAGCATGCACAGCCAGCCTCCCACGAAGAAGTATGGGCCCCACACCACGCTGAGAAAGCCCGGCACCAGGGACATGATCAGGTCGAAAGAGAGGACCGTGGAGACGATGGCCCACGTGAGGATGAGAAGCGGCGCCAGCCTGCCCAGCCGGGAACGGCAGCGCTCCACTTCGACCTCATCCCCCCGCCAGCCACGCGCCAGTCGGAGCGTCAGCGCGCGCCGCCAGCCGGTGTGGTGCTCCGCGACCAGCGGAGCGTCGGCGCGTAGCGAGTACCACAGGAAGGCGAACGCGACGCCGTACAGGATCAGCAGGAGCACGGCATCCCGGGAGAACACGATGTCCAGGTTCAGCCAGGTGGCGTTCACCCGCTCGAGCTCGGCTGTTCCCGTCCAGGGCAGGACCTCTCCGGCGCCCAGCCGAAGCAGGAGGAACAGCACGAACGAGACCGGCAGAAACGCTCCGGCGGCCTCGGCCAGGCGCCGGAATTCCTTGCCCCAGTGTCCCTTGGCCGCTTGAAGGACCGCGCCGAACACCACGCCAGCCACGGCCAGAGAGGTCCAGAAGAGGAAATTCATCCAGACGCTCATCCAGGCTCGCTGCGGGACGGACCCGAGGGCCGTCCCGAACCCCGCCGCTCCGACGGCGACCGCGGCGAGCCAGATGCCCAGCCACCGGCCGGAGACTCGTCCTTCGGCGGTGGCCAGGGCCCGTTCCGCGGATACGGGCGAGCGCATCGCGCTCATGGTCGCCCCTCCGATCCGCTCGCGGCGGGTTCGCCCGTCCGTCCGGCCACCCCCACGGCCCGCCCGTCCGCGGCGCCGGTCTGAAGCGCCCGTACGTAGGCCACGACATACCACCGATCCTCGGGAGGAATGCGGCGATAGGAGGGCATCAGACCTCGTCCTTCCGCCATCATGCCCCAGATGTACCCGTCCGAAAGGCCGCGGGCCCGATCGGAGTGGAGGTTCAACGCCGGCGTGAACGGAATGCCGCGGGGGCGCTGGACGACGGGGCCGTCGCCGGTGCCCGTCGGCCCATGGCACGGAGTGCAGAACTGGCCGAACAGGACCTTCCCCCGGGCCACGTCCTCCGGACTGCCGGACAGGGGGCTGTGCAGCAGGGTGTCGGCCTCGAGCAGGCCGTACTCCCGCCGGCCATCGACCGGTACCGTCCCGTCGGGCGGCGCTGCCGGCTGCCGCTCGAACGTTTCGACCGATGGCTGCTGCGTCATCGTATCGAACCAGGGCACGTACTTCACCTGGTCATCGCAGCCCGCCGCGCCCAGGCCGAGGAGCCCGAGGAGGAGCGCCGCGCGGACAAGCCGGCCTCGGCTCACGCGACCACCTCCAACTCGGTGGGATGGGTGGACCGCACCAGCTCCTCCATCTCGGCGTGGTTCTCCGTCGGCACGGGGATGAAGATCCCGAACCGATCGACGGAGAAGGATCGCCGATACACGGGAGACAGCGTGAGCTTGGGCCGGCGGGCGTGCACCAGCATGGCCATGAGGGCGAAGATTCCCGTCAGCAGGATGGTGAGCTCGAACATCACCACGATGAACACGGGCACCGAGACGATGGGCTTGCCCTGCGTCACCAGCGGGTAGGCCAGCGACGTGCCGGCCGTCAACAGGAAGCCGGTCACGCAGCCGGTGATTCCGCCGATCAGCGCCCACAGCCCGACCGGCGACGAGTGGATGTCCATCGCCTCTTCGAGCTCCGGGCTCGGGATCGGCGAGAAGACCTGCAGATCCCTGTGACCCTCGCCCCGGAGACGCTCGATGGCGCGGCGCGCTCCACCCAGGGTCGTGTACTGCGCGAGGATTCCGCTCAACCGTCCTCCTCCGCCTGATACTGCGCGTGCGCCAGATGCTCCTTGACCTCCGCCACGCTGATCGTCGGCAGCGTCTTGGAGAACAGGAGGAACCAGAAGAAGAACCATCCGAAGCTTCCGGCCAGGATGCTCAGCTCCACCCAGCTGGGCGTGTAGAGCCCCCAGCCCGCCGGCTCGTACTCGTGGGCCAGCGAGGTCACGATGATGACGAAGCGCTCGTACCACATCCCGATGTTGACCAGGATGGAGATCATGAACAGAGCCCGGAGGCTGCGCCGGATGCGCCGGAACCACAGGCTCATGGGAACGATCACGTTGCAGGTGACCATGATCCAGAACGGTCCGGCGTAGTGGCCGCGGGCCCGCCACAGGAAGCTCTCCAGCTCCGTCCGGTCGGCCGAGTACCAGGTGAGGAAGTACTCCACGGCGTAGGAGTAGCCCACGATGAGCGACGTGAGCAGCAGCAGCTTCGCCATGTTCTCGAAATGGTACTCCGTCACGTACTCCTCGAGACCGAACGCCCAGCGCAGCGGGATCATCAGCGTGATCACCATGGCGATTCCCGAGAAGATGGCTCCGGCCACGAAGTAGGGTGCGAAGATGGTCGAGTGCCAGCCGGGCACGATGCTGAGCGCGAAGTCCCAGGAGACCACGCTGTGGACGGACAGCACCAGGGGAGTCGCGATCCCCGCCATATAAAGGTAGGCGCGCCGGTAGTGGCGCCACTCGCTGACCGTCCCCTGCCAACCCAGCGACACGAGTCCGTACGCCTTGCTCTTCCAGCCCCGGAACTTGTCCCGCAGCGCGGCCAGGTCGGGGATGAGGCCCGTGTACCAGAAGATCAGGCTGATGGTGAAGTAGGTGCCGACCGCGAACACATCCAGCACCAGCGGCGAGCGGAAATCGGGCCAGATCTGCCGCTGCGAGGGATAGGGCATCAACCAGTAGAAGTACCAGACCCGGCCCAGGTGGATGAGCGGGAACAGTCCCGCGGTCATCACCGCGAAGATGGTCATCGCCTCGGCGGCGCGGTTGATCGTCGTGCGCCAGCCCGATCGGAACAGGTAGAGAATGGCGGAGATCAGCGTTCCGCTGTGAGCGATACCCACCCAGAACACGAAGTTGGTGATGTAGGTACCCCACATGACCGGATGGGTGATCCCGGCCACCCCCAGGCCCGTCCGGATCTGGTAGATCCAGGCCGTGGCGCCCAGGCCGATGAACGCCACCGTGATGGCCAGGAGGAGCCAGTAGCGGGCCGTGGGCTTCTGGATGGGCCGCAGGATGTCCTCGTTGGCCTCGGCCAGCGTCAGCGGGCGCGCGGCTTCCATCTCGACCGTGGCCATCAACCGCCCTCCCTCGCCCCGCCCGCCGCCGGCTCGACCTCGGCATCCTCCGGCGCCTCTCCGCCCTCCGCCATCCGGGCGTGCGTCACGTCGGCCAGGTAGGTGATCGCGGGGCGCGTCCCGAGCTCATCGAGGGCTCGATATCCGCGCGCGCCGCGCGCGATCCGCGAGACCCGGCTGTCCGGGTCCTTGAGATTCCCGAACACGATCGCCTGCGTGGGGCAGCTCTGCTGACAGGCCGTGACGATCTCGCCGTCGCCGATCGTCCGGCCCTCCTGCTTGGCGGCCACCCGGGCTCGGTTGATCCGCTGCACGCAGAACGTGCACTTCTCCATGACGCCCACGCTGCGAACCGTCACATCCGGGTTCAGCTGTAGGTCGAGCGGATACTCGAACCCGTCGTATCGGAACCAGTTGAACCGCCGAACCTTGTACGGACAGTTGTTGGAGCAGTAGCGGGTGCCGACGCAGCGGTTGTAAACCTGAACGTTCAGCCCCTCCGGATTATGGTAAGTGGCGTAGACCGGGCATACCGGCTCGCAGGGCGCGTCCCCGCAATGCTGGCACATCATGGGCTGATGCACCATCTGGAAACCGCCGTCGGCCGTCTCCTCGTAGTAGCGCTCCACCCGCAACCACGACATCTCCCGACCCGCGCCGACCCGATCCTCGCCCACGGTGGGGATGTTGTTCTCGGCGTGGCAGGCCGTGACGCAGGCGCCGCAGCCGGTACACGCGTTCAGGTCGATCGTCATGCCCCAGCGGTACGGACTGTTGGGGTCGGAGTCGTGGGCCGCGTCCGGCAGCTCTGTGAGATCTATGGAATGCTCCCGCACGGCGGAGCGAGCCTCCTCGATCTCAAGGATCTCCGAGATCTCGCGGCCGCGGTCCGTGTCGCTGCCCTGGGTGTCCACGAGGCGCGCTCGCGTCCCGGTGGGAGTCAGTTCCACCGTGACGCCCGCGAACGCGAGGGAGCCGGAAGCCGAATCCATGCGGGGCGGGAGCAGGTGCAGAGGATTCACCCCCCGCCCTCGGGCGGCTCGCCCATAGGCGGTGTGTCCCTGGCCGATCGGAAGGGCGACCGTGTCCGGCCGGAGGCCCCGGTAAACGTAGACCGGGGCCTCCACGGCCCCCGCCTCGGATCTCACCCGCACCACATCGCCGTGGGCCACACCCAGCGTCCGCGCCGTGTCCGGGTGCAACTCCACCCACGAGCTCCACACCACCTTGGTGAGCGGATCCGGGAGTTCCTGCATCCAGGATCGGTTCGCGCCCCGGCCGTCGTAGAACTGGACCGTCGGGTAGACGACGAGAGACGTGCCTTCCCCGGGCTCGGCGAACTCGAACCTGTAGTCGCGCGCCTCCGCGGTGAGAGCCGCCCCCGGGCCTTCCGCCGGGGCCGGCTCCAAGGTCACGCCGCCGCGGCGAAGCGCCTGGCGCCACCATTCACCGAATCCGCTCCCCAGCGCTCCGGCGAGGTCGGACGCCCAGGCCGCCTTCAGGTAGCCGGCGAAGTTGGGAGCGCCGAAGTCCACGCTCGAATCAGCCGCCTTCGCGATCTGCATGAGGATGTCCTCGCGCTGGCGCGTGTCGAACACCGGACGCATGGCGGGCTGCGCCAACGCGCGGACGCCGGGCCGTACCTCGGCGTCTCCCCACGACTCGAGCGGGTGGTGGGCCGGGAGGATCCAGCCGGCCGCGGCGGCGGTCTCGTCCAGATGCGAGCCGATCGAGATGAGGTTGGGAACCCGGCCCATGGCCTCGACGAAGCCCGAGGCGGCCGGGAGCGTGAACGCCGGGTTCGCATCCGCCACCACGAGGGTTCGAACCTCACCGCCGTTCATCCTCTCGATCAGGTCGCGCATCTCGGCGAAGGTGGCGGAAGCACCTCGGATCGGGCCGGTGACCAGGTTCACCGTGTTCCCGATCGCGCCGCACGCCGCGTTGAGGATCGCCACGGCCAGGTGCACCTGGGTGGCGTCGGGGCCCTGCGCCTCCGTTCCCGGAGGAAGCGCGACCGGCGCGTCCGCTGAGGCCAGCTCCTCGCCCAGGTCACGGATCCGATCGGCCGGGAGGCCCGCCCGTTCGGCGACCGTCTCCGCCGTGTACTCCGCCAGCCGGGCGGCCAGGTCTCCGTCGCCCCGCCGCGCCGCCACCTCCCGGGCCACGGCCAGCGCCACCGGACCCTCCGAGCCCGACCGCACGGAGAGCCATTCGTCCGCGTTGCTGCCGGTCAGCGAGAGCCGGGGGCCCACGAAGGTGAACTTGGCGTGCCGACCGCTTTCGATCTCCCGGGCCGCCGCGAACCGGACGGCCAGCTCCACCGGCGCCAGCCAGGTGGCCAGGAAGTCCGCGCCGAAGCAGATGATGCGGTCCGCCGCCTCGAGATCGTAGGACGGGATCACGGCCCGCCCGAACGCGATGCGGTGCGCCTCGCGCACGGGCGCGAACTCGAACGCCTCGTAGGCGATGTGCTCGGCCCCCATCGCCTCCGCCCACTGGGCGTAGAACCGGGCGCTCGTCCCGGTGACGGCGCCCGTCAGCAGCACGGTCCCGCCTCCACCGACAGCGATTCCGGCCGCGGCGATCGCGTCGTCCCATGCGGCGTTCTCGAAGCGCTGGCGGGGATCCGCCGCGTCGGCTCCCGGGCCGCCGCTTCGCTTGAGCGGGTTGGGTACGCGGTCGGGGTCGTACAGGTCCTGGAGCGCCGACTGCGCCAGAGCGGAGAGGCGGCCCCGGTTGGTGGGGAACTCGGGGTTGCCCTCCAGCTTGATCACGCGGCCGTCGCGCACGACCGCGTGGATGCCGAGAGGCTCGGGCGCGCCGCCCAAGGCGGTCGCGTAGATGGTGTTCCGCCCCGGGGTGATCTCCTCGTGTTGGATCAGGTAGGGCAGCAGCTTGCCGCCCATGTCGGGCGGACCGCAGCCGAACGCGGTCGCGCCGGCCCCGGTGATGCCGAGGACCTTGAGGAAGTCCCGCCGGGTCGTGCCTCCACACGCCGCTTCTCCGGGCGCCTGGTGCGCGTGGGCCGTCGCCGGCTCCTTCCGAGCGCCTCCTCCTCCTCCCATCACCTCGAACGCATCTCTCATGTCCACACGCAGTCAGGCCGTAGCGCCAGCAAGGTTGTTCAGCGACCGGCTAATAATGGCAGGTCGCGCAGTCGATCGGGGCCCGGTAGGCCCCGTACTTCATGTCGATGGCCACCGGGTAGAAACTCTTCTCCTGCAGTTTCCGGCCCGCTTCCCGGGGAGAGCCCCGAGTGAGAAGGTAGTCGGTGGCCACATCGGTCTCCTTGGGCTCCGTCCGGTGGCAACTCAGGCACCAGCCCATGGTCAGCGGCGCCCACTTGTAGACCCGGTCCATCTCCTCCACCGGCCCGTGGCACTCCTGGCATGCCAGGCCGTTTCGGAGGTGAGGCTGGTGGTTGAACTGGACGAACTCCGGCAGCCGATTCACCCATGCCCACGGGACGGGCTCGTTTCGGGCGCCGTAACCCCGCAGCTCCTGAATCGGGTCCAGGCCGGTGCCGGCCACGCGATGGCAGCCCAGGCAGACGTCCAACGGGGGAGTGACTCCGCTGACGGACCGCTCCGTACCCGTATGGCAGTACACGCAGTCCATCTTGAGCACGGTGGTGTGAAACCGGTGGTTGAATGGGATCGGCTGCTCCGGCCCCCGGCCGGCGGACTGGTGCGCCGCGATCGCCGCCTCGGCGGTCATCTCCACCCCCGGTATGGCCGGAGGAGCCGTGGACTGGCCGGTATCTCGGGTGGCGGCTTGGGTGGTGGTGGTGGCGGCGGGTTGGGCCGTGGCGGCACCCGTCCGGCTGGTCTCGCGCACGACCGCGAGACCGATACCCAGCAATGTGACTGCCAGCGCCGCGACAGCGATGGACTTGCTCATCCACCCCTTTCCAGAGGAGACGACCGACCGTTCCCGACCTCGGCCGGACGACTCCTGCAGCCCCGCCGGCCCTGGACCGCCCCAAGGTATCACGCGGCTTCGAGGATGCAAGCGGCTTCCGGCGCTCCGGAACGAGGCGGAACGGGGCGGCCTCTGAGCGCCGGGATGGCGGGCATTTGGCGGCATGGGCCTCGGCGCGCGATCTTGGCGGGTGAGTGTCCATCAATTCACGGGTGAGCGAATGGGGACGGATTCCACCCCTGCATCGAGGGCGGATCGGACGGCCGTGGTGCCGTTCGTGGATCTGGTGCGCGAGCAGGTCGAATTGTGCGGCGAGCTGGAAGCCGCGATCGGCCGGGTGCTCGCGTCGGGCCGGTTCGTGCTCGGGCCGGCGGTCGAAGAGTTCGAGCTGTCCATGGCAGCCTATCTGGGAGTGGAGTACGCGGTGGGAGTCGCCAGCGGGACCGACGCGCTGTGCATCGCGCTCGAGGCCCTCGGGATCGGCCGGGGAGATGAAGTGATCACTTCGCCGTTCACCTTCGTGTCGACAGGTACGGCGATCCTGCATGCCGGCGTGACGCCGGTGTTCGCGGACATCCGCCCGCAGACGTTCACTCTGGATCCGGCGGCGGTCGAGAACGCGATCTCTCCGCGAACCGCGGCGATTCTCCCGATTCATCTGTTCGGACAGATGGCCGAGATGGATGCGCTGGAGGCCATCGCCGACCGACACGGCCTGGCCATAGTGGAGGATGCGGCCCAGGCCGCGGGCGCGGCCCAGGTGACGGGCGCGCCGGGCGACGTCGAACCGTGCGCGTCGCCGGGCGTCGGGCGCGCGAGTCGATCCGGGGCGGGGCCGGCTTCGCTCAAGAAGGCCGGGGCCATCGGGACCGCGGGCTGCTTCTCCTTCTATCCCACGAAGAACCTGGGTGCGATCGGCGAGGGGGGCCTGGTCGCGACCGATGACCGGTGCCTGGCGGAACGCGCCCGCCGCCTGCGGGCTCACGGACTGGCCGCCGGGGAGGAGCGGCCGGCGGAGATCGGCCACAATAGCCGTCTGCACGCGCTCCAGGCCGCGGTGCTCCAGGTGAAGCTCCGGAAGCTGGACGAGTGGAACGAGCGCCGGCGCGCGCACGCGGCGGCCTACGACGGTGCGCTCGCGACGGTCCCCGGGATCACTCCTCCCGCGGTCGGCCGCGGGAACCGGCACGTGTATCAGCAGTACACGCTGCGGTGCGGGGACCGCCGCCGCATCCGAGACCGGCTGGAGAAGGCGGGCGTTTCCTATGCGGTGTACTACCGGGTGCCGCTGCACCTGCAGGAGGTGTTCGAGGCGCTGGGGTATCGGACCGGAGATTTTCCCGAGGCCGAAGCGGCGGCATCGGAAGTGCTTAGCGTTCCCATGTTTCCGGGACTCACACCGTTCGAGCGAAGGCGGGTGACGGAGGCCCTCGGTAGCGAGGGTTCGGGCACGTCGGCACCTTGACCCTCGAGCACGTTGCGGCTAGCTTATCGGCGCGTTCGAGCGGGCACCCCATCGGTCCCGCTCGTCTCTTTCTGTGCCGGGGCCTTAGCTCAGATGGCTAGAGCGCTACGTTGACATCGTAGAGGTCACTGGTTCGAGTCCAGTAGGCC
>JBHHYZ010000023.1:0-42925 GCA_046757845.1 Gemmatimonadota bacterium
GGCGCGGCCTCCGCGATCTCGGAAGCCAGGCGGTCCATCACCCGGGGGCGGGCCGTGCGGGGACGCCTCTTGTCGGTGATCAGGCTGCCGCCCAGCTTCAGCAGCACCACCTCCCGACGGCTCATGAAGGGCCGTCGCCCACACCGTCCCGGATCACCCGCTCCACCGCGGAGAGGCCGGCGAGCCGCATCGCGACCGTCTCCTCCCCCTCGGGAAGGCAGATGACGTGCACGTTCGGTCCCGCATCGACGGTGAAGTAGGCGGCCAGGCCGTCGGCCCGCAGGGCGCGCACCGCGTCGAAGATCTCCAGCGTGCCCGGCTGCCAGTAGAAGATGGGCGGCCGCGACGACATCGCGATCAGATGCAGGTCCACGGCCTCCTCCTCCAGAGTCGGTCCCAGCAGCCCGATGTCCCGCCTCTCGATCGCCTCGCGCACCCGGGCCAGCCGCTCGGGCAGTTTCTCCAGCCGCCGACCCAGGTAGGGGCTGGTCACCGCCCTCCTGTGTCCTTCCCGGCTGGACACCGGTTTGGGGCTGCGGTTCACGATCCCGATGACGTCCCTCAGGTCCCAGTGGTCGGCCCGCGCAAGCGGACGCGCGGCGGCCGAGCTTCCCTCGGCCGCCGGACACCCTGGTGCCGCCGCGCTCGCTTCCGCGAGTTCTTCTGGCTGCTCCGCTGGCCACTCCACATAGCCTCCGAAGACGGAACGGGCCGCCGATCCGGAGCCGCTGCGCCGCGCCAGATCGGACAGCTCGGCCGCCGTGAGCCGGAGGCCCATGGCCCGGGCGAGCGCCAGGGTGAGCGCGGCGAAGCCGGACGCGGACGACGCCAGCCCGGCCGAGTCGGGAAAGCTGTTGCCCGTCACGATGCGGAACGCGCCTTCCACCCCTGTCCGCCGCCGAATGCGTTCCAGGTGCGCGAGCACGGGGCCCGCGAACGCGGGGGAAGCCCGCTCCGTCCGCTCCGCTCCACGGCCCTGCTGAACGCGGCGCAGCACCTCGTCCTCTCCGCCGGGCAACGGTTGCACCTCGCACCGGCTCACGCAGGCGGACAGCGTCATGGAGATGGACGGATTGAGCGGCACCGCGCGCTCGAGGTCCCGGGCACCCCAGTACTTGACGAAGGCGATGTTGGACGGTGCGGTCGCGCTGGCCGCACGCGGCGCCGTGTGCGTCACGGCGCTTCATCCGCGCGGAAGCCCTCGGCGCCCAGACGCACGCGATACCGGGGAAGATCGCGGAGAAACGGCCATTCGTCCATCCGTTCCGGCTCGGGATGATAGACGAGCAGAGAGCCTGCGCACGGCCGCCCGCCGGGACCCGCCGACAGCGCCCCGGCGCCCGAGATCTTGGCCGCTCCACCTTCGGCCTCCACCCGGCGCACCAGTGCCCGCGCCGGCTCCGGGACCACGCCGAGCTCTTCCAGGCCCGCTTCGAACCGTCGAATCAACTCGACGACCCGCGACGGCCGCTCGGACGCTCCGCCCAACGCATCTCTGAACCGCCGCGTCGCTTCACCCATCTCATCCAACACCGCCTGGAAACGAAGTCCCGCCTGCCGGACCCGGGCCTTCACGCTCTCCACCACCGCACCGGTGCTCTCGCGGGGCGTTCCCGTGTCGAACAGCGCAAGATTCCGCAGGCGATCCTCGCGCGCTTCCACCGGCTCGAAGCTCCGCCGGCCGCCCGGTCGCCCCTCGGTCCAGATGAGGCCGCCGCGCAGGACCGCCGCTCCGTCCACTCCCGAAGGAGAGCCATGCTGGCGGCGCTCGACCTCGAGAGCCAGCCGCAGGAGACGGGACTCTGTGACGGGGATGCCACGCCACGCCAGATACCCGCCCATCACGCCGACCGCCACGGCCGCGGAGCTCCCGAATCCGGCGCCGACCGGCAGGGCGGAGCGGACTTCGATCTCCAGGTCGGGCCCGTCCCGCTCTCCCAGATCGCTGGCCACCTCGCCCAGCGCCACCATCACCACGTGAGCCGGATCCGCGCCCCGGACACGTTCGAACGGCTCGCTTTCGGGGGCAGCCGCGTGCCGAAGCCAGCGCTCGCGGCAGATATCCGCATAGCGGATGAGCTCGGGCCAGCTGCGGGTGCTGGTGTGGCCCAGATCCGAGAGCCGAAGGTGGACGGCTCCCCGCGCCTTTCCCGGCCGACCCCTGAACAGAACGAGGAGTCTCAGGTCGAGCGCCGCCACCAGGGCCGGCTGGCCATACACCACGGAGTGCTCGCCCATCAGGATGGATTTCCCCGGCACGGACACCCGCAGAACCCTCCCTGACCGGCGGGCGGAAACCCGGCCGGGATGTGCGATTCGGCGGGCGATGCTCCCCGCTCTACTCCGCCCCGCGTCCGAGGGTCTCGTGGGCCTTGGCCAGGTCCTGCGATGTGAAGGCCGCCATCAGGGAGACTTCGCCGGCCAATACCACACCGCCCAGGATCTCTCCCAATCGCCGGGCCGCGGACCCGAGCTCCTCCGGGTCGGGCCGCACACCGAGCATGGCCAGCGCCTCCCGCTGGGTGGCCAGTTCCGTCCCGCCGCCCACCGCCCCCAGAGGCACGTCCGGGAGGTACACGGAGGCGTACACCGCTTCGGGGCCCCGCGGCTCGATGCAGGTGATGCCGAGCGACCCCTCGACAACGTGCGCCGGATCCTGTCCGGTGGCGATGAAGAACGCCGACAGGATGTTCGCGTAGTGTGCGTTGAAACCCTGCGCCCCGGCGGCGATCGAACCGAGCAGGTTCTTCCGGTACTGGACCTCGGTCAGCGCCCGTGCGCTTGTCTTCAGCACGCGGCGCAGAACCGGCGCTTCGATGACCACCTCGGCGAACACGCGCTTTCCGCGTCCCTCCTGGAAGTTGATCGACGCCGGCTTCTTGTCGACGCAGTAATTGCCCGACAGGGCTACGCATTCGACGAACGGGAGCGGCTCGACCAGCTCCCGCACGATGCGGTCCGAGGCGATGGTGACCATGTTCATGCCCATCGCATCGCCGGTCTCGAACCGGAAACGAAGCAGCACGGTCGTACCGAAGGTGTACGGACGAATGTCCAGGAGCCGGAGGTACTGGCTCGTCCGCTCCGCCGTGCGACGAATCTCGTCCTCGTGCTCGATCACCCACGCCAGGAAGCGGCGGGTGTCCTGGATACCGGAAGTGCGGAACACGGGCGCTCGGGTCATGCCCACGTCCTCGACCCTGACCGTCGCGCCGCCCGCCGCGCGGATCGCCGCGCACCCGCGGTTGGTGCTCGCCACCAGAGCGGCCTCCGTGGTGGCCAGCGGGACGTAGACCTCGTCCTGGATGTACTCGCCATGCAGCTGGAGAGGACCCACGATTCCCATCGGAATCTGCGCCACTCCCACAAAGTTCTCGCAGTTCCGAGAAGCCGCACGCTCGGCATCCAGCGAGTAATGCCCGACGTGGTCCAGGGACGAGCCGGTCATCTCCTTCAGCGCACGACGCCGGATCACCGCCTGCTCCTCCGGACCCAAGTCCGCCGGCAACTGATGGAATCCCAGCTCCCGCTTGACCAGAGACCACACCAGCTCGTCCGCCGTGACGGGTCTCTTGGCCGCCGTGGTTGCCTTGTTCATCACGCTGGCCTTCTCAGTAAGTTGACTTGCTTGAGCTCACCAATCGTGCGCGCTCCGACACAGAACATCGCGATCTTCAATTCCTCGACGATTCGGTCGATCCTGTCGGCCACCCGTTCCGCGCCGTCCGTAGCCGGCTCCAGGAACGGATACGCCATTCCCACCAGGTCGGCGCCGAGGGCAATCGCCTTGGCCGCGTCGACTCCATTGCGCAGGCCGCCGCTCCCGATCACCGTCAAGCCCTCCACCGCCGCCAGACGCTCGATCGCCACCGGGGTGGGGATGCCCCAGTCGGCGAACATCTCTCCGATCTCCACGTCCCCGGAGCGTCGAGCTTCGATGCGCGCCCAGCTCGTGCCGCCCAATCCCGCCGTATCGATAATCGTGATGCCCCGGTCCACGAGCGAAAGGGCCAGCGCGGCGGAGATCCCGCAGCCAATCTCTTTGACGATCACGGGAAACTCCAGACCCTCGGCGATCGCCCCCATCTTGCCCAGCAGACCGCGGAAGTCCCTCTGCCCCTCCGGCTGCAGCGCTTCCTGCAACGGGTTCAGGTGAAACGTCAGCGCATCGGCCTGGATCATGTCGATGGCCGCCCGGCACTCTTCCAGGCCATAGCCGTAGTTCAACTGCACGGCACCGAGATTCGCCAAGAGCGGGATCGTGGGAGCCACGGCCCGCACCTGGAAGGTGGATGCCTGCGCCGGGTCCTCCAGCGCCTTGCGCTGAGACCCCACACCCACCGCGACCCGGCACTCCTCCGCCGCCTGGGCAAGGTTGCGGTTGATCCGCCCGGCCGACTCGGTTCCTCCGGTCATGCACGAAATCAGCAGCGGCGCGTCCAGCCGCTTCCCGAGGAACTCCGTCGAGACGTCGATCTCGGCGAAGTCCATCTCCGGCAGGGCCACGTGCTCGAACGCGTAGGCGTCGAAGTAATGGCCCTCCAGCTGCATGCGGCGGTCCAGAGCCAGCCGAATGTGCTCGGCCTTCCGATCGCGCAGAGCGATCTCCCTGGCCACCGGCTCTGCCGTCATCGTTCCCTCCCCTTCAGATACCGGAGAAGACCCACAAAGAACACGCGACTTTCCGACTCGAGGGACAGTTCGTCAAGGGCGGCCAAGGCATCGCCCAGGCACGCGTCGATCATTTCCTCGACCGCCGCCAGTCCTCCGGTCGCCCGGATGATCGCCTGAGCCGACCCGATCTCCTCGCCCGAAAGGTCCGCCCGCCCCAGCAGCTCGCGCAGCCGGCGCGCCTCCTTCGGCGCGGCGTTGCGCAGCGTATGGTGGATGAGGAAAGTGTGCTTCCCCTCCTTCAGATCCGATCCTACCGGCTTCCCCACGCTGGCCGCCTCCCCGAACACGCCCAGCACGTCATCCTGGAGCTGAAACGCATCCCCGATGGCGACGCCGTACCGGGCGAACGCGCGAAGCGTGGGCTCGGCCGCGTCCGCCAGCAAAGCGCCCAGCTGGATGGGCCTCTCCACCGAGTAGCGTCCCGATTTCAGCCGCAGAATGCGGAGCAATTCCTCCTCACTCGGGTCGCGGCCATGGGGCGCCATCATCTCCAGGTACTGGCCCAGCACCACCTCCTCCGACATCTCCGAGAAGGCGCGATCCAGAGCGTCCCGATCCGCCCGGCTCGAGGCGCGCTCCTCGCGCCGGACGGCCTCCGTATACAACTCGACGGCCCACGCATGCGCCAGATCCCCCAGCAGGATGGCCATGGACCGACCGAAGTCCCCGGGATCCCCCGACCAGCCCAGCTCTCTGTGCTGCTCCCGAAACTGCGCGTGCGCGGCCGGCAGCCCACGGCGCATCTCCGCGTGGTCCATGATGTCATCGTGGATCAGCAGGTACGCGTGAAGAAGTTCCAGGGACATCGCAAGCGGCATGACGACATCCACGGCCGCGCCGCCGCAGGCCCGGTACGCGTGATACACCAGGGCCGGCCGCAGTCGCTTCCCGCCTCCTCGCAACAATCGCTCGATCGAATCTGCCAGCGGCGCTCCTCCCCGCTCCTCCGCGGCCTCGCGCTTGCGCTCGAGGAAGGCGTAGAGCTCCGCGTCCAGCCGAGCGCGAAACTCGAGCAACAACGGTTCGAACCCGCCGATCTCCACGGGGAGACTCCGTCGATCGATCGTTCCGCCTACGGTCATTCGGTCCGCTCCGCGTCGAGCACCCGCTCCACCGCTACGGCTAGACCGGACGCGCAACGCCGCACCTGGTGTCGGATTCGGAGGAGGGCTCCGATCGCGAACGGATGCCGGAGGGCGTGACACAGGACCGCCCAACGGCGCACGGCGCCTCCCGCGTCTCGGCAATCCTCCAGAAACTCCGGCAAGCGCTCCGAAGCCGTGTCGCTGACCGTTCGCACCACTGTCCACGGCACTCCGGCCTCCTGTGCAGCCGCGGCATAGAAGGCGGATTCGAGATCCACGACGGCCACGGCTCCATCCTTCCCCGAGTCACCGAACCGCGCATACAGCGCCGCCTTGTCCTCAGGGGTGCAGGCGAGCGTGCGTGACGTGACGACCCGTCCGGGCTCGCCACCCGCCGCCCCCGCCACCCAGGCCGGAGACACCTCGCTCGGCACCAGCTCGCCCGATGCGCCGTTGGCTCCGCGCGCATCGTTCACCACTCGCTCGCCCACCACGATCGAGCCCGGAGCGAGGCGCGGAGAGAGTCCACCGCTCACACCGGCAATCACCAACCGAGCCACCGGCAACGCGTTCAGCAGCTCGGAGACCCCGAGCCGCGCGTTCCGCTCGCCGTCTCCCGTCGCGGCCACGACGACACGGCGGCCGGCCAGACGGCCGAACCGGACCCGAACCCGTGGGTCCAGCCCCGGCGTGGCGGGCCGCCACCCACCCGGCGGGTCCAGGCGGCGCACGAACGCCTCCATCTCCTCCCGCAGCGCGCAGACCACGACGGTGAGAGGATGTTCAGCGTCTCCAGAGGCGGGGTCCGCCGGTCCCCATCTCACGAGCAGACGGCCCTCACCCCGTCAGGTTCCAGTGCGCCATTCGGACCATGTCATAGGGGCGTCGGTGGAGCTCCATCACCACCGACGCCTCGAAGCCCGAGTGCATCTTGCAGTTCTGGCACAGGGGATCCTGCCGGCTCTCCCAGTACTCCCAATCCGTCCCATTCCAGAACTCCTCCCAGTCGAACGTGAACTTCTTGCCGATCAGGTAACAGGGAGCCTTCCAGCCCTTGGGCGTGAAGGTGACGGTGCTCCACGGGGAGCAGGGGTAGTCCCGCAGACCCGCCGCGAACTCGAGGAACATGGGCGTGGAGGCGAGCTTGAAACGCGGCGAGAACTCCAGCACGCGCTTGAACTTGGTCTCGATGTCCTCGCGGGTGAGAAAGATGTCCTGCTCCACAGACTCGTAATGATATCCGGGAGAGATCAGCATGCCATCGATCCCGAGATCCGCCATGAACTCGCACAGCTTCTCGACCTCCTCGATGTCGGTCTCCTTGAACACCGTGGTATTGGTGATCACGTTGTAGCCGAGGCCCTTGGCCTGCCTGATCATCTCGACAGCCTTGTCGAACACGCCCTTCCTCGCCGTCACGTAGTCGTGGGTCTCCCGCAGTCCATCCAGATGGACGTTGATCGTGAGCCGCTTGTGCGGCTCCACCTTGCCGAACACCCGCTTGTCGAGGAGCAACGCGTTGGTGCAGAGGTAGATGTGCCGCCGGCGCGCGATGATCTCTTCGATCAGTTCCTTCAGCTCGGGATAGACGGTGGGCTCCCCTCCACAGATGGAGACGGCGGGCGCGCCACAGTCGTCCACAGCCTTGAGGCACGCATCCAGGGGGAGGCGGTCCTTCAACTTCCCGGTGTGGCGCTCCGGCGCGCAGCCCAGGCATGCCAGGTTACAGGTGTAGAGCGGCTCCAGCATCAGCACGAACGGATACCGCCGCTTCCCTTTGAGAGCGTTACGGATCTGGTGCCGGACCATGTCCGTAGTGATGTGGGCGGGGAATCTCATGAGTTCATTTCACCTCGTTTCCCGCCGCCACGGTCCCGAGCCAACGCGCAGCCGCGGACCAGGACTCCGTGAGTCGCTCGCGGTATGCCGCCAGCGCAAGCGGGGGAAAGTAGTCGTCATACATGTGGTACCGAAGGTAAAAGACCGCCGGGAATCCTGTCCCGGTCCAGGGACCATCGTCCCAAGCACCATCCGGATGCTGCGTGCGCAGCAAATAACTCACGCCACGGGTGACCGCCAGGGAGCCCGCGCGACCTGTCGCCAGGAGACCCAGCAGGGCCCAGGCCGTCTGAGCCGCCGTGCTGGGGCCGGAACCCTTGAGAGACGGGTTCTCGTAGGTACCGAGCGTCTCGCCCCAGCCCCCGTCGGGGTTCTGCCGGCTCTCCAGCCAGTCGGCGGCCCGCTGATAGCGCTCCCGCGTCATGTCCTCGCCCACCCGGCTGAGTCCCCACAGGGCCAGCCAGGTGCCGTAGATGTAATTGCAGCCCCAGCGGCCGAACCAACTGCCGTCCTCCTGCTGTCGCTCGAGGAGAAAATCGACGGCCCGACACACGCTCGGGTGAGAGCGGTCCATCCCCTCGACGCCGAACAACTCGAGAATCCGGCCGGTGATGTCCTCCCAGCTTGGATCGATCATCGCGTTGTGGTCGGCGAACGGAACCAGGGTGAGGAGCTTCTTGTCGCAGCCGCGATCGAACGCGGCCCAGCCGCCATCCTCGTTCTGCATGGAGAGGAGCCAGCGCAGTCCCCGCTTTCGCGCCGCCGCCACGGCGACCTCCAGGTCCGGATCCTCGTAGCGGGGGCGGGCCAACGCGATGAGCACTTCCGCCGTGTCGTCGCAGTCCGGGTAGAACTCGTTGGCGTACTCGAAGTACCACCCGCCGACCGTCCCTTCCGGGTTGGCGTGTCTCCAGTCGCCCGGGTGCTTCACCTCACGGCTCACCAGCCAGCGAGCCGCCTTGGCCAGAGCCGGGTGTCGCGGATCCAGCCCGGTGACGACCAGGGTGTTGACGGCCTGAGCCGTATCCCAGACGGGGGACAGGGCGGGTTGGATCCGCAAGGTGTCGCCCAGATCGAGCTCGTGCCGTTGCAGGGCGTCCAGCTGAGAGCGAATCACGGAGTGATCGACCGGGTGACCGAGGCACCGGAAGGCGAACACCGTGTTCACCATGGCCGGGAATATGGCCGCCAGCCCATCACTCATCGCCGCCCGGCGCTCGATCCACTCCTCGGCCGCCCGAAGCGCCCGCCTGCGCAGGGGATTCAGCCGGCTGCGCTCGAGCAGCTTCACTCCTCGATCGATCCCGTTGAACACGTAGCGCCAGCGGCGCTCTCTGGCCGTCTCGGAATTCCGGTTCACCGGGCGGGGCGCCCCCCCCACGAACAGCTCGTCGATGCCGGCGGAAGGCGGAACCAAACAGATGGGCCGGTGAGCCCAGATGACGGACAGCGGGACGAAGATCCCTCGTGACCACGAGGATATGGCCTGAACGTTGAAGAAGAACCCCTGTGGGAGCAGCATCATCTCCGGGGGGATCGCGGGGCACCGATACCAGTCGTACTGGCCGAACATGGCCAGGTAGATCTTCGTATAGGTGTTGCACGCCTCTACTCCGCCGAGCTCCAGGATGGCCCGGCGGGCTCGGACCATGTGCGGCGCATCCGCCGGGTCCCCCATCAGCTTGAGGACGAAGTAACCTTTGACCGATGCGCTGATCTCCGGTGGGCCTCCCGCATAGATGGCCCACCCTCCCTCGGGGAGCTGGCGGCGGCGGATGGACTCTGCCGCCTTCTTGGCACGCTCTTCTCCGGATCTTCCCAGAAAGTGCAGCAGCAGAATGTACTCGGACTCCAGGACGGTGTCCGCCTCCAGCTCACCGCACCAGTGCCCATCGCTCCGCTGAAGAGACAGGAGATTCTCCCGCGCCCTCTCGATAGCCGAATCCAACTGCACCGCATGATCGCGAGCCTCGAGGGCGGACTCCGGCGCGTACGGCCGAGCATCTGGCGAAGGTTTCGTATGTCCTCGTTGCATCGCGCCAGCCTACGGGGTGCGCACGCGATCCCTCGCTCCGTGGAATCCTGGCCAGCCACGAGAGATACCGGGTGCTCCGACCGCGGAACACGGTCTGTTCGAATCCTCCCGGTGGCAACGGAAATCGGGTCCGGAAGGTTCCGCCGGCCACCGGCTCGCACCAAACTCTAGTAAGTTGAACGTTTGAGCAAGATTGGGAGCCCGTTTCGACGCCGCTCGGCACCTGCCCGGCCCGGGCGCGCGTGGTGGAGCGTGAAGTCTAGGAAGAGAGGTCCTGGAATCGAGGTGAAGAAGATCCTCACAGCGGCGATCCTGCTGATCGTGGCGGCGCTCGTCGTGCTACGGCTCCACGGCCGGGATGGACGGGAGACGCTGAGCTGGCACGAGGCTGGAAGCTACCGTTGGGCCGATCTGCACGTGCCGCACGGCGACCGGGTCGGATTCGAACGGCTCTCCGCGTCACGGACCGGAGTCGACTTCACCAACCGGGTGAGCGAGGAGGAATACACCCGAAACACACATTACCTCAACGGCTCCGGCGTGGCGCTGGGCGATGTGGACGGAGACGGCCTGACTGACATCTATCTGGCCCGGCTGCACGGGCCCAACGCCCTGTACCGCAACCTGGGCGGCTGGAAGTTCGAGGACATCGCCGCTGAAGCCGGGGTGGCGGTGCCCGACCGCTTTTCGACCGGAGTGGTCTTCGCCGACGTGGACGGAGACGGGGATGCGGACCTGCTGGTCAACGCCCTGGGCGGCCCGAACGCTCTGTTTCTCAACGACGGCACCGGACATTTTCGGGAAGCCACACGAGAGGCGGGGCTCAGTTCTCACCTGGGAAGCATGTCGATGGCCCTGGCGGATGTGGATGGAGACGGAGACCTGGACCTCTACGTGGCCAACAACAAGGTGGCCACCGTGCGCGATCTGTTCTCCCCGGAGGAACGGGCCACGAACCGGGTCTTGGTCAAGGTCGACGGCCGCTACGAGATCGCGCCGCGGTTCCGCGAACACTACGTGGTGGGCAACTCGAACGGGGATTTCGTCGCGGTGGAGGAGGTGGCCGAGCCCGACCGTTTCTATCTGAACGATGGAAGCGGGCGATTCACGCCGGTACCCTTCACCTCCGCCTCGTTCCGCGGTCCGGATGGCGCGCGACTCGAGGAAGAGCCGCGCGAGTGGACGCTGTCGGTACGCTTCCAGGACATGGACGGTGATGGAGACCCCGATCTCTACGTGGCCGATGACTTCCAGAGCCCGGACCACATCTGGATCAACGACGGGGCAGGGCATTTCCGGGCCCTCCCCCTCACGGCGTTGCGCCACACCAGCGAAGCATCCATGGGCGTTGACTTCGCCGATATCGACCGCGACGGAGATGAGGACCTTCTGGTGGTCGAGATGCGCAACCGGGAGCACTCGCTCCGCATGAGGGAGGGCGGGGGAGGGCGGCCCGAGGCGCTCGCCGCCGGGGAGCCCGGACAGCGTCCCCAGGTGGCCCGAAACACGCTGCAGCTCAACCGAGGGGACGGCACCTACGCGGACATCGCGTACTACGCCGGGTTGGAAGCCTCGGGCTGGTCATGGTTCGGCATCTTCCTGGATGTGGACCTGGATGGGTACGAGGACCTGCTGGTGGGCAACGGGCACTTCTACGACGCCATGGACCGGGACGCCGCGCTGCGGGCGAGCCGCTCGAGCTCGGACTGGCGAAGCTGGATCACGCTCTACCCGCCGCTTCGGCAGAGGAATCTGCTGTTCCGAAACCGGGGGGACCTCACGTTCCGGGAGGTCGGCCAGGCCTGGGGCTTCTCCGACGAAGCCGACATATCGCATGGCGTCGCCACCGGCGATCTCGATAATGACGGCGATCTGGACGTGGTCATCAACCGACTGTTCTCCCCCGTCAGCGTGCTGCGGAACCGGACGTCCGAACCGCGAATCGCAGTGCGGTTGCGAGGCCGCCCGCCCAACACGGAAGGCATCGGGGCCACGGTGCGGGTTCTCGGGGGGCCGGTTCCGCAGAGCAAAGAGGTCGTGGCCGGCGGCACCTACCTCTCGGGGTCCGATCCCACGCTGATGTTCGCCGCGGGGAGGGCGGGCGGGCCCCTCCGCATAGAGGTGCGGTGGCGCGACGGCGTGCGGAGCACGGTGGAGGAGGCACGCCCGGACCGCGTGTACGAGATCCGCGAGCCCGCGGCCGCTTCAGGGGGAGACAGAACATCGGAGCCCAGACGGGAGGCCGCGGCCGCTCGAGCGTACTTCGAGGACGCGAGCGTCCGCCTGGACCACGTGCACCATGACGACCCGTTCGATGACTTTCAGCGCCAGCCGCTCCTACCCAACCGTCTCAGCGGCCTCGGCCCCGGCGTGGCCTGGGTGGACGTGGATGGCGACGGGTGGGAGGACCTGCTCATCGGGAGCGGACGGGGCGGGGAGCTGGCGTCCTATCACAACGACGGAGGAGGAGACTTCTCGAGGATCCGGGACCCGATCCTGTCGAAGCGCTCGCAGCTGGATCAGACGACGATCCTGGGCTGGCGGCCCTCCGTGGGCGGTACCCGGATTCTCGTCGGGATGGCGAGCTACGAGGCGAAAGACCCGCTGGCGCCGGGCACGGTGGCCGTGTACGAGCTCCGGCCGGATGGGCGGGCACGGAGTCTTCCCGGCCTCCCGGGGTTCGAATCCAGTACCGGACCCCTGGCTCTTGCGGACTACGACGGGGACGGAGCTCTGGACCTGTTCGTGGGGGGACGGGTGATTCCGGGCCGCTATCCGGTCGCCCCCTCGTCGCGCCTGTACCTGGGCGCTCGGGAAGGATTTCGACTCGACACGGCGAACTCGGCCGTCCTGGCCGGCGTGGGCCTCGTCTCGGGCGCCGTGTTCAGCGACCTGGATGGCGATGGGGACCCCGACCTGGCTCTGGCGTCCGAATGGGGGCCGATCCACATCCTGGAGAACCGCGGCGGCCGGTTCTGGGACGCAACCGAACGACTCGGCCTGGCGCCGTTCACCGGACGCTGGAACGGCATCACGACCGGCGACCTGGATGAAGATGGTCGGCTGGATATCCTCGCGACCAACTGGGGGCTAAACACTGGCTACCGGGCCAGCCGCGAGCACCCCGCCCTCCTCTTCCACGCGGACTTCGACCGGAACGGCACCTGGGATGTCCTGGAGGCGAGGTACGACAGCGCGATGGACGCCCTGGTACCGATCCGCGGCCTCCTGGACCTGGCCGCGGGCCTCCCGTACCTGCGGACCCGGATCCACAGCTACGCGGAGTACGGATCGATGCGGCTGGACCAGATCATCGGGCCCCGCCTGACGAGCGGTGAGCGGCTGGAGGCGGCGACTCTGGCAACTACCGCGTTCCTCAACCGTGGAGAGCGATTCCAGGCGGTGCCGCTTCCGGCGGAAGCGCAGTTCGCCCCGGCCTTCGCGGCCGAGGTTGCGGACCTCGACGGGGATGGTCACGAGGACGTGTTCCTGAGCCAGAATTTCTTCGCCACCCGGAGCCGGGATCGGGCCGACGCGGGCCGGGCGCTGTGGCTCCGAGGCGATGGTGCGGGTGGACTCTCCCCCGTCCCCGGACAGGTCTCGGGCATACGGGCGTACGGAGAGCAGCGGGGCTCGGCGGTGGCCGACTTCGACGGGGACGGCCGTGCGGACCTCGCGATCGCCCAGAATCAGGGAGCCACTCGACTGTATCGCAACGTGGGCGCCGCACCCGGGATCCGGGTCCGCCTGGAGGGGCCGGCGGGCAACCCGTGGGCGATCGGCGCGGCCATCCGCCTGTTGTACGAGAACGGGGCCGGTCCGGTCCGCGAGCTCCACGCCGGAGCGGGCTACTGGTCCCAGGATGGGCGTGTCCAGGTCCTGGGTCGAGGCGGCAGGACGCGGGCGGTGTGGGTGCGCTGGCCCGGAGGAGAGGTGACGGAGACCGGACTGGGACCGGGGGCCCGGGAAATCACGATTTCGGCGCCCGGGGTAGGCCCCCCGGGCCGAGCGGCGGGGCGTCCGACAGCTCGGAGTTCCGGCACCCCTGGCCCGGAGGCCGGTTCATGAGAGCGCGGGCACGCGAGAGGTGTGAGGGCGCCTCACTCGGAAGGAGCCACGCCGCGGCGGGCCTTGGGGTCGCGCTCCTCCTCGCCTCGGCCATCGGCCTGGGGTGTGGCGGCGATTCGCGGGTTCAGGAGGGTTCCACCGCCGTGGCACCCGGCTCGGCGGGCACGCTCCGCATGGCCGAGCGCCTCGACTCGTTGTTCGAGACGGTCGATCCTCGGAACAACCTGTACGAGAGCGGATTGCGTATGAAGGCTCTCGCCGGTGCTCGGGCGCCGGCGGATCCGGTCGGCGCTCTAGCTCGCGATGCGGTGCTGGGGATGGAGATGGTCAAGGCGGGGATGACGGAAGAGGGAATCGCGAAGCTCGTCCCCGCCTGGAAAGCCATGGTGGGTGGGAGCCTGGGGCGAGCCCCCGAGTCCTTCCGGTCCATGGTGCAGGATTTCCTCGCCGTGGCGCGGCTCCGGCTGGCCGAACAGGAGGCGTGCCGGAGGAGGACGGGCCGGCCGCACTGCCCGCTGACCCTGTGGGAGGATGCCGGAAGCTTCGAGCCGGGATCTTCACGGGCGGCGAGCCGGGCCTACCGGGAGATTCTTCGGGAACGGCCGGGGGATCTGAGAAGCCGCTGGCTCCTCAACCTGGCCTCTTGGGCCGAGGGCCTGCCTCCGGACAGCGTTCCGAGCCGCTGGCGGATTCCGCCCGCCGCCTTCGCTTCCGAATACGATGTGGGCCGCTTTCCGGACATCGCGCCGTCCCTGGGGCTGGACGTGCTGGGGCGAGCCGGTGCCGCCGTCATGGAGGATCTCGATGGCGATACGGATCTGGACATCCTGGCGACCTCGCGCGGCCTGAGGGACCCCATCCGGCTCTTCCTCAACGACGGGGCCGATGGCTTCTCCGAGCATACAGGGGAAGCGGGCCTGGAGGGCCTGACCGGCGGGGCCAATCTCAAGCAGGCCGATTACGATAACGATGGCCGGGTGGATGTCCTCGTCCTGCGCGGCGGCTGGCTGCGCAGAGGCTACCCCAACTCCCTGCTGAAGAATCTGGGGAACGGACGTTTCGATGACGTGACGGAGGAGGCCGGTCTGCTATCCTTCCATCCCACCCAGACGGCCGCCTGGGGAGACTACGACAACGACGGCTGGCTGGACCTGTTCGTGGGCAACGAGTCCCGGGGAGAGGACCGCCAGCCATGTGAGCTGTTCCATAACAATGGAGATGGCACGTTCCGCGAAGTCGGGCGAGCCGCCGGGATCGATGTGGTCGGCTTCGTGAAAGGGGTGGCCTGGGGCGACTACGACAACGACGGGCGAGTGGATCTCTACGTCTCCCGCCTGCACGAAACGAATCTCCTGTTCCACAATGCCGGACCGACCCCGGGCGGCGGCTGGCGATTCGAAGAGGTGGGCCGGGCGGCCGGCGTGAGCGAGCCGCTCGACAGCTTCTCGATCTGGTTCTGGGACTACGACAACGACGGCTGGCTGGACCTGTTCGTGGGCGGGTTCCGCGGCACCGAGGCCGACGTGGCCGCGGAAGCGCTTGGACGCCCGGTTCACGCGGAGTTTCCACGGCTGTACCACAACAACGCCGATGGAACGTTCTCCGACGTGACGGCCCGCACCGGACTCCGCCGCGTCCTGTTTCCGATGGGCGGCAGCTTCGGCGATCTGGACAACGACGGCTGGCTCGATTTCTACGTCGGTACGGGCGACCCCAACCTCACGATGCAGGTCCCCAATCGCATGTTCCGCAACGACGGAGGCCGCAAGTTCCAGGACGTGACCCGGTCGGGTGGATTCGGCCATCTCGGGAAAGGACATGGCGTCGCGTTCGGCGATATCGACCAGGACGGCGACCAGGACATCTACGCCGTGATCGGAGGCGCGTTCGAGGGCGACGTGGACCGCAACGTCCTGTTCCAGAACCCGGGACACTCGAACCACTGGATCACGCTGCGACTCGAGGGTCGGGAATCCAACCGGTCCGCCATAGGAGCTCGGATCCGGGTCGTCGTGGCGACGGCCGGCGGCGAGCGAAGCGTCTACTCCACTGTCGGCAGCGGCGGTAGTTTCGGGGCCAACAGCCTCCAGCAGGAGATCGGACTCGGCCGCGCCACGCGCGTCGTCGAACTCGCGATCGACTGGCCCGGGTCCGGTCGAAGAGACGTGTACCGGGACGTGCCGCTGGATCGGATTCTGCGGGTCCGCGAAGGGGATCCGCGACCCAGATCGTGAACATCCCATGAGGGTCCGACCGGTCCTGCTCCGACTGCACCGGTGGGCCGGCCTGACGGCCGGAGCGGTGATCACGGTGGTCTGTCTGTCCGGGGCGCTCCTCGTGTTCGGCCCCGAGATGGACCGGGCGCTCCGTCCCGATCTCTGGACGGCGGGACCGGAGCCCGGACCGCCGCTTCCGCCTTCCGCCTTGATCGAAGCCATCCACGCGCGCCACCCGAGGGCCGGGATCGTGGCCCTTGAGTTGAGCTCGGATCCGGGGCGATCGGCCCTCGTGGAGCTTCGTGGCGGAACCCAGGCGTTCCTCCACCCGCGCAGCGGGACCGTTCTGGGTGAGCGGGCGGTTTCGGAGTCTTTCGTGGGGCGAGTCGAGACCCTCCACACGACGCTCCTGGCCGGCCGGATCGGACGAACTCTCGTGGGCGCCTCCACCGCCTTTCTGCTGGTCCTGGTTTCCCTCGGCCTGTGGCTCTGGTGGCCGGGACGAGGAGCCCGGCTCCGCGACGGCTTCACCGCGCACCTGCGCCGCGGGTGGAAGCGGGCCGTGTACGATCTTCACAACGTGCTGGGATTCTACGCTTCGGTCGGCCTGCTGCTGCTCGCCGGGACCGGTACCGTCCTGGCGTATCCCGCCCTGCGGACGGCCGCCGCCCGCTTCGTGGCCGTGATAGACCGACGAGCGGGCCAGGCGCCGGGCCGGGAAACCGTGCGGGCCGCCACGGGGCACGAAGGCCTGGCGATCCACCGCGGCACACGGGCCACCGGAGTCGGGGCGCCGTCTCGCAGGCGACCCGCCATGCCGGCCCTACGTCTCGCGAGCGCGCAACACTTCGGGCCGGCCGTGGATCGAGCCCTGGAACGCGCCGCCGCCGAGTTTCCGGATGCACGCTCCTGGCGAATCGCCCTCCCATCCCGTCCGCGCGGGCGGCTGCGTATCACGGTCTCCCGGAAGAGCGCGCCTCATCCCGGCGCCACCGAGCGGCTCTTGTTCGACGGCGAAACGGGCCGGCTGGTGAGAGTGGAGCGCTATGCCAAAGCGACACGGGCCGGCAGGCTGAATCGCCTGGTAGGCCCGATTCATGTGGGAGATGTCCTCGGACTGCCCACCCGGCTGCTCGCCCTGTTCGCCAGCCTGGTGGGCGCCACGCTGCCGCTGACCGGCACGATCGTCTGGTTTCCCCGCTGGCGGCGGAGGCGGAGGCGGGCGCGGCGGCGGCAGCGCGGATCGCTCAGACGGATCTCCTAGCGGGTCGTCGAACGTCCTCGGATGGTGGTATCCGGAGGTGGTCAGCGACCTGCCGAGCCGGATCAGAGTCCCAGCCAGTACGTCAGCTTGACGAGAAAGATGTTGTCGGCCGCTCCGTCGAACACCCCACCGAAATCCCGGCCCAGGGAGAAGTCGCCGAACGGGTCCGTGGCGCTCCGATCCTGCGTCCACACGAAGAACAGCGTTGAGCCCGGGGTGTACTCCCAACGAAACACGAGGTTGCCCCGCAGCGAGCGGAAGTTGAAGTCGCGGCCGGTGAACGAGAACTCGCGCGCGGGACCCGGCCCGTCCGGATCCACGAAGTAGGTGCGATCGAACCCATCCCCCTGGGCTCGGATGGTACCCTTATCGACGCCGAACACGCTCTTGCTCAGGCCGCGCGGAGCGTCAAACTCCTTGAAGCCCGAGAAGTCGTTCGCCGAGACGAGCGGTTGGGCGAACAGCTCGAGCGTCATCGTGGGGCTGAACGTCAGGTTGAGGCGGGTGGTCATCGAAAGGGTTTTCTGGTCCAGATCCGCAAACACGTAGCGGCGCCCGAAGAAGGACACCGCCGTGGAATCGTCGACGGCCGCGATGTACTGGTCGGTGCTTCTGGAGCTGCTGAAGCTCGGCCCCATGCTGAGGGAAAGATTCGAGCGGGGCTTGAAGGTCAGGGCCAATCCCAAGTTGTACGCGTGACCCCCCTCGGCATCCAGGAACAGCGAGGGATTGAGGCCCACGATCACCGGCTTCCGAGAGTCCGTCCGGATCCCCGCGAACAGAAAGCCGCTCTCGGGAACCCTCACCACCGGTCCCCCCCGGGTCAGACGATCGCTCAAGGTGGACGGGCGGTAGATGCCGAACAGATTGAGGTTCCAGTAGAAGCGCGTCTGCGTGAACAGCGCGGCGTGAAGCTGCCGGCCCGTGAGATCGCCGTCGAAGTTGTACTGCTGCTGGGCTCCCGCCGTGACCCAGATCTGCCGGTACCAGGATCCCGGTGTGGTCCAGGAGCGCTGGAGGTTCGCGTTCATGTAGATGAAGTCCGTGCGGGTGAGGAACCCGATATCGTTGTTCTCGAAGCCGGGGCTGCGGAGATTGAGCGCGGTCTCCCACTGCCAATCCCCTCCGTCCTTGGCCACCCGCGTGTAGAGGCCGTAGCCGCGCAGCGATGTCAGGGTGGGGTCGAATCGGTTGGAGAACAGGCCGTTGCCTCCGTTGCCCCGATCGGGCCGCTGAAAATAGCGTGCGCTGGACATCTGGGCGCGGAGGATCGCCCCCGGGGTGCCCGAGATGTTGGTGAACGCCGTGCTCCACAGGAGGTGGTAGGTCCGGTCTCCCCACCAGTACTCGGCATCCAGCCCCACCGCCTCCGAATGGCGATTCAGGCCGTCCGCCAGGCCGGGATCGTCGAAGTTCCGATATACGGACGTGAACATCCCGCCCACCTGGAGATCTCCGTCCAGGAAGTCCTGCTTCGCCCGCCCCACGAAGTAACTCGTCAGCGGCTCCACCTCCTGGCGGAAGCGCTGGCCCGCGGACCCGACCACCTCGGCCCGCTCGCGAGCCGTCACGGCGCTCAGGATCCCGACGGACGTGCCTCCTACCGTCCGGCCCGTGAGCTTGGCGGCACCCAGGATGGTCGTGTTGCCCGGGACGTCGGCGAACTCGCCGGCGGCATGCGCCAGGGAGGCCGCCTGCGGGGCGCGTCCGATCCGGCGCGTGAACAGCATCCCCAGCGAGGAGGTGTTGCTGCAGAACTTGCACCAGAAGGTGCCGAAGTCGAACAGGCCGCGTCCCTCGATGAAGAACTCCCGCTTCTCCGGAAAGAAGGTCTCGAACGCGCTCAGATTCACGACCGCCGGGTCCACCTCCGCCTGACCGAAGTCCGGATTGATCGTGGCGTTCAGGGTCAGGTTGGAAGTCACCAGATACTTCAGGTCCCCGCCGAACCGGTAGTCGCCGGCCCGCTTCCGCTGGAACGGGTCCACCGGGTTCACCTCACCCTTCGTCTCCAGCTGGCTCACCACATACGGAAGGAGCTCGAGCCGGTTCGTCCCCCTGGTGGGCGCCGCGATCCCTTCCAGGTGGCCGAATCGGGACGGCCCTCCCTGTTCGTTCAGCCGCCAGAACGACCACACCGCCACCTCGTTCAGCCTCTGCACCCTGCGCTGGATCTGCAGGCCCCATTCCTGATCCCCGGCGGGGAAGCGGAGCTGCGAGAAGGGGATCTCCAGCTCCGCCGTCCAGCCCAGGGAGTCCACGCGGGCCCTGGCCCGCCAGACCGGGTCCCATGACCGGTCGGGAAACGAGCCTCCCGGGCCGTATGCGTCGCCGCGTACCCCCGCCGGATTGATCGAGAAGCGGGTCTGCCCCAGGTGGTCGTGGAAGGTGTCGAAGGTGATCACCAGCTCGTCGCTCTGCGCATCCCCGTCCCGCCGAACCAGTCGGCCGACCACGCCCTCGGCGCCCAGCTCATCGTACATCCGGGCGCCGACGTACAGCGTGCGGCCGTCGTACACGAACCGAACTTCCGTACGCTGCGTCGCCGGCTCGCCCTCGTTCGGCTCCCGTTGGGTGAAGTCGCTGATGACCGGAGCCCGCAGCCAGATGGCCTCGTCCAGGCGCCCGTCCAGGTGAATCTCTCCCACCCGACGCATCGCCACCGCCCGTGGCGCTTCCTCATCGTGTTCCGGTGACCCCGCGAGCGGGGTGGAGGCAACCGGTGTCAGCCCGGTCGCCTGCCGCGGATCCCCCTGGCGCGACGCGGGGTCCCCCGCGGACGGGGAGGCGCTCTGCGCGGCGGCGGGCGCGGCCGCCCAACCCAGGAGCGCGAGGCAACAGAAACTGGCACGGCTGGCGGGGCTTAGGCGCATGATTCCGGTGCTCGCGGCTCAAGGTGCGTGTGGCCGGCTTCCAGGGGATTGGATGAGGCAGGCGCCAGAAAGGTTGCATGGTAGCTGCCCGGGCCCCGGCGGGTGCCGCGCGGGCCCGCAGGCCATCTCACGGAGCCGCCGGGTGCTCGGTGAGCGGGCCGAGTACCCCGCGGAACCGCCGGGCCGATCCGTCCGTTCGCGGCGCCCCGGCTCATTACTATTCATGTAGTTGACAACCGGGCGGCGCGTGCCCATCTTCTACTAGACTTTTAATAGGAGCGGGCTGGGAGCCATGGAGATTCACTTCACCAACCGTGAGCTGGACGTGATGGCCGTGCTGTGGGAGAACGGCGCGGCCACGGTATCCGAGGTGCGAGATCGGCTCGGGGACACGCTCGCGTACACGACGGTCCTCACCGTGCTGCGAACGCTGGAGCGCAAGGGCTTCGTCGGCCATGCACAGGAAGGGAAGGCCTACCGCTACTACCCGCTGGTGGAACGGGAGAAGGCCGGTGAGAGCGCGTTGAGACGGATCACGCGAAAGATGTTTCGCGGGTCCCCCGACCTGTTGCTCACCCAGCTCGTCTCGGATCGGAGCCTCTCGGAGTCGGAGCTTCAGCGTCTCAGGGCGTTGCTCGACGAGAGGCTGCAGCGGGACGAGAGGAAGGAGGAGTAGATCGATGATCGCGCCCTGGATCCTGTATTGCCTGTTCACCTCCGGCCTGCTCGCCTTGGCCGCGCTGATCGCCGAGCGAGCGGCAGGGGCCGGCCGGGCCGGTCCCCCCCTGCGAGCCCTATGGACCTTCGCCCTCGGGGGATCGCTGTTCCTGCCCGCGGTCGGTTATCTGTTTCCGCGCCTGTTCACGGGATCGCGGCTGACGCTCTCGACTTCACTCTCCCTCCCCGACGTCATCTCCGGATCGCTCCCGGGGCCTGCGAATGCGGGGAGCGCGACCGGCGGGGTACCCGGCTGGTGGGGGATTCTGAACGCGGGGCTCCTCCTCCTGTGGATCGCCTCGATGATCGGGTTCTGGGGTTTCCTGGCCCGATCCTGGTGGCGTCTGCGCCGCCGGAGGAGCGGCGGGCACGTCCGCCACCGACCGGCCGGAGTTCCGCCCCTTCGACACTCCCCCGAAGTTGGAGAATCCGACCACGATCCGGAGGCTGTTCAACGACCTCTACCCGCCCGCGCTGCGGGCGGGGACGCCGGCGCCGCTGATCCTGGTGGACGGCGCGATCACGGCGCAGGCCGACCTGGCCCGCATCGACCGACTCGATATCGACCACATCGAGATCATCAAGGGCGGGCTGGCGGTGGGCCGGTACGGCGAGGCGGCCCGAGGAGGGGTGATCCGGATCACCACGAAGGAGTAGGGTCGCCGGACCTCCCCTTGCCCCACTGCGGGACGCGGGCCAAGCTAGGCTGGGCGCACCCGGGCTCACGGTGCGGAAGCCGGGATGCGCATCCTGTCGGCCAGCGGAAGAAGTGGAAGAGGAGTGGCTCGCCCCGTGAGGAAGCTCGTCCCTATCTGCTGCGCGCTCGCCGTGCTGGCCTGCTCGGGGGACGACGAGACACCCCGTGGCCGCGCGGGCGCCAATGTCGCACCTGGCCGCCAGACGAGCCTGGAGACCGAGCCCCGTCGTCCGCCAGCCGACTCGGAAAGCCCCGCGCGGCGCGACCCTGTCCCCGAAACTCGAGGCAGCGCCCTCGTCCTGGGCGGCTGGATGTTCGATGCGGTCCAGGGGAAGATGGTCCGAAACCCGGGCCTGATGGTGCAAGCTGGCCGTATCGTCGCCCTCGGATCCACTGGCGACGACGCCTCCGCGCCAGACGCGGCCGAGCGTCCCGTGGTGAAGCTCTCGGACTCCACCTATCTGCTACCCGGCCTGTTCGACCTCCATGCCCACTACGCGATGGACCTGTTCGGCCGAGGCCGGGTGGAGGAGACCGAGGCATACCCACTCCTGTTTCTGGCCAACGGCGTCACCGCGACCTTTCCGGCCGGCGAGATGGACCCGGAGCGGATGCGCAACCTGCGGCTCGCCATCGACCGCGGGGACCGGCCGGGACCTCGGATCTTCAACTCCGGCCCCTACTTCGGCACGGCACGGCCCGGCTGGGATCCGGAGACGTCTCCGGACCGGATCCGCGTGGAGGTGGATCACTGGGCCGCGCTGGGAGTCCGCGGCTTCAAGGCGAAGGGGATCCGGCCGGATCAGCTTCGAGCTCTGATCGATGAAGCGCACCGCTACGGCCTGACCGTCACCGGACACCTCGGATCCGGGTTCCGGAACACGGTCAATCCGCGCGACGCGATCGGGATGGGGATCGATCGGGTCGAGCATTTCCTCGGCGGCGACGGCTTGCCGGGTGACCGCCCGGCCTACGCTTCGCTCGAGCGGCTCAAGCCGGCGACGCCCGAGTTCCGTAAGATCGCGCGCCTGTTCATCGACAAGGGCGTCTACTTCGACGCCACGCTCAGCGCGTACGGCTACTTCGGCCGTCAGGATCCGGTTCTGTACAGCGACTTCGCCCGCGCGGAGCGCTTCCTCACTCCATACGCCCGCTCGGTTCTGGGCGAGCGGGCGCCCCGGCCCGTGAACGAGCAGTTCGAACGCATCCTCCGGGTGAAGCTGAGGACGATCAAGGCCTTCTACGATGCCGGCGGCGCCCGCCTCATCACGCTGGGTACGGACCACCCCAGTTGGGGCCAGTTCTTCTCCCCGTTCGGGGTTCACCGTGAGCTGCAGGCCTTCATGCTGGCAGGCATCCCCGCCGCCGACGCGCTCCGGTTCGCCACCGTGAACGCTTCGCGCGCTCTCGGCGTGAGCGACCGGCTGGGTTCCATCGCGATCGGCAAATGGGCGGATCTCGTCGCCGTGAGGGGCGATCCACTGACGGATATCCGGAACACGCGCCATGTGATCTGGACCATGAAGGCCGGACGACTGTACCGCGCGTCCGCGCTCCTCGATGCGGCCGAAGGGAAGATCGGACCCGCCGGGCCGGAGCAGGTGCCGCAGTGGGCTCCGGGACCGCTCCGAACCACCTCGCGGGGTGCGGACGACCGCGGGATCCTGGGCGCCTGGGCGGCCCGCGCCTATATCCTGGCCGATGGCACGCGCCACGCTGTCCGCGGCCGCATCTTCTTCACGCGGTCCGAGTGGCTCGTGCTCTTCTTCGTGATGGCGGGTGACGACCCGAAGCGGGGCTCGGGAGAGGGAGGGACCTACCGCCTGGACGGCGACCATCTCGTGTTCACCCACTTCTACAACCTCTCGGCGGGCGGAGCCATGGCCGGACTCCCGGAGAGTCCTCTCCGGATGGAGGCACGGCGTGGCAACGGACCCGCGGAGGACACCCGCATCGCGCTCGAGGGCGACCGTCTCACTCTGTACTTTCCCAGCGGCAACGCGATGGAGCTCGAGCGGAGCTCGGGGCTCGAGTGAGGCCGGCCGGGCCGGAGAGGCCGCCGAGCCATCCGGAGTGGCGGCGGGCATGGACGGCTCAACGAGCCGCTCTTGACCTCGCGCGAGTCCCATCGTAGTTCGCGGCCAGGCAGGGTTTCACCGTCGCGAGCGAGGAAACATGCGGGGAGCCACCTCACACGACCACTCATGGCGGCGCGGTCCGGCTGCCCCCGGGCGGGCCACCACGGCCGCGGGGCGCCAGATCTCGCGCGCAGCCCGCCGTTGGAGCCTCGGCGCGCTCCTGGTGGCGGGAGGCTTCCTTCTCCCGCCCGCCGTGGCCGCCCAAGCGCCCGGTGCGGCAGCCCAGACCACCGGCGAGCTGGCCGTCCGGCTGATCGGCATGACAGCGGTTTCCGGCTACGAGCAGGCCATGGCCGACTCTCTGCTGGAGCTTCTCCCGGGCGCGACCCGCGACCGGGCGGGCGATGTGATCCTGGAGCTGGGCGAGTCCGGCCCCCGCCGGCTGGCGGTCTGCCCGATGGACGAATGGGGGTACGTGGTCGGCGGCATTCACGAGGGTGGTTACGTGACTCTGCGGCGGGTGGGCCGGGGCCAGCCCGCCTTCTTCGATCAGCAGCACGAGGGCCACCGGGTCGTTATCTGGGGCTCCGCCGGCCCTGTCCCCGCCGTCGTCGGCGTTCCTTCGGTGCACCTGCTGCGCGGAGGGCGCGGGGCGTTCCAGGCGAACCGCCTGTTCCAGGTGGACGACGCCTGGGTGGACCTGGGAGCCTCCTCTCCCGAAGGAGTCCGGGCGGCGGGCGTGGACGTGCTGGATCCGGTGGCGCTCGAGAAGGCCCTGCAGCGCTACGGAACGGACCTGGTGGCGGGTCCGGAGGCGGGCCAGCGGGGAGCGTGCGCGGCGCTGGCGGCCGCGGCCCGGAGCGCCAGTGCGGGCCGGGAGGGAGCGCTCGAAGGCCGGAATGTCATCGCCTTCACGGTAGAGAGCCGGATCGGACATCGCGGCCTCGGCACCGTGCTCGACCTCGAGGGGCCATTCGAGCAGACCCTGCTGGTGGGCTATCCGGAGCCGCGCCGCTTCCCGTTGGCCGGACGAATGGGCGAGGTGACGCGCCTGGACCTGCGCACGCGGTACGACGGCTCAGCCATCGAGACCATCGCCCTCCGGGAGGTGGGGACGCTCGCGAAGCGGATCGAGACGTGGCTGAAAGGAGAACGATGAGGCGGGCGGGAGGGCTCGGCTGTGGCCGGGCCGGTGCCGGAGCCGCGGGATGCCACGGAGCGAGCCCGGCCGGTGGAGTCGGCCTCACGCTCCTCTCCGTGATCCTGGCCGCGGCGTGTGGCCGCGCGCCACCCCCCGGGGCGACACCGGCGGACCGGATCGCCGAAGCGGCCACCGTGCTGGAGGAACTGGTGGAGACCTACGGCGTGTCGGGGGATGAGGGTCGCGTTCGCGCGGCAATCCTGGCCCATCTTCCCGACTGGGCGGAGCCGAAGCTGGATTCGGCCGGCAACGTATGGGTTCGGGTCGGGCAGGGAGAGCCCCTCGTGGTCTTCGTGGCGCACATGGACGAGACCGGCTTCGAGGTGACGGAGATCCGGGACGACGGCAGCCTGGCCCTGCGCAACCGCGGTGGCTTCCTCCCCTGGTTGTGGGAGGCGACACCGGCGCTGGTGCAGACGGCCGGCGGTCCCATATCGGGCGTGTTCACTCCCCGGCGGAAGGTGGCGAATCCGCCCGGTCGCGTGCCGGCGGGCGGTTTCGGCGTGGACGTCGGCACCTCCAGCCGCGGCGAGACCGAGGACCTGGGCATTCGCCCCGGCGACATGGTGACCAACCCCAAGCGCTTCGTCCGGCTTCAGGGGACGCGCGCCACCGCACGCTCGTTCGACGATCGGGTCGGCTCGGCGGCCCAGCTCCTGGCCATCGACCGGCTGGATCCGGACCGGCTTCACCACCAGGTGCTCTTCCTGTGGGTGGTCGAGGAAGAGATCGGCCTGTTCGGGAGCCGGGCCGCGGCGGCCAACTTGAAACAAACACCCGCTCGGGTCTACGCCATCGATACCTTTGTGTCCGCCGACTCGCCGCTCGATGCACAGAATTTCGCCGTGGCGCCGCTCGGCGCCGGGCCGGTGGCGCGCATGGTGGACAACTCCTCCGTGACACCGCCCGCAGTGCGAGACTCGCTGCTGGAGCTGGCGCGGAGCCACGGGATTCCGCTCCAGCGCGGCACCACCAACGGCGGTAACGACGGCTCGGCCTTCCAGTATTGGGGAGTAGTGGACGTGCCGATCGGATGGCCGCTGCGCTACTCGCACTCGCCGGTCGAAGTGATCGACCTGAAGGATGTGGTGGCCTTGAGCGACCTGCTCGCCGCGATCGCGGTGGACTGGTAGGCGCGGAAATGAGCCATTGCAACGCCGTCGTGCTGGCCGCGCTGCTCCCCCTCGCGCTGATGCCGGCCGCCTGCCGAAGCGGCGCTCCCGAGGAGCATCCTCCCGGAGCTTACGACCTGGTGATCACCGGCGGCCGGGTGATGGATCCCGAGACGGGGCTGGATGCTGTGCGGGACGTCGGAATCGCGGATGGTCGGATCGCGGCGATCTCCGAGGCCGGGTTGGAGGGACGCGACACGCTCGACGCCACAGGGCTGGTGGTCGCCCCGGGCTTCATCGACCTGCACGCGCACGGGCAGGACTCCGTGAGCAACCGCCTCCAGGCCCGCGACGGCGTGACGACGGCGCTGGAGATGGAGATCGGCCTATGGCCGGTGGGTCCATGGCTCGACGCCCGCCGGGGCCACGCGCTGATCAACTACGGCGCCACGGTGAGCCACCCGGGCGCCCGCCTGAAGCTTCTGACGGGAGAGGACGTGGGCCATGCGCCCACGCTCCCGCCAGGCGCCGAGAACCCGTTGTTCGGCTCCGAGACCAACTACGAGTCCCTGGATGACGGCCAGACGGTCGAGCTGGCCGGCCTCCTGGAGCAGGGACTGGACGAAGGAGGCCTGGGGATCGGCTTCGGCATCACCTACACCCCGGGCGCCACGCGAACGGAGATCTACCGGGCCTTCCAGGTGGCGGCTGCTCACGGCGTGGCCGCTTACGTCCACCTCCGGAGCTCCGGCCCCGGCGGCACGCTGGGCCCTTTCCAGGAAGTGATCGCGGACGCCGCTTCCACCGGAGCCTCGCTCCACATCGTGCACATGAACAGCAGCGCGGGCGAGGTGGCGCGCCGGGCGCTCGAGATGATCCGCGGGGCCCGGGAGCACGGCGTGGACGTGACCACGGAAGCGTACCCGTACACGGCCAGCTCCACGCTGATCGAGTCGGCCCTGTTCGACAGCTGGGAAGGCAAGGACGACAGCGTCTACCACCGGCTCCAGTGGCCGGGCACCGGCGAACGGATGACGGCCGCGACCTTCCGTGAGTATCGGAAGCGGGGCGGCTACGTGGTGATCCACGGCCGCAGCGAGGAGACGAACGAGTGGATCGTCTCCCAGCCCGACGTGATGGTGGCCAGCGACGGGATCCCGTTTCTCTACCTGGCGGTACATCCGAGAGGAGCGGGCACATTCGCCCGCGTGCTGGGCCACTACGCGCGGGTCCGCGGGGCCATCGGCCTCATGGAGGCGCTGGCGAAGATGACGATCCTGCCGGCCCGGAGGGTGGAGTCGGCCGCTCCCGCCATGCAGCGCAAGGGGCGCGTGCAGGTAGGAGCCGACGCGGACCTCACCCTGTTCGATCCGGGGACGGTGATCGATCGCGCCACCTACGAACATCCGGACACCCCGTCCCAGGGCATCCCCCACGTCCTGGTGGGCGGGACGTTCGTCGTGCGGGATGGCGAGATCGTCGAGGGCGTGTTCCCGGGCCGGGCCGTCCGGCGACGTGGGTAAGGATTCCGGGTCCGCGGCCACGCCTCCGGGCGAGGCCTTCGCCGCCCTCGGCCTGCAATCGGAGCTTGTCGACGCGGTGGTCCGGGCGGGCTACGCGGAGCCCACCGAGATCCAGCGCCTGGCGATACCGCCCGCGCTGGAGGGACGCGACGTTCTCGGGACGGCCCACACCGGGACCGGGAAGACGGCTGCGTTCACCCTCCCCATGGTTCAGCGGCTGGGAAGGAGCGAGGCTCACGACCGGCCCCGGGGTCTGGTGATCACGCCCACGCGGGAGCTGGCCCAGCAGGTGGGGGCCGCGGTCGACCGCTACGGCGCCACCTCCTCGATCGAGGCCGTCATCGTCCATGGAGGCACGGATGTGAGATCCGAAGTGCGCGAGCTCCGCTTCGGCTGCGACGTGCTGGTGGCCACCCCCGGCCGCCTCCTGGACCACCTGAGCCGTGGATCCGCCGACCTCTCCTCCGTGCAAGTGCTGGTGCTGGACGAGGCCGACCGCATGCTCGACATGGGATTCATCGACGACGTCAAGGAAATCGTCGCCGCCACGCCGGAGTCCCGCCAGACGCTCTTTTTCTCCGCCACCATGCCGCCGGGCGTGCTCTACCTGGTCGAGGAGATGATGCGCGAGCCCGTCCGGGTGCGAGTGGGACTCGAAGCCCCGGCCGAAGGGATCCGCCAGGTCGTCCATCCGGTGGACTGGTCCAGGAAGCACAAGCTCCTCCTCCACCTGCTGGAGGAACGCACGTCGGGCCAGGTGCTCGTGTTCACCCGACGGCGGGACACGGCCATGTACCTGACCGAGTTTCTCAGAGGGCGGGGCGTGTCGGTGGACGATCTGCACGGTGCCAAGGCGCAGGATCAGCGCGACGCAAGCCTGGCGCGGTTTCGCGAGGGAACGACGCGAATTCTGGTGGCCACCAACGTGGCGGCCCGCGGTCTCGACATCCGGGGCATCCGCCACGTGATCAACTTCGATGCGCCCGAAGATCCGCGCGACTACGTCCACCGGGTGGGAAGGACCGCGCGCGGGACCGAGACCGGCGAAGCCATCACCATCGTGGCGCCGGGCGACTGGCTGTTGGTCCGCGAGATCGAAAAGCTCACCGGTCAGGTGATCCCCCGTGAGGTTCTTCCGGGCTTCGAGCCCAAGATGAGCCCCCCGGACTCCCTCCCGGCGGAGGAGGGCGAGGGGGGCGAAGACGGAGGCCCCGGCCGGCCGCGTTCAGGCCTGACCCGCGGGATCCGCAAGCGTTAGCGGATCACCCGCCGGCGGACGCGCGGCATGTCAGGCGGGAATATCGCTCAGCTCGCGGAGCAACCGCGGATGGCGAGCATACAGATACCCTCCCATGGCGAGCCCGGCCGCAAGGTTGGCGCTCACCACCGACCACCAGGGGAGCTGAGCGGTGGTCGGTTCCGCGAGAAGCAGGAAAGCCGACTCGCTGAACATGAAGCCGGCCAGGGCCGCGAAGAAGAGGAAGAACCAGAACTGCGGGTGGTGCTCCATCTCGAAGATCAGCCATGCCGCTGAGAGGCCGATTGCCAGGAACACCACCAGGTGCACCGCGTTGAACGCCAGCACGGGGGCCGCGGCCGGCACGACATGTTCAGGGCCGTGACCCACCAGCGTCTGCCCGAGCAGGCGAGCGGTGTACCATGCGGAGCGTCCCGATGCGAGGTTGACCACGCCATAGAACAGGGCGATGGCGGCGTAGCCCAGGAATCCCGCAACCAGGCCCTCGATCAGAATCCGCGCTCGACTCGGCTTCATGGCCTCACCTCCTTCCCGAGGGTCAGATTCGGAAGCGCTGCCGCAGCGGATGATGCCGACAACCTTGCCTGCCGGGGCGAAGCCCGCCAGATGGGGTTCGGCTCCCGCTCTCTCGCGCACTCATCCAACATCATCATCGAGAGGTGGATCCATGCGTAGAATCCAGAGGTTCATGCTGTTCGCCACCACGATCGCCGTGGCTTCATGTTCCGGGGAGTCGCCGCGAGCCGAGGCTGAGAATGCCGGCTCGGCGGAACGGGAGCCAGCGGAGGCGGCACAGCGCGCGAGCCAGGGCGCGAATCAGCCGGGCGAAGCGGCCCTCGCACCGACGGATCCACGTGACATCGCGTTCGCACCGGCCCTCGGTGTGGATCTGGACGCGATGCAGCGGCGCGACAGCGGCCTGTATGTCCAGGTTCTCCGCCAAGGGACAGGCGCGCCGGCCGTGGTCGGGGATACGATGGCAATGCATTACACCGTGTGGCTGCCGGACGGCCGCAAGCTCGACTCCAGCTTCGACCACACACCTCCCGAACCGCTCCCGATGGTCCTCGGCCGGACGCGCCTGATCGAAGGATGGACCGAAGGCGTGACGGGGATGCGGCTCGGCGAGAAGCGCCGGCTGGTGGTTCCGTACGATCTGGCGTACGGACCCGCCGGCAGACCTCCGCAGATCCCCCCCTACTCCACGCTCGTGTTCGAGGTGGAGCTGGCCCGGCACGCTCCGGGGGGCGGCCCATAGCGGCAGTGTAGAATCTCAGAGCCAACCCGTGAAAGAAGAATGCCGATGTCGATGCGCCCAGCCATCCTAGTGTTCGCGACGGTTCTCGCCCCTCTGGCCGCCACCTCCGGAGAGCTCCACGGCCAGGAAGGCCCCCTGAGGGGAGGGGCTTTCGAGTTCACTCCCGTTCTCGGATTCGGCAGCTTCCAGGGCAAGTCCCGGCTGGATTCCTGCCTCTGGTTCGGAGTACGGATCGGCCATCGCTTCACGCCGTTCAAAGGGAACGAGCGGCTCCAGCTCGGCTTCAGAACCGGCTGGGAAGGCTGTTCGAGCCGGCATTCCGAGGTGGGCGGCGTGGACCTGATCCACCTGAACGCCACCGTCCTGTTCGGCTTCCGCCTTTCCAGGGCGGCCCTGCTCTACTGGGGGGCAGGCCTGGGTGAGCTGCTGGCCGACACCACGGTCGGAGAGGACAACCAGGTCAAGGGCCGTTTCGCGGGTCACACGGGCCCCGGAGTCACCTGGGCTCTGGGCCGGCATCTGCTTCTGGACGCCTCGGTGAAGGGGATCCTGTTCGAGGACTTCGACTTGGGAAGCGCGCCGGCGGGAGGGAGCACGCTGGGCGTCGTGCCGAGCCTCATCCTCGGAGTCCAGATATGAGACGCCCGCAGGCGCGAAGCCGGCTCGCGGCCGGATCCGGATCCGCAGGCTTGGCGCTCCTGGGCCTGCTGCCGCTGGCGGGCCGAGCGCAGGCCCCCGACCGGGGGGATCCGCCACCCATCTCCGGACCCGTCTCCGGGGCCCACGCCGCCGGCCCCGACGGGCGGATCCGGGCGGCGGAGCCCGGCGACGGCCCACTGCTGTTCGTGCAATCCCGCCTGGGCTACCTGATCACACCGGATCGGGGCTTCACCAACCGGCCGTTCGTTCAGGCGGATGGCGGAGTGCAGCTGGGACCCGCTCGGGTCGGCGGTCCGCCGGCGCTCGCGCTCACTCTCGGGGTGGCGGTGGGGGCCGGCGAATTCCTTGGCGAAGGCAGCACGCTCAGCGCCCGCGTTCTGGGCGGCGTCGAGCTGCCATGGGCTCTCGCGGTCCGCAGTTTCGGCGAGCACCCCATCGAGCTGGTGCCAGCCGTGCAGGTCGGCTACCAGAACGCGTTCGGGGAAGACAGGCGTGACGGGTTCACGGTTCGGGGAGCGGTCGGACTCCGCATCTTCCCCGGAGCGGGTCGGTTCTTCTTCACTTTCGAACCGGTCTCGGTCGTGCTTCTCCCGCGACCCGACCCGCCCGGGAAACGTGACTCCTCCCGCGTGGCTGCCGAGTTGGGGATCTTGAAGATGGGCTGGAGGTTCTGAGCGGGCTATTCCGGGGATTCGGCGGCTTCCCGCCGGCGCCAGGCGCCGGAGATGACACGACGGTTCAACCACATGGAGAAGGCCAGGAGCCCGCACGCGGCGACGAAGAACAGGGGAAGAGCCAGAGGCAGCAGCCCGGCGATCGCCAGAATCAGGAAGAAGACTGAGAAGAAGTCCCGCTTCAAGAGCGGCCACGCGAGCTCGGTCACCCGCTGCAGGCCACCCTCACGCCCGTCCACATCACCCTCCAGGGTCAGGAGGCTGGCCGAGGATCCCTTTCGAATCAGGTGGGCGTAAAGCCCACCAAACGCGACCAGCGCCGGAATGAAGCCCAACATTCCGGAGAGCTGGACGAACTGGGGAAGATCGGACCGCGCGACGCCCACCGACAGCCCGACCAGGAACACCAGATAAGTGAGCCCATCGGAGATCGTGTCGATCCACTCCCCCTGCCGGCTGGTCTGGAACTTGAGCTTGGCCAGTTCTCCGTCCGTGCCGTCCAGGATCGAGGTGAGCTGGAACAGGGCGGCCGCGAGAAGGAAGGCCGCGTAGCCCCCTACCGCGGCCGCCAGGCCCGCCACCATCCCGAGGCCCAGATTGAACAAGCTGACCTGATTGGGAGTCACCCGGGTCGAGACCAACCGACGCGTCACGGCCTTGGAGATGGGGCGGTTTACGACTCTCGCGACCAGTCCATCCGTCGGCTTCCCGAGCTGGGCCAACAGTCCGCGCTCCACCTCGGCAGCCGCCGCCGGGGTGTCCACGTCCAGCCACTGGTCGCCCCGAATGTCGCGGGCACGAGCCAGTCCCCGATTCGCCAGCACCTGCACGCCATCGGACAGGGAACACTTGCCTTCCGCCGCCGCCTCCTCCAGGGCTTCGAACAGGATCGGATGAGCCAGGAAGAATCCCGTATCGACGGCGTTGAACTCCGGAAGCAGCTTGCCGATCCGGTCAATCCGCTCTCCTCCGTCCACCAGTACGCGAGTGGCGTCTTCCAGGTCCGGTACCCGACCGAGATCGTAGTCCACGACCAGGTCGATCCCCGTCGGCGGTCCCCCCACGGATCGCAGACGCCGCACGATGGCCGGATCGAACACGTGATCCGCCATGGTGAGGACGAAGGGCGCCTGCAGCGCCTCCCGCGCCGCCAGCACGGACAGACCGTTCCCCTCCTCCCACCGAGTATTGTAGAGCCAGTGAATGCGCAGGGAGAGTCTGGAGATGCGGGAGATGGCGTCGCGAACCCTGTCGCCCTCGTACCCCAGGACCACATAGGCATCCCGGATCCCGGCCTCCTCCAGCGAGAACAAGATGCGGGCCAGAAGAGGGACGCCGAGAATCGGCAGCAACGGCTTGGGGCCGTTGTTACCCATTCTCGCTCCGCGGCCAGCGGCCAAGACCAGCGCGGTGCTCGTCACGCCGGCCACCCGGCAGTCACGGAACCGATCATGGGGCGCGAAGATACAGGCGACCGCCCCATCGGGCAATCGCCGGACGAGCGCGGCGCGAGCGGGGCACGAGGCGAGACCTCGCCCGTTGGGGCCCACCCGCTGATCGGGAACGACGGTCGCGTGCGAATTTTCAGGCGCGGAGTAGACCGGGGAGCGGTTTGGATCGCGCACCCAGAGCAACGACGGTTCGGACCACGTACACGGTCAACGTGGCAACGCCCCACCCGAAGCCGGCATACAGGGCCTCCTCCAACCGCCCGGCAGCAAGACCGAACACGAACATCACGGTGTAGATATTCCGCCGGCCCGCTACCAGCCGAAATGCGCGATCGAAGGCGCGGTGATCGTGGATTTGTCGGCCGGTGATCCACTTGTAGAGGCCCGACACGCCCCGAGATGCCGCCATGACGGCAACCAGCCCCAGACCCGCCCACAGCGCGGTCCTCTGGCCCGTAGCCCGCATCACGCCCCACCCCAGGGCCACATACCAGGAAAATTCGAACGTGACGTCCAGCAAATGGTCCAGACGATCCCCGTAGCGGCTCTCCTGGAGCCGCACCCTCGCCAGCTTGCCATCCACTCCGTCCAGCACGTTGACCAGAAAGGCGATCGCCAGACCCCACCCGAACTCCCGTGCGGCAAACAGATAAGTCGCCACGAAGGCGACCAGACCCGTGAAAACGGTGATCTGGTTGGGCGTGACCGGCGTTCGTGCCGCCCACCGGACCAGAAAGTTCTCCGGAATCGGATGGAAGAACCGGGCTGGAAAATCCAGCACGCCCTTCTGTGCGGAATCCAGTATGCTGCGCTCCGCCCGAGCCCGATCTTCCGTCGTGCACAGCACCCGCCAGTACGGCCGAAGATGCCGGCGAAGGCGCGAAACATAGGTCGGGACCTCGTCGACCGGCCATCGCTCTCCCGCGGCTCGCGGTCCCGCACTCGCCGGAGGATCGGACGAACCGCTCTCGAACCACTCCGCCCAGACGGGAAGTGCGTCGGCGTCCGCCCTGGCCAGACCGATGGGACGCCACGTCCCGGAGTCCGCGGCGGACCGTTCATCCCACCCGTCCACCAGCCAGCCGGGCACAGGAGAATCCCAGACGTGGCGATACAGCCGCGGATCGTACACCCCGTCTCCCCGCACCAGCAGGAGCCGGGCCGATCCCTCGCCCGCCCGCTCAACGCGATCGGGGTCCCCCGGCTTCGACGGACGCAAGACGATTCCCATCCGGCCCACCGGCAGCCGCGCGGTCTGCTGGCGACATTCCCGTTCCAACTCTCGGGCCCCGGTGCCCGTCGGAAGCAGAATCACGCAGCGCTCCACACCCAGCCGGGCCAGGTGAACCACGTGCCGCTGCAGGGGCGAGCGGCCCAGAATCGGTCGGAGGCTGGCCGGCAGACCGGAGCTCGGTCGGCCCTCCGGCGTAGGCAGGAAGATCCAGGCCTGGCCCGCCGCCGGACGGTCTCGTATCGCTTTCGGGCCACGCGGGCCGGCCCCGACCGGCTCGCCTCCCGGGGCGGCAACGTTCGCCCGGTACTGCCGGTATTCTTCGCTGTTCCAGATCTCGCGCATCGAACTCTCGTGAACGTTGCCGAATACGTGCCGCGTGTCCCAATCCACTCAGCAGAGCACCATGTCCCCGTTCCAAACAATCCAGGCGCGCCAGAGCGGAATCGTGCAGTACGTCGCGTATTTCCATTCATCGTCGGCGGCCGCGAGGCCCGCGTTCTCCGTAACCTCGGGATGGGCACGGTTGTCGAGCTCTCGCGCCTTGAACCGGACATCGCGATCGGCCCAGAAGGCCTTCACTTCGGCCAGCTGCCGATCCACTTCCTTGGTACGAACCGCCCACACCTGAACGCGCGGGGTTCTGGAGCGAAGCTCCCGCTTCACCCGCAGAAACGTCTCGATGTTGTGAATAGTTCTCTCGAACTTCGGGCCGTTCCTGATCAGCTTGGTTCTCGGCAGCCGCTTCCTGCCCCGCCGCTGAACGTAAGGGCTGAGCACCTTGACGTTGTTGTCGATCGCCTCCTCCACGATGGCCTGGAAGGTGGCGTCATCCATCCGGCCGCGAATCTGGTTCTCCTCGCGAGCCGTTGGGCGGAACACGCAGCGAGCGTTGCATCCGCATTGCGTCTGCACCTGGATGATCTGCGGAGAGGAAGGGGTGAAGCGCGAGAAGACGTGATACTTCACGAATTCCATCAGCGGCTCGGAAGCCGCCGAGGGCTCCGAAGGAGTCAGCTTGCAGCGAATTCGATGTAGGGCCGTTCCCAAATCAGGGCTCCATAGTTGCGTTCACCGCGGGTCCAGGCCGCCTCGCCAGCACCTGCCCGGGTCGCCGACTCTCCATTGCCAGGTTCGGAAACGGCCCGATCCCCCGACTGGTTCCGTCCGGTCGGAGCCTTCCCCCGGACGGTCGTTGATCCCGCACACCGCCGCATCTACCTTGGGGGGCCCGACCCACGCTCCGTTCGCTTTCCCGCTCCCCATGGAGGTCCGACACCCGGCGCAATGGTGAACCGGCCGGGTCCAGTGTAACCTCCTGGCCCATGGACTCAAACCGGCGCGAGCATGCGAACCACGACTGAGACCGACACTCACGACCTGGCTCGAGGCGCGGGCGTGAATTACCTGGGTTTCATCGCCAGGCTGGGGGCTCGCGCGCCCTTCCTGTTCCTGGCGGGCCTCCTGTACGGCGAAGCCCGGTTCGGCGTGTACACGTTCGGCATCACACTCATCGAGACGGCGGCGGCGCTCGCGCTGTTCGGGTTCAAGAAGTCTCTGTTCAAGTTCATGAGCGAGGCGGTGGCCCAAGGGGAAACCGTGCACCGTCCCATCGTGAACGGGGTCACCGTGGCTCTGAGCGCGGGCGCGATCGCCACTCTGGTCGTCGCCGGCGCCGCGCACCCGCTGGCCGCCCTGTTCCGAAAGCCCGAGGCGGCCGGATCGCTGCTGGCGCTCACGCCGGCCATCCCGATGATCGTTCTCTCGGACATCCTCCTGGTCACGATACGATTCACGCGTCAAATGCGCTTCGAGGTATGGGCCCGCAGCATCGCGGAGCCGGTGACGCTCACCGCCACGGTGGTGATCGCGTACTACGCCGGAGCCCGCGAGTCCGGACTGCTCATCGGCTATGTGGCTTCGCTGACCGTGGCGGCGGCGGCGTCGGTGCTGTTCTTCGTCCGGATCTTTCCCATCCGCACCCTCCTGCGAACGCGCCCGCGCTGGGGCGAGATTCGTCAGCTGCTCACGTTCAGCGGGCCGACCGCCGGATACGACCTCCTGGTGCTGCTCACGGACAAGCTCGACATCTTCCTCGTCACCTACTTCTCTTCGGCCGCCGTGGTGGGAGTCTACGGGATGGCCCGGCAGTTCTCGACCGTGACCAAGAAGATCCGGCAGGGATTCGACCGGATCCTTCCGCCGGTGCTCTCCCAGAGCATCGCCGTGGGAGACATGCGGCGGGTGCAGGACCAGTTGGCCATGGTGTCGCGTTGGATCCTCTCGGTACAGGTGCCGATCGTCCTGGGTTTCGCCTTCTACGCGCATGACCTGCTCGGCGTTCTGGGCGGCGAGTTCGCCGGAGGCGCGGTCATCCTCATTCTCCTGCTGGTCGGAGATGCCATCAACGGCAGCCTCGGGGTAAGCGAGCTTCCGATCGTCTATCTGCGGCCGGGCGTGAACGTGGCCCTGGGCGGCGCGATGCTGCTCATCAGCTTTGTTTCCAACGTGTGGCTGATCCACGCGCTGGGGCCCGAGGGTGCCGCTCTGGCCGTGGTGGTCACGTACACCGCAGTCAATCTGGGGCGGATCGGCGTGAACCGGCGGTTATTCCATATCTCGCCGCTGAAGCCAGGCCTGGTGAAGCCTCTGCTCGCCGCCCTGCCCGCGACGGGAGCGGTCCTGCTGCTCCGGAATCTGAGCGCGCCCTTTCCGCTGGTCGGCGGGATCCTGGGGATCCCGGTCCTGGTGGCGACCTACGCCGGGGCCCTATACCTGCTGGGATTCGAGCCGGAAGACCGGTCGCAGTTGCGGAAGCTGCTCGGCCGCTCGCGCGCGTGAGAGGTCGGACGCCACGGAGTCACGAGCCGCCCCCCTGGCATCGCCCCAGGAGTGTCCCGGCTAGGAGTTGACCGCGCGTCGGGCCGCCACGAGCTCGCTCGGGCCGGAGTGCTCCCGGGCCCGTCTCTCCTCCACAACCTGGAGGAGAGCGGGTAGCACCACGACGGCGGCCAGGAAGGTGGTCGAGAGCCCGATCACCGCCAGATCGCCCATCGACCGCAGGCCCGGATGCCGGGCCAGAATCAACCCGGAGTAGCCCACGATCGTGGTGAGCGTGGTCATCGCGATCGTCAGCCCGGTTCTCCGAAGCACGAACTTCAGCGACCCCCGGCCTTCCTCCAGATACCGGTGATACAGATGCACTCCGCTGTCGACGCCGATCCCGATGATGCTGGGCAGGACCACGATGTTGAAGAAGTTCACCTTCATCCCGAACACATACATCAGACCCCCCATCCACAGCACGCCCACCGCCAGCGGCGTGAGCACCAGGACGGCCGCCCGGAAGGTTCGGAAATCCGCCAGCACCAGCAGGAACACCACGGTGAAGGCCAGCGCGCCGGACATCCAGCCTTCCTTGGTGATCAGGCTCAGCATCTCGGCGGCAATGATGTTCGAGCTCGCGGCATGGAACACCTTCCCGGACTTCGTGACGATCGTTCCCACATCGTCGCGGAACTCCATCGCGTTACGGCCGTCCCGCAGGGCCACGCTCGGATAGATGAACACGAAGTTGCCGACCTCGTCCCACCGGTTGAGGAACTGGCGCTTGTCGCTCTCGGGAAAGTCCGCCCACGTGAACGGCTCCCTGACCTGCAGGTAGCCGTCCAACTCGTCCAGGCGGCGCTTCTCCTCCCCACTCACCACACCTTCGGCTTCGTCCTCGATCAGTGTCCGGATCTCCGCGATCTTCCGAAGCCTCTCCGGTTGATCGGCGGGTACGAGCGAGAACACCGAGCGGACGCCCGAGATGGTGGGCGACAACGTGTCGCTCCTCATCTTCTCCTTGACGGCCTCCACGATCTCCTCGACGTCCTGCCGGGACTCTCCGACCACCACGGCCGGCGATTCGGACCGGGAGAACACGCCGCGGGTCTTCTCGCCGACCAGCTCCCGCTCCGGCGTCATCGCCCGGAGGTTCGTGAAGTCGAACTCGAAGCCGACCCGAGAGAAGGCGAACCCCGAGAGGACAACCAGCACCGCCGTGACCCCGAGCACTCCTTTGGCGCTGCGGAAGATTCGCCGGCCTTCTTCCAGGGGCTTCGGGGGCGGCCTCACGTGGACCAGACCCAGCCGCTCGGCGAAGATCGTCAGGGCCGGCAACATGAACACCATTGCCACGAAGGCGAACAACATCCCGATCCCGGCGATGAACCCGAGATCCGAGAAGCCCTTGAAGTCCATCAGTAGCAGCGAGAAGAACGCTGCCGACGTGGTGACGGCGGTCGTTCCCAGGGCCGTGCCCGTCCCGCAGACCATCTTGTCGATCGACTCCTGCACGCTCAGACCGATCCGGCGGCTCTCCATGTAGCGCGCCCAGGCATGGATCCCGTAGTCGATGCCCAGGCCGAACAGGATCACGAACAGGAAGCCCGTGATCGTGTTCAGCTGACCGATGACCAGGTAGGTCACGCCGAACGTCCAGCTCAGGGAGGCCAGGAGGCTTGCCGCGACCAGCACCGCCCCGAGCACGCTGCGGAAGTACAGGACGATCAGCAGGAACACGCCCAGAACGCCGTACAGCGCCGTCCCCACGATGTCATGCTTGACGGTGGCGAACTCGTCGATGCGGTTCTGGATGCTCCCGCCATAATAGATCTTCATGTCTGGATCGTAGCGGGCGGCGTTCGCCGATCCGACGATCCGTTTGACCGCGGCGGCCATCTTGCGGTCGAAGTTGAGATTCGAGGAGGTCCTGGAGGCGAAGACCTTCATCACGAGCACCGTGCTGTCCGCGTTCGTGTAGTACGGCTTCGGCTCCTGATCCCGATACTCCGTCTCCCACTTGGCCAGCTCGTCCGGCGCCGCCTCATCCGCGCTCGAGTCGCCGAACAGATCATCCACCAGCAGGGGGTTCAACCGCTGTTTCTCGCGATCGATGGTGGACTGGATCGCCTCGCGCAGGGAATCCAATCTCGCGGGCTCCAGCAACAGAAGGGCGTTCTTCTCATAGAACGCCACATCGTTCCGGTAGTCCACGTAGCTCACGTAGGGGCTGGCCACGAGCTGCGGATCCAGATCCTCCGCGAAGCGGCGCATGGCGGGAAAATCGTCGGATTCCAGGACGATGCGCAGCTGTCCGATGCCGCCCACTTCCTGCTTCATGCGCTCCAGAGCCCGGACGCTCTTCGAGTCCGAAGGGAGCAGCTCGGCCAGATCGCTCTGCAGGCTCAATCTGGAACTCAGGTAGATCCCGATCGCCGTGGCCACGAGGCCGGCCAGCAGCATCGGCCGGTGGAACCGGAACAGCAGGGCGCATTTATGTGGAATGCGAAGCATGTATTCTTCCCTTCCTCAGGGTCTAAAGGGTCGGCGCGGACCGCATGGTGGGTTCGATGTCACCAACCTACTAGGATTCGTCCGCCAACCTCTTTACGAGCTTGTCATACATCGCCGTGTAGGAACTCTTGGCGATCTCCTTGTAGAAAGAGTCGCGGTAGGTCCTGGCCGTGCTGGATCCATCGATGACCATGTCATACACCTTCCACTCCCCATCCACGAGGTGCATGCGATACACGATCTCGACCGTCTTTCGGCCCTTGTAGGCCACGGTGGTCACATCGGCCTTTCCTTCGCCCCGCGGCTTCATCGAGTAGGTGACTCGATCGGCCTTGTAGATGCTCAGCTTCTTCACGGACGAGTTCCGGATCAACTCGCGAAACACGCTGACGAAGTCCTCCCGTTCCTTCGGAGACCGCTCCCCCCAGTACCTGCCCAGCGCCAGTCGGGACAGCTCCCGGAAGTCGATCAATTCGTTGATGACATCCTTGAGCTTCTCGCGCGTCTCCGGACCGGGCTCGTCTCCCGTCGTCTTCAGGATCTTCTCGACGGTCGCGTTTCTCGCCTTGATCAGTTCCACGGGCGACTGCTGCGCCGCGGCCGGAGAGCCACCGGCCGCCCAGAAGGCGCTCGACAACAGGCCCGCGATCAGACACCGGCGGAGCGGTCCGCAGGCCGTCCGGGCTCGGGGCGACCCGTTCGGTTCATTCACTTCCGCTTCCCTCTTTCTCATATCGCTCGCCATCCGGCTTCACCGGGGATACAGGTCGCGTCCCACAGCCCGGCTCAACTCGGCCAGGGCGGAGTTGAGCTCGAACACGTTCTTCAGATACTCGGTCTTCATCGTCGAGTTCGCCCGAAACGCCTCGATCACGTCCTTGACGTCGCCGACGCCGAGGTCGAAGGTCTGCAATTCCGCCCGCAGCCAGTTGTCGCTTGCCTTCAACGCTCCACGACTCTCCTCGATGTTCTGCTTGGCCTGTTTCGCCCTCAGATACGCCTTTCTCACATCCAGTCGGATACCGGCCCGCAAGGGTTCCTCCTGCTGGGAGATCGCCGCCAGCTCGAAGCGCGCGATCCGAGCTCGGTCTCGCGTCTGAAAGATGTTGAAGTTCCAGTTCAAACCGAGGACGAAGCCCGGCCGAAAGAAGTTGGTCGGATTGTAGACGAACGGATTCCTCGGGTCGAAACGGGACGGCGCCCGATTGAACTTGATCTGCGCGCCGAAGAAGAACTGCGGCAGGTAATCGCTGCGAGCCACCCTGAGCATCGCCGAGCGGGCGGCGATCCCGGCGTCCAGCTGCGAGATTTCGGGCCGGCTCCGCAGGGCCAGGGCCGTGTACGCGGGCAGGCTGTCCAGCTCCACGTCCAGCGGGTCCAGAAACTCCGTCTCCAGAACCAGATCCGTAGTCGGATCCAGACCCATGGCCGCGCGCAACGCGGCTTTCCCCAGTTCGATCCGGTCCAGAGCCTCGCGATGCTGCTTGCCGATCTCGTACCCGAAGATCCGGAACTTGAACAGATCGTTCTGGCTCACTTCGTCCGAGCCTTGATCGAACAGCTCCTGCAGCTTGTTCTCTGCGGTGTCCGCCTGCGCCTGGGCGTCCTCGACCACCTTCAGCAGCTCGTAGCCCAGCACCAGGCCCCAGTACGCCTTGCGAATCTGCAGCTGGACGTCGGCCCGGCTCCGGGTGACCTCGGCCGCCGCCGCGTCCACGCCGGACTCGGCCGCCGTGCGGAGTCCGCCCAGTTTTCCGAAGGTCCAGATCGGCTGGACCAGATCCACGTCCACCTCGGTGAAGAATCGCATATCGGACAGGCCGGTGGTGGTGTCCGGCGAGGTGAGCACCCCCGTTTCCGTGAACACGCCGCGGGCGCGTGGAATGGGCCCCCACACGTTGCGCAGGGTGGACTTGGGCAGGAACCTCGCATGCGAGGCGCTGGCTCGCTTGGCCCGGGACAGCCGGAGCTTCGACGTCGCGGCCTTGATCGCCGGATTGTTTCGGAACGCCAGCTCCTCGGCCTCACGCAGGCTCAACACGAGCGGCCGCGACTCCCGGGAGACATCGCGCCGGACTCCCTGGGCGACCGCGAGCCCGGCCGACCATACCCATCCGGTGATCGCGATCAGCAAGACTCTGTTCATCATCTATTCATGTCGTTTCATGACGAATCTCTCGCTGCGGGTCGTCCGGAACGCCGGGCTCGCCTCCCACGACCACTCTGTGCGCGGGACCCGGTCCGGTGTGGCGAGCCCGAACTCGCCGACTCGGAAGGCGGACGGGGTGAGCGGCCGGGCGACCGCGCCCGGCTCACTTCAGAGGACGACCTCCGTCCACCGGCCTCCCGGGGGCCTCCGCCCGCGGAGTGCCGGCCTCAACGGGCACAGGGCCGTCTCCTACCGACGCCCTTCCTACCGCCGTCCGTCGGCCTTCAGAATCCGTTCAACCCCCGAAGTTACACCGGGATCCGCCGTTCGCAGCACCCGGATGTCGTCGTAGTCCGCGTAGGCATGGGAGTGGGTGGAATTCGCGTCCGACAGGATGCCGATTCCGATCGGCTTGTTCGGCGGGCGACCACCGAACGTCCTCTCGTACGCCTCGCGCAGATTGAATACGTGCGTACGCCATTCCCCCAGATGCTCGGTGCCGCTGTCGGCCACGATCATCCAGGGTTTTCCCACGCCCGCTCGCCGGACCGCCGAACCGACGGGAAGAGTCGTGCTCCATACATATTTGACGGACCGAGGAATCTTCCCGAACACCTTCCTGTAGACGAAGTAGACGCCGGCCGCGCTGTCCACCTTGTCATCGAAGCGCTCGTCCCCCCCTTCGGGCAGCTCGTGGACCCGCCACCGAAACGACACGTAGGGGTACTCCCGGAGATTCCAGCTCACGTCCTTGCCCAGAATCACCGACTCGCCGTCGTCGGTGGCTTCCAGGTATTTGTTGCTGTTCTCCTCACGAACCCGATACGGCTTCTTCTTGTGCTCATCCTGACTCCGCCACGACCAGCCCACGGGGAGCTTGCCGACGGGGCTCGATTCGAAATCTTCCAGCACCACGAAGGGGGCCTGGTGGAAGGAATTCATCAGGAATGGCGTGGAAAAGGAGACGAGAACGATCGCCGCTCCGACCCAACGCGACCGTCCGAACAGGCGCCCTCCGGCATTCATCGGGGCCGACATCATCCAAACTCCTTTGCTTGTTTCACACCGGATCTCGGTGCAGATGGCTTGAGCTCGGTACGTGCTAGGAACGAAGCCGTCGAGGAGCCGGTTCCCCCTGGAACGGCCGGCCCCCTCTCCCGGGCATCAGCGGCGCGTTTACCCCGAACTCGAGGCCCTGTGCCGTCCCGGTTCAGCACTTCGTGGCCGCCGGAGCTCGGCGGCGGCCGGGGAGCGAGCCCCGGCCGAAAAGCGGTCCCGGTTGGGAACTCCGCACCGTATTCGGCGGTTTGCGAGCGTTGCGGTAGATTGGTCGGGCATTCGCCCGACGGCTCCGGCGGGATGAAGGAGCCACCCACGCTTTCATGGAGGAGGGACCAGATGCAGCTCGGCCACATCCCCCTGGCGCTGTCGATTGCCACGTACGACTGGAACCCCAAGATGGCCGTGTTCTGCTTGGGCGCGCATTTCCTGCCCAATGCGGATTCCCTGGTGGTGAAGGCCG
>JBHHYZ010000024.1:0-42413 GCA_046757845.1 Gemmatimonadota bacterium
GGCCGGCGACGCGGGCACCCGGGCCGGCGACGCGGGCACCCGGGCCGGCGACGCGGGCACCCGGGCCGGCGACGCGCTGAGCCCGCGGGGGCGGGCACGCCCGCTCCGCCTGGATGCGGACTTCGTGGTGGACGCGTCCGGCGCGGGCGGCTTCCTGGCCCACCACCTCCCCATCCCGGCGGGCTGGCTTCCGGTGCCGCTGTGCACGGAGCTGATCTACTCCCATTTCCAGGGCGTCGCCCCGTTCGAGGAGGTCGCCGCGGCGGCCGGGGCCCACCTCCCGCCCGGGCCGTATCCGGACGAGCGGGCCGCCGTCCACCACCTGCTCGAGGAGGGCTGGATGTACGTCCTCCGTTTCGATCACGGCGTCGTGAGCGCCGGGCTCGTGCTGGAGGGTGGCGCGGACCCGGACGGGGGCGGCGCGGGCGAGGCGGCTCCAACGACAGAGCGGAGCCCGTGCCGCGGGGCGGGTGGACGGGAGCTTCCGCCCGCGGAGGCCTGGGAGACGATCGTCTCCCGCTATCCCACTCTCCACGATCAGTTCCGGGGCGCGAGGCCCCTCCGGCCGATCCGGCGCGTCCCACGCCTCCAGCGCCGGCTGGCGCACGCCGCCGGGGACGGCTGGGCGCTCCTCCCGCACGCGTTCTGCTTCGTGAGCCCGATGTTCTCCACCGGGCTCGCCTGGAGCGTGCTGGCGGTGGAGCGGTTGGCCCTGCTGCTCGAGCCGGGCGGCGGCGGTGTGGCGGGCGGTGCGGCCACGGGCGGTCGGGCCACCTCGAGTGCGGCCGACGTGGCGGGCCTGGAGCGCTACGGCCGTCTGCTGGAGACCGAGGCCGACCACCTGGCGAGGCTGCTGTGGGGAGCCTACCGGCTCCGCCGGGAGTTTGACCGGTTCGTGGAGTACAGCTTCCTCTACTTCGCCGCGGCGAGCTTCGCGGAGGCCAGTCAGCGCCTGGTGGACCGGGATCCCCACGAGTGGGCGTGGGACGGTTTCCTGGGTGCCACGGATCCGGTGCTCCGGTCCGCCGTCGACCTGGTCCCGTCCTTTGCCGCATCAGCGGCCGGACCCCCGGTGGAGGCCCTGCGCGCGGCGGTGGCGGCCCGGGACCTGGCCGGCCTGACGGATCCGGCCCGAAACCGGCTCTATCCGGCGGACGTTGAGCCATTGATCGCTGGTGCCCGGCTCCTGGGACTCACTCCGGAGCAGGCGCGCGGGAGAGTTCACAGGTTGCGGGGGTACGGAGACGCCGCCGGAGTCGGCCGATGAGCCCGGGCGCCCGGCCCGAACCACGAGACGGGAGGATCGCGATGCGCGGACGCCCTGGACCGAGCCGTTCCGGACGGCTCCGGACGCTCGCCGGGATCGGCGGGGTCCTCGCCACCCTCGCCGTGGCCCTCCTGGTGGCCCGCGCCGGCCTGTTCGGACGGAATGAGACCCAGTCCCTGGAGCTGATCAACCGGCTGGCGGGCGCCCGCAGCCCGTACCTGCGTTCGGCGGCGGACCAGCCGGTCGCCTGGCAGCAGTGGGGCCCGGACGCGTTCGAGCTGGCGCGCAAGCTGGGCCGGCCCATCTGGCTCGACATCGGCGCGATCTGGTGCCACTGGTGCCACGTGATGGATCGGGAGAGCTACGGCAGCCCGGAGATCGCCGCGCTCATCAACCGATCCTTCGTCCCGATCAAGGTGGATCGGGACGAGCGGCCCGACATCGACCACCGCTACCAGGTGGCCCATCAGATGCTCGCGGGACGCGGGGGAGGCTGGCCGCTGACCGTCTTCACCACGCCCGACGGCGAGCCGTTCGGCAGCGGCACCTACTTCCCGCCCGAGACGCGAGGGGGACGCCCGGGAATCCGAGAGCTCGTCCCGCAGGTCGCGGCGGCCTACCGGGATCAGCGAGGTCGGATCGAGGGCATCACGCGGCAGGTGCGGGAGGGTCTGGGCAAGATCCGCGCCGCGGCCTCGGCCGGCGGAACGTTCACGCCGGACCTCCCCGAGCGGATCGCGAACGCGGTTCGGGCCCAGTTCGATCCGGAGTACGGAGGCTTCGGGACCCGCGGGCCAAAGTTCTTCACGCCGGCGGCGCTCCGGCTGGACCTGGCCGAGGGTTTCCTGCGGGGTGACACCGCGCTCTCCGCTCCGGCGCTTCGCACAGTGGAGGCGTACGCGCGCAGCGGGATCCGCGATCACCTGCACGGCGGCTTCTTTCGGTACAGCGTGACCCGCGAGCTCACCGTCCCGCACTTCGAGAAGATGGACTACCTGCAGGCGGGCCTGCTCAGGGCCTACATCGAGGCGTTTCTCCTGACCGGAGACTCGGCGTACGCGGACGTGGCCCGCGACATCATGCGCTACGTCGACGCCTCGCTTTCCGACCGCGTGCGCGGCGGCTTCTACCCGCATCAGGACGCCGACGTCTCACTGGACGATGACGGCTCCTACTACACCTGGAGCCGGCCCCAGCTGGAGGCGGCGGTTCCACCCGCCGAGGCGGAGGCGCTGGCGCTCTACTTCGACATCCAGCCCCGCGGTGAGATGGCGGCCGAACCCACCCAGAATGTGTTGAGGATCGTCCGCACCCCGGCCCAGGTGGCGCGCACGCTCGCGATCGATCGACGAGAGGCCGGGCGCAGGATCCTGGAGGGCACACGACATCTCCGAGAGGCGCGCCGGGATGTCTCTCCACCCTCGATCGAGCACACCAAGTTCACCGACCGCAACGGGATGATGGTGGTCGCCTACCTGGAGGAGGCCACGGCGCTGGGCGACGATGAGGCCCGCGATTTCGCCCTGCGGACGGCCGACCTGCTGCTGGACCGCGCCGTCGAGGCCGACGGGACGGTCCGGCATGCCGTCTCCGCCGACGCGAGCTACGTGGACGGGCTCCTGGGCGACTACGCCCACCTGGCCGAGGCGCTGCTGGCCGCTTTCCAGGTGTCCGGACGCGCACGGTACCTGCAGGCCGCCCGGCGCATCATGACCCGGGCGGTCGAGCTCCTGTGGGACGACGATGCGGGCGGTTTCTTCGACCGCCGGGAGGAGCCGGGCGCACAGGCCCTGCTGGCCGAGCGCACGAAGGAGTTCGCGGACGGGTCCCAGCCCGGGCCCAACTCGGTAGCCGCCGCGGTGCTGGATCGGCTCTACTTGTTGACCGAGGACGACGAATGGAGGGATCTGGCGGAGCGCACCCTGGCGGCGTTCGCCGGTCAGGCGGCGGATGCGGCGAAGCTGGGCGCCAGCTGGGCGCTCGCCGCCGAAGCCCACTTCCACTCTCCGCCGCAGACCGTCGTGATCGGCGGAAGTGCGGATTCGCGGACCGGGGCTCTGGCGAGCGCGGCCTGGCACACGTACAGGCCGGGCCGGCTCGCGGTTGCGTACGACCCCTCCAGCGTGCGGCTGGACTCCCTTCCGGAGGCCGTGGGGGCCGCCGCCCGCCTGTTCCGGAACGACCCGACGCCACGGGCCTACGTGTGCGTCGAAAACACCTGCGCCCCGCCCACGACTTCGCCGAAACGGGTGGCCGAGCTGGTGCGCGATTTCGGGCGGGCGCCGCGCTAGCGCCGCCGGGCCAGGGCCAGCGCGAACAGATCCTCGGGATCCGTCCACCAGGCGGCGAGCCTGAGACCCGCCGCCGAGAGCAGCGACGAGGCGGAATCGCACGTGTACTTGTAGCTGAGCTCCGTGCGGATGCGCTCGCCCGCCGCGAGCCGGATCTCGAGACCCAGCTGTGCGAAGCGCACGGTCTGCGCGCGCTCGGTTTCCAGATACATCTCGATGCGGGATTCCCGCGAATTGTAGAGCGCCACGTGGCGGAAGGCCGCCGGTTCGAAGTTCGCGCCCATCTCCCGATTCAGGACGTCCAGCACGTTGTGGTTGAACCGGGCGGTCACGCCGGCGGAGTCGTTGTAGGCGGCCTCCAACCGTCGGACGTCCTTGACCAGGTCGAACCCGACCAAGAAGCCGTCGTCCTCCGTCATTCCCCTCCCCACTCTCTCCAGGAAGGCGACGGACTCATCCCGCTCCAGGTTCCCGATCGTGGACCCCAGAAAGGCCACCAGCCGGATCTCGCCCTCGCAGGGCAGAGGCAGGGGCCGTCCGAAATCGCCGTGCACCGCGCTCACGCGCAGCTCCGGGTAGTCGGCCACGAGACGCCGCGCCGAAGCTTGAAGCGCGCTCTCGCTCACGTCGATCGGGCCGTAGCAGCAAAGAGTGCCCGCGTCCCGCATGGCGTCCAGCAACACCCGGGTCTTGGCGGCGCTCCCCGAGCCGAACTCCACCAGCGCGCCGGGACCCAGCTCTTCGATCAGGGCCGGTGCCACGCTCTCCAGGATCGCCCGCTCGGTGCGCGTCTGATAGTACTCGGGCAATCGGGTGATCTCCTCGAACAGACGCGAGCCCCGCTCGTCGTAGAAGTACTTGGGGGGCAGCTCCCTCGGGGGGGTCGTCAGCCCGACGCGCACGTCCCGCGCCAGGTCCGCTCTCCAATCCTCGCGGGGGTCGTGGCGGTGGATCTGCAGGCGTGGAACGGGGATCCACTCGGCGGGGCCGGCTCCGTACGGTTCCATCACCGCCGCGGTCCCCCCCCGCGAATCCCCGCGCCCGTCGTCTTCCTCATCTCCATGCTCCTTGCGCATACCGCTCCCAGCCCGCCGCGTGCACCCGCGCATACCGCCTCCCGGCCGCCACGCATCCTTGCCCGAGCGCGGCGCGCCCCCCCCTTTCCCTTGAGAGGAGCCCAAGAACGAAGCCAATATGCACGGACCTCAGCCTTGGACGCGAACGTCGGAAAGCCAGGAGGGCGGCCGGAGTGCGCGAGACGAATTCCGCTTCACGCGGTCCCGGGACGGCGGTGACCGGCGCGGACGGGCCGCCCGTCGTCGAGTTCCGGGACGTGACGGTGCGGCTGGGGGGGCGCACGGTCCTGGATGGGCTCTCGCTAGCGGCGCGACCCGCGGAGACGCTGGTGCTCCTGGGCCGCAGTGGCGCCGGCAAGTCGACGACGCTTCGGCTGGTCAACCGCCTCCTGGTCCCGGACCGGGGGGAGGTGCGCGTCCTCGGCCGCTCGACGCCGCAGTGGGACCCGATCCTCCTGCGGCGCCGGATCGGCTACGTGATCCAGGAGGTCGGCCTGTTCCCCCACTTCTCGGTGGCCCGCAACGTGGGCCTCGTCCCACGCCTGTGCGGGTGGGCAGAGGAACGGACGCGGGCCCGGGTGGAGGAGCTTCTGCGGCAGCTGGGCCTGCCGCCGGACGAGTTCGCGGAGCGCCGGCCCGGGGAGCTCTCGGGCGGAGAGCAGCAGCGGGTGGGCGTGGCCCGCGCGCTGGCCGCCGACCCCGACCTGCTGCTGTGCGACGAGCCGTTCGCGGCCCTGGACCCGCTGATCCGCCACGAGCTCCGCCGCGAGTTCAGGTCCCTGGGCCGCCGGCTGGGCAAGTGCCTCCTGTTCGTGACGCACGACGTGCGCGAGGCGCTGTACCTGGGCGACCGGATCGCGTTCCTGGACGAAGGTTCGCTCCGCTTCGTGGGCACCCGCGAACAGTTCCGGGAAACATCGGATTCGAGGATTCGAGCCTTCCTAACTGCGGCCGGGCTCTGAGCCTGTGCCGGCCTGCCGCGCTCGGCTCGATGTCTCCAACCCTCAACCGGAGGTCCGCAGGTGAGCTTCCTGGAGTTCCTACTCGTGAACTGGCGAGACGTGGCCCTGCACACCGGAGAGCACATCTACCTGGTCGGGCTGTCGACGGCCCTCGCGGTCGGGATCGGCGTACCGGCGGGAGTTCTGCTGACTCGAAGGCCGGCGTACCGGAGCCCGATCCTGGGTTCGGCCAACGTGCTGCAGACCATTCCCAGCCTGGCCCTGCTGGGCTTCCTGATCCCGGTGCCGCTGCTGGGCGGCCTGGGCCGGCGGCCGGCGATGGTGGCGCTGGTCGCCTACGCTCTGCTGCCCATCATCCGAAACACCTACGAAGGGATCCGGGGGATCGACCCCGCCGTGAGGGAGTCGGCCCGGGCGATGGGGATGACGGGAGCGCAGATCCTGCGCCAGGTCGAGCTTCCCCTGGCCATGGGCGTGATCCTGGGCGGAATCCGGCTGGCCACCGTGATCGGGATCGGCGTCGCGACGATCGCCGCGTTCGTGGGAGCCGGGGGTCTGGGGGTGTTCATCTTCCGCGGGATCTCGATGGTGGATAACGGGATCATCCTGGCCGGCGCGATCCCGGCCGCCGCGCTCGCGCTGCTGGCGGACTTCGGGCTCGGGCGGCTGGAGAAGAAGCTCTCATCCCGATGAAGGCCGCCGCCTCTCGGTACCGGCGCGAAGCGCGACCGCGGCGGAGCCGGGCTGCCGTCGCGCGCCGACGCCGCGGGTGGGGCACCGCGATCCTCTGCGCGTGGGGCGCGGGCTGGCTCGGCTGCGGCGGGGAGTCCGCCGGGATCGTGGTCGGCTCCAAGAACTTCACCGAACAGGATCTCCTGGGCGAGCTGGTGGCCCGCTGGATCGAACGAACCACGACGATTCCGGTCCGGCGGCGCCTGCACCTGGGCGGCACCTTCATCTGCCACCGGGCGCTGCGGGCGGGGCAGATCGACCTGTACGTCGAGTACACGGGAACGGCGCTCACGGCCATACTGAACCGGCCCCCGATCGGCGATCCCGATTCGGTAAGGCGCATGGTGCGCCGGGAGTACTCCGAGCGCTTCGGCCTGGTGTGGCTGCCGCCGCTCGGGTTCGAGAACACCTTCGCCATCCTGGTGCGCCGGACCACGGCGGATTCGCTGAACTTGCGGACCCTCTCCGACGTCGCGCGGGTGGCCAGCCGCCTGACCCCCGGCTTCGGGTACGAGTTCATGGAGAGGGAGGACGGCTTCGCGGGCCTGAGCCGTGCCTACGGACTCGAGTTCGGCGGGTCGCCCAAGCTCATGGACCTGCAGCTCACGTACCGCGCCCTCGCCTCGGGCGAGGTGGACCTGATCGCGGGCAACTCGACCGACGGACAGATCGACGCGCTGGATCTCACGATGCTTCGCGACGACCGGAGCTACTTCCCGCCCTACGAGGCGGCCCCCGTGGTGCGGGCCGAGACGCTGCGGCGTTTCCCGTCCCTGCGCGACGCGCTGGAGGCGCTGGCCGGACGGATCGACACCCGAGAGATGACGCGGCTGAACCGGCAGGTGGACGTGGACGGGCGCGACTACCGGCAGGTGGCCCACGAGTGGGTCGAGGAGCGGCTGAAGGAGAGTTCCTGAACGGACTTCCGGCTGGCCTCGACGGGGTCGCCCACGTTACTTTTCATCGGGTGCGCGACCGACCGTGCGGCGCCCGGCACGGCGCTAACCTCGGAACCGGGCATCGCCCGCCAGCGCTTCTAGCACAGGCTCGACGACTCGCGACCGGGAAGACTGGTTCCTTCTCCAAAGCTTCTCTTGGGCCTTGTGCCGGGAACACCGGGCCTCCAGCCGGCATCGGGGGTTCCGTGACCACATAGATCGAACGCCAGGAAGGAGTTCCATGATGGCCAATACAGAGGATGAGCGGGCCCGGGGAGGATCGACCGCCCATGTGAGCGAGGCGGAGGCACGGCGGGTCGCCGAGGCGGCCCGCGAGAAGGATTGGGAGGGGCAGACCTTCGTACGAGACCTGTTCCTGGGTGACTTCCGGCTCGATCGCATCCACCCATACCCGGATCCCGATGAATTCATCGGGGAGCGGGCACGCGAGTGGATCGAGAAGTTCCGGGACTTCCTGTGCGAGGAAGTCGATTCGGACCGCATCGACCGGGAAGGAAAGATCCCTCCGGAGGTCATCGAGCGGCTCAGGGAGATGGGCGCGTTCGGGCTCAAGATCCCGGAGGAGTACGGCGGCCTCGGGTTCAATCAGACCGAGTACAGCCGGATCATGGAGGTGCTGGGAACGGTCGACGGCAACCTCGTGGCGCTCCTGTCCGCCCACCAGTCCATCGGTGTCCCTCAGCCCCTGAAGCTGTTCGGGACCGAGGAGCAGAAGCGGAAGTACCTCCCCCGGATCGCGAAAGGGGCCATCACCGCTTTCGCCCTCACCGAGTCGGAAGTGGGCTCGGACCCCGCGCGTCTGAGCACGACGGCGACGCCGACGGAGGACAGCGAGGCCTACATCCTCAACGGCGAGAAGCTGTGGGCGACCAACGGGACTCTGGCCGAGCTGTTCGTGGTGATGGCCCGGCACCCCGAGACCCGGAAGATCTCGGCCTTCATAGTGGACGCCGCCTGGCCGGGCGTGGAGGTCGTATGCCGCTGCCATTTCATGGGCCTGCGGGCGCTGGAGAACGGCGTGATCCGGTTCACCAACGTGCGGGTCCCGCGCGAGAACCTCCTCCTCAAGGAGGGCCGCGGCCTCAAGATCGCCCTCGTGACGCTGAACACCGGGCGGCTGACGATCCCGGCGACGGCCTCCGGGATGGCCAAGGTCTGCGTCGAGATCTGCCGCAGATGGGCTTCGGAGCGGGTGCAGTGGGGTCAGCCCGTCGGGCGGCACGAGGCGGTCGCGCACTACATCGCGGACATCGCGTCGCACACCTTCGCGCTGGGGGCGGTGGCCGAGCTGGCGGCCATGATGTCGGATCTCGGAAAGTTCGACATCCGGCTCGAGGCCGCGATGGCCAAGCTGTTCAACACCGAGGTGGGCTGGCGGCTGGTGGACGAGACCGTCCAGGTGCGGGGCGGCCGGGGCTACGAGACGGCCGACTCGCTGCGGTCGCGCGGAGAGGAGCCCATCCCGGTGGAGCGGATGCTGCGCGACTTCCGGATCAACCGGATCTTCGAGGGCTCCAGCGAGATCATGCGGCTGTTCATCGCCCGGGAGGCGGTGGACAAACACCTGCAGGTGGCCGGGGAGCTGGTGGAAGGCGATCTGTCCCTGGGCGGCAAGCTGGCCAAGCTCCCGCGGGTGGCGGCTTTCTACGCGGGCTGGTACCCGACCCGCTGGCTGGGCTGGGGGCACTGGCCCCGATACTCCCAGTTGGGCGAGCTGGCCACCCACGTGCGCTTCGTAGACCGGATGTCGAGGAAGCTGGCGCGCACTCTGTTCCACAAGATGCTCCGCTACGGCGCCGGACTGCAGAAGAAGCAGGGACTCCTGTTCCGGGCGGTGGACATCGGGGCGGAGCTGTTCGCCATCGCCGCCACGGTGGGGCGAGCGGAGATGTGGGAGCGAACGGGCAAGGAAGGGGCGGCCGAAGCCAGGCAGCTGGCCGATGTGTTCTGCCACGGCGCCCGGCGCCGGGTTCGCGAGCTGTTCCGCGCCATGGCATCCAACGACGATGTGGAGAACTACGCGCTGGCCCGGGCCGTCCTGGACGGACGATATGAGTGGTTGGAGGAGGGGATCCTGTGCCGCCAGATCGATACGCAGCGATCCAGGGCGGCGGCCCGCGAAGCGGCAGGCGAAGACGCGCGTCAACCCCCGCTGGAGACCCGAGCCGGCGCTTCGCTCGGCAGCTGAGCCGGCGGTCCCGGGGCGCGGCGGTCCCGGGGCCGACCCGCTAGCTCGACCCGCTGAACCGCTCGATGAACGTCCGCTCGCGGGCCGTCAGGCTGGACACGCCGTGAGCCTTGATCTTCTCCGAGACGCGGTCGAACTCGGCTCGGTTGACCTCGTGGAGCGTCTCCCGCCGGATCCGCTTCCACTGCTCCAGCGTCTGCCGGTCCCCGAGGCGGGCGCCCGGTCCTTCGACCTTGCGCCGGAATTTCTGGGCGGGTGAGTTCTTCTCCAGCCACTTCAGGTACCCGAACCCGCCCAGGAATCCGCCCAGATGGGCGAAATGGGCTATTCCGCCCTCGGCTCCCGAGAGTCCGGAGTACAGCGACAACCCGGTGAGGATCAGCACGAACCAGCGCGCCTCCAGCGGGAGCACGCCCCAGATGTAGATGTGATCCCTGGGCCAGTAGAGGGCGAAGCCGAGCAGGACGCCGAACACCGCCCCGGAGGCTCCGATGACGGCCGCGTTGCGCGCGAACAGGAGCGACAGGAAGGCCCCGGAGATCCCGCTCAGGAAGTAGAGCCATAGGAACCGCTTCCCGCCCAGCCGAGTCTCCAGACGGGGACCGAAGAAGAACAGGGCGATCATGTTGAACAGCAGGTGGAGCATGCCGCCGTGCAGGAACATGTACGTGACGAGCGTCCACGGCCGCTGGAGGACCAGGCTCGGGACGAGCATGAGATCGTAGACCAGATTCGGAAACGCGATCGTGGCCAGGAACATCGCCACGTTGGCCACGATGAGCTGGCGCACCCAGTGTGTCATGGACCGGTCTCGACCGCGCCGGGAGCGGCGCCCCGCCCGGCCAGCTCCAGGAAGCGCGCCGCGAGAGCCGGCCCCGCGCCCGCTCGCTCGTGCTTGAAGAACACGTAGGCTTCCGCCCAGCCCGCCTCCTTCGCCCGACTCATCCACTCCTCCAACTCGTCGTCCGAGTAGGTCGGCTTGCGGAGGCGCAGGTAGCCCCAGTCCGCGGACACCCCCGGCGACGGTGCGGGCCGCTCCTCCGTGTCCGCCAGGCACAGGGCGGCGCGCCGGGCCGCGAGCAGGCCCGCGACGTCCTCGTCCCGCCACGATTCGTGCCGGAACTCGAACGCGGCCCGGCCGGGCTCTGGCAACTGGTCCAGGAATCGCTCCAGGCGAGCCAGGTCCTTGCGGAAGTTGGGCGGTAGCTGGTAGAGGACCGCGCCCGCCCGATCACCCAGGCTCGCGACGAGGTTCGTCAGGCGGCCCGTCTCCCCTCCCACGTCCTTCAAGCGCTTGAAGTGGGTGATGCGGCGCGATGCCTTGAGCGCGAAGCGGAATCCCTCGGGCACCTGGGCGGCCCACGACTCGAGGACTTCGGGCTTCGGCAGCCTGTAGAACGTATGGTTGATCTCTACGGCGGCCAGCTTTCGCGCATAGTAGGCCAGCATGCCACCGGAGGAGAGATCCGGCGGATAGAAACTGCCCTTCCATTCTCTGTAGCTGAAACCGCTCGTTCCGACCCAGAGCCTCACGGGCGCGAACCGGCTACGGGCCGCCGAGCGGCTGCCCGGGGCCGCACGCATGGGATCGAGGAATTCATCGGGATATTCTAGGTGCTCGCCGGCGGACCGGCTACACTTCCAGCACCAGCTTGCCCAGGTTGCGGTTCGTCTCCATGTAGCGGTGCGCATCCGCGGCCCGCCGCAGGGGAAAGGCGCGATCCACCACGGGCCGCAGCTCCCCCGTCTCGAACAGAGGGAGGAAGCGCCTCGCGAACTCCTCCGTGAGGGACGCCTTCTCGGCCCGGGAGCGCGACCGCAGCACCGTACCGACCACGGTGAGTCGTTGCCGCATCAGCTCTCCCAGATCCGCCTCGGTCCGCCGACCCCCCATCAAGCCCACCAACACCAGCCGGCCCAGCGGGGCCAGGCTGGCCAGGTTGCGGTCCCAGAACGCGGCCCCGACGGTATCCAGGATCACGTCCACACCCTCTCCTCCGGTCTCCGCCTCGATGACCTCGGAGAAGTTCCGGCTCCGGTAGTCGATCCCCACATCGGGCTTCAGTCCGAGCCGGGCCAGCCCCTCCAGCTTCGTCGCGGAGGCCGTGCCGAAGACGCGCCCGGCACCACCCGCCCTGGCCAGTTGAACGGCCGCGCTGCCCACGCCTCCACCCGCCGAATGGATCAGGACGCGCTGGCCGGGCTCGAGCCGTCCGCGTTCGAACAGAGCGTCGGCCGCGGTGAGGAACGCCTCCGGAATCGCGGCCGCTTCCGCGAACGAGAGATCCGAGGGGATGGGGAGCAGCAGCTCGGCGGGCACCGACACGATCTCCGCGTAGCCTCCCCCGCCCAACAGTCCCATCACCCGATCGCCTTCCCGCACGGACGCCGGGCGCGGTCTCCCGGACCCGGCGGCGGGATCGCGCGCAGCACCCGGGACCTTCCGCACCTCGCCGGCGAACTCCAGGCCCGGCACGTCCCGCGGGGCGCCGGGCGGGGCCGGGTACAGGCCTCTGCGCTGCAACAGGTCCGCCCGGTTCAAGCCCGCCGCGCGAACACGGACCAGCGCCTCCCCCTGCCGGGCCACCGGCTCGGGAATCTCGACGAGCTCGAGCACCTCGGGCCCGCCCGCCGCCGCGATCCGGACGGCCTTCATCCGGTCCCGCCGGAAGCCCCGGCCAGGGCGGCGCGAATCTGGTCCATGTGCTGAAGATCGTGGCCGGCCAGGATGCGCCGCATCAGATCGAGGGAGAGGCGAACGCCCGCGTCCCGATGGAGCCCCGAACGCTCCAGCTCCGCCGGTCGGAGCTGCGCCCAGGTGGAGAGATTGACTCTTCTCAACCCCGAGAACCGCTCCAGGAGATCGGCCGGGTCCCGCTCGTTCCACCGCTGGACCGCAACCCAGCGGTCCTGGTCGATCCCGCCGAACTCGGGGACCTCATCGCACAGGACGGTACGCGTCCGGAAGCCGAACACCCATTCGACGTCGATCAGGTGGCCCACGACCTCCAGGGCGCTCCACGCGCGCTCGCCGGGCCTCCGGCGGAGCGCGGACGCATCCCGCGTGGCGGACACGAGATCCGTCACGGCCGCCGGGGTCTCCGCCAGCACCGCGACCGGATCGCGCCCGCCGAGCCGGTCCAGCTGACGGTCCCAGAAGCCGAAACCATCGGCCCGCGGAGTGGTTCCGGTCGGTGCGCTCACGGCGTCGCTCCTCTCATGGTTCCCGTTCCCGGCCCGCTCATCGGCGGGTTTCTTCTCGCAGCCGGCCGCCGGGCGCGCCCGCCAGGACCGTCCGGGCCCGCTCGAGCCGGTCCGGATCGCCGGCCTCCAACCACAGGGCCTGGCCGATGTCGAACGTGAGGATGCGCCGGCCGCGCGCCACGAGCTGAAAGTACGGTTCCCAGATGGAGAACGCCCCGTGGAGCCCGCGCAGATCGAACACGGTCGGCGAGACCACGTGCACGCCGGCGAAGCCCAGCTCGCGCGTCGGCCCGCGCGGAGGCCGGGCCTCGCGCCGCCAACCGGTGCGGTGATTCGCGACCCCGTAGACGCCTTCGCCATCCACGAGCAGCGGACGCGAGGTGGGGCGGTCGCTCACCGCCAGGGTGGCCAGCGGCTGATGCGCCTCGTGCTCCCGGTACATCCGGCCCAGATCCAGGTCCGTGATCACGTCGACGTTGTGCAGCAGGAAGGGTGCATCCCGCCGGAACAGCGGCGCCGCCGCCAGCAGACCTCCGCCCGTGTCCAGCGGCTCGGCTTCTTCCCACGAGAAGCGGACTTCCACACCGAAGCCGTTCCGCTCCCGTACGAAGCGCTCGATCCGCTTCGCGTAGTGGTGCACGTTCACGATCAGGCGGTCCGCTCCCGCCGCCACGAGACGGCGGGCGACCCGTTCCAGCAGAGGCATCCCTCCCACCTCGATCAGCGCCTTCGGCGTGTGCTCGGTGAGCGGACGAAGCCGCGCGCCAAGGCCCGCGGCCAGGATCATCGCCTCCACGGTCAGCCGGCGGAGCTCGGGGCCGGAGGGCGGCCCGTCGCGCGCCGATCCGCGTCTCGGGCCGCCGAATCGATCTCCGGGACCCCCGAGCCGGTTTCCGGGGGCCCCGCTCCCCGGCCACTCCCGCGTCCGTCCAACCCGAGCTCGCGGTGCCGGACCCGGACTTCCACCTGGGGAAACGTCTCGCGAACGTGGCTCGCGAGGCGTTCGGCCAGATAGACGGACCGGTGCTGGCCGCCGGTGCAGCCGAACTGGACGCTCAGGCTGGCGAACCTCCGCCGCAGGTAGCCCAGGATCTGGGCATCCACCAGCTCCCGCACCTTCGTGAAGAACGCCTCCACCTCCGGCCGCTCGCGAAGGTAGCGCGCCACCGCCTCATCCAGGCCCGTGGCGGCGCGGAACGCCGCTTCCCGTCCCGGGTTGGGCAGCACCCGGCAGTCGAACACGAACCCTCCCCCATGCCCCTCCCGATCCACCGGATAGCCGCCCGCGTACGCGAAGCTGCCGATGCGGACGGTGAGCGCGGATCCCGACGGCGCCGCTCCGGCCCGGGCCCACACTTCCACGATCCGTCCGAACACCGCTTCGAGCTCCGGCAACCGTACGGGAAGACCTTCCTCGAGGATCCCCTCCAGGTTCCTCGCCGCATACGGCACGCTCTGGAGAAAATGCGGCTTGCGCTCGTAGAACCCGCGGTATCCGTAGGCGCCGAGCGCCTGCATGAGGCGCACGAGCACGTAGCTGCCGTAGTGGCCGCGAAAGCCGGCCGGATCGACGCCTCTTCCCGCCAGGGCGGCCAGGTAATGCTCCAGGAGGCTATCTCGCAGGGCGGGCGAAAGATCCGCCTTGGCATCGTACAGCAGAGAGGCCACGTCGTACTGGAGAGCGCCCCGGCGCCCCCCCTGATAGTCGATGAACCAGGGCCGGCCGTCCCGCACCATGATGTTGCGCGACTGGAAGTCGCGGTACAGGAAGTGCGCGGTGTCCGCCTCCAGGAGCGCGCCGGTCAGCCTGGCGAAATCGCGCTCCAGCCGGCCCTCGCTGAACGGGATGTGCGCCAGCTTGAGGAAGTGGTACTTGAAGTAATTGAGATCCCACAGGATGGATTGCCGGTCGAACGCGGCCCGAGGGTAGGCGACGTCGAAATCGATCTCGCGGCCGCCGTCCAGCTGGAACCGGGGCAGGATCTCCAGTGACTGGCGGTACAGGCCCACGACCTCGTCCGGAAGGTTCTGTGCCGCGCGCGTATCCTCCGGGCTCTCTCCGCCGGGCCGCCGCATCCGCGCCAGCAGGTCGAACAGCGTCGTGTCGCCGAGATCCTCTTCCAGCCACACGCCGGCCTCGGGATCGGATGCGTAGATCTCCGGCACCGGGAGGTCGAGATCGCGAAACGTCCGGCTGAACGAAAGAAACGCGAGGTTCTCCCCCGGATCCGGCCCGTACGCGCCGATCGCCGTCTCTCCGCCGGGGCCCGCCAGGCGAAAATAGCGCTTGCTCGAGGCGTCCGCGGCCACGGGCGACACCCGCTCCGGCGGGCGCCCGTAGCGGGCCGCGAACAGCTCCCCGATGCGCCGGCGCGCGCGCTCGACTGGAGAGATCACGCTCCGGCCGGCACCTCGACGGCACCCACCAACTCGTCCAGGGCCCGGATCGTGTGGCGTTCCATGTAGGCCTCGATCTCCGTATGGACCCGTACCGCCGCCTCCGGATCCACGAAGGAGGCCGTCCCGACCTGGACCAGGCTCGCGCCCGCCAGGATGTACTGCAGGGCGTCCGCGCCGTCGCGGATCCCTCCGATCCCCATGATCGGGAGCGAACTGGCCCGGGCGGCCTTCCAGGTGAGGTGGACTCCGATGGGCAGGATGGCGGGCCCGCTCAGCCCGCCGCTCACGTTGCCGATCACGGGACGGCGGCGCTCGATATCGATGAGCATGCCCGGCACGGTGTTGATCGCGCTCAAACCGTCCGCCCCGGCTTCCTCGCAGATCCGGGCGTACACTCCGATGTCCGGCACGTTCGGGGTGAGCTTGACCACCAGGGGCCGGTCGGTCTCGGCCCGCAACCGCTCCACGAGTTCGGCAAGGGACCGCCGGTCCGTACCGAACATCGTGCCCCCTTCGACGTTGGGGCACGACACGTTGATCTCGAAGCCCAGAAACCCGTCCTCTCCATCCAGTCCGGCCACGACGCGGGCGAACTCGTCCACGGATCGGCCCACCACGTTGACGAAGACGTGGGCGCGCCGGAGATGGTCGGACAGCCAGGGCAGCTTCTCGGCGATGAAGGCCGCGAGCCCAACGTTCTCGAGCCCGATGGCGTTGATCATGCCGCCGGGCGTCTGGCTGACGCGGTGCGGAGGGTTCCCGACGCGGGGCTCCACGCTGACCGCCTTGGTGACGAGGCCTCCCAGCTCATCCAGCGGGATGAGCTCGGCATACTCGCGCCCGTAGCCGCAGGTACCGGAAGCGAGCAGCACGGGGCTGTGGAACTCCACGCCGAACAGTCGCTGGGCGAGCCGTCCTCCGCTCACGGGCTCGGCCACGCCAGCTCCCGCACCTCGAACACGGGACCCTCCACACAGGACTTGATCCACCGTCCATCCGCGCCCCGGACCACGCACCCCTGGCAGGTCCCGATCCCGCAGCCCATGTACTCCTCCACGGCCACCTGGCAGGGCAGCTCCCGCTCCAGCGCGAGACCGGCCACGGCCCGAAGCATCGGGGTGGGCCCACAGGCCAGGAGGAGAGGGGCTCCGGTCAAGTCGATCCCATCGGTCACGCGGCCCCGCCGCCCGGCCGAGCCATCTTCGGTCCAGATCCGGGCGCTCGAGCCCGTGAGGGAGGCCAGGAGATCCGTGTCGAACACGAGCTCGGCGCTCCTCTCCCCGTACAGGAGCGTGGCGGCGCGCCCGGCCCGGGAGGCTTCGGACAGGAGGAAGATGAACGGGGCCAGCCCGACGCCTCCGGCGACGCACACGACCGGGCGGGAGGGCTGCAGCCGGAACGGCCGGCCCAGCGGTCCCAGGAGGAGCGCTTCGTCGCCCGGCCGCAGCGTGGCCAGACGCCGGGTGCCCGGCCCAAACGCCCGCAGAAGGATCCCCACGCGACCGCGCTCGGAGCACCACCCCACGCTGAACGGGCGCGGGAGCAGGAACAGATCGGGACTGTCCAGCCCATAGCCCAGCATCAGGAACTGGCCGGGCCGGCTGGCGGCGGCGATGGCGGGGCTGTCCAGCTCGATCCACCGGGTGCCCTCCGCGACACACCGGTTCGCGACCACCGGAGCGAGGTGCCGGATCGGCGCGCCGACATCCGGCGCCCGGATCCCCGACGGCGCGAGGTCCCGCTCGCACACGGGACCCGCCATCAAGGCCGGGCTCCCTGCGCCTGCGCGCGGTCGTACCGCTCCAGATAGTGGCGGTAGGCCAGAACGCCGTCGGCGATCGCGTCGGCCACCTGCCTCTGCCCCGCAGCGCTCCTCAACACCCGCTCTTCGCCCGAGTTGGAGAGAAAGCCCACCTCGACGAGGACCGCCGGCATGCTGCCGCTGGCCCCGACCAACACCCAGAAGCCCGCCTGCTTCACCCCGCGGTCCGGCGTGCTCCTCACCCGCCGCAGCGCGTTCTGCACGTAGCCCGCCACGCGCCGGGCCTCCTGAATGTTCTCGTTGCGGTCTAGACCCGCCAGAATGAAGCCCAGATCCCCGGGCTCCGGTCCGGCATCCCCATCGTCGTACTCGGCGGCGCTGTTCTCCCGCAGAGCCACCTGCCGCGCGTTCTCGGTCTTGGCGACCGAGAGAAAATAGGTCTCGAACCCCCGGGCTCGCCGGTTCCGATTCCAGTTGGCGTGGATAGACACGAACAAATCGCCGCGCCGGGCGACAGCCCGGCGCGAGCGCTCGCGCAGACTCACGTACATGTCCCGATCGCGGGTCAGAAAAGGCTCCACGCCGGCCTCGCCCGCCAGCCGATCTCGCAGCGCCCGGGCGATCGCGAGCGTGACGGCCTTCTCCCTCACCCCCGTACGGCCCCGGGTTCCCGGATCCTTCCCGCCGTGGCCCGGATCGATCACGACGCGCAGAGGACCCCGCGCCCTGGGAGGCGGGGCCCCGGAGCCGGCCCGCTCTCCGCCATCCGCCAGCAGCTCGACGGGGACCCAGTACGCCCCGTCGGCCCGGTAGGGCGGGTTGGCGAGCTGGGAGATGTGATTCCCCCGGCGGACGAAGGGGGAGCCAAGCTGCATGGAGATGGGCTCGCCGCCCAGCCGGGCCCGGAGCGACAGGCCCTCCACGGCGGCATCGGTGAGGACCGGGCCCAGCAGATCCTCGATCCTCGCCGCCGCGTATCCGCGATGCCGCCGCACGGGAATCTCGAGGGTCTTTCCCGACACCCGCACCCGTACGGTCTCCGGGGCCGAGGCTCGCTCGCCGCTCTGAGCGCGCAGCCCGCCGGCGGCGCAGACCAACCACCCCACACCCAGAATCGCGCGCCCGAGCCACGCACTCCCGGGGCGCTCATCCGTTCGTCTACCTCCGCTTCCGCGCCGCCTCCACCTCACGTTCCACCTCCCGCCGTACCGCCCGGCGCTTCAGGTCCTCGCGCTTGTCATGCCGCTTCCTACCCCGGGCCAGTCCCAGAGTCACCTTCGCGAAGCCTCGCCGAAAATGGATGTCCAGCGGGATGAGCGTCAGGCCCCTCTCCGCCGTGTCCGCGGCCAGGCGCGCGATCTCCCTCCGCTTGAGAAGCAGCTTCCGCTCGCGCACCGGATCCGGCCGATCCAGACTCGCCGGATCATAGGGCGCGATGTGAAGGTTGAGAAGCCATACCTCACCGCCCTCCACCCGGGCGAAGGAGTCGGTGAAGCTCGCCTTCCCCTCGCGCAGGGACTTCACCTCGGCGCCCCGCAGGGCCAACCCGGCCTCGTATTCCTCCAGGATCTCGTACTCGTGCCGGGCCTTTCGATTGCGGGCGACCACCCGAACGCCATCTCCCGACACGTCTCCTCCTCGATTCGTGCGTCGCTCCCGAGCGGCCGCGTGCCATGCCCGGGCGGGTCCCTATTCGAAGATCTCCCGCTGCCCCCGCATGCGCCGATACAGGTCGTACACCTGCGCCACCTCACCGCCCATCAGGAAGAGCACCGAAGAGTAGTAGACGGAGATCACCAGCACGACCACGGTGGTGAAGGCGAAGAAGATGGTGGAGTAGTCGGCGAAGTTGGACACGTACCATCCGAACGCGGACTTGAGCAGTTCGAAGGTGGTCGAGGCGAATAGCGCCGCCACGGCGGCGGTCCGCCACGGGAGCGGCTTCGCCGGGACGAACTTGTAGATGAGCAGGAACATCACGTACACGGCCGCGAAGACGGTCGCGAAGGCCAGGCCTCCGGGAATCAGCTCCGTGCGAAAGCCGATTCTCCCGAGCCAGGCGGAACTGGATATGCCGAAGAACGCCGTCACCCCGATGTTCAGGGAAAGGAGGAGGGTGCTGATGAGCACCAGCTGCATGTCCACCAGCTTGCCCCGGATCACCCCCCGTGTGTCGTCCAGGTCGAACACTTCGCTGAGCGCCGTGCGCAGGGCGCCGAACAGCCGGGTGGAGAACCAGGCGAACAGGATCGCGCCGACCAGTCCGATGGAGCCCGCGCTGTCCACCACGCTCTGCAACTTGGAGCCGAGATCCGCGCGCACTTCCGGAACCGTGACCGGGACGATCTCCCACAGCCAACGGAGGGCTTCGTCCTGAAAGCGCCCCATCTCCGAGCCCAGCAGGAGGGTGGGAAGCGAGATCACGAGCAGGAGGAACGGGATGCTGGCCAGCAGCACGCTGAACGTGAGCCCCGAGGCCAGGAAGAACACCCGGTCGTCCGCGGACTTATGGTACACGCGGGCCGCGAAGGAGTGTAGCGAAGAGACCTTCCGCGGATCCCGCGTGCCCGGCGGACCGCGCACCGTCAGCGGCCGTCCAGCAGGTCTCGGGAGAGCCGCGCTAACTCGCGGAAGCCTCCGGAGACGCCTCCTCCTGGTCGTCACTTCCCAGCGCGGCCTTGTACGCCGCCTTGGACTCCGCCACCCGCTTTTCGAGGTCTCCCCGCGCCTGCTGAGCGGCTTCCTTACCCGCACGGAGCGCTTCGGCGGTCTGGCGCTTCTTCTCCCGGGCCTCCTCGCGCACGGTCTCCACCCGGTCCGCCACGCTGGTCTTCGTCTTCTCGAGGCCCTCCTCCACATTCTTGCGAAGATCCGCGAGGTGGGTTCCGGCCTCCTCCTTCAGCTTCCGGGCGCTCTCGCGCAACTCCTCCTGGGTCTCCTGCCCCGACTTGGGCGCGAACAGCAGAGCCGTGGCGGCTCCCACGACCAGACCCCAGAAGAAGGCCCCGATGGCGGAGCCACCCTTCTCCACGACGATGTAGGGAACTTCTCTCTCTTCGGACATTGCCGTTCCATCCTGCGTTTCGGATTGGCCGGCCGCGGGGCCCGAGTCGGGCCTGCGGCCCGCAGTGTGTTCCACCGTCATATTCGTTCCTTTAATCTGCTCTCGCCCGGGCTCCGCGGCAACGTCGTGGCCGCGGCCTGACCCGCGGCGTTCCCCGCACGGCGCTCTACCGGTCGCCTCCCTCGACCACGCGTCTGTACGCCTGCTCGTCCCATCGCGGCTTCTGATCGGCGTCCGCGACCGCCCGGCCCAGCCGGTAGATCAGCCGGCCGATCCGCGCGGTCTTCCCGTACTCGATCTTGGACGGCTCATCCGACGGTCGGTGGTAATCCTCGTGCACGCCGCTGAAGAAGAAGAGGATCGGGACGCCCTTCCGCGCGAAATTGTAGTGATCGGAGCGGAAGTAGAACCGCTCGTCCGGCCACCGATCGTCCACGACCGCCATGTGAAGCTCTGGATGGGCCGCGGCGATCTCCTCCACCAGGGGTCCGAGACTGGATTCGGCCTTGCCGATGGCGACCACCGTGTCCCGCCAGTTCCGTCCGATCATGTCGATGTTCAGGTCGGCGACCGTGCGGGCCAGCGGAAACAGGGGGTGCTCGGTATACCATCTCGACCCGAACAGGCCCTTCTCCTCGCCGCTGACGGTCATGAAGATCAGCGATCGTCGAGGCCGCGGTGTGGTGCGGGCGAACGCCTCGGCCAGCTCCACGACCGTGGCAGTGCCCGAGGCGTCATCGTCCGCCCCGTTGTAGATGGAGTCTCCGTCGACCGGCCTCCCCACCCCCACGTGATCCATGTGCGCCGTGAACAGCACGTACTCGTGCTTGAGCCTCGGGTCGGAGCCCTCCAGCCAGCCGATGGCGTTCCACCCCCGCGCCGCCTCCACCTCGCCGTCGCTACGCAACACCGCCGACCAGCCGGGGGGGAGCGGCCGCTCCTCCCGGAGAGCTTCCGCGAGGGAACTCGGCAGCTCGGAGGCCGACACCAGCATGACCGGGGCGGGAAAGTCGTTCGGCTCCCCCAACGACACGCGCCGGCGCCCGAAGAAGCGCCGGATGCCGGCCAGGTACGCGGCCGGCGCCCGAACGACCAGGATGGCGCCGCGCGCTCCCCGTTCGGCCAGGATGTGGCGCACGCGGCCGAACACCCGCTGGAGCGCGGCCGGCGTCACGGAGATCACCGCGACGCGGCCCGTGAGATCGGCCTGTTCCTCCGACGGGTCCACACGCACGAGAGGACCTCCCCCCTCGAGGGCCCGGCCGACCGGCACCGCGACGAACTCCGTCCGCGGATCCAGCGTGCGCGAATCGGACGGCCCCCGCAAGCGCAGGGCCTGGCGGTCCACCGGCCCCGGCCCGACGAGCGTGAGCGGGTACGGTTGAAGATAGCTGTCTCCGTTGCCCGGCTGGAGACCGAACGAGCGGAACTGTTCCGCGACGTAGCGGGCGGCTTGCTCCAACTCCGGACTGGGTGTGTCCCGCCCCCGCATGGAGTCGTCGGCCAGGATTCCGATCCGGTCGCGGAGGTCGGCCGCGGTGATGGTGGCCGCCGCATCCGCGGCGCCCACCGGCTCGTGGTCCGTCTGGGCGGAGAGTGGAGCGGCCGCGCAAAGACCGGGAAGCAGAACGGCGACTCGGACGATGTTTCCTCGAACCACGGCATTCCTCCTGTTCTCGGCATGAGCGGGCTCCCGGCGGAGTCCTGCTAGGTACACGCCCTGGCCGGCGGTGTGCCTCCGGGTTCCCGGGACGCTAACGTTGCGGGGATGAGTGAGGAGACCCACGGACGCCTGGACCTTGTGAGCCCCCGCGAGCTGGCGCGAATCGCCAACCTCGAGCTCGTCGCCCGAGGGGTCGTGGAGGGCTTCCTGCTCGGCCTTCACCGTTCTCCGTATCGCGGATTCTCGGTGGAGTTCGCGGAGAATCGTCTGTACAACCCCGGCGACGACACCCGATTCGTGGACTGGAAAGTCTATGCGCGCTCGGACCGCCTCTACATCAAGCAGTACGAGGAGGAAACGAACCTGCGTGCCCACATCGTCGTGGACATCAGCCGGTCCATGGCTTGGACCTCCGATCCGGGACGCTTCGTCACCAAGCTGGATTACTCCCGGATGCTCGCGGCGTCTCTGGCGCTCCTGCTGCTGCGTCAGGGCGATGCCGCCGGTCTGCTGACGTTCGATGACCGGCCGCGCGATCGCGTGGAGCCGCGGGCCGCTCTGGGCCAGTGGCGCCGCCTGCTGAACGATCTCGCGGCGGCGCACCCCGGCGGACGGACCGATGCCGGAGCGGTGCTCACCAGCCTGGCTCGTCGGCTCCGGCGGCGCGGGCTGGTGGTGCTGGTCTCCGATCTCCTGGTGGACCCCGCCTCCACTCGGCACGCCCTGAAGCTCCTGCGCCACCAGGGACACGAAGCCCTGATCTTCCACGTGATGGATCGGGCAGAGATGGAGCTCCCGGCGGCGGGGGAGGCCACATTCTACGATCCCGAGACCGGCGAGGAGCTGGGGACCAACTCGGCCACTCTGCGCAGGGACTACCGGGAGGCTGTCTCGGAGGCGATCGAGCGTTGGCGGCGCGAGTCCCTGGGCATGGGAGTGGACTACGCGCTCCTCACCACGGACCGCCCGCTCGGCGTGGCGCTTCACCGCTACCTGCGCGGCCGGATCCGGAGGCAGAGATGAGAGGAGGGCCCACGGCCACTTCGCGCGAGCCGACCCGATGAGCCTGCTTCACGCCTGGGCGCTCGGCCTCGCCCTATTGGCGGCCGTACCCGTGCTGCTCCATCGGCGGAAGCGGGAGCGCTCCCGCCGAGTGCCCTTCCCCGCCCTGCGCTACCTGAGGAGAGCCAGACAGGCCCACGCTCGCGCCATCCGCGCCGGTGATCTTCTCCTGCTGATGACGCGCGCCGGACTCATCCTGCTGCTGTCGCTGATCGCCGCGGGCTTACTGCTGGGCCACGGATCACCGGTGGACCACTGGCCGACCGACATCGCCATCGTGGTGGACAATTCGGCCAGCACCTCCCGCCTGGTGGGAGACCGCCCGCTGCTGGATCTCCTGGTGGAACGCGCCCGCACCACGCTGGCGGCCGCCCGGCCGGCCGACCGCTTCTGGATTCTGGCGACGGTCGGGCCACCGCTGGCCGTCGGGGAGACGAGCGGGCCGGCCGCGGCGGCCCTGGCGCGGGTCCGCCAGACGGATGGACGGGGAAATCTCCTGGCGGCCTGGGCTCGGGCCCGAGGGGCACTGCCCGCTACGGCCGGGCGGCGGCGCGAGATCCATGTGTTGAGCGATCTGCAGCGCAGCGGCCTGGCGCCGGCCGTGGACGCGGTGGGAGGGAGGGACTCCGCCGCGCGCGCGAAGGGCGGCGGGGAGGATGTGCCGCTGATCGTGTTCCGGCCGCCGCCCCTTTCCGAGAGCAACGGGTTCATCCGTTCCGTGGAACTGCCCGAGGGGCGGAGCGCGCCGCGCGGAACGCCTCTCGGCGTCCTGATCGCGCCCGAGCGGACGGTTCGCGGACGGTTTCCGGACGGCTCGTCCCGTCGGTCGCCTCCCCTCTCGGCCGCGAGCGGCCCGTCCACGCCGCCGCACGTCCGGCTCGAGATCGACGGCGACCTGGTGGGCGCCGCCCGGGTCAGCTGGGGGACGACGGCCGCCCTTCGGCTTCCCGCGCTGGGACCGGGGCCCCACCGGGGCCGGGCGGCCATCGAACGGGACGGCTTGCGCGCCGACGATGCGCGCCAGTTCTCGTTTCGGGTCGTCCCTCCTCCGTCCGTACGACACCTCGGCCCTCCCGACAGTTTCGTGGGACTGGCGTTGGGGACCCTGCGCGACGCGGGCAGAATCGCAAAGGACGCGCCGGATGTCCTCCTCGTGGAGGGCGCGCCCGAGACGTGGCCCGGGGCGAACGATGCGAGCTCCGAATCCGTGCTGATCGTGGTTCCACCCGCAGCTCCGGCTGAACTCCCCCGTCTCAACCAGCTCCTGCGCCGCGCGAACATCGCATGGCGGCTGCAGGCCGATACTTCCCGAGGAGGACTACGGCTCCGGACGCCGGTGGATTCCGCGGCTGGCCTGGCGGACGCTCGGATCGCGCGGCGGTACCTGTTGCGCGCCTCCGGTGCGCAGGCCGGCGGGGACACGGCGGTGTGGAAGACGGCAGACGGCGAACCATGGCTGATCGTGGGAAAGAGGGACGGACGGACGTATGTTCTGCTCGGCTCTCCCCTGGACGCCGATGCCACCTCCATCCCCGCCTCGCCCGCCATGATTCCGTTCCTGGAGACGCTGCTGCTGCGCTGGAGCGGATCCGCGGACTGGCCGAATGCGGATTTCGAGGCTGGCCAGCCGTTCCGGCTACCGGACTGGGCCGACTCCGTCGCCCGGCCGGATGGTGCCAGCCAGGCGGTGGAGGGCGGCGCCCCGTTCACGGCGTTCCGTTCGGGGCTGTATCGCGTCTCCGGGCGGCGCGTCCGCTTCGGCGGCGGCAGTGACCTGTCCGAATCCCCCGCGGCGGCGTTCGTCGCCGTGAATACGCCGCTCGCCGAGTCCGACCTGACGCCGGCGTCGTTCGATTCGCTTCCGGAACTGTTCCCGGGACAGACGGTACTCATTGCCGATCCGGACGAGCAGGCGTGGCGCCGCGCGATCTACCGGGGCCGTCGCGGTCGGGAGGCGGCCCCGTGGCTGGTGCTGCTCGCCGCCGCGCTCGCCGTGTTGGAGATCGTGCTCGCAACGCCCGGGCGCCGGAGCGCTCCGGACGGGCCGTCCCCCCTCCGCGCCGGAGAGGGGGATTCATCTCGCACATCGTGGAGCATCGCCCAGAGTTGATTCTCGATGCCGTAAGAGCTCTGTTGTCCGACTCGGAACTCCCGCGTCGCCTGGCCGGATCCGGCTCCGCGATGACGGTCCGTCGCCTCCCGGGAGCTTCCGCCGCCGCGCTCGCCGCCGTTCTGTCGGAGCGGTCCCCGGCGCCCGTGGTGCTGGTGGGCCAGACGCCCAACGAGGCCGACGCCGATTTCGCCGACCTCCGCTGGCTGGCGGGGGATGTGGGGGCCGGCTACTTCCCGCAGCGCGAGAGTCTCCCCACGCAGGAGCGCGATCCCCACGTGGAGATCTCCAGTCAGCGGGTGAAGGTCCTGGGAGATCTGCTGGGTGGGCGCGCGCGTGCGATCGTGACCACGGCGCGGGCGCTGGCCGAGCGCGTTCCCCTGCCGGCCTCCACCGAGCGCTTCGAGCTCCGACTCGAGACGGGCCAGCGGATCGGGCTCGGATCCCTGAAGGCGGATCTACAGCGGATGGGCTTCGAGGCCGTCCACACCGTCCGGGAGCTGGGCGAGTTCGCGGTGCGCGGCGGTATCGTCGATGTGATGGGCTTCGGCCACGAGCGACCGCTCCGGATCGAGTTGTGGGAGGACGAGATCGCCTCTCTGCGTCGATTCGATCTTCTCACCCAGCGCTCGGTGGATCTGCTGGACCGCGCCGAGATCCTGCCGGTCAGGTTGCCGGCGGATGGGGAGGGGGGAGACGCGGTGTCGCGCCGCTCCCTTGTGGAGCTACTCCCGGAGGAAACCCTTCTCATAGAGCGCGATCCGAGCTCGGGTGCGGCGCTGCGCCGGCGTCTGTGGGAGGAGACTCTGGAGCGGCATCCCTCCGGGTCCGCGGCGGAGGGGGGCGGGGCCGACTCTGGTCCATGGCCCGCCGAAGCTCTCGTGATGCCCCCCGAGGCCGCGGAGCGCAAGCTCTCGGTCCTCCGGCGTCTGGCGGCGGCGCCGGAAGGCGAGGCGCGTCGGGACGGCGGCCCCTCTGCGGACGGTGAAGAGCCCCCGGAAGACGAGGCCGGCCCGGGCTTCGAGCCGCCTCCCCGCATCGACCGCGACATGGAACGCCTGCTGGCCGAGATCCGGGAGAGCCTGGGGCGGGGAGAGCGCCCGCTCATCCTGTGCGACAGCGAGGGCCAGGTGGACCGCCTGGAGGAAATCCTCTCGGAGCGCGGGGGTCGCCTATCCGAGCGGGTGACCCTGGCTCTGGGCTCTCTCAGCGGAGGGTTCAGAGTGCGGGGCCCGCGACCCCTCCTCGTGCTGACCGACCACGAGATCTTCCGGCGCTCCTACCGGTTTCGTCGCCGCAGCCGCTTCCACGGCGCGGCGACGCTGGAATCGATCGCCAGCATCAAGCCGGGCCACTACGTGGTGCACATGGACCACGGAATCGGCCGCTATCGCGGCCTGCGGAGGGTGCGGGTCGGGGACGAGACGATCGAGACGCTGGAGATCGAGTACGCGGAGGGCGAGATCCTGCGTCTCCCCCACTACCGCCTGGATCTCATAGAGCGGTGGAGCGCCCCCGGCGAGGACGGAATCGCCCAACCCCCCCGGGTGCACCGCCTGGGAGGCAAACGCTGGAAGCAGCTGAGAGACCGCACGGTGGCCGCGATCGAGGAATCGGCGCTGGAGCTGCTTCAGCTGTCCGCCCGGCGCCACCTGGCGACGGGCCACTCGTTCTCGGGCGAGAGCGCCTGGCAGCGGGTGATGGAGTCGGCGTTCGTGTACGAGGAGACGCCCGACCAGCTGGCCGCCTGGGAACAGGTGAGAGAGGACATGGAGCGCCCGCGTCCCATGGACCGGCTGGTGTGCGGGGACGTGGGTTTCGGCAAGACTGAGATCGCCATGCGGGCCGCCTTCAAGGCCGTCCAGGACGGCAAACAGGTCGCGCTGCTCGCGCCGACCACCATCCTGGTGGAGCAGCACCTCCGCACGTTTCAGGAGCGTCTGGCCGCGTTCCCGGCCCGGATCGAAAGCCTGTCACGCTTCCGTACGCCGGCCGAGCAGCGAAAGACGCTCCAGGGACTGCGATCGGGCAGAGTGGACATCGTGGTCGGCACCCATCGACTGCTGTCGATCGACGTCCGCTTCCGCGATCTGGGCCTGCTGATCGTGGATGAAGAGCAACGGTTCGGAGTGAAGCAGAAGGAGCGGCTCAAGGCACTGAAGGAATCCGTCGACGTGCTGACGCTCACCGCCACACCCATCCCCCGAACCCTGCACCTGGCGCTGGGGGGGCTGCGCGACCTGTCGGTGATCCAGACGGCTCCGCAGGGGCGCATGCCCGTGATCACGCACGTCCTGCCGTGGGACGACTCCATCATCCAGGACGCGATTCGCCGCGAACGGGACCGGGGCGGCCAGGTCTTTTTCGTCCACGACCGGGTCGAGACCATCGAGTCGCTGACCCGGCGGATCCGCCGCCTCGTACCGGAATGCGCGGTGGACGTCGCGCACGGGCAGATGGGAGAGCGGGCGCTCGAGGGCGTGATGGCGGCTCTGCTGAACGGCGATATCGATGTCCTGGTGTGCACCTCCATCATCGAGAACGGCCTCGACATCCCCACCGCCAATACGATGATCGTCCATCGGGCCGACCGTTTCGGGCTGGCGCAGCTCTATCAGCTGCGCGGAAGGGTGGGCCGATCGCACCGCCGCGCGCACTGCTACATGATCGTGCCCACCGGCGTATCCCCGGAGGCGGAGCGCCGCCTCAGGATCCTGGAGCACCACACGGAGCTGGGCGCGGGCTACCAGGTGGCCCTGCGCGACCTTCAATTGCGGGGTGCGGGCAACCTCCTCGGCGCGGAGCAGTCCGGCTTCGCGACGGCGGTGGGCCTGGAGACGTACCGGCGGCTGGTCGAAAAGACGGTGCGCCGGCTCCGGGGTGACGAGTCCGGGGGGAAGGATGTGGTCGCTCAGGTGTCTATCGGAGGGGAGGCCTATCTCCCGGACGACTACATCCTGGATTCGGAACAGAAGATGAACTTCTATCGGCGGCTCTCGCAGGTGGCGGCAGTGCGCGAAGTGGCCGAATTGCGCGACGAGCTCAGGGATCGCTATGGGCCGGCGCCCGAGCCGGTGAATCGTCTCCTGGCCGCGGCGGAACTGCGGGTTCTGGGGACCCGGCTCGGAGTGGAATGGATCCGGCTTCAACCGGCCGATGCCGGCGCGCGGCCCGTGGCCCGCGGCCCCGGAGCGCCGCCGTGGAGTGGTCCGAAGAGGCGCGACTCGGCGCGGATCAGCTTCCGGGAGACGGCGATTCCGCGGCTCTCGCTCCTGCGCGGCGGGTTCGCCGACCGTCAGGTGGAAGTTGAAGTGCGCCGGCTGCAGCCCTTATCGTTGGTTCTTCAGAACGCCGGGACCGAACCGCTGTTGTCCGTTCTGGTCGAAGCGTTCCGGAAACTCGCCACCGCGGAAGGGAGTCCCGCTTCCGCGACGGCGGTACAGGTCGACGGGTGAAACGATGAACATGTCGGACCATTCCCGCGCGGCGGGCGGGGGCACGGGCGTCGCCCGGTCCGCTCGCGTGCACGCAACCGGGCGGACGAGGGCACGGCGTACGACCCTGTGCGCCCTGATCGGCGCGGTCTCGCTGGCATGGGCCGGTGCGGTCCGGGCCCAGGCGGGCGGCCCATCCGCGGTGCGCCCGGACTCCGTCCAGCTGGTGGATCGCGTGGCGGCGATCGTCGGCGACACGGTCGTCCTCCTGTCGGAAGTTCAACAGGAGATCCTCCGCCTTCAATCGCAGGGCGCCAAGCTCCCGCCCAGGGGCAGCGCGGATTTCCAGGCGCTCGTGCGGCAGATCCTCTCCGCGATGGTCGATCAGCTGCTGCTATTCCAGGAAGCCAAGCGGGCGGGGATCGAGGTTCAGGACGATGACGCGGACCGGTTGACGGAGGAGTATTTCCAGCAGCGCCGAAGCCTGTTCTCTTCCGAGGACGAGTTCCAAAAGGCTGTGGAGGCCACCGGACAGAACATGTTTCAATACCGGCAGAGCCTCCGTGCCCAGGCTCGCGCCGAGATCATGCTGCAACGGTATCAGCGCTCCCTGCAGACGAGCGGAAAGCTGCCGCCGGTGGACGTGTCGGAGGCGGAGATCCGGCAGTATTTCCAAGCGAACGCGTCCCGCGAGGTCCGGCCGGCCACCGTTTCCCTGAACCGGCTCGTGCTGGCTCCGGAGCCGTCCGAGAGCGCCCTGGACAGCGCGAGCGAGGTGCTGAAGAAGGCCGCCGAGGAGATCCTGGAGGACGGCGAGGATTTCGAGGTGGTGGCGCGACGCTACTCTCAGGACCCCGCCAGCCGGGATCAAGGCGGCCAGCTGGGCTGGCTGCGGCGTAACGAGGTCGTCCCCGCGTTCGGGGATGCCGCCTGGTACGCGGCGCCGGGACGCATAATCGGACCGGTGAAGACTCGCTTCGGACTCCACCTGATCAAGGTGCAGAACGTGCGGGGAGGGGAACGCAACCTGAGTCACATTCTGGTCAAGCCGACCATCACCCAGGCGGACGTCGAGCTGGCGCGGCAGCGGGCGGAGGCGCTGCGGGACAGTCTGGTCGCGGGGGTCGACGCCGAGCACCTGAAGGACCAGGAGGGTGTCCTGGATGAACCGGAGGTTCGTTACAACAACGTCGTGATGGACCAGATCGCGGGCCGGTTCGGGCCCGAGTACCGCGCCCGGCTGGTTCAGCCGCGGGCCGGCGAGGTGATCGGACCGTTCGAGGTTCCCGGCGATGCGGGCGTCGTCAACTTCGCGGTGGTGCAGGTCATCGACTACCGCCCCGAAGGCCAGTTTCAGCTCGACGACGTGCGCGACAACATCCGCCAGGCGCTGCGAGGCCAGAAGCAGATGGCGGCCTATCTGGACAAGCTGCGGGAGGAGACATTCATCAAGATCCTGCTCTTCTGACGGACGGGCCCAGGATCGGCGTCACGCTGGGAGACCCGCGGGGAATCGGGCCGGAGGTCGCCGCCGCGGCGCTGCGCCGGCCCGAGATCGGCGCCATGGCGCGGTTCGTGGCCATCGGACCGGAAGGGTGGCCGGCGCCCGAAGGGTGTGAGCTGCTGCCGGTGGGACCGTGGCCGCCCGAGAACGGCGGCACGGGCCTCCGCGAGGCCGGGCGCCTCTCCGCGCGTGCCATCGAGCGGGGGATCGAGCTGGCGCTGGAGGGAAGCCTCGACGGGCTGGTCACCGGCCCGATCTCCAAGGCCGCACTGGCCGTCGCGGGCTACCCGTTTCCGGGCCATACGGAGTTTCTGCGCGAGCGTGCCGGAGTTCCGGAAGTCACCATGATGATGGCCGCTGAACGGACACTCATGGGTGGACCGTTGAGGATGGCCCTGCTCACGGCCCACATCCCTCTGAGAGAGGTACCGGCCCGGCTCACCCGCCGACTGGTGGTGACCCGAACCCGGATCGCGCTGGACGCGCTGCGCGAGTGGTGGAACATCCCATCGCCCCGTATCTGCTGCGCCGGGCTGAACCCGCACGCATCCGAGGGCGGCCTGTTCGGGGACGAAGAGCGACGGGTGCTCGAGCCGGCGTTGAGAGAGATAGAAGCCGAAGGGGACGTGCAGGTCTTGGGCGTCGTTCCGGCCGACACGGCGTTTCGACGGTGTCTGGAGGGGCAGGTCGACCTCGTCGTCGTCCCGTACCACGACGTGGGTCTGGCCGTGCTCAAGACCATCGCCCGGGATGAGGGCGTCAACGTGACCGCGGGCCTCCCCTTCCCTCGCACCTCGCCGGATCATGGCACGGCACCCGACATCGCGGGACGCGGGATCGCGGATCCGGGAGCCATGGCGGCGGCTCTGGCCCTGTGCGCGCGCTTCAGCCGAGCGGGAGCCACGCTCGCATGATTCGGCTTCGGGATGTCACCAAGCGCTATCGCCGCGGCGGGACGGCGGTCGAGGGCCTGAGCTTCCATCTGAGCAAGGGCGAGTTCGCGTTCCTCACGGGAGCCTCCGGAGCCGGAAAGACCACGGTTCTGCGCCTCATTCACATGCAGACACGGCCCGATCAGGGCGAAGTGCGGGTGTCGCGGTATTCTTCGAGTTCGATCCGGCGCCGCCACCTGCCGGACCTCCGGCGGCGGGTGGGCTTCGTGTTCCAGGAGTTCCGGCTCCTGGAGCGGTTGACCGCCGCCGAGAACATCGCGTTCGTGCTGCAGGTGACGGGCACGCCGAAAGCCAAGATCGGACCCAGAGTCCAGCGCCTGCTCGGCCGAGTGGGCCTCGCGGCCAAGGCGCGCTCCCTGCCCTCCGAGCTGTCCGGGGGAGAGCGTCAGCGGGTGGCCATCGCCCGGGCGCTGGCCACCGATCCGCTGGTGCTGCTGGCCGACGAACCGACCGGGAATCTGGACGAGCGGGCCTCAGAGGGCATCCTCCGGCTCTTCATCACCATCAACAAGCTCGGGATGGCGGTGCTCATGGCCACGCACGACGCCGAGATCCTGCGGCGCCACCCCGACAGGCGGGTCCTGGAGCTGGAGCACGGCCGCCTCGTTTACGATTCGGAGGAAAAGGAGGCAGGCCGTTGAGGGCGATCCGCGAAGCGCTGGCCGGGTTCCGCCGGGCCCCTCTGCTGGGGGGACTCTCGATCACCGCGATCGGCTTGAGCCTGCTGATCATCGGTCTGTTCGGAATTGCGGCCTACAACATCCGGAAGGCGCTCACCGGCGTCGAGGCGAGGGTGGCGATCGTCGGATACCTGGCCGAGGACGCCCCCACCAAGGCGCTCGATCAGGCGCGCAAGGAGATCGCCACGTACCCGGAGGTCGAAGCGGTTCGATACGTCTCCAAGACCGAGGCGCTGCTCAACGCGTCGCGTGATCTTCGCGAGTTCTCCGACGTGTTCTCGGACGTCGAGATCAACCCGCTTCCCGCTTCCCTGGAGCTCACGTTGGCTTCGGGCTATCGAGATCCGGACCACGTGAAGGCGGTCGCGGCCCGCCTGCGGGGGTACGACTTCATCGAAGACGTGAGGTTCGGCCAGGATTGGGTGGAACGGGTGTTCGTCCTGCGCCGGATCGCCGCCGGGGCCGCCGTGATCCTGGGCGGCGCCTTTGCCCTGGCCGCCGTGATGCTGATCGCGACGGCCGTGCGTATGGCCGTGCTGGCCCGTCGGGAAGAGATCGACATCATGCTGCTCGTCGGCGCCACGGAAGGCTACGTTCGCCGACCCTTTCTGGCGGAGGGCCTGATCACCGGGCTGGCCGGCGGCGTGCTGGCGCTCGGACTCACCCGTGGCGCCTACCTGCTGATCGGACAGTTCTTCTTTCGGGTGGACTGGCTGCCCGACCTGTGGGTGGCGCTCGGGATCGCGTTGGCCGGAGTGCTGGGGATGCTGGCCGCGGGCTATGCCGTCAGCCGCGAACTACGGTTCGTCCATGTCCTGTGAGACGTCCGCGGCCCTCCGGGTCGGATTGGCGGCCTGGCTGTTCCTGATCCTGCCGCCCCCCCTGGTGGCCCAGAATCCGAAGGGCCAACCGATCGAGGAGCAGATCCGGCAGAGTCAGCAGCGTTTGGACGAGATCCGCAGCGAACGGGAGGCGTTGCGTCGCCAGCTCTCGGACCTGGCCAGCCGCGTGCACAACGTGTCGGATGAGATCCGCAATCTGGAACGCCAGATCGGTACTTCGTCCAGCGTGGTGGCCGAGTTGGGCGCGCAGATCAACGCCCTGCTGGAGCAGGTGAGCGCTACCACGCGGGAGATGCTGCTCACGCGGGATCGGCTCACCGCGCGTAAGGTGGTGCTGCGCGAACGGCTCCGGGAGATCTACAAGCGGGGCCCTCTGGCGCCCGTCCAGGTGCTGCTGGCAGCCACGTCCTTCTCCGACCTGCTGAACCGCTACAAGTACCTTCACCAGATCGCCCTGTTCGACCGCCTCCTGGTACAGGAGGTGGGCCGGCTGGAGGGCGAGTTGCGAAACCAGAGGACGGCCCTGGCGGCGCGACTGGACCAGGTGCAGGGTCTCCGCCAGGAAAAGGGACGGGAGCTGCAGGACCTGGAGCGATTGGAGCGCCAGCGGCAGCGCAGGCTGAAACGGTACACCGCTCAGGACACCAAGGCGCGCAGCCGCCTGGCGCAGCTGACGCAGGAAGAGCAGAGGCTCCGGAGCCTGCTGGCGGAGCTGGAGCGGGCGCGGCGGGAGGCCGAACGGGCCTCGGGAACGCCCAGCTCCTCCACGCTGCGTACCTCGGACCTCGGGCAGCTCAATTGGCCGGTGGAAGGCGCTATCGTGTACAGTTTCGGCCCGGAGCGGCGGGGAAGCACCACCACGCTGCGGGAGGGCATCGGCATCGCCGCGCCGGCCGGCACGCCGGTTCGGGCCGTCGAGGCGGGCACCGTCCGCTACGCCGGTCCCCGCAATCTGTACGGCCAGTCCGTCATCCTCAGCCACGGCGCGGGGTACTATTCCGTGTACCTCTACATGCAGAGGCTCGACGTGAGGGAGGGACAGGAGGTGCAGGCCGGGCAGGTGATCGGACGCGTCGGGGGCGTCGCGAGCCCGGAGGGCTCCCATCTGGAGTTCCAGATCTACGAGCCCGGTGGAGGAGGCAGCCCTCGGGCGGTGGACCCGATCAAGTGGCTGAGAGAGCGTTCGTGAGCGCGGAGAACCGCCGCCACGACGTGGTGGGCCACGTGGAGCTCAAGGAACGCATCCGCGACTCGTGGCGAGCCGGCCGTCTCCCGCAGTCTCTGCTTCTGAGAGGGCCCGAGGGGGTCGGCAAGCAGACGCTCGCCCTGTGGATCGCCCGGTTGGTGCAGTGCCGTACGGGCGACCCCTGCGGCGTCTGCCGGAGCTGCCTCATGGCTCTCAAGCTCGAGCATCCGGACATCCACTGGCACTTTCCGCTCCACAAGCCGAAGAAACCGTCCTCTCGCCGGAAGCTGCGGGAAAAGCTGGAGGAAGCGAGGCAGATCGAGATCGAACGACGACGACGCCACCCGTTTCAGCCACCCGAAGGGGACGGTCCGACCGGAATCTATCTGGCCGCCGTGGAAGCGATTCGGGCCGAGGCGGCGCGGCGCCCGGCCATGGGCGAGCGCGCCGTGTTCGTGGTGGGCCGCGCGGAGGCGATGGTGTCCCAGAGCGCCAATCCGGAAGCCGCCAACGCGTTTCTGAAGTTGCTGGAGGAACCCCCGCCGTACGCGCTTCTCATCCTCACTACCAGCCGTCCGCGGGCGCTCCTGCCGACGATCCGTTCGCGTACCCTGTCCGTCCGGGTGCCTCCCCTGGCCGATGAACAGGTGGCCGCGTTTCTCGAGGATCGGCTGGGCCTGGATCCGTCGCAAGCAGCCATCGCCGCCCGCTCGGCCCGGGGCTCCATCGGGCTGGCCCTGCGTCGACTCGAAGGCGATGATGCGGAGATTCGGGATCGAGCGGCCGCGTTTCTCCGGGCGGCTCGCTCCCCCAGGGCGGCAGACCGCTTCCGTGTGGCCGCGTCCCAGGCCGCCTTTGGCGCCAGAGGCGCCTTCTCCGACACCCTGGTGCAGCTGGCCGAGCTCCTCCGGGACCTTCTGAGCATCGTCGCGGGCCAGCCGGAGCTGGCGTACGACGCGGCCGGTGCGCGGCGCGCGTCCGACGGGAGCCCACCCGACCCGGAAGGCCTGATTCGGGCTCTTCAACGTGTCGAGGAAGCTCAGAGGATGGCCGCCGGAAACGTGAATCCACAGGCCATCTCCGCCGTCCTGCTGGCCGACCTTCACCAGGCGCTGGCGTAGCACGGCGGGCCCGGGGGGGAGGAACTTCGAAGATCGGCGGGGTTATTCTGGCCCGGATCACGGCCGGCAACCGGTAGAACCCGTCCCGCGGCGGTCCAGACAGGAAGGTCGATGGGAGAATCCGACGGCAGTGGCTTCACGCACCTCGATTCGACCGGGCGGATTCGAATGGTCGACGTGAGTGGCAAGCCGATCACGAGGCGAACCGCCGTGGCCGAAGGTACCATCCGAATGAAACCGGACACGTTCCGGGCCATACTGGCGGGCGAGGTCGAGAAAGGCGAGGCCCTGGCGGTGGCCCGCCTGGCCGCCATCGGAGGAGCCAAGCGAACCGCCGAGCTCGTCCCGCTCTGCCATCCGATCACGCTGGACCGATTGGACACGGACTTCATCCCCGAACCCGAGCTTCCCGGATTCCGGCTGGGGGGGCGGGCCGCGGCCGCGGCCCGCCCCGGCGTCGAGATGGAGGCGCTCACGGGGACGCTGTGCGGGCTTCTCGCGCTGTACGACATGTGTAAGGGCCTGGATCGAGGCATGGCGATCGGATCCGTTCGGGTGTTGGAAAAATCCGGTGGGCGTTCCGGCGAGTGGCGCGCGGCGGACGCCTGAGCCGCGATGAAGCCGGCGTTCCGGCGCCGGACGGTCGGGAAACGGAGGGAACCGGGGGAGCGTGCCGGGGGTTGGATGGACCGTCCCAGTGGAGGCTCCGGCCGTCGGCCGGTTCCACGAGAAACGCTAAGTTGAATGAATCGGCGTAGTTAGCCGAACAATATAGAGAACGATGATGAAATCTTGTGCTCAGAAGTCGGAACGGATCCGTTCCAGACGGATCCGGCTTCGGTGGCGCGGCTTGCGGCCGTGGGCGCCGAAGGTCAGCTCATTGGCCGTGGTCCCGCTGGTGGCCGCCATCTATCTGGTATCGATCTTCGGAATCCCCGGCCTGGACCTTGTCCGGTCGGGCCTGGCCGAAGAGGAGACCGGTCCGGCTGTGCGTCGCGAGTCGCGGGTGGCCGAGTCCCGGGAGACGGTCTCGGCGGAAGCCCTCCGCTGGGCCCAGGAGAGCCGTAGCGATCAGATCCGCCGGTATACCGAGCGGTTCGGGACGCCGGCGGAGCTCGCGGGTCTCATCTTCGACGCGGCGCGATCGGAGGGGATCCGCCCGGACCTGGCGTTTCGCCTGGTCGAGATCGAGTCATCCTTCCGACAGGGGGCCGTCGGGCCGGCCGGTGCCGTCGGCTTCACCCAGGTGCTTCCCAGCACCGCCCGCTGGCTTCAGCCGGGCATCACCCGGGAGAGGCTGTTCGAAGCTCGGACCAACCTCGAATTGGGATTCCGCTACCTTCGGATGTTGCTGGATCGGTACGACAACGACACCCGCCTCGCACTGCTCGCCTACAACAGGGGACCGGGCACGGTTGCCGCGTTGCTCGCGATTGGCCAGGATCCGGCCAACGGGTACGCTCGACGCATCCTCGGCATGAATGCTGCTGAGAGCGTGTCCCCGACGCGGTCCGGCGTGGTGGCGATGCGAGACTGAGCCCCGCGCGAAAAGTGGCGTGAGCGTGGCGACCCGACGGTGGCGGGTGAAACTCGGACCGAAGGGCAGCGACCCCGGGGGGCTTTCAGTGACGGTAAAGAGCGAGTTGCTGAGCAGGATCGAGGGTCGCGAGGCCCGCGTGGGCGTCCTGGGCCTCGGCTACGTGGGACTGCCGGTGGCGACCGCGTTCGGCGAGGCCGGCTTCCCGGTCCTGGGCTTCGATGTCGACGAGGGAATCGTCGAGTGTGTCGGCCGCGGCCAGTCCCATATCGGCGACGTGTCGGCGGATCGGGTGGCGGCGCTCACCTCGGTGGGCCGGCTGGAGACGACCACGGACTTCGACCGGCTGACGGAAGTCGAAGCGATCATCATCTGCGTCCCCACTCCCCTGTCCAAGACGGGTGATCCGGACGTCTCGTACATCGTCAAGGCCACAGAGGATGTGCGGCGCCACCTGAGGCCCGGCCAACTCGTCATCCTCGAATCGACCACGTACCCGGGGACCACGCGCGAGCTGCTCCAGGCCCGTCTGGAGGAGGCGGAGTTCGCGTTCGGCGAGGATGTCTTCCTCGCCTTCAGCCCGGAGCGTGTCGACCCGGGGAATCCGCAGTACGAGCTGAAGAACACCCCGAAGGTCGTGGCGGGCCTCACGCCGGCATGCCACAAGCTGGCCGTGGCCCTCTACCGCCAGGTGATCGATACGGTGGTGGAGGTGTCATCGCCGGAGGCCGCCGAGCTGACGAAGATCCTCGAGAATACGTTCCGAGCCGTCAACATCGGGCTGGTCAACGAGATGGCGGTGATCGCGGACCGGCTGGGGATCGACATCTGGGAGGTCGTGGACGCCGCCGCCACCAAACCGTACGGGTTCATGCGGTTCACCCCGGGACCGGGACTGGGCGGGCATTGCATCCCGATCGATCCGCAGTACCTGGCCTGGAAGATGCGCACCCTCCACTACAAGACGCGGTTCATCGAGATGGCGGCGGAGGTGAACGCGAGCATGCCGCGTTATGTGGTCTCCAAGATCGCCGAGGCCCTGAACGAGGACCGCAAGCCGGTCAACGGGAGCCGTATCCTGCTGCTGGGGGTCTCCTACAAGGCGGACGTGGAGGATACGCGGGAGAGCCCGGCCCTGGACATCCTGGGACTGCTGCAGGGGATGGGCGCGCGGTTGCGGTACCACGATCCCTACGTGCCGTCGGTTCAGCTCGAGTGGGATCGGATCGATTCGGTGCCGCTGACCGCCGAGGAGCTGGCCGCGGCCGACGCGGTCGTGATCACCACGGATCACCGGGTGGTGGACTACCAGCGGGTTCTCGATCACGCCGCCATCGTGGTCGATCCGCGCAACGCGCTGCGAGGCCGGACCGGACCGGCCACCGTCTACCCGATCGCGGGACCCCCGTACCGCAAGGAAGCGGCGACCCGGAGCGGCGCTCCCGTCTGAGCCGCTCGAGGCGGGCGGCGGGCGGGAAAGGCGCCAGCCCGGACCTCCCGCCTCACCGCCGTGCCGCCGCCGGCCGGCCCGGTTGGGGGCGCACCGTCAGGCTTCGGGCCACATTCCGCATCACCCGACTGGCCTTGAGACCCGCCGAAGCGACGTGCATGCTCGGGCCGCTCCCCGAAACTCCCACGGGACGAGCGAGCCGCGCGGCGGCCAGAAAATCCAAGGCGCCTTCAAAACCCGGCATCTCCGTGTACGCCTGACCGATCTCGCCAGGAAAGTGCGCATCGGAACCCGCTCCGGCGGGCAGGTGGCGCAGACGGGCCGCCCGTGAGGCCGCCCGATTCCAGCTGGGGAGAAACGCCCGGGAATTGTACGCTTCCACCATGTCCGCCACCGCCAGCACGCGACGCGCTCTCGCCAGGGGTCGCCACGCGTACGCGTACGGATGCGGGGCGTAGATGATTCCGCCCTGATCGTGAATCCGTTCCACGACGGATTCCAGGGGCAGATACATGGGGATCCGTTCCCGCAGGAACAGCCCGATGAGCTCGGCGTGGCAGTGGCAGCGGATCTCCTCTCCGATCACCACCATGTCCGGCGCGAGCTCGCGAGCGCGCAGCGCTCCCTCGATGGTCCCGTGATCGGTCACCGCGATCCGGTTCAGGCCGCTCGCGCGCGCCCGCTCCACGAAGCGCTGGGGTGAGATGGCGCCGTCCGGAGAGTAATGAGTGTGGGCGTGCAGATCGATCCTGAGAGTCGAGAAATCGCCGTGATCCATTCGCGTCGAGCCCTGTCATCAGACAGCCGTTCCCCTGGCGCCGCGTTCCATTTCGGAGCGGCGGATGAAGCCACGGAATCCGTCTCTTGCAAGCGGCGGTCCACGCGATGCGGGAGGGCCGATCCGGTAGGTAACTGAAGTTGTTATACGGGCTTATGCGGCCGGCTCGGGGGCCGCCGGAGAGCCGGCGGAAGGCGCGGTGCAGTCGATCGCCACACCGGGGGCCTTTTGCGGCAGAGAAGCGGAGTCTCGCGCGCCTGCCTGGCGTTCGCCCGGTCAGCGTGTCCGCGCGGGTTGAATCCGCAGTCGATCGCCCGGCTTGATATGGCTCGAACGGAGGTGGTTCCACTCCATGAGCTGGGATGTGGACACGGCATACCTGCGGGCGATCGCCCACAGAGTATCGCCGCGGCGAACGATGACGGTGACCGGCGTCGTGGGTCTGGAATGGTCCCGGCCCGCCACCGCGAAGGTTCGATCCCGGGCCCTTCCGCTTCTGGGCACGACCAGCCGCTGGCCGATCTGCAGCCTCCTGGGATCGAGATTGCCGTTGGCGGCCCGGAGCGCCGCCACGCTGGTGCCGTAGCGCCGCGCGATGAGTCCCAAGGTCTGTCCCCGGGTGACCGTGTGGACCAGCCAGGTCACCCGCTCGGCGGGTGGAATCTTCGCGTAGTTCGCCGCGAACAGCGGACCCTCGCCGGGCGGCACCCGCACCCGAACCCTGCGCCCGGGCGGTGTCACGCCATGCAGGAACTCGGGATTGAGGCTCCGAATCGTCTCCTCGTCCGTGCCGGCCGCCTCGGCGATCACGTCGACGCTGGTGGCATCGGGCACCTCCACCTCGTCGTATTCCAGCGGAGGCTCCGGTTGGACGCGGAAGCCGTACTTCGCGGGATCACGGGAGATGATGGCGGCGGCGATCAGCTTCGGCACGTAGTTGCGGGTCTCGCGACGCAGGGCCCGGCGCCGGGCCAGATCCCAGAAGGTGCTGGACCCGGTTCGGGCCAGACTCCTGCGCACCCGTCCGGCTCCGCCGTTGTAGCCCGCCGCCGCCAGATACCAGCTCCCGAACTCCTGGTACAGATCGGACAGATAGGCGATCGCCGCGTCGGTCGCCTTCACCGGATCCCGGCGCTCATCCACCCAGTAGGAGATCTCCAGATCGTACAACCGGGCCGTACCCCGGATGAACTGCCACAGGCCGACCGCGGGGGCCCGACTGTACGCATTGGGGTTCATGCCGCTCTCGATCATGGCCAGGTACAGGAGGTCCTCCGGAAGCCCCGCCAGTCGAAGCTTGCGCCGAATCAGCGACTCGTAGCGTCCGGTTCGGTTCAGGTAGAGTCCGAACCGCTCGGGAATCCTGTTCTGGAAATAGTCGATCCACGCCTGGACCCGGCTGCTCATCTCCTTCGGAGCTTCGAACCGCTCGGCGTTCTCGGGGAATCGGGCCAGACCGAGAGGATCGGAGCCGAACATGGCTCGAAACTCCCGTTCGGTGGCCTCGGCGGTGGGATCTTCGGGCTTCGTCGGCGGCAAGGCGGCGCCGAGGGAATCGGGATCGATGTCCGAGGGCGCGGCCACGGAGGTCGAGCCGATCGCCTCCGACGCCTCCTCGGAGGCCCCTTCACTCCCGGCGGTCGCACGCGGCTCCCGCGCGTCCGCTTCGGTTGCCTCGGCCGCTGCCGTCCGGGTTGCCGTGGACGCGACGGGCGAGGGCGCCGCCGGCGGCGGTCGGCCGCCCGAGCCTGCACAGGCCAGGCTGGCCAGAACCAGGCTGCACAGCGCCGCTGGCAATCCCGCCACCCGAATGACCCTTTCCATTTCCCCTCCTCACAAAAAACCGCCGGCATCGCCGGCCGATTCCCTGAGCCCTCACGCGCTGCCGCGCGCGGTCGTCCTCGACCCGCTAAAGCCTGTAGTTGGGAGCTTCCCGAGTGATCACCACGTCATGGGGGTGCGATTCCCGCAGGCCTCCCGGCGTGATTCTCACGAACTCCGCGCTCTGTCGCAGCTCCTCGACACTGGCCGCCCCACAGTATCCCATCCCGCTCCGCAGGCCGCCGACCAGCTGGAACATCGTGTCGGCGACGGGGCCCTTGTACGGCACGCGTCCTTCGATGCCCTCGGGGACCAGCTTCCGCGCCTCCCCGGTCTGTTGAAAGTAACGGTCCGCGGACCCCTCCTCCATCGCCGACAGCGAGCCCATGCCGCGAATCACCTTGTACCTGCGCCCTTCCAGCAGAAACGCCTCACCCGGACTCTCCTCGGTCCCGGCGAACATCGACCCCATCATGCAGGTGGAGGCGCCCGCCGCCAGCGCCTTCACGATGTCGCCGGAGTGCTTGATGCCACCATCGGAGATGACCGGCACGGCGCCGGCGCGCTCGACCGCATCGCGGATCGCCGTGATCTGCGGAACGCCCACGCCGGTCACGACCCGCGTCGTGCAGATCGAGCCCGGGCCGACCCCCACCTTCACGGCATCCACCCCGCGCTCGACCAGGGCGGCGGCTCCCTCGCCGGTGGCCACGTTGCCCGCCACCAGCTCGACCTCCGGCAGCGCCTCCCTCACCCGAGCCACCGCGTCCAGCACGCTCTCGGCATGGCCGTGCGCCGTGTCGATCACGATCACGTCGCACCCGGTCTCCTCCAGCTCGCGAGCCCGCACCAGGTCGTCCCGGGAGGAACCCACCGCCGCCCCCACCAACAGGCGTCCATGGCCATCCTTGGACGCGTTCGGGTGACGCCGGCGCTTGAAGATGTCTTTCACCGTGATCAGGCCGCTGAGCCTCCCCTGCTCATCCACCACCGGCAGCTTCTCGATCTTGTGCCGGTGGAGGATCTCCTCGGCGTCTTCGAGCGATGTGCCCTTCGGCGCCGTCACGAGCCCCTCGGACGTCATCACCTCACCGATCCGACGATCCAGGTCCATCTCGAAAACCAGATCGCGGTTCGTGATGATCCCGACCAGGGTCCCGTCCTCCTCGACGATCGGCACTCCGCTGATCGAGAACTCCGACATCAGCTGAATCGCTCGCCGCAGCGTGGCGCGCGGTCCGAGCGTGATCGGATCCAGAATCATGCCGCTCTCGGACCTCTTGACCCGATCCACGTGCGAACACTGTGCCTCGACCGACATGTTCTTGTGGATGATGCCGATCCCGCCTTCCCGGGCCAGGGCGATCGCCATGCGGTATTCCGTGACCGTGTCCATGGCGGCCGAGACCAGCGGAACCGCGAGCCGGGTGGAGCGCGTGAAACGGGAGGACACGTCCACATCGGAGGGATGGACGCGTGCACGCCGGGGAACCAGCAGGACATCGTCGAAAGTGAGCGCCTGGCGGAACGGATCGGCGCTCATCGGATCACGACTCGCCGGCGGGCGAATCGGCCGCCGCCGAACCCGGAAATCGCCAGATGACCGGCATCGCTCCAGAAACGAGACGCACCACGTCCGGTCGGCAATTCGCCCATTCGGCAAGCCCAGACACTGTCCGCACTCATGCGATATGGTACGGGCCCGCCGGCGGGCGCGTCAACCTGCGCACACCGGGCTCACGACGAAACGCGGCCGCGGGCCGCACGATCGAGCGCGCACGGCTTCGCCGTGGCGCGTCAGTCGACCAGGATCTCCCTGTTGGACGGAGGATCGTCCTCGCGTTTGGGCGGAGGCTCCGGGTGTCCCTTCTCCACCTCGGCGAGAAACTCACGGCCCGCTTCACGGAAGGCCTCGAGCACCTTGTCCGTGGTCCCGAGCACCTTCATGGTCTCTCGAAGCGCTGAGGCCGGGATCCTGCCGCGCCGCATCTGCTTCTGCAGCAGCTCCGCGAACCGCTGGAAGCCCGACGCGCCGGGCGCGGATCGGTTGGCGTATTCCGACTCCAGAAAACCGATGAAGTCGAGCACCTCGTAGACTTTCTCCTCCGGCAGAGCCTCGAGCTTCCGCCAGATTTGCTTTCGCAGGATCTCGTTCATCCTCGCCTCGGTCTCCGCGTTCCGGGGCACTCAGACCCCTGTCTTGCACTCCCCTGAAGTCTCTCATGGGCCTGGTGAGCCCGTCCGAGTGACGGCCCATCCGCTCGGCATATATACCCGAGACCCGCCCGATCGAGCCAGGCCGGCGGTCGCGCGAATCGAACCCTACCCCACCCTTCGTCCGGACGGCCGAAAAGTTTCAGCAAGCCG
>JBHHYZ010000025.1:0-41222 GCA_046757845.1 Gemmatimonadota bacterium
GCCGACGCGCATCCGGGCCCTGGATGAAGCCTCGCGCCATGCCGGAAGATGGGAGCCCGACCGTGGATCGGCTAGGCCGTGACGACGATCGTGGCCTCCCGCATGATGGCCGGATGGAACTGGCAGAAATACTTGTAGGTGCCAACCGCAAGCGGCGTCACGGCACCCACCACGAAGGTGTCTCCTCGGTTCAGGGTGCCGCTGTCGAAGTTGGCGGCCCCGGCCGGAACGCTACTCGAAGTCACCGTGTGCTGCGTGCCACCCCGATGCACCCAGCCCACCGTCTGTCCGGTCTGCACCTGCACCATCGCCTGGGTGTTCTGTCGGCCCTGTGGATCGACGAAAGCGTTGTCGATGATCTCGATCACCACATCCGCGTTGGGCGGTGGCGGCGGCGCTCCTCCCCCGTTCCCACCGTTGTTGTTGCCTCCCCCCGCGGGGCCCCCTCCGCCGCAGGCGGCGACGATCCCCGCGGCGAACATCCCCAGGTACTGCAAGGCCTCCCTGCGCGACACCGAGTCCGATGAGGGATCTACGGGGCGGTGGCTCTCAAACGATGCGCGATCCATGATGCTCCTCCCTTCTTCCGGGCCACCCTGTCGCTGGCCCGGGCGTGATGGGCGCACCGCCTCTAGCCGCCCGCCTTGACGATGACGACGGCTGTCATGAACGGGTGCGGCACGCAGTGATACGGATACCGGCCGGGCTTGCGAAAGGTGAATTCGTAGGTTTCCCCCGGCCCGATCAATGTGGATCCCCACACGGCGGCGTCGGACGTGCTGGTATGGGCCACGGGATCCTTGTTGACCCAGCGGACCGTCGTCCCGACCGGGACCTCGAGCTGCGGGCGCCGGAACGCCAGACGGGAGATGGCCACCTCCACCACGTGTCGACGACCGGCCCCGCCCACGGCCTCTTCGCCCCCCGCCCCCGTGCCCAGCTCCTCGGGACTGAAGATCCGCCCCCACCGAGCGAACCCGCTGAACGGAACCGTGAATTCGAAACCCCAGAACACCGTGTCGGTCAACCCCGTCGAGGTCCCCTCCAGGGTTCCGCTGGTCACGTTGGTGGCCATGATCGAGAACGTGTGCGGCGTGAACGGGATGCCCAGGTGCAACCCGGCGCTCCAGGCGGCCGGCCCGTCCGGCCCCGAGACGACATCGCCCACATCCCCGGCCAGCGTGATGTACCGGTTGATCTTGATCCCGAGGCCGCCGGCCAGCGCCAGCGCCTCGTCGCTCACGCTATCGGGCAGGTCGTAGATGTCCGAGAATCCGCGCAGCGCCGAGATGAGGATGAGCGGACCGACGGTCGTCTGCGCGGAGATCTCGCCATCGGCGCTGTGTGTGGCGTTGTTCCACGCAGCCGTGAGGGCCAGAGATATCTTTCCCGAACCCACCCCCTGGATGGGCGCCACCTTCACGAACGGCTGCCACTCGTTCACCTGGCCTCCGATCAGCGAGTTGCTGCTGTAGCGCACGCCGATCATCGCCCGGTCGAGCAAGCCGTAGTCGATCTCGAAGGTCGGATAGTTGACGATCTTCCCTTCGTCGAAGATGTCGGCGATATCCGCATCGTTGCCGACCACCTGGAACCGGTGAGCGAACTGGAAGTGGAGGACACGCGGCGAAGTGATCCAGGTCCCCTCGAGGTTGGGAGTGCGCTCCGTGAGGGGCTGGGCCAGAGCCTCGTTCGGCCCGAACATCGAACCACCCATCCAGGCAATCGCGAACAGAGCGCATCGTACGCTTGCGGACCGCAGAATCGTCAGTGAAGCCACCGAAATAAGGCTCGAACCGTCGGAAACCGTGAAAGTTTCTGAATGATATGTCTGCGTACGGGGGTCGGGCAAGTGGTTCCGTCATACGACGCACGTTCGGCGGTGAGGCGGGGCGGCAGTCCGGCCGCGCCCGCGGGATGGTGGAGGACGGGTCCGGGCCGGCTGGCTTCCCGAAGCCGGCCCGGGGCGCGAAAGCGGGAGGAGGAGGGTCGGTGAGGGAGAGGGTCAGGCCTTCAGCGCCCGCTCCTCGCGAAGAGACCCCAATCGCCCCTCCTCCGCCATCTCGAGCGGTATCGCCAGACTCTCCTTGGCCGTCTGAAGGACGATCGTGGTCCGCGTGGCGGAGACGAAGTCCAGCGGCTGGATCTTCTCCTGGAGGAGGCGGGCCAGAGCTTCCGTATCCGCCACCCTCACCTTCACCATGAAGCAGTCGTCGCCCACGATGAGGTGCACCTCCTGGACCTCGGAGATCGAGGACAGCTCCGCGAGGATCGCCGCCGAGTCCCGCATCATCCTCTCCGTCCGGATGCTCACGAACGCGACCAGCCCCCGCTGCAGCGCCCTCGCGTTCAAGCGCACGCAGTAGCCCTGGATGATCCCCCGCTCCTCGAGCTTGCGGATCCGCTCGGAGATGGCCGAGGGGGCCATTCCCACCAGGCGGGCGATCTCGGCGTTGGAAGTGCGCGCGTTCTCCTGCAACTTGTTCAGAATTGCGCGGTCAATTGCGTCGATCATGGCTTAAACGCCTATGGTTTTCGGGGAAGCGTCGCCGCTCGGCGGCCGCTGTAGGATACACCCCATCGGCTGGCTGCAAAAGCGGTGCCGACGACGCCGCGGTCCCGTGGCCTTTCCCGGGCGCCGGAGAGGAGCCCGAAGCGGGAAGGCAGAGCACGTCCCGCGGACAGCCGGAGGCGACGGAGGCGCTCAAGCCATGGCCTCCGCGGAGATCTCGGGGTGCTCCCGGACGAAACGGACAAGGTGTCCCGCGTACTCGCTGAACGGCGGCACGCGAAGCCCACTGCCCTCGAGGTCGCGGCGGGCGTTGCGCGTGTCGTAGCGCGCGGGATGGACCAGGTAGTCGAGCGCATTGGCCGGGATTCCGAGCGCGGAAGAGAGGCCCGGCAGGTAGACCAGGAGCCCTCGGGCCACGCCGAGCGGAAGCCGAACCGGCACCAGCCGCCGCCCCGTCTCCCGTCCCAACAGGGCGAACAGCTGGGAGATCAAGAGCGGGGCGGGGTCCGCCAGCTGATACACGCGGCCGGCGGACCGCTCCAGGCCTGCCAGCTGGCCGATGGCCGCGACGAGAAAGTCCCGTGGCACGATGTTCAGCCAGTGCTGGGACGGATCTCCGATCACCGGCACCAACGCCAGGCGGGGCTGGCGCAGGAGCAGGCGAATCAGGTAGTACGGTCCGTCGTATTTCTGCGTGGAGCCGGTCGCGCTGTCGCCGGCCACCACCGAAGGCCGATAGATCGTGGCGGGGAGGCCCTCCCGCATGTGTGCCTGGACTTCGACCTCGGCCAGAAACTTGGTTTCCTCGTAGGCATTGTGGAAGGCCTGCCCCACGTCCAGATCGGCCTCGGAGAAGGTCCCGCGGTACCGGCCACTCACGTAGCAGGTGCTCAGGTAGTGAAACCGCCGGAGGGCCGGGCACGCATGGGCGAGCCGGAGAAGACTCCGGGTCCCCTCCACGTTGATGCGAAACGCCGGATCCCGGTCCGCCGCCAGGTCGTACAGGGCGGCCAGATGGTAGATCTCGCGGACTTCCCGCCGGAAACCCCCGGACTCCAAACCCAGATCCGCCTGGACGATGTCGCTCTCCACCAAACGGATCCGGCCGGTCAGATGGGAACGCCCGGCGAGGATCTCGTTCACCCGGGCTTCAGCCTTCCGCCGGTATCGCGCCTGGACCAGACACACGACTTGCGACCCCGGGCGGCGCTCGGCCACGACCGGCAGCAGGGCGCTGCCGAGGAAGCCCGGGAAGCCCGTGAACAGGATCGTGCTCACCCCGCGCTCGCTCCCGCCCCTACCTGAGCAGCGGAATCCGGGCCAGCACGCGGAGCATCCGGCTCACCAAGGCTGCGTAGCGGCGGGCCTCCATGCCAGGCGGCGGCGCCAGCGGCAGCAACCGCTGGGAAGCGACCGTCCGCGATTCGGTATACTTTAGGATCCCCTCCGCCCCGTGGCGTCTCCCCAGGCCCGAGTCCTTGAAGCCCCCCATCGGCGCGTCCACCGAGGCCCACGCCGCCGCGTAGGCTTCGTTCAGGTTGACCGTGCCCGCCTCGAGCCGATCCGCCACTCCACGAGCGAGAGCGGCGTCGCGGGTCCACACGCTCGCGTTCAGGCCGTACGGGCTGCAGTTCGCGAGCCGGACGGCCTCGTCGAGGGAGGCGACCGGGCGGAGCGCCACCACGGGACCGAAGGTCTCCTCCCGGAACGTTCGCATCTCGGGCGTGACGCCCTCCAGGACCGTCGGCTCGTAGAACAGCGGCCCCACATCGGGCCGGGTCCGTCCGCCCGCCAGGACCCTCGCACCGTTTCCCACCGCGTCGGCCACGTGGGCCTCCACCCTGTCCAACTGCTCACGGGAGATAAGGGACCCGACGTCGGCCTCGTAAGTCAGTTTGGAGCCCAACCTCAGGGCCCGGGTTCGCTCGACGAACCGCTCGCGGAACCGGCCGTACACGGACTCCGCCACATACAGCCGCTCGATCGAGAGGCAGAGCTGTCCGGCGTTCGAGAAACACCCGCGGACGGCGCCCTTCACCGCGAGCCCCAGGTCGGCATCGCCGAGCACGATCATCGCGTTCTTCCCGCCCAGCTCCAGGGAGCAGGGGATCAGGCGTTCGGCGGCCCGCCGCGCCACGAGCCGCCCCGTCTCCGTGCTCCCCGTGAACGACAGGAAATCCACCGCGTCGATCAAGGGAGGACCGAGACGGGGCCCATCGCCCGTGACCAGGTTCAGGAGATCCGGCGGCAAGCCGGCCACAGACAGAAGCTCGGCCGCCCACAGCGCCGTGAACGACACCTGGGGATCGGGCTTCAGGACCACCGCGTTGCCTGCCAGCAGGGCGGGAATCGCATCGCTCACCGCCAGAGTGAGCGGATAGTTCCACGGTGAGATGATCCCCACCACGCCGAGCGGCACCCGGTCCTCCCGAGTGGCCGTGAGCCCGGGGAAGGCCCCGCGGCGCCGCCGCGACCGGAGATGGCGGCCGCCATGGTAGGCGTAATAGCGCGAGACCAGAGCCGCATCGGCGATCTCCTCGAACGCGTGCCTTCGCGCCTTTCCGCTCTCCAGCTGTATGAGGTCGAGCGCCTCGTCCTGTCGCTTCAGGACCAGATCGTGGAAGCGGCGGAAGATCCGGCTCCGTTCGCGAAATCCGCGGCGGCGCCAGCTCGCCTGGGCCATCCGGCCGCGTACGGCCGCCGCCTCGACGTCGGCGGCTGTGCACTCGGGGATCCGGCCCAGCACCTGGCCGGTGAACGGAGCGCGCACCGGTCGGCGCTCGCGCGAACCTTCGACCGTGATCCGGCGGGCCAGCTCCTCGAGCCTGGCCCGACGTTCAGCATCACCGGAGCCCAGGCGCTTCGAACTCACGAGGCGGGCTCGCCCGGCGCCATCCCCTCCCTCGCCACTCCACCCGGCCCGGCTCCACTCCGCCGGATCGCGTCGGGCTCCATCCCGTCCGGCACGATCACCCGCAGCGCGGCGGGCCACATCTCGACCCTCGCGGGAGCCATCCGGAACACCTCCCCATCCACGTTGAAGGGAACCTCCGGGGGGACCTCCACGTCCACCACCCGGACGCGCCGACGAACGATGCCGCGGCCGGGCGTGGTCCGGCCCCGCAAGTTCCGAAGCACGAGCCCGGGCAGCCGACGGCGGGCCACCGCCGGCACGAGCACGACGTCCAGGAGACCGTCATCCGGCCGGGCGCTCGCCGCGATCGGGACACCGCCCCCCATGTACGGGCCGTTGGCCAGCGCCACCACATAACCCTCCGTTCGCAGACGCTCCCCACCCTCCAGGGTGAGCCCGATGGGACAGGCCCGGAGTCGAAGAAGCTCGGGCAGCGCCCGCCGCAGATAGGCGAACCGGCCCCACATTCGCTTCTGGGCCGGCTCCAGGCGCAGTCCCGCCACGGGCCCGACCAGCGCCATGTTCATGAACCAGCGGACCGGGGGCGATCCGGGCCGCCGACCGCCGACGGCCGTGATCCGGCCCAAATCGATCCAGCGCCACCGGCCACGGCGCACCACACCCAGCGCGTCGCGCAGAGCTCCGGGGAGACCCAGGCCGCGGGCCGCATCGTTGCCGGTCCCGAGCGGGAGCAGGCCGAGGCGCATCCGGCTCGCCGCCGCCGGATCGCTCATGAGGCCGTTGACGACCTCGCTCAGCAGACCGTCGCCGCCCGCCACGACCAGAACCTCCACTCCGGTTGCCGCGGCCTCCGCCGACATCCGTCGGGCTTCCGCGGGCGAACGTGTCGTGCGAAGTCGCGCTCTCGTCAGCTCCGCCGCCAGGCCCGCCCGCAGGCGGGCCTCCGCGCGCCCGCTTCCCGAACCCGGATTGAACAGCACGAGCGCGTTCACGGCCGATCACCGACTCCTGTGTCCCGCCCCCAGGCCTCGCCGTCCGAACCGTCCTCCAACCCGACCCACCACGTCCCCTCGCCTTGCCCATAGTGGCACCGGAACCGATGTTTGGGTAGGTGAAACGGTAGGGACGGCCCCGCTCCCCGGGCGATCGGTGCGGGGGGTCCTGGATGCGAGGTGGGATCATGCGCGAGATGGCGACGGAGCGTAGGACGGTCACCGGAATCGGGCCCAGCCTGCTCGCCGCGCTCGGGCTCTTGTGGCTGGGCGGCTGCTCCAGCGGTACGGGTCCTGCCGAGCGCGGCCGGGTCGCGGCCGTCTTTCTGGACGATCCCTCGGTGATCACGGCGCTGTTCGCGCCCCCTTCTCCGTACTGGTTGGCGCACCACAAGAACTTCGGCGGGAACTACTTCCATGGAGAGCTCGACGCGCGCGTCGAGCTCCTGCTGTCCAAGGACGGCGAGAGCTTCGTCACGCTCGGCGCGCCCGCCCCGCTGCGCGTGGCGCTCCAGGATCCGGATGTCCGTTCCCCGTTCGGCGCGCCCGCTTCCGTCCCGGCCGGCACGTATGCGTACGTGCGGCTGGTCCTCCACTCGGCGACGGTCGTGCTCTGGAGCGGAAGCCGGATAGGAGCGGTGGACCTCCCGCGAGATGCCGCTCTCACGTTGGCCGAAGGGGCGGACGCGATCATCGACAGGCGGCTGACGATCCCGTTGCGGGTGCTGGCGGGCGCCGGCGTCACCCTGACCCTGGACTTCAACTCCGAGGCATGGGTGACGGAGGACAATCTCCTGAAGGCCGACGTGACGGAACCGGAAGTGGCGGGAGCCCTCACGATCTCCGTGTTGCCGGCGGCGGGTCTCTCCCTGGCCATCCCGCTGTAGCGGACCCGCCAGGCGCGGCGGAATCAGAAGATGTCCAGGTCGTGGCCGTAGGCGAGCGGCCCCTCATAGCCCCCTTGGCGGATCTCCCGCAAGACCTCGTCCGGCGCGGAACCCCACAGGAGCTGGTGATAGAGGACGAGCAGGCCCGGGTGGGCGCGGGCCGCCAGCTCCCCCAACTTCGTCGCCGAGGTGTGCGCGCCGAGGTGGTAGCGTTGCCACGCGGGACTACGGCGGGCGAACCCCTCGTCCGAATAGACCTCGTGGACGAGGATGTCGCACCCGTCGCACGCGGCCACCACCGAATCGCTGGGCGCCGTATCGCCGGAGAGCACAATCGATTGCTCGGCCGTGTCGAACCGGTAGCCGAACGCGTAGTCCCACACGTCATGCGGCACCAGGAACGCCGTGACCTTGACGCGCTCGTCCTGGTAGACCACACCCGGCTTGATCACGTGGGCGTCCACCTTGAAGCCCTCCGAGTTGGCGGGCTGGGGCCCCTGGACGCGAACTCCAATGTCCTCCCCGTAAGCCTCGAGAATGCGCTGCGCCATGGCCGAAACGCCCGGTGGCCCGTACAGGCGGAGAGGGTGGTCCCGCCCCTCCACCCAGGGGCTCAGGATGAGGTCCGGGAGGCCGAGCGTGTGGTCGCTGTGGAGGTGGGTGATGAAGGCGATGTCCAGGCGGGAATCCTGGAGCCCTTCGAATCCCAGCCGCGCTGCCGCCGCCGCGCGCCGCACCACGCCCACGCCGGCGTCCACCAGGTAGGCGCGTCCGTCCACCACCACCGCGACCGCCGGGCCCCAGCGGTCCGGGTCCGAATTCGGGGTCCCGGTGCCCAGCAGCACCAGGTGCGTCCCGCGAGAGTAATCGACCCGACGCGAAGGGGCCGTGCCCTCCGTTCCACCCCCTCCCACCCGTTCGTGCGCGGCAGATCCCGCCGCGCCGGAGGTCCTGTCGGCTGGGGCCCGGCACCCGAGAAGCGCCACTCCCAACCCCAGGACGCCGATCCGGAGCGCATCCCCGTTCCACCGCGCCCGGCCACACTTTTCCTCGTTCATGTTCCCACTCCTGAGCACTTGGGTCTCCGGCGTCAGACTGGACGGGAGATCCGACGGGCTGCAAGATGCGACGCGCCGCCGGGCCGATCAACGCGGCGGAACGTGAACGGCGGAAACGGTGCGGGGCGCGCAGGCGGGCAGCGGGGAGATTTCGACCGCGGAAACATGACTCAAGGGATAGATAAGGCATGATCGTCGTCGTACAGCCGGGCGCCAGCGGCGCTCAGATCGAGCACATCTGCGGGCGAGTGGAGGAGCTCGGCCTGCGGCCCCACATCTCGGCCGGAGAGCACCAGACCATCATCGGCTGCGTCGGGGAGGAGGCACGGCGCTTCGCCGACACGCTGCGGGCCATCCCCGGAGTGGAGCGGGTCCTGTCGGTGGAAAAGCCCTACAAGCTGGCCTCCCGGGAGTTCGCGGCCGCCGATACCGTGGTGGAGATCGGGGAGGCCCGCGTGGGCGCCCGCCGGCTGGAGGTGATCGCGGGGCCCTGCTCGGTGGAGGGCCGCGAGATGCTCCACAGCACGGCGCGGGCGGTCAAGGGGGCCGGGGCGCGGCTGCTGCGCGGCGGCGCGTTCAAGCCGCGGACCTCTCCCTACTCGTTCCGGGGGCTGCAGGGAGAGGGCTTGGAGATCCTGGCGGAGGCCCGTGAACAGACCGGCCTCCCGATCGTGACCGAGGTGCTGGACACGCGGCGAGCGGAGATCGTGGCCGAGGTGGCCGATGTCCTCCAGGTCGGCGCCCGCAACATGCAGAACTTCGCCCTGCTCACCCTGGTGGGCGAGATGAGAAAGCCCGTCCTTCTGAAGCGGGGCATGTCGGCGCGCGTCAAGGATCTGCTGCTGGCGGCCGAGTACATCCTGGACCGCGGCAATCCCCACGTCATGCTGTGCGAGCGCGGGATCCGCACCTTCGAGACGGCCACCCGAAACACGTTCGACCTGAACGCGATCCCACTGCTCAAGCGCGAGACGCACCTGCCGGTGATCGCCGACCCCAGCCACGCGACCGGGGTGCGGGACCTGGTGGCCCCGGTGGCGTTCGCGGCCGTGGCCGCCGGCGCGGACGGGCTGATGCTGGAAGTCCATCCCAACCCGGAGCGCGCCCTGTCCGACGGGATTCAGTCGCTTACCTTCGACGGCTTTCGCTCCCTGATGGAGCGGCTCCGGACGTTCGCCGAAGCAGCCGGACGCCAGCTCTAGCGGGTCGAGGGGACGCGAGTGAGGCCCCGATTCTTCGCGACGAGCCTCGACGCCGCGGGACGCCGCGTCTACGGCGGGATCACGCTGTGGTTTCTGTTCGTGTTCTTCGCCCTCATCTGGCCCGTCTACCCGTTGTTCAGCGGGGACCGGCCCCGGATCCTCGGCGTCCCGCATTCGCTCGCCTACGTCGTTGCCCTGCTGGCGCTCGCGTTCCTGGCGCTGGGGTGGCTCTACGCCTGGGAGGATCGACGCGGTGCCCTGGACGCCGATGCCGAACGGGAGCCAGCAGCGCCGTGCGACGCCGACCGGGAGCCGTGGGCGGCGCCTGATGTGACGCGGGATGCGGACGCGCGGGCCGTTCCCGGGACATCCACGGGAAGACCGCCCGGCTGATGGCCGACTGGGTCATCGTCCTCTCCGTCACGCTGGGCTACCTGCTGGTCTCGCTACTGGTGGGCCTGCTGTCGGGGCGCGGCGTGTCGGCCAGCACCGAGGGCTACGTGGCGGGCGACCGCTCGCTCGGTTTCCTGGTCATGTACTTCATCATGGGCGCTTCGATCTTCAGCGCCTTCGCCTTCCTGGGCGGGCCCGGCTGGGTCTACTCCCGCGGCGCGGCCGCCTTCTACATCCTGGCCTACGGGGCGGTCGGACTCGCCCCCTGGTACTTCTTCGGGCCGCGGGTGGCGGAGCTAGGACGGCGGTTCGGCTACGTGACCCAGGCCGAGCTCTACGCGCACCGCTTCCGGAGCCGGGGCCTGTCGGGCCTGCTGGCCGTCATCTCGCTGGCCGCCTTCCTGCCCTACCTGACCCTCCAGATGGAGGGCGCCGGCTACGTGTTCAGCGTGGTGACGGAGGGGCGCATCCCGGCCTGGGCGGGCGCCGGGATCGCGTACGCCGTGGTGCTGATCTACGTGTTCCAGAGCGGCGTGATGGGAGTCGGGTGGACGAACGCGTTCCAGGGGATCTTCATGATGGCGCTGGCCTGGGGACTGGGGCTCTACCTGCCCTACAAGCTGTACGGCGGCATCGGGCCGATGTTCGACGCGATCTCCGAAGCGGCCCCGCGGTTGCTCCGGGCGCCCGGCCTGGCGGCCGACGGGACGCCGTGGAGCTGGGGCGGATTCTCGAGCTCCGTGGCCATCTCGGTGCTCGGGTTCAGCCTGTGGCCGCATTACTTCATGAAGATCTACACGGCCCGAGACGTGCGCACGCTGAAGAAGACGGTGGTGTTCTACCCCACCTTCCTCATCTTCCTGGTGCCCATCCTGTTCATCGGCTTCTCCGGGGTGGTGGCCTTTCCCGGCGTCGAGCCCGCGGACGCGATTCTCCCCACGGTGATCACCTCCATCGGGCTGCCGGCCGTCTGGGTCGGCCTGTTCTGCGCCGGTGCCCTGGCCGCCTCCATGTCAACCGGCGATGCGCTCCTGCACGCGAGCGCCTCGGTGGCCGTCCGGGACTTCTACCGGACCCTCGTGCGGCCCGACCTCTCCGACCATGGGGAGCGGCGCCTCATCCGCCTCCTGGTCATCGTGATCGGAGCGCTGGCCTACTACTTCGCCATGGTCTCGAACATCTCGCTGGTGGCCCTGCTGCTGCTCTCCTACGGGTTCATCGCGCAGCTCGCCCCGCTCACGCTGGCCACCTTCTTCTGGCCGCGGGCCACCCCGGCCGGGGCGCTGGCTGGCCTGCTGGCCGGGGGCGCCGTCACCGTGATCTGGAACGTGAGCCCCGGCCTCCAGTGGCAGGACATCCACCCCGGGATCTGGGGCGTGGCGGCCAACCTGCTGGCGCTGGTGGCCGTCTCGCTCCTCACCCGCCCGATGGACGAGGCGCACGTGAGGGAGTTCGTGGTGGGCTGACGGGGCGGACGCCGACCGCCGATCGGCCTCGGCGGACCGGAAAGGCCAGCGAGGTTGTGAAGATGAGGTCCCCCAGGGGCGAGTCGTCCGCGTTGCCCGAGTTCGCCGCCACGTGCAGGACGACGGAGGCGGAGCGCGCGGGGGCGGTCCACCGGAAGCTCCACCGGGCGACCCTCACCGGCGCCGCCTCCTCCTCGATCGCGCTCCCGACGCGGGTGTGGTGGACGTACTCGACGCCGTCGGCCTCCGCGCGGGTGACGGCCGTGCGGTCGTCGAGGGGAGTGACACGCCCGACCGGCGCCCCGGCGTCTTCGCCGTCCGCCACGCGGAACGCGGCCTCGAAGCCCGTGTTCTCCATGTCCGGGCTCCGCAGGAGGACCGTGACGATCCGAGACGCGCCGGGCGGAACCGGCCATTCCAGACCCTCGACGCGGAGCTCGCCGCCCGGCGGGTTGAGCGGGAACTCGTCGTGACAGGCCGCGCAGGTGGGCTCCCCGAACCCGCCCGTGTGTCCCGGCGGTGGCCCATCGGCGTTCGGGTGCAACCAAGCCGTCGTGGCGGGACTCGCGGCGGCGCTGGCGGGACTCGCGGTGGCGGCAAGCCCCTCGGCGGCCGTGGTGGGGCTCCCCGCGGCGAATCCCGCGGCGAGCCCGGAGAGGGTCACGGCGAGCCCGCACGCGGCGGCCAGCCCCGGGCTGTCCCTCCCACGTTCCCCGGCCCGCCGCCCCGGCCCGCGGGTCAGCGGTCCCGCCCCGCGGCCGGCGGTAGGATCGCGCGCCCGATCGTGTTGGCGTCCGTCCCGAACCAGATCGCGTTTCTCGGCTCGTCGTAGAACATGTGCCGGACCGAGCCGCCACCGCTCTTCAGCGCCGTGACGCTGAGGTACTGCTCGGTCTTCGTGTCGAAGCCCACGAAACGGTTGGGTCGAGGCCCTGTCTCCACGAACCACACCCGGTCCGCGGCGTCGATCGCCATGCCGTAGGGGCGTGAGCCGGGCCCGTCGGGGTTGGCCCACTCCCGAACCTCGCCGGTCACCGGATCCAGGCGGCCCAGATAGCCCCGGGCGTAGTCCACGTACCACACGCCGTCGTCGGACGCGATCGCGAGGCGGCGCGGCCGGGCTCCCTCCGGGAGCTCGTAGGTGGGCAGCTCCAGAGAGGCGGGCTCCACCCTGGCGATCAGGTTCGTGTTGAACAGCGCCACCCAGGGTCGACCCTTCGAGTCCAGCTTGATCCCGTACGGCCGGCTGGACCGGCCGCGGCCGCTCTCCACCACCGGGGCCCCGATCAGCTCCACGCGGTCCGTGGCCACGTCGAGGTGGCCGATGTAGTTGCCGCCCTGAACGGTGAACCAGATGTTGCCGGTGGAGCCCCAGATCAGCGTGTGGGGGTCGCGCGCCCGCGGATCCGGCATCGGGATCTTCCGGATCCGGCCGGTGCGCGGGTCCAGCCTGCCGATGTGGGCGGCCCGGTTGCCCGAGTAGTACACCGTCCCATCCTCGGCGACGATCAGGTTGTGCGGACCCGTGCCCTCGTCCAGGTCGTACTTGCGGAAGCTCTCCGTCTCCGGGTCGAAGACGGCCACGTAGTCGGACCGCTGACCCACGAACCAGACCCGCCCATCCGGAGCCACGTAGGGATCCCGAGGGCGACTCTGCGGATGCGGCACCTTCCACTCCACGATCACCGGGCCACCCTGCCCTGCGCCCCCGGGCACCTGGGCGAGCGCCCCCGCGGCGGGGAGACAGACCGGCGCCAGACCGAGCCACGCGAGCCGACCGAAGCAAGGCATCATCGTAAACCTCCGGGAAGCGGGGATCCTTCACAAGAAGGGTAACACCCGAAGGCCGCCGGGCGTGGTCCCGGGGTTCAGGCACCGGTCCGGGCACGGGCGTGGCCCGGCGTTCGGACCAGGGCACCGGCGTTCAAGGCCCGGGCACCCGCCGTGGGCGTCAGTCCCGGGCAGCGTCATGAAGGCCGTTCTCGGCCAGATCCGCCTCGAACACCGTCCCCGTGGGGCCGTCCAGCGTGAACAGCTTCCCGCCGCCGGTGGCGATCGACCAGGCCCACAATTCGTTCGGAAACGCTCGCCGGGCCACCACGGCGCCACGCTCCAGATCCACCTTCCACAACTCCAGGGGATTCGTGCCCGCGTGGGCCGGAAGCAGGACGAGCAGCGCGGAGGAGGGGGAATCGGCTGCGAAGCTCGAGACCCAGAACTTCCCCGCTCCTGGGCGGTTTCCGACGAGCCGGGCCTCCTCGCGCCGCCAGCGGTCGAGGATGGCCACGCCCTGGAAGTCCACCTCCCGGAGGAAGCGCCCGCGTGCGGCGTGCCGAGTGACCAGGTTCGGCAACGATCTTCTCTTCTCCGCGAGGAATCCGATCCGCACGCCGCTACCTCCGCCGACGGACGTCTGCTCCCGTGGCGGCCGACTCGTCTGGTCAACGCTATAAAAACGGATCACGGCCGCGAAAGGGCCGAACCCCGCAGAATTGGGCTCAATTTGCGCGAGGCGGGGTCGAATTCCGGGAGGGATGGGCGGATTCCCACCAGCAGCCAACAGTGGTCGACCGCCGCCAGCGGCTGAACGGTCCCAGCGGTCGTCGCCTGTCGCTACAGCCTCTCTCGCATCGCACGGTCGAACTCGGCCAGACCGCCGTCGAGAAGCTGCCCGAGCGGGAGTCCCGTGAGCCTCGTCGCCACCTTGCCCAGGTATCTCCCATCGCCGTAGCGGAACCGTCGCGCCAACTCGTCTCGAGTGGGGCGATTCTTCTGCCGGAGAGCCCAGTCGACGACCCGCCCCAATCGCAGCCATGCCAGGACGTGACGCGGTGGAGGAAGCCTTCGCCGGTTGAACAGGATCTCCAGACGACGCGCTTCGGTCCCGACCGCGTCGGCCCACCGGGTGACGGTGCGGACGCGCGGGATGCCACGGAGAGCCGCGGTCAGGGCCTCGAGGACCCGCGGATCCTTCGTTCCGAGCCGCCGGGCCAGGGCCGGAGCCAGATAGGTGGCCGCTGCGACGAGAGCCTGGACCAGATCGGCGACCGCGTCCGAGAAGTCCTCGCCCGCACCGTCCACGATCACGTGCGCGAAGCCTGCATGTTCGAGACGGGCCACGGTCTCCGCCGCACCCGGCGCCGACTGCACGCTCACCAGGGTGACCGGCTGTGCGCAGCGCGACGTCCACCTGACCCCGTGTCTCACCTTTTCCCCGAACGGCGCCGCCAGATCTGCGAAGATGGCCGCAAGTGGCCGCCGCGGCATGGGGCCCTCGGACCAGCGTACGAGTTCCGGCACGAGACCCAGGTCCCGGCCTACCTGTCCGACGCGCCTCTGCCAAGCAGGTTGGTCGCTGACGACGAGGATCGCGCGTGGCGGCGCGCGGCGGAATTCCGGCATCCGGTGGCTCCGTGTGCGGGCGCTCGAGTCACCACCCCCCTCACTATAAGGAGGCCACGAGTGAGCGAAATCTTACACTCAGCCTCACCGGCCGCTGGCGCGGGTGGGGCCGGATGGACCCGCAACCGCTTATATGGGCGAGAGTTATGTACAAGCGCGCCCATCCGGACCGGAAGCCTCCCCAAATCCAATCGGCCGGGTGGGGAGCGGTCTCGGAAGCCGGGGCGGAACGCTTGCGTCCGGGATCGTGGGCACGCCGTCGACACGGATAGCCCTGCGGCCGGCCCTCCCCGGCCCGCCCGACCCCCTCCCTACCGCCTGACGCTGAACGCGACCGGCTGCTGGACCCACACGGCCGTGGGGCGATCCCGGTTCAGAGCCGGCGAGAACCGCATGCGCAGCGCCACCTGGCGCGCGGCCTCGTCCAGGGTGGCGTTGCCGCTCGAGCCCTCCACCTGGGCCTTCTCCACCACGCCCCGGGCATTCACGAACACCCACAGCACCACACGGCCTCCCAGGCCCGCCTGGCGCAGCGAGCGCGGGTACTCGCGCTGCAGGACCCGGCGAATCTCCTCCCCGTTCAGCAGCCGGGGCGCCACATCGTACGGGATGAACGGGCGGCGTTTCGCCTCGCGCTTGCGCGCGGGCGGCGGCGGGCCCAGCTGCTCGACCGGGTTTTCCTCGAACGTGGTCTTGGAGATCGTGATGTCCTCGTCCACGTCCACGCTCCCCACCCGAGGGACGGCCGGCCGCGCGATCCTCTCCGGCGGCGGCGGGACTCTCACGGGCGGCGGCAGGTTGACCATGCGGATGGTGTGGGCCGCCGCGGTCGGAACGGCCGCATGCAGCGGCGGAAACGTCTGTATGAAGGTCGCGTGCGCCACGACGGCGAGCAGGATGCCGGCCGCCACCCAGTTGTCGTAGCAGCGATGGAAGCGGTCGTTGGCCGTATCCACGTGGGCGCACGGCGCGGATGACGTGCTGCGTCCGGGCGGGTACATGAGCACCTCCGGGACGAAGCGGAAGGCGGGTCGAATCGATCCAGGTCAGAGAACCCGGCCTGCCCGGCTTCCGCGTTCCAGCCGGGCCCTCGAGACCCCATGGGGCCTCGTTTTCTGGTACCCCGGGGGTCCTCTAAAGCTCCGCCGCGTACGCGGCCGGCCACTCCCGCGCCAGTGCCGCGTAACCCGCCACCGCCGCTTCCAGCTCCGCCACGGCGATCGACTCGCGCACCGTGTGGGCCAGCGCCTCCTCGCCGGGACCGAAGCCGATCACGGTCCGGCCCGAGTGCGAGAAGTGCCCGCCGTCGGTGGCGAAGCGCCACAAGCCGACCGGCGGCTCGGCGCCCAGGGGCGCCCGGAGGACGGCGGCCGCCGTCCGCACCGCCGGATGGTCGGCGGGGAGCAGGAAGGCGTGGTTCTCGGCCGGGTAGTCCATCCCGAACCCCGTGTAGCTGCGGCGGGGATAGATGGGAATCTCCACCTCGCCCTCGGTGTCCGGAACCAGGCTCTCGTCCAGCAGCGGGAGTAGGAGCTCGCGTACGTCGGCCGCGCCGACCCCCGGAACGGTCCGGGAGTCGCAGGTGAGCCACGCTTCGCCCGGAATCACGTTTGCGCTCCGCTGATCGGTGCGGATCAGGGTCGGGGCGATCGTGCTCGCGCCCAGCTCGGGATCTCCCGGCAGCTCGACGCCGGCCAGGCCAGCCAGAAAGGCCCCGAGCGCCGCCAGCGGATTCGCGCCCCGCTCCGGGGCGCTGGCGTGGGCGCTGCGGCCTCGCACGTGGACCACCAGCTCCACCCGCCCCCGGTGCCCCCGGCGAAGCTGGTTGCTGGAGGGCTCGCCGATCACCACAAGCTCGGGCTCGAGGCGGCTGGCCATGTAGCGGGCGCCCAGCCCGCCCACCTCCTCCTGCACCACGGCGCTCACGTACACATCCCCCGGCGGCGGGCCTTCCTCGGCCACGCGGGCCGCCCCGTACACCTGGGCGGCCAGGGGTCCCTTGATGTCCGCCGCGCCCCGGCCCCACACGCGACTCTCGGCGATCTCGCCGCCGAACGGCGGATGGGGCCACGCCTCCGGGTCCCCGACATCCACGTGATCCAAGTGCGTGTTGAGCATGACGGCCGGCGCCCGGCCCTGGCCCCGGATGCGCCCGATCACGTTGCCGGCCTCGTCGATCTCCACCTCCTCGAAGCCCACATCCCGCATCTCCTCGGCCACCAGTGCCGCGATCGTTCCCTCCTCTCCCGGCATGCTGGGGGTCCGGATCAGCCGCTGCAGGAACTCCACGCACCCGCGCTGTTCGCTCATCGGTCGGCCTCGCGGCTCGGGTTCACGGTTCGAGGGCGATCCGCGGCACGGGACCCCACGATCGCCGGGTGGCCCAGGGGCCGCAGCGCCTGTACGTGGCCGGCCAGCGCCAGGACGGACTCCTCGCCCATGGGAGGCCCCACGATCTGGAGGCCCACCGGAAGCCCCGCCGAATCGAGGCCGCACGGCACGGATCCCACCGGAAGCCCGGTGAGGCTCAGCACGAAAGTGGGCGCGATCCAGTCCACATACGTCTCCATCTCCCGACCACCGATCGCGGCCGGATAGTTCTCCTCCACCGGGAAGGGCGGCACGGCCATGCACGGTGTGAGCAGATGGTCGAAACGATCGAACAGATCCCGGAATTCCTCGCGCATCCGGTGCCGCGCCGCTTCGGCCGCGCCCAGCTCCCGGGTGGTGACCGCGAGGCCCGAGCGCAGGTTGGCGCTCACGTTGGGGCCGAACGCGTCGATCCGGTCCAGCTCGTCGTACATCTGGGCCACGAACCACAGCCCGCGGAGCTCCAGGAAGGCATCCCTCCCGTAGGAGAGGTCCAGCTCGATCTCCTCCACCTCGGCCCCCGCCGCCGCCAGCGACTCGAGGGACTCGCGGCAGACCCGGTCCATCTCCGGGTCGATCCCGATCCCCGCGATGTCCGGGCAGAAAGCCAGATACGGGCGCTCGGGCGGGCCGCGCCGCACGACCGCCACGAAGTCTCGGCCGGCCGTGGGCTGGGCCAGGGGCGACAGCGGGCTCGGGCCCGCCACGGCCGCCAGCGACAGCGCCACGTCCTCGGCCGTGCGCGCCATGGTGCCCGTCACCTGGAGATCGTCCCACAGGTACCGGGCCGGATACGTGGGAACGAGGCCCGGCGAGGGACGCAGCCCCACCACGCCGCAGAACGAGGCGGGGATCCGGAGCGAGCCGCCCAGGTCGGTCCCCTGCGCCAGGGCGATCATCCCGGTCACCAGGCCCGCGGCGCCCCCGCCCGTGGAGCCTCCCGCGCTGCGCTCCGGGTCCCACGGGTTTCGGGTCCGGCCGAACACCTCGTTGAACGTGTTTCCGCCGGCCGCGAACTCGGGTGTGTTCGTCTTGCCCAGGATCACCGCCCCCGCCTCGCGAAACCGCCTCACCACCAGCGCGTCCTCGTCGGGGACGAAGTCCGCGTACAGGGGTGAGCCGTAGGTGGTCCGGATCCCGGCTGTCTCCGTCACGTCCTTGATCCCGACCGGGAGGCCGCTGAGCGGGCCCGGGTCCTCGCCCCCCGCCAGGCGCTTCTCCAGCGCCCGGGCCTCCTCGAGAGCGCGGTCGTTGAGGGTGACGACGGCGTTGATCTCCTCGTTGTGCCGTTCCACCTGCGCCAGGCACGCCTCCGTCACCTCGACCGGAGAGAGCTCCCGCCGGAGGATCCGGCGGCGCAGCTCGGCCGCCGGCAGCAGGGCGAGCTCACTCATCCAGGAACGCCACTGCCCGGCAGAAGGCGGCCTCGCCCCCCTTGAACTTCCAGGGGAACACCCCGAGGGTGAGCCGCCGGTTCTGGAGCTCGGGGGCCGCCAGGTCGCCGCCCAGGTTCTCGACGTGCATGCAGTGGTGCGGGAACAGCGCGTTGTGGGTGAGCTGGTAGTGCTCCTCGGGAAACAGCTCATCCACGGCCTCCGCTCCCCCGAACCGGGTCTCCGCGATCCGCCGGACCCGGTCGCAGTGCCCGAACGTGCCCTTCCCCAGGAAACGTCCGATCGGAAGGTTCATCGGGTGGTCCGTGGAGATCGCGTCCACGCACCAGATCCGGATCTCCTTCTCCAGCAGCCAGGTCACCATGTCCGGGTGCGCGCCGGGGTGCAGGAACACGTAGCGCTCCTCGTTCGGCTCCGACCCGAACTGCGCGAACCGGTGCCAGCCCGTGTGGAGGACGAGCAGATCGCCGTTTCGCACCTCCACCCGCCGCTCGATCATCTCCGGCGTGTAGACCGCCAGGTCGTCCATCTCAGCGGTCAGATCCACGATCACGCCCGGGCCGTACAGCCAGTCCATCGGGATCTCGTCGATCGTCATCCCGCCGGTCACGAAGTGGCGCGGCGCGTCCAGATGGGTGCCCATGTGGTTGGAGGTCTGGATGTACTGGGCGTTCACGCCGTGCTCGATCTTTCGCTTGATGTACTTCACCTCGAACGGCGGATAGTACGGCCAGAAGAACACGTCCTGATTCAGCGGCTGCGAGAGGTCGTAGGGTTTCATGGTCTTCCCGTCTGTCATGAGGTTCGGTCCGTCGACGGCCCCGAGGCCCATGCTCGGGCGGCCGGGCCGCCTTCAGCTCTCCACTCGGAACAGCGCCTTCACCTCGGGCTTGAGCACCTTTCCCATCGCGTTGCGTGGGAGCTCGTCCCGCACCAGCCAGCGGCGCGGCACCTTGTAGGGCGCCAGCCGCTCGCGAGCCCAGGCATCCACCCGGTCCGGAAGCGATGCGGCGCCCGGCAGGCCGGCGGCCGGTGACTCCCGGACCGTACGGTCCGGGCGCGGCCCTCCGGCCGCGCCGGGCGTGGCGAGCCCCTCCGCGGGCACGAGCACGGCACACACGCGCTCGCCCCACTCGGAATCCTCCGCGCCCACCACTGCGCAGTCGGCCACCTCCGGGTGCTCCCGGAGCGCCTCCTCAATCTCGAGCGCGGAGACCTTGTAGCCTCCCGTCTTTATGATGTCGACCGAGCGGCGTCCGAGGATGCGATAATAGCCGTCCTCCACGAGCGCCACATCGCCCGTCCGGAACCAGCCGTCGTGAAACGCCCGGCGCGTCGCCTCCGGACGCCTCCAGTACTCCAGGAACAGGCCGGGCCCCCGCACCTCGATCTCTCCCGCCACCCCTTCCTCCGCGATGGGGGCCCCGCTCTCGTCCACCAGGCGCACCCGCACGCCGGGCAGCGGCCGGCCCACGGTCCCGGGCCGGCGTTCCCCCTTCAGCGGGTTCGACAGCCCCATCCCGATCTCGGTCATCCCGTAGCGCTCAAGCAGCGGCCGTCCGCCGATCTCGCGCCAGCGCTCGAACACGCGGACCGGAAGCGCGGCCGATCCCGAGACCATCAGGCGAAGGGAGCGGGCCGCGGCGCAGAACGCTTCGCGCCGTGCCGGCGGCGCGGCGTCCCAGGCCGCGATCAGCTTCACGTAGACCGTCGGCACGGCCATGAACAAGGTGATCGGGGCGAGGTGGGGTCCCTCAACGCCTCGCACGAACCTATTCCACACGGCCTCCGCCTCGAACCTCGGCATCATCTCGCACGTGGCGCCCACCTGGAGCGCGCACAGCAGGGCGTTCACGATCCCGTGCGTGTGGTGGAGCGGAAGCGTGTGAAGGATCCGGTCCCCGGCGGTCCAGCCCCAGGCTTCCACCAGGCTCTCCACCTGGGCCGCGAGCGCCGCGTGGGTCATCACGACGCCCTTGGGCCGGCTCGTGGTGCCACTCGTGTACAGGATCAAGGCGCGTCGGGCCGGATCGATCCGGGGAAGCGCAACGTCCTCGGCGGGCATGGTGTCCGGTGGATCCTCGGGCATCGGCTGGTCCGACGGACCGGCAGACCCCGAGACCGCTTCGGTCCGATCGACTTCCTCCAGGCTCACGTACCGGAGGCCCCGCGCCCGGGCCAGCGGCCGGAGCACGGCCTCGAGCGACGGGTGACCGAGCAGGACGGAGCCGTCCGCATCCTCCAGGACGTACTCCAGCTCGGGTGTGGGGTGAAAGGTGCACAGCGGAACCGCGATCCCCCCGGCCCGCCAGATCGCCCACAGCGCGGTCGCGTACCCGACCCCGGGCGGGACCATGAAGGCGACCCGCGCTTCTCCAAGGTCGGCTCGGTGGGAGGCCGGCCGGGAGGCCGCGTCGGCCAGCAGCGAGGCGGCCAGGGCGGAGGAACCGTCGCGCAGGCCCGCGTAGGTGTGCTCTCCCGCTTCATCCGCGATGGCGAGTCGCCGGGCATGCCGTGCGGCCGCGTCCACGATCGGGATCCCCGAGCCCGGGGACACCGAGTCCTCGGAGAGCTCAACCACCGGACGCCCGGAGATGGCCGGCTAGGGAGCGGGCCTTCCGCGGCGGACCCGCCCGCGCATCCGCCTCGGCGTCCGCCCAGCTGAAGCGGCCCGGACGGCGTTCGGCCCGCATGAGCCACGCATACAGCAGAAAGGACATGATGGCCGCCGAGAACCAGGCGCCGTTGAACAGGAACTCGAGACTCGGGGAGAGCTTGCCCAGCAGCGCGACCGAGATTCCGGCCGCCAGGGCCACCAGCGCCGCGCGGTTGAAGCCGCCCGAGTAGGAGTACTCGCCCGTCTCGCTGTACAGGTCGAGCAGCGAGAGCCGGCCCTTCCGGATCAGCACGTAGTCGCACACGAGCACGCCGCCCACGGCGCCCAGCAGTCCCGAGTAGCTGATCAGCCAGGTCTGGTACATGTCCAGCAGCTTCCAAGGCACGATCAAGATTCCGAGCGTCGCGGCGATCAGTCCGCCCAGCCGAAAGCTGATCCGTCCGGGGCTGAGGTTGGAAAGGCTGTTGGCCGGCGCCACGATGTTGGCCGCGATGTTCGTGCTCAGGGTGGCGAGCACGAGCGCCGCCATCGCCACGACCCCCAGAGCCGGATTCCCGTACTCCCGCGTGAGACGGGCCAGAAGGTCGATCGGATTCCAGATCGCCTCTCCGTACAGGATGAGCGTCGCGCTGGTCACGGCGACTCCGATGAAGGCGAACAGCGGCATCGTCGTGAGCAGGCCGATCGCCTGGCCGGCCGCCTGATCGCGCTGGCTCCTGGCGTAGCGCGTGAAATCGGGGATGTTGAGCGACAGCGTGGCCCAGTATCCGACCATCGCGGTGAGCCATGGGATGAACAGCGTCAGCATGAAGCGCGGAAAGGAAAGGCGCCCCCGCGACTGAACCAGCGCGTCGGATTCCCGCAGAATCGCGCCGACGCTGCCCACGCGCAGGACGGCCCAGGAGAGAAGCGCGATCCCGATAGCGATCAGGAAGGGCGCGGCCAGGGTCTCCAGCCGCTTGATGGACTCCGTTCCCCGCCACACGAAATGCAGGTTGATCAGCCAGAACAGGAGGAAGCTCAGGTAGTAGGACAGGCCGTAGCCCATGAAGCTCCACCCGCCGCCCAGATGACCCCAGCCCGGCCACAGGATCGCGCCCAGCGCCTGGATGGCCAGACCGCCGATCCAGGTCTGAATCCCGAACCAGCCGCACGCCACGACGGACCGCAGGAGGGACGGTACGTGGGCGCCGGCCGTTCCGAAGGAGGCCCGGGCGAACACCGGGAACGGGATGCCGTAGCGGGTGCCGGCGTGCGCGTTGAGTACCAGTGGGACGAGCACGATCGCGTTCCCCAGCAGGATGGCGAGCAGGCTCTGCCACCAGTTCATGCCCGCCTGGATCATGCTGGCGGCGAGCATGTAGGTGGGGATGCACACGCTCATCCCCACCCACAGCGAGGCCACGTTCCACACGCTCCACGTGCGGTGCGCCGCATCCGTGGGCGCGATGTCTTCGTTCACGAGACGGCCCGGCGGCACGCCGGCCAGGCGGACCCGGCCGGATCCGTTCACGGGACGGCGGCGCGCTCGCACGCCCGGCTCAGGACGCGGGCGGTGAGCACGCGGATCAGCTGCCGCCGGTAGTCGGCCGAGGCATGGAGGTCGGAGGGAGGATCCGTCTCCCGAGCCGCCTCTTCCGCCACCGCCCGGAAGGCCTCGGAGCCGGGCGGCTCGCCTTCCAGCACAGCCGCCGCCCCGGGGGCCGGGAGCGGCGTGGGCCCGGCGTTCACATACGCCAGCCGGACATCCCGGCACCGGCCGTTCGAGTCCAGGGCCACGACCGCCGCGACCCCCACCAGCGCGTAGTCTCCGCGCCGGCGGGCCACCTCGTCGAAGGCCACGCCGGTACCGGCCGCCCGAGCCGGAATCTCAAGCCCGACCAGCAGCTCCCCCGCCTCCTGAGCCGTGAGAAAAGGGGCCAGGAAGAACTCCGCCGCGTCCACCCACCGCTCGGCCTCCCGGCTTCGCAGGTGAAGGCTCGCGCGCAGGGCCAACATCAGAGCCGGCAGCTCCGCCGCCGGATCCGCGTGGGCGACGCTGCCGCCCACGGTGCCCCGGTTGCGGATGGCCGGGTGCGCGACATGCGCCAGGGCCTCGGGCAGAAGCGGAGCGGCCGAGGCGACGAGGCCGCTCCGCTCCGCTTCGCGCTGTCGGGTCATGGCGCCGATCTCGATGCCCGCGGGCACGACGGGCCCGGCGCGTCCCTCGCTCACCGCGGGCGGCGAGCGCCGAATGTAGGACAGCTCGGGGATGCGGTTCAGGTCCACCAGGACGGCGGGCCGCGCCAGACGGAAGTTGAGCATCGGGACCAGGCTCTGTCCCCCCGCCAGCGGCTTGGCCTCCGACCCGTGCTCGGCCAGCCGCTCGAGCGCCTCCTCCAGGGTCTCGGGCGCGCAGTACGCGAACGGAGGGGGCTTCATGCGCCCGCTCCGCGCGCATCGCGGCCGGGGAGGGGCGGTCTCACCCCCTCGCCTCGCGCAGCAGCTCGAACAGCCGATTTGGACTGAGCGGGATGTCGAGGATCTCGATCCCGGTGCCGGGCAACGCGTCCTCCACGGCCTGGGCGAAAGCCGCGGCCACTGGGATCGCCCCCGCCTCGCCCACACCCTTCACGCCCAGGGGATTGAGCGGCGAGGGCGTTTCGATGTGCGCGGTCTCGATCGGAGGTATTTCGGCGGCCGTGGGAACGAGATAATCCATGAACGAGGCGTTCAGGAGCTGGCCCTGCTCATCCCAGAACAGCTGTTCGTAGAACGCGTTCCCGATGCCCAGAGCCACCCCTCCGTGGATCTGTCCCTCCACGATGAGCGGATTGATCACCCGCCCGCAATCGTGGACCACCACGTAGCGGCGGGTCTTCACCATGGCCGTCTCGGGATCCACCTCGACGATCATCACGTGCACGCCGCTCGCCGTGGCGCCGCGCTCGGGTCCGAAGTAGGCGGTCGCCTCCAGGCCCGGCTCCGTCCCCGGTTCCACCGCGCCGCGGAGCGGATTGGCCGCCACGGCCAGCTCGCCGAGACCGATCGAATGGTCGGGCGCCCCTCTCACGGCCGCGCGGCCGCCCTCGAGCACCAGGTCGTCCTCGGACACCTCCAGCTCCCGACTCGCCAGCGCGAGGATCTTCTCCCGGACGCGCCGGGCCGCCGCGTGGCAGGCGTTGCCCGCGACCACGGCGCCGCGGCTGGCGAACGTGCCCGTGCCCCAGTGGAACTCGGCCGTGTCTCCGGTGACCACGCGAACCGCGCCCGGGTCCACTCCCAGAGAGTCGGCCACGACCTGGGCGAAGGAGGTGAAGTGCCCCTGTCCCTGCGTGCCGACTCCCGTCGCCACGCTCACCGTCCCGCCCGGCTCGACGGTCACCCGAGCGCCCTCGTACGGCCCGATCCCGGTTCCCTCCACGTAGGAGACGATCCCGAGGCCCAGGCAGCGGCCCTCCCGCCTCAGTCTGGGCTGCTCCTCCTCCACGAAGCGGTGATAGTCCACCAGCTGGACCGCGCGCTCCAACGCCGCCCCATAGTTCCCGCTGTCATACACCAGGGGCGCGCTGTCCTGGTAGAGAATCTGATGGTCGTACGGGAATCCATCCGGAAGGAGATAGTTGCGGGCCCGGATCTCGACCCGGTCCACGCCCAGCTCCCGGGCGGCCAGGTCCAGCAGCCGCTCCATCACGAACACGCCGTGCTGGCGCCCCGCCCCGCGCACCGGCGTCACCACCGTCCGGTGGGTGAACGCCACGCGGAACTCGCTGTGATACGCGGGCACCCGATACGGTCCGAGCAGAGTGCACTGGCTGTTGATCGGCACCGTGAGGCCATATGGATCGTACGCGCCGGTGTCGTGAAGGAACTCGTCGTGCACGCCCAGGATCCGCCCTTCCGCATCCACCGCTAGCTCCGCCTGGTGGATCTGGGCGCGCTCCTGCGTGGTGGCGAAGAAGTTCTCGCGGCGGTCCTCGATCCACTTCACCGGCCGGCCCAGCCGAAGCGCGAGCCAGGGGATCAGGATCTCTTCGGGATAGAACATGATCTTGGGGCCGAAGCCGCCGCCGATGAACGGCGCCACCACACGCACTTCGGACTCGGCGAGGCCCAGTGTGGCCGCCAGAGCACAGCGGATCGGAATCGGCGCCTGCGTCGTGTCCCACACGGTGAGCCTGCGTTCCCGTTCCACCCACTGAGCCACGACGCCGCGGTTCTCGATCGCCGCGGAAGCTCCGCGGTCGTAGACGAAGCGCCGGCGGACGACCGCGGCGGCGCGCGCCCGGGCCGCGTCGTAGTCGCCCTTCTTCTGGACGACGTGGGCCGCCAGATTCGACTCGAGATCCGCGTGCACGAGGGGCGCGTCCGGCGCCAGCGCGCCCTCCAGGTCGGCCGCCGCCGGCAGCGGCTCGATCTCCACGTTCACGGCTTCGGCCGCGTCCTCCGCCAGGTAGCGGTCCGAGCACACCACCACGGCGATGGCCTCGCCCACGTGGCGTACCACACCCACCGCGAGCGGAGTCTGCGTGCGGGCGTGGAACACGAGTCCGTCCACCGGCGGCGGGCTCACCAGGAGGGGACCGGGCCGCGCCAGCGGTCCCAGGTCCGCCGCGCTGAACGCGGCGACCACGCCCGGGAGAGCCCGCGCTCCCGCAACGTCGACCTCCCGGATGCGGCCGTGCGCGTAGTCGCTGCGCACGAACGCCGCGTGCAGCAGGCCGGGAAGCTCCACGTCGTCCACGAACAGGGCACGGCCCGTGAGCAACCGGGGATCCTCGCGGCGGACCGTCCGCCGGCCGAAGTGGCGGGTGCTCATGCCTTGTTTCGTCCGCGCGCGCTCCCGGCGCACCGCCAGCCGTTCGGACACCTCGCGCTCATTCCGCCGGGGTCTCCCCGCCACCGGCCGCGATCGGCGCGGGCTCCGGTGCCCGCGCCAGCGCATCCCGAGCCAGCAGGACCGCCTCGACGATCTTCTGGTAGCCGGTACACCGGCACAGATGACCGGACAGCAGGTCGCGGATCTCCGGCTCCTCCGCATCGGGACGCTCCCGCAGGAACGCCAGGACGCTCATGAGGATGCCGGGCGTGCAGAAGCCGCACTGGAGGCCATGCGCGTCGCGGAACGCGGCCTGGAGGGGATGGAGGCGCGGCGGAGAGAACTCTCCCGAGGCCGAGGCCGCGTCTCCGGCCGCATCCGCCTCCCTCGGAGCCCCGGCTCCGAGGCTTTCGACCGTGAGGACCTCGTGGCCCGCGGCCTGAACGGCCAACATGAGGCAGGAGCGGACCGGTTGGCCATCCAGCAGGACGGTGCACGCACCACACACCCCGTGTTCGCACCCGACGTGCGTGCCGGTCAGACCCAGATCGTGACGAAGGAAGTCGCTGAGCAACCGCCGGGGCTCCACCGGGCGCCGGTGCTCGACCCCGTTCACCCGCACACTGAATCGAAGGCTCGCCGGACGGCCGCGCTCGCCGGGACTCACCCCGTCACACGATCCCGTAGGCGAGCATCGCGTCGGCCACCTTCACGAATCCGCCGATGTTTGCCCCTTTCACGTAGTTGACGCGGCCATCCTCCGAACCGTACTCGACACACGTCTCGTGAATCTGGCGCATGATCTTACGCAGGCGGCGGTCCACCTCCCGACGACTCCAGCTCAGGCGCATGGCGTTCTGCGTCATCTCCAGCCCCGAGATCGCGACGCCGCCCGCGTTGGCCGCCTTGGATGGGGCGTACAGAATCCCCGACTTCTGGAACAGCGAAGCCGCCTCATAGGTGGCCGGCATGTTCGCGCCCTCGCTCACCACCTCGCAACCCTGCTCGAGCAGCGTGCGCGCGTCCGTCTCGTCCAGCTCGTTCTGGGTCGCGCACGGAAACGCCGCATCGCACGGAACGGCCCACGGCCGCTCGCCTTCGTGAAACTCCCACCCGAACTCGTCGGCGAACGCGGACAACCCTTCCCTTCGGCGCGTCTTGAGATCGATCACGTACTCGACCTGTTCGGGCGTCAGCCCGTCGACATGGTGCACGAAACCGGTCCGGTCCGACAGAGTGACAACCTTCGCACCCAACTCCAGGAGCTTCCTGGCCGTGTACTGCGCCACGTTGCCGGCGCCGGAGACCGTGCACACCTTTCCCTCCAGATCCTCGTCACGCGTGGCCAGCATCTCGCGCGCGAAATACACGCACCCGAAGCCGGTCGCCTCGGTTCGGATGAGGCTCCCCCCGAAAGCCGGCCCCTTGCCCGTCATCGCGCCGGTCCACTCGTTTGACAGCCGCTTGTACTGGCCGAACAGGTAGCCGATCTCGCGCGCCCCGACACCGATGTCACCGGCCGGCACATCCACATCCTTCCCGATATGGCGGGCGAGCTCGATCATGAAGGACTGGCAGAAGCGCATGACCTCGGCATCGCTCTTGCCGCGCGAGGTGAAGTCGCTGCCGCCCTTCGCCCCACCCATCGGAAGGGTCGTGAGGCTGTTCTTCAGGACCTGCTCGAAGCCGAGGAACTTGAGCACGCTCAGGCTCACCTCGCGATCGAACCGGAGCCCTCCCTTGTAGGGGCCGATCGCGTTGCTGAACTGGACACGGTAGCCCCGGTTGACGCGGGTGTTGCCCTCATCATCCTCCCAGCTCACCCGGAAGATGAGGATTCGGTCCGGCTCGGTGAGGCGCTCCAGGATGCTCGCCTTCTCGTAGGCGGGGTGTTGATTGATGAACGGGACCAGGTGCTCGGCGGTCTCGCGGACCGCCTGGTGGAACTCGGTCTCGCTGGGATTGCGGCGGACCAGCCACTCCATGAACGCTGCCAGTTCCATCCCCCACCTCCGTGCAGGGCTGTTACAACGGCTCGATACGTCTCAAAGCCGGGTGCGAATCGATCACGGGGACCGCCCGTCCCGGAGCGGAAAAACGGAGGATCATGACGCTGGACGCCCGGCTCGGCAACCGAGCCGGAGCCTCGCCGCCGCGTCCCGAGCCGAATCCTCGACGTTCAGTTTCGGATCGGGGGCAACAGCAGCAGCAGGGCCAGCAGTGCCGTCCGCTCCACCATCCGGTCCAGGCGAACGAACTCGTGCGGCGCGTGCGCGCCATCGCCCACGGCCCCCAGGCCATCCAGCGTGGCCGTGTAGCGGCTGGTCGTGTTCCCGTCCGAAGCTCCTCCCGAGAAGCCCTCCCGCAACTCCAGTCCGAGCGCCGTCCCCAGACGGCGGGCCTCCGCCCACAGGGCTCGGTTTCGCGCGGTCCGTTCCATGGGCAGGTGCTGCATCCCGCCCTCGATGTCAATCCGGGTACCGGGGGTCTCGGCGCAGAAGGAGCGAATCGCCCGCTCCACATCCCGGGCATCCTCCCGGGTCGGCACGCGTACGTCCACCTCCGCCCGGCTCTCGGCCGCGACCACGTTCGGCCGCACGCCACCTTCCACCATGCCGACATTCACCGTCACGCCCCTGGAGAGATCGTTGAGCGAATGAAGGCGCTGGATCAAGTGGGCCAGCTCCAAGATGGCGCTGGCGCCCGCCTCCGGCTCCAGTCCCGCGTGCGCGCTTTGGCCCGTGACGCGCACCACGAAGTGTCCGACGCCTTTGCGCGCCGTCTTGAGCTTCCCCTCAGGCCCCAGGGCCGGTTCGAGCACGTATGCCCGGTCCGCCCCCCGTGCCAACCGCGCGATGTGCCGGGCCGATTCCGGACTCCCCAGCTCCTCATCCGAGTTGATGAACGCGACCGGCGCCACGGGCGGCTCGAGGCCGAGATCGCGGAGAGTCCGCAATGCATAGAGCGCCTGAACCACCCCTCCCTTCATGTCGAACGCGCCGGGTCCTCGCAGCACGTCGCCCTCCACGGTGACCGGCATGCGGGCGAGCGTCCCCAGAGGCCAGACCGTGTCGCAGTGTCCGATGAGCAGCTGATAAGGGCCGCACCGAGTTTCCCGGGCGGGACCCAGATACAAATGGCCCCCGGAACGCCGACCCCGGATGTGCCGGGGACGCAACCCGATCGGTTCGGCGGCCCGGACCAGCAGATCGAACACGGCCCGCTGGGTGCGGGGCACCGTCGAGGGCGACTCGATCCGAGTCAGGTCCCGGAGCAGGGCCGTCATCTCCGCTCGATGCTCGCGCAGATGAGCGAGGATCCGCGGGGCCTGAGACTCGATCATGGGGGAATCGGGCACCTAACGCCGAAAGCCCGCGGGGAAGGGAAACGCGTGGCTGCGGCGAATCGTCGAGAAGCGGCCGGGGCTCAGGTAGGCCAGCAGAGGCGACTGGTGCACGAGCTCCTGATCCTCCTTCTCGGTGATGCGGACCGCGTTCCGGTCCGCATAGGCCGCCACGATCCGTCCGCTGATCAAGCTGTATTCGCCGAATCCGTCCACCACCCGGTGCAACCTACATTCGAGAAACAGATAGGCATCTTCGAGCAACACGCCGTCGATGGTCCCCGCGCGGAAGGTCGGCAGGGCCGAAACGATCGGCTTCTCGCCCGCCCAGCCCTCTCGCGGCGTCGCCGCGAGCGCCGCGCTCAGGATCTGGGTCGGCCTGGGAAAGCTAACCGTGAAGGCGCCTTCCCGCCTGGCGTTGTGATAGGTGGAGTGCCGAGGCGAACACATGAAGCCGAAGTGACGGCCCCAGCCCAATGGCATGACGAGGTGCTTCGGGGCCAGGTCGTAACGATCGCCTTCGCGCGTGCCGATCACCACCAGCGGCGCGACCGTGAACACCCGTTCCCAGATGGGCGGGTCGAGATCCAGCGCCAGCAGCCCCTCGGGCTTCCCACGTTCCGCGTCAGGCATGGCTCGCTCCTCCTCCGCTTCCGCCGGCCCCGCGGTCGCCGGCGGGGACCGGAGGTTCCGGCAGAGCCGGTCACCCGTCGCCTCTGTAACGCTTCAGCTTTCGATACAGGGTTCGCCGGTCGATCCCCAGGATCCTGGCCGCCTGGGTCTGGTTCGCCTGGGTGCTCTCGAGGATCGCCAGGATGTGCTCCCGCTCCAGACGATCCAGACTCCAGTGCTGATCGCGCGCGCTCGAGAGCAGCTGGCGCTCCGCGACGTCGGTACCGCCTCCCTGCGGAAGGTCGAACCGAATGGTGGAGGCACCCGCGTACATGATCATGGCGCGCTCGATGAAGTTCTCCAGCTCCCGCACGTTCCCGGGCCACGGGTACTTCACGATCCGGGCCATCGTCTCCGGCGAAATTCCGGGTGGATCGACTCCGTTCTCCTCCGCGAATCGAAGGCGAAAGTGGTTGGCCAGCAATGGGATGTCATCAGGACGCTCGCGCAACGGCGGGACCTCGATCGGGAAGACGTTCAGCCGGAAATAGAGGTCCTCCCGAAACCGGCCAGCCGCCACCGCTTCCGCCAGGTTGATGTTGGTGGCGGCTATGAGCCGAAAATCCACCGGAATGGGCCGACCCCCTCCCACCCGCTGCACCACCCGCTCCTGCAAAATCCGCAGCAGCTTGACCTGGGTGGCGGGCGAGAGGACCGAGATCTCGTCCAGGAACAGGCTTCCGCCGTGCGCTTCTTCGAACAGGCCCCGGCGGGTGGCGATCGCGCCTGTGAAGGATCCCTTGATGTGCCCGAACAGCTCCGACTCCAGCAGAGTCTCCGGCAGAGCCGAGCAGTTCACCGGCACGAAAGGCTTGTGGGCCCTGGGGGAGAGCGCGTGCACAGCGCGGGCGGCGAGCTCCTTTCCGGACCCCGTCTCCCCGGTGACCAACACGGTGGACCGGGTCGGCGCTACCCGCTCAATCAGATCGAACATCCGCTCCAGCACGGGCGCCTTGCCGATGATCCGCGCCCGCGCGCCCGTTCGAACGTGACGCCGGAGCTGCGCGACCTCGCGCTTGAGATCCGTTTGGGAGACGGCGCGCTCCAGCACGAGGAGCAGTTCGGCCGGCTCCACCGGCTTCTTGAGGAAATCGAACGCACCGAGCTTCATCGCCTGGACCGCCGTCTCCACGTCGGCGTACGCCGTCATCACGATGAACTGCGCATCCGTCTGCGCCGCGGGAGCCGCCGCCAGCACGTTGAGACCGTGCATGCCGGGCAGGTTCACGTCGAGCAGGACCACATCGAACAGCTGCCGCTCCAGGGCGCGCAACCCCTCTTCCCCCGTGGAGACCTCGCTGACCTGATATCCCTCTCCGGTCAGAAACTCGCCGAGGAGGCGACGAACGCGTTCGTCGTCCTCCACTATGAGAACCCTCGTGCCGGATGGGGCCGGCGCCCGGTCGAGCGCCGCATGGCCGACGGCAGCCGGCCGCGCTCCCTCCATCGACTCGTTCATCTGAAGGCCGCCTGACTGAAGCAGGGCGTCGTATGCCCTGGATGTTCGAGTTACGGCTCCAGCCCTCTGCTCGTTCCGTGCCGCTCGCCGCCGGCCACGGAGGCCATCCCGCCCGGCCGGTGCGCCGCGATTCCCGGGGCCGGGCGCACGGAGACCTCCCTTTTCACCGGAACGCTCATCTGGGACATAGTAGCGCGATATAGGGACAAACTGTCACGGCCCGGAGGGAGATGCCAGGAGCGGCGCTTTCCATGGCGCCCCAGGCTGTGCCGCCCGGGGCCGCAGGGAGAGGCGCGCGGCGGACCCGGTGAGCGGGACGCCAGGCGCGAATCAGCGCCCCTATCAGGAGGAGGAGACCGGCACCTCGAAACGAACTCGCGTCCCTTGGCCCGGGATGCTGTCGACCTCGAGACGGCCCCCGACCGCGTGGGCGCGCTCGCGCATCCCCAGCATTCCGATCCCGCGTCCGCGAATCGGCTCGGGACGTTCCACATCGAAGCCCGTCCCGTCATCGGCCACCGTGGCCACCACCGTTTCGCCCTCGCTTCCGATGTCCACGCACACTGTGCGGGCGCCGGAATGCCGTACCACGTTGGAGAGCGCTTCCTGCACGATTCGGTACAGGGCCAGCTTGGTCTCCTCCGACAGCAGGTGATCCACCGGTGCGGTGCGGATCTCGGCCTTCACCTCCCACCCCTTCCGGAGATCCCGCAGGTGCTCTCGGACCGCCGCCACGACCCCGACCTCATCCAGAGCGGGAGGCCGCAATCCGCGAACGATCCGGTACACGCCCTCGGCCGCGTCCATGATCTCCTTGTGCATCTCCCTCAGGAGCGCCTCGCGCCGGCCCGGGTCCTTCGCCGCCCGCGCCAATTGGAGCCGGATGAGCAGGGCCGAGAGCGTCTGAGCCGTGTCGTCGTGCAGCTCCCGAGCGATCCGCAGGCGTTCCTCTTCGGCCCCCCGCAGGGCCTCAAGGCCAAAGTTGCGCAGCCGCTTCTGAGCGCTCACGTCCCGCACCGAGCCGATCACGAACACGCCTTCGTCGGTTTGCATGGGACTGAGGCTGATCTCGACCGGAATCTCGCTTCCGTCGCGGCGCCGCGCCGTGAGCTCGAGACCCATTCCGATTGGGCGCGCCCGCGGTGCCTCGAGGTATCTCTCGCGCAGCGCCCGGTGGTGGGCTCGCTTGTCGAGGGGCAGGAGGACCTCGACCTGCTGCCCCACCAGCTGGTCTTTCGAGTAGCCGAACAGCTCTTCCGCGTGCGGATTGAGATCCCGGATCGTCCCGTTCTCGTCCACGATCACGCACCCATCCGGGGCGGCCTCGAACACCGCCCGATAGGCAGGCCCCGAGATGGCCACCGACAACGTGGAAGATCCATCCATGGGATCCGAAGACACCTGCCAGCCTCCTGGCCAGGGAGCCGAGGGACGGGCTGCGGCCCCCGGTTCGTACGACCGACGCATACCAGCCGTATCCTAGAGGCTCGCTGTGGACCGAGCAACGCGGCGGGAGCTACCTGCCGTCCGCGGTCGCCCGGAGACGGGTGGGCGGCGATTCAGGGCGCGGAGTCGATCGCGCGAGCGGTCGGAGCTCAGGCGCCATCCGGAAACGGTTTCCCGAACGGTTTGACGACGAGGACGGAGGAGGATGCGCGCCGCGCCACGCGCTCGGTGACGCTGCCCACCAGGGCCCGTTCCAGCCCGGTCAGCCCATGGGTCGCCATGACGATCAGGTCGGCCTCGTTGGTCTCCGCGAATTCAACGATCTGCCCCGCCGGATGTCCCACGCTCACCACGGTCTCCACCCGGATCTCGTGTCCCGAGGCGATCAGCCGCTCCGCCATCTTCGAGAGGCGCGTCCGCGCCTCCTCGCGCAACGCCGCGACGTCGATTCCCGCCGCCGTGATCGGTACATAGAAGTCCGGGTAGAGAACCTGTTCGACTACGTGCAGCAGAACGATATCCGCCCCCAGCCTGTCGGCCAGGCGGGCGGCGTATTCGAGCGCCAGGTCACAGTGAGAGGAGAAATCCACCGGCACGACAATCCGCCGGATGGCCGTATCCGCCGCCGCGGGATCCTCGTGCTTGCCGATGATGAGAACCGGCGCGTCCGCGACGCGCGTCACTTCCTCGGCCACGCTGCCCAGGAAGAACCTCCGCAGCCCACGCCGGCCGTGCGAGCCCATCACGATGAGGTCGACGTCATGCTCGGCAGCATATTCGAGGATGACCGGGGCGGTGGAGATCCCTCTTCTGACGGCCGGAACGATGCGAACTCCGTCCGCAACGCCGCCATCCGTGAGCCGCTCCAGCTGCCGCTCCGCCTCCTCGACCAGAGCTCCAGCCAGTCGCTCCCGGTCGGTCTCCATCACGGCGTGTAGCACGATCGCGTGCAGCAGGTGTAGTTCCGCGCCCCATTCCCTGGCAAACTGGACCGCTCGAGGGAGGGCTCGGCGGGCGCAATCCGAAAAATCCGTTGGATACAGGATGCGATGAAAACCTGGCATGGGTGGCCCCCCTTCCTTCTCGTGGTTCGGATCCTCCCGCTAGATAGGATCGTGACAGAATCTCCCATGAGCGGGCGCCCTGCGGCCGGTGGATCGTCGCCGACTACGGATCGAGCTCCCGATTCGGTCCCGCCTGCTCCGCTTCCTGGTCGATGAAGGCGCGGTGGGCCTCGTACTCGGGAGCATCCGGCGACTCGCCGCCGGCGATCGCCTCGCGGAGCTTCGCGTAGAACGAGGCGGCCGTCGTCTCGTCCCCGTCGGCCGCGGCGGCCCGTGCGGCCAGGATGAGGCCGAACAGCTGCGTGCGCCGCGCCGCGAGGACCGTATCGGCCTGGGCCCGCGCGGCGGCGCTCCGCCCGAGGAGGAGATCCAGCATCCCGAGATGGAAACGCAGATCGGGATCCACCTCGACCGCCGGCACTCGGCCGTACGCCTCCAGCGCCATCCGAGCGAAGAAGTGGGCGCGAGTGGTGTCTCCCCCCTCTTTCTCCCTCATGGCCCGGTCGAACAGACGGTCCGCGGCCTCCCGGGGCGACATGGCTGCCAACTCGGCGGCGCTCGGCATTCCTCCGGCGCCCGCATCCCCCACGGAGGGTGAGGCCGAGCCTGCGGGGGATTCTCCTCCCGGCGGTCCGACCGCGGCCCGCGGCACGCTCTTCTCCTGGACGAAGATCGCGATCGCGATCGCGAAGCAGGCCAACGCCAGGCCGGAGAGGAGCCAGGGGAGCCGGGCTGCCCACGGCTTGCGCGGGCGCGCCGCGACCGGACTCCCGCATCCGCTGCAGTAGAGCGCGCCGGCCGCGAGCCTGCCACCGCAATGCGAGCAGTGGCGGGAGCCGCCGCCCAGCCGCGTTCCGCACCGCGAGCAGAACTTTCCCGACACCTCGGCACCGCACGACGGACAGGAGGCCGGGGAGGGCACGTCCCCGCTCATCGCTTCGAGCTCCGCGTGGCGCGGTCCCCGAGCACCGCTCGAAACGTGAGCCGGCGGCCGTCCCGCATTACGGTGACCTGTACGACATCCCCCGGCTTGTGGGCCCGCAGGGCGCGGGTCATGTCGTACAGATCGCCGACCTCGTACTCCGCGAGGCCCACGATCACATCGCCCGCCTCCAGCCCGGCGCGCTCCGCGGGCGACTCCGGCCCCACGCCGCTGATCCGAACGCCGTTCTCCACGGGAGCGAAATCCGGGATGGTGCCCAGATAGGCCCCGTAGCCCTCCTCGCTCCCCGAGGACGGCGGCTGCCCCACTCCCCGAACGAGGGCAAGGCGCTCGGGTCGCTCCGCTACTCGAACGATGACTCCCGCGACCAGATCCGCCACCTTTTCCATCCCCGGCACGTCGACCTTTTCCCAGTCGTCCGTGGGCCGGTGGTAATCCCCGTGTACGTTGGTGAAGAAGTGCAACACGGGAATATCCGCCGAGTAGAATGAAGTCTGGTCGCTCGGACCGTAGCCGGAGGGCCCGAACGCCAGCTCGAGCCCCACACTTTCATCCGCAGACGAAACCAGAGCTTTCCACTCGGCCGTAGTCCCCGCGCCGTTGACGATCAATGGCTTCGAGTCCAGGCGTCCCACCATGTCCAGGTTCACCATGGCCACCGTCGCGCCGAGCGGGACGGTGGGGTGCTGCACATAGTAGGCCGACCCGAGCAATCCCAGTTCTTCGCCGGTGAAGGCGATGAACAGAACGGAGCGGGCCAGCGCCGGGCGGGCGGCGAGGCGCTCCGCGATGGCCAGCAGGGTCCCGACACCCGAGGCGTTGTCGTCCGCACCGTTGTGGATCTGGCCGACGTCCTTCGGGTTGACGGACCCGAATCCCCCCCGGCCCAGATGGTCGTAGTGGGCGCCGACCACCACGACCTCCGCCTTCCGCGCCGTACCCGAACCGGGAAGCCGCCCGATCACGTTGCGCCCGGCGCCGCCGGGCCCGTGCGGGTTCACGGCGCTGGCCAGGGGAACGCTCTGGAAATAGCCGCCCTCTTCGCCCGCAGGGACCAGACCCAGTCGCCGGAATTCCCCCGCGATGTAGGCGGCGGCGCAACGCGCGCCCCGGCTCCCCGCCAGGCGACCTTCCAGGGCATCATCGGCCAGGTACCGAACCGCCGCCAACGGCTCCGAAGCGTCTCCCACCAGTTGTCGGGCCGATGGACAGGTCTCTGGATGGCTTCGGGAGGCACTCTCCCTCTCCTGTCCCCGGAGCGCCCCCGCCCCCGCGGCGATCCACAGGACCACGGCGGACACGACCGTGACGGCCGAGCGCCCACAGACTCCGGCCCGACCCTCCACGGGCCGGGTTGCGCTCATCGCCTCACGGCGAAACATCGGGGTCCTCGACCCAGTCGGCCAGAAAGATGTTCGTGTCTCCCGGTTTCCGGTCGTGCCGATTGGAGGCGAACACCAGAGTCCGCCCATCACGCGTGAACATGGGGAAGGCATCGAACTCCGGGGAAGTCGTCACCCGCTCCAGTCCTGTCCCGTCCAGGTTGATGAGATAGAGATCGAAGTTCCGGGACTGAGGGTCACCGAGGTTGGAGCTGAAGACGATCTGCCGGCCGTTGGGGTGGAAGTAAGGCGCGAAGTTGGCCGCTCCGTTGTGCGTCAGCTGCCGCTTGTGCGAGCCATCGGCGTCCATGATGAACAGCTCCATCACGGTCGGGCGCACCAGGCCCTCGGCGAGGAGAGCCTGGTAGTCAGCCAACTCCCGCGGATCCTTCGGATGGTATCCGCGGTAGACGATCCTGCGCCGGTCGGGCGAGAAGAACGGGCCGCCATCGTAGCCTTCTTCATGGGTGAGACGGCGCACCTCGCTACCATCCACGCTCATCGAGTAGATCTCGAGATCTCCATCCCGCACCGACGTGAACACGATCCGCGTTCCGTCTTCGGAGATGGTGGCCTCGGCATCGTAGCCTGGCGTATCGGTGAGCCTCCTGAGATCGCTCCCGTCGGGATTGGCCGTGAAGATGTCGTAGTCGTACAGCGCCCATACGTAGCCCCGGCTGTAGTCTGGCCGCGCGGGACAGGAGGGGCCCGCCAGATGCGTCGAGCTGTACAGCACCCTGTCGCCGGTCGGAAAGAAGTAGGCACAGGTGGTTCTTCCCATGCCGGTCGAGATCCGGTGCACGCCCCCGCCCGAGGTGTCCATCACATAGATCTGGTCGCACTCGCTCCCGCCCGGTCGCGTAGACTGGAAGATCAACCGGGTCCCATCGGCCGAGAAGTAGGCTTCGGCGTTCTCCCCGGCCAGGGTGATCATACGAAGGTTCCGCAGGTGCCTTTCACCCGGCTCGGGCGCGATGCGGACCGGCACCACGGTGCTCGGATCGGATCTGGGCAGTGCAGCCGCCTCCGGCGCCTGGTGCCCGGCGTTTCCGCCGGCCGTCGATGTCTCGACCTGTTTCGGTTGCTCGCAGGCCGCGAGCAGCAACAGGGTCGACGCGAGGCGAATGACCGTCCCCCGTCCGGGGGTCGAGCTGGCGAGAGGCATGGGCACATTCTGACGGACGCGCGTCCCGGCCGCCACTCCGAACCGGCGGGACGGCCGCGCCTGGCCGAGTGTGCGGAAATCTCCCACACGCCGAGAGGGGGTCTCGCCTACATCACACAGCAGGCTCCGCCCGACAGACGGCACCGCATCTGCCACTTATCGTGGGCACATGATCGACGCCTGTCGGCAGCGGATGGCTCGCAACGAGAAGTTGGCCCAAGAGGTACGCCACAGGCTTGGGCAAAAGGGCATCACGGCGTTCGACCTCGTCGCCTCCCCCGGCTCGGGGAAAGGGTTGCTCCTGGAGCGAACGCTTCGCGATCTGGGGCGGAGGGTTCGACTCGCCGTGATCAACGGCGACGTGCAGACACGCGATGACGCGGACCGACTCGCCGCGTGTCAGGGACAGATCGTACAGGCCATGACTCCGAGCGGAGCCTGCCACATGGAGGCCGAGCAGGTGCTGGCCGGCCTGGACGCGCTGGATCTGGACCGCACGGACCTGCTGCTGATCGCCAACATATCGAACCTGATCTCTCCCCCTTACTGGAACTTGGGAGAGACCGCAAAGATCGTCGTCTACTCCGTCACGGAAGGCGAAGACAAGCCCATCAAGTATCCGAGGATGTTCCGGACGGCGCGCTACGGCGTGCTGAACAAGGTGGATCTGCTTCCACACCTCTCGTTCAACAAGGGCCGGGCGCTGGCGTACGCGCGGCTTGTGAACCCCGATCTTCGCGTGTTCGAGACATCCGCCCTGACCGGCCAGGGACTGGTGGAGTGGTATGCCTTTCTGCTGGAGCAGGTGCACACCGCCACCTCCTCGTCCAGTTCGGCGGACATTCCCGCGGACCGTTAGGGCCGGCTCGGGCCTCGGTTCAGCCTGCGGAGGAGATTCTCCATCAGGCACCATCCAGTGAAGGCGGATTGAAGCAGATTCGCCCCCACGAACGCGGTGAACAGGAACCAGTAGGGACTCACCCACCAGCCCAGAGCGAGGCTGGCCAGGACGAAGCTTCCCGCGATCGCGCGCACTTGATGTTCGATGGACATCGGTCGCCATCCCTGGTTTTCGTTCGTCGTTTCCCCGCCTTCCCCTCCCCTCCGCCTCGAGGCTTCTCGCACAGGCACGAGACTGCCCGCTCCACGGGCAGTGGCACGGCCCGGATCGGATGCCGGGGATCCTCGACCCCACGGCAGCCGGCGACGGTCTCGAGCAGTCGCGCCACGCATCCCTCATCCTCCTCCAGATACATCAGGATCACGAGCTTCATGAGGCCTCCCGTTCCGGGGGTCGCTGCGCCCCCGTTCCGCTTCCGCTCGGCGCGGTGTCCCCGACCGCGGGCTCGCGACGGAGCAGATAGTAGATGGCCGGAACCACGATCAGCGTGAGGACGGTCGAAGCCAGCGCTCCGGCGATCAGGGAGACCGCGAGCCCCTGGAAGATCGGATCGAATAAGATCACGATGGCGCCGATGACGACGGTACCGGCGGTGAGCACGATCGGACGGGTACGGATCGCCCCGGCCTCGATGACGGCCCGCTCCAGCGGGGCACCCGCCTCGAGTCGGCTCTCCAGATAGTCGATGAGCAGGATTCCGTTCCGAACCATGATTCCTGCCAGCGCGATCATCCCGATCATTGAGGTCGCGGTGAAAAAGGCTCCGAACCCCCAGTGTCCGGGCGCGATCCCGATCAGGGTCAGAGGGATGGCGACCATCATCACCAGCGGCGTCAAGAGCGAACCGAACCATCCGACGATCAGCACGTAGATCAGCAACAGGGCCCCCGCGAAGGCGATCCCCAGATCCCGGAAGACCTCGTAGGTGACCTGCCATTCCCCGTCCCACTTGACGACCGGTTGCTCCGCCAGACGCGGCTGCCGCGTGTACAGCTGGCCGAGGTACGCCCCGGATGGGAGCTCGATCCGGCCCAGATCCTTCTTCAGATCCAGAATGGCGTAGACGGGGCTTTCCTCCTGGCCGGCCACCTCCGCCGTCACGTAGACGAGGGGCTGTCCGTTCTTGCGATCGATGACCTGTGGCACGGTCGTCTCTTGCGCGCGAACCACTTCGCCCAGTGGCACCATGTCTCCCGTGGCGGACCGCACGTGGAGGCCGAGAAGCCGATCCAGCCCGGCCCGGTCCCCTTCCGGGACGCGGACGCGAACGGGAACCGGCTCGCGGGCGGAGGGAACGGCCAGGAAGGTGGCCGTCTGGCCGGAGAGTGCCACGCGGAGCGCTCGAGCCGCCGACTGTTTGGAGACTCCGCTCAACTCCGCACTCGCTTCATCCACGCTCAACCGAACTTCACGCTGAGGCGAGGCGAGCGACCAGTCCACATCGACCACGCTCGGGTGGGCGCGAAACGCTTCCCGCACGGCCGTCGCCACCCGGCGACGCTGATCGGCGTCTCTCCCATAGACCTCGGCGACGAGGGTGGAGAGCACGGGAGGCCCGGGCGGCACCTCCACCACCTTGGCGTTCACCCCGCCTCCCCGTTCGGCCGCGACCCTCTGCACCAGGGGACGTATGCGACGGGCGATGTCGTGGCTCTTGGCCCGCCGCGCCCCCTTGGGCACCAGGTTGATCTGGAGGTCGGCCACGTTGGGCCCGCGCCGCAGGTAATAGTGCCGGATGAGACCGTTGAAGTTGAACGGAGCCGCGATGCCCGCGTACACCTGAACGTCCCGGACCTCGGGCACCGTATCGAGCTGGCCGGCCATGTCCAACGCCACGGAGGTCGTCTCCTCCAGCGAGGCCCCTTCGGGCATATCCACGATGACCTGCACTTCATCCTTGTCATCGAACGGGAGCATCTTCACGGAGACGGCGCGCGTCAGGAAAAGGGACGCCGCCGCCGCAAGCAGCAGCGCCACCCCGCCCAACAGCGTCCATAGCCGCCGGGGACGCTTCATCAGGGGCTCCATCACCGCGCGATACATCCGGTAGATGGCCGTGCGCTCCAGCACCCAGCCGGGCGAGGCCTCAGCTTCCGAGCCGCCGGGTTCTCCCGGAGAGACTCCGGCGTCGTGGCCGCGCCCGAGGAGTTGAAACGCCATCCAGGGCGCCACGACGAACGCCACCATGAGCGAGAAGCTCATTGCCAGCGTGGCGCCGATCGGCATGGGGCTCATGTACGGACCCATGAGACCGGACACGAAGAGCATGGGCAGAACGGCGGCGATCACCGTCAAGGTGGCCAGGATGGTCGGGTTGCCGACTTCGTCGACCGCGGCCCGCGCCGCGGCCCGCACCGGCCGGTCCCGGATCGAGAAGTGACGGTGCATGTTCTCGACCACGATGATGGAGTCGTCGATCACGATGCCGGTGACGAAGATGAGCGCGAACAGGGTGACCCGGTTCAGCGTGTAGCCGAAGATCCGGTAGACGAACAGCGTCAGCGCGAAGGTGACCGGCACGGCGGTCATCACCACGAGCGCGCTCCTCCACCCCATGGAGAGCGCCACGACGATGCCCACAGCCAGGATGGCGCCGAGCAGGTGGAACTGGAGAGTCCGGACTTTCTCGCGGGCGGTTTCCCCGTAGTTGCGCGTGATCCGGGCCTGAACGCGATTCGGAAGCACCCGCCCGCGCAACGCCTCGAGCTTGGCCTCGAGCGCGTGGCCCACGGCGGTGGCGTCGGCGCCCGGCCGTTTGGAAACGGCGAGCGTGACCATCGGGAGCGGCGGACCGGAAGCCCGGGTCTCGAACGTATAGGAGGAGATCTCGGCCTGCTCCACCGCCAGGGTCTGGTGGAGCGGCAGAAGCATGGCGTGCGAG
>JBHHYZ010000026.1:0-37401 GCA_046757845.1 Gemmatimonadota bacterium
GCCCGGGGCGAGGCGGTGGTCGTCATCGACGCCGACCTTCAGGATCCCCCCGAGCTCATACAGGAGTTCGTGGAAAAGTGGAGTGAAGGCTACGATGTGGTCTACGGCGTCCGCAGGCACCGAGAGGGCGAGACTCGGGCCAAGTTGTTCACAGCCAACCTGTTCTATCGGCTTCTCAGAGTCTTCACCCGGATCGAGATTCCGGTCGATGTGGGCGACTTCCGGCTCATGAGCCGCCGTAGTGTGGACCACTTCAAGCAGCTTCGCGAGAAGGATCGCTTCGTGCGCGGTCTCGTGAGCTGGCTGGGCTTCCGGCAGAGCGGCGTGCCCTACGTTCGGGCGAGTCGGCATGCCGGGGAGACGAAGTACCCGTACCGCAAGATGATGAAGTTCGCCCTGGATGGGATCACTTCGTTCTCCAACGTGCCGCTCAAGCTGGCTTCCTGGCTGGGCTACCTGGCGTCGCTGCTCGCGTTTCTCTACCTGGTCAGCGTGTTCGTACAGAAGCTGGCGGGGCACACCGTCCAGGGCTGGGCCACGATCATGGTGGCGCTGCTCTTCCTGGGCGGGGTCCAACTCATCTGCCTCGGCATCATGGGCCAGTACATCGGCCGCATCTTCAACGAGATCAAGCCGCGGCCCATGTACGTGGTGGAGGAGATCTACGCCGCGGGCGGTTCCGACGGGCGTCTGGAGCCCTCGCGGACCGCCGCCGTCTCGGCCGTCTCGGACCCGGCCTGAGGCGCGGAACGGGAGGGTCGAGCAGCCATCGGATCGAACGCGACGGACCGATCCGTCTTCCTCACCGGAGCGAGCGGTTTCGTGGGAACGCGCCTGCTCCGTCGTCTGGACGTGGACGCCGTCCGCTTTTCCCGGGTGATGTGCCTGGCCCGCGGATCTATCTCGCTCCCTCGCCGAGGGGAGAGTGCCGCCGATCTCGGGATCGTCCGGGGCGATATCCGCGAGCCTGACCGCTACATGGAGGCCCTTGAGGAGGCCGACACGGTGATCCACCTGGCGGCGGCCACCGGCAAGGCCTCCCGCCGGGAACACTTCGATGTGAACCTCCATGGGACCCGGCAACTGGTGGCGGCGTGCGAGCGAGCGGGCGTCCGGCGGTTCATCCACGTGAGCTCCATCGCGGCGAGGTTCGCCGATATCGGGGGCTATCCGTATGCGGAGTCGAAGAGAGCCGCGGAGGACGTGGTACGGCGAAGCTCGCTCCAATGGTGGATCGTTCGGCCGACCATCGTGCTGGGTCCGGATTCTCCCATCTGGCGACGGCTGAAAGCTCTGGCTGGGGGGGCGCTCGTGCTCGTTCCCGGTGGCGGACGGGTGCGCGTGCAGCCCATCTGGGTGGATGATCTGGCCGACGAGCTCGTGCGACTGGCCGGTAGGGGGGCGGCTCCTCGCGCGCCGATCCCGCCCGGTCGGGTGCTGGAGCTGGGTGGGGTGGAGACGCTGACCCTGAACGACCTTCTCTCCAGAATCCATCGCTCCATCCGGGGGACCGAGCCGCGCCTGGTGCACCTGCCTCTCTCCGCGCCGCTGGCGATCCTGGGACTGGTCGAACGAATCGCGCCCTCGCTCCTGCCGTTCCAGCGCGGACAGTTCGCGTCGTTCGTTCAGGACGGGACGGCGCGCCCGGATTTCGCCGGACCATCCGACCCGGCAGGGCGGCACGGCGTGGACTGGATGCTCGAAAGGCTCCTGGGGACGAGCCGCGGCACCGATCCGGCCGTCGTCTGAGAGGCACCGTACAACGCTCGAGCGCCGCGCGGTATTCGCCTGCACCCGAGCTCGGTCACATTCGCCCCCGGCCCCTTCGGCGGGCTATCTTGACACATGCTTCGTCTTCATCCCTACACGTATCATCGACCCCGGAGCCTGCGCGCCGCTCTGGACCTCCTGGCCGAGCACGCGGGGGACGCCATGCCCATCGCCGGAGGCACGGATCTGGTGCCGAACATGAAACACCGGCTGTTCACGCCCGCGCACCTGGTGGCCCTGAGCGGGATCGAGGAGCTGCGGGGAGTGGAGAGCGGCGCGGCGGGCGTGCGGATCGGTGCGTGCGAATCGCTCGAATCGGTGGCCGCCCACCCCGAGGTGAGGAGTCGATTCCCGTCGCTGGCCCGTGCCTGCCAGCTCGTATCCGGACCTCAGCTTCGACGGATGGGCACGATCGGTGGCAACATCTGTCTGGACACCAGGTGTACCTACTACAACCAGACCTACTTCTGGCGGAAGGCGCTAGGATTCTGCCTCAAGAAGGAGGGGGATTTCTGCCACGTGGTCCCGGGCGGAACTCGCTGTGTGGCGGCGCATTCGGCGGACACGCCGCCGGTTCTCGTCACCCTGCGGGCCACGCTGGAGATCGCCGGGCCCACCGGGTCGCGGACCCTGGCGGTGACGGATTTCTTCTCCTCCGACGGGGTGTGGAATCGGCGCATGGAGCCCGGCGAGCTGCTCGTCTCCGTCTTCGTGCCGTACCCGGAACGTCCCGTTCGAACGGCCTTCCAAAAGCTCCGCTCGCGCGCGGCGATCGACTTTCCGCTTCTGAACTTGGCCGTGGCCGCCGTTCTGGACCCGGACGGACGTGTGGAGGAGCTGGATCTCGTAGCTTCCGCTGTGGGGTCCTACCCGCGCCGACTGGGTCGGGTGCGTGAGGTGGCTCTCGGGAACCGGCTGACGCCCGGCGTGATCGAAGCGGTGGCCGAGCAGGCGTTCCGTCAGTGCCACCCGCTGGCCAACATCACGACCGACGCCGACTGGCGTCGCGCGATGATTCCGGTGTTGGTCAGACGGGCGCTGGCCGAGATCGCGATGTGAGAGGCGGGCCCTCGCGGAACCATTCACGAGGGCCCGTCTGGCGGCACGGGCGTGGGGAAGGGACCGTCCTCTACGTGCGGCTCGCCGGTCGGCTCAGGAACTCTGGTCGATTCCGAACAGCTCGGCGAGCGGCCCGAACAGATCGTCCGCGAAGTTCAGCACTCCATCGACCGCGCCGAAGATGTCCTGCAAGGCCTGAATGTCCCCTTCGCTGAGCGGAGCCCCATCGGTGCGGGTGAACGACGGTGCGTCCGGTGAGCCGCCGATCTGCACGACTTCCTCGCCGTTGTAAGCGAGCGATCCGTCCAGCGAGGTCTGCGAGGCCGTGACGGCGAGCACGGCGACGTTGTCGCCATCGTTCACCGTGAAGGTGAAGCGGATCTCGTCCGTGGGGGCTCCGGCGATATCACCCTCCAGCGCGAGATCCAGCGAGATGCCGCTGGTCGGGATGGTGATCCTGTGCGCCACGCTGGCATGCACTGTGGAGACGCCATCCGTGGCCGACAGAGTCTGCTGCAGGTCGAACTCGACGCGGGTGGAACCATCCGAGATGAACCCTGCCGAAGAGAAGCTTACGCTCAGCTCGGTCCCGGAGACCGTGAAGAAACCGTCCAGGAAGTAGTCGAGAAGCGTGGTCTCCGCCCCTCCCGTCGTGTCGACGGCCCGGATGGCGAGTCGGGTGGAGGCCGCGCCGCTCTGGTCCATGATGTCCAGGAAGCCGGTGACTTCCAGCGGCAGGGCAGGCTGCTCGGTTTCCGGATCGAGCCGATACAGCAGGAAGCGGACGCCATTGGCGGGCGCGCCGCTCAGCGTCTCATCGACCACGTAGTCCCCGGTGGCAGGATCGTACACGAACGTCTTGCCGAGGAGGTTGTGGGGGAAGATGGGAATCGAGGCCTTTCCCGTGACGAGCGACCGGTACACCGCGATGTCGCCGAACAGGCTGGAGCGAACCAGCCGAGGAACGATAGAGGGACTGGCCCCCGTGGCCTGTGCCAGTGCCCGTCCGGCCAGGTTCAGCTGAATCAGCGCGGGATTGTTTCCGGCGGCTTGCACCTGAGCCACGGATCGGGCCGTCGCCTGCGGATCGAAGCTGGACGCCGGGCCCGCGACATCGCCGCCGCAGGCGCTCGCCAGGAATGCGGCGACGGCCAGGCAGGCCCCTCTGCGGCCAGCCGTGCCTCGTAACGAAAAACCTCTCATGGCTCGGACTCCTCTCTCGGTGACCCGCGGAATCACTCCGCCCCCGCCGGGCGGACTGCAAGATCCATACGTGGCATTCTGGCCTGCCGCCGCCGCCGCGGCTAGTATCCCGATCCGGACGTAAGGCCGGTCTCGGCTGATTGGTAGACGACGATGACCCTCATGGGGTCACGATGATGCGGTCGGGCTCCGGCCGGGCAGCACTCGAGGTCCGCGGACCCTTCGCCGCGCGGACGTTCCTGCAAGGAGGAGACGATGCATGCGCTTCCCGAGCTTCCCTACGCGTACGATGCGCTGGAGCCCTACATCGATGCGCGGACCATGCAGATCCATCACGGTAAGCACCATCAGGGGTACGTGAACAACCTCAACAAGGCGCTCGATGGGCACCCCGAGCTTCAGGATCTTTCCGTCGAAGCGCTCCTGCGGGACCTGGACGCCATTCCCTCCGAGATCCGCACCGCCGTGCGAAACAACGGCGGCGGGCACGCGAATCACTCGCTGTTCTGGCCCAGCATGTCGCCCGACGGGGACGATGCGCCCGGCGGCGACGTGGCGGCGGCGATCGCGGACGACTTCGGTTCGTTCGAGGCCTTCAAGGAGCAATTCACGACCGCGGCGGCCACCCGGTTCGGGAGCGGGTGGGGCTGGCTGGTGGTGCGGGGTGACGGAAGGCTGGCCGTGACCTCCACGCCCAACCAGGACACCCCGATCTCCATGGGTGACACGCCGATCCTGGGCGTCGATGTGTGGGAGCACGCATACTACCTGCAGTATCAGAACCGGCGCGCCGAATACCTCGGCAACTGGTGGAACCTGGTGAACTGGAGCGTGGTGGCCGAGCGGTACGCCGCCACGCGCTAGCGGGTTTCCGGGCGACCCTGGGTGGCCGCGTAACGGTAACGGGGGCCTTCGAGGATCGGCCCACGCCCCCGGGTGGTGGTTTCCCGCGCCCGGACGCGGTTCAGTCTCCGAGGCTGATGCCTAGCGCGCGGGCCGCGGCCACGATGTCGCCATCCAACGGCACCGTCTTTCGCTCCCTCAGCGCCTCGTCCAGGGGTACGGCGCGAACGCCGGACGGTCCCAGCGCGACCATCGTCCCGAACTCCCCCGCCGCCACACAACGCACGGCGGCGCACCCGAATCGGAGCGCGATCAGCCGGTCCTGCGCGTTGGGCCGTCCGCCTCGTTGCAGATGGCCCAGCGCCAGGGCGCGAGTCTCCTTGCCGGTGCAATTCGCGATCTCACGGGCCACCCTTTCGCCGATCCCTCCGAGCCGAGTCTGCTCCCCGTGGCCGGCGGGGACCTGCTTGGTGACCACTTCACCACCCAACGGCCGTGCCCCCTCGGCCACGCACACGATGCTGAAATGCCGTCCCCGGCGCTCCCGTTCCTCGATCTTCCCGCACACCCTGCCGATGTCGTACGGGATCTCGGGGATCAGGATCACGTCGGCCGTGCCCGCGATCCCGCTGTACAATGCGATCCAGCCCGAGTCGTGCCCCATCACCTCCACGACCATGACGCGTTGATGGCTCTCGGCCGTGGAGTGAAGCTTGTCGATCGCGTCTGTGGCGGTCTCGACCGCGGTCAGGAAACCGAACGTGACGCTGGTGGCTCCGAGGTCATTGTCGATGGTCTTGGGGACACCGACCACGGGCAACCCTTTCGCCGCCAGCTCTCGGGCGATGTGGAGGCTGCCGTCTCCACCGATCGCGATGAGCGCGTCCAATCCGTTCCTGGCCAATCCGTCCATCACCTCGTCGGAGCGGTCCACCCTCTGGACGATTCCCGCGGGTCCCTCGGAAGGCCATCGGAACGGGTCGCCGCGGTTGGCCGTGCCCAGAATGCTGCCGCCGATGTGGGTGATGCCCCGCACCCGTTCGCGGGTGAGCGGCACGAGGGAGCCCGCTTCGTCGGCCAGAAGACCCCCGTAACCCCGTTCGATCCCGGACACCTCCCAGCCCCGCTCGAGGGACGCGAGAACCGCCGCGCGAATCACGGCGTTCAAACCGGGCGCGTCACCCCCTCCGGTGTTGATGGCGATTCTTCGAACCTCCTTCATCCGGCTGGTTCTCCTTCCAGCGGGGGGATCTCACCGTTTCTGTTTCCACGGCGCGGACCCGGCTCGACATCGCGTGGGTCCATACGAGGATGCGTCACAAAAGAAGATGTGCCCGCCACGCCCGGCGGCAACCCCGGCAACTCGAGGGACGTTGCCGGATGGCCCTGCCCGCGCGACCGATGTGGCGGGACGGCGAGGGAGGGCTCGAGCTGGCTCCGCGCGCGCCGGAAACCTATCCTGTTCGCCGACCGGCGTGCCGTACGCGGTGTGCGGGTGGCCACCGCGGGTGTCGGGTCCGTCGTGTCCTCCGGGCGCACGGCAGAAACGAGGAGATGGGGGATGAGCCAGGAGTCCACTGACGGCCGGATCGCGCAACTGCAACTGGGCGTGAGCGCGGCGGCGGCGGCGATCCCGGAGGCGCACGCGGAGCTGGCCAGACGGGCGGTCGCGGCGGCGCGGGCCATCGGGACCGATGCGGAGGCCGTGAAAGAGCTGGAGAGGTTGCACTACTCGCTGGTTCGCCTCACCGTCCTCAGGACGGAGGAGGATGAAGCGGAGTTGGTCCGGGAACTGGAGGCGCTCCTGCCCGCCCCGGATGTCGAGGCCGGCTGAGCGTGCGCCTGTATCGCACGGTGCTGTTCGATCTGGACGGCACGCTGATCGACTCGCGCGATCTGATCCTCGCCTCGTACCGTCATACGATGCGGGTTCACCTGGGCCAGGTGCCGCCTGACTCGGCTTGGCTGAGGACGATGGGCACTCCCCTGGTCGCCCAGTTCCGGGACTTCGCGCGTCATCCGGCGGAAGCCCGAGCGATGCTGACCACGTACCGTGAGCACAACCAGCGGGTTCACGATGACCTCGTCGGCGGTTTCCGGGGAGTGCCGGAGACAGTAGCCTGGCTGCGGCACGAGGGGTTTCGGCTTGGCCTGGTCACGAGCAAGTCCAGGGATGGCGCCGTCCGCGGTCTGGACGTGTGCGGGATCCGCAGCGACTGGTTCGGTGCGATCGTGACCGCGGATGACCCCGTGCCGCACAAACCGGATCCGGCCCCTGTCAGGCTGGCGTTGGAGCAGCTCGGCGAGGAGACGCCGGAACGGGCCGTGTTCGTCGGCGACAGCGTTTGGGATTTGAGAGCGGGCCGTGCGGCGGGCACGGCGACGGCCGCGGCGGTCTGGGGGCCGTTCGACCGCGCGCTGCTGGCAGCCGAGTCACCGGATTTCCTGTTGGACCGGATCGAGGAAGTCTGTTCCGTGGTCGCGCGCACGCGGGCCGAGGCGGGAGGCGAGCCGGCCGGCCTGGCCGGGCGCCGGCCGGGCCCGGCAACGGGCCCACGCGGCCCGCGCGAACGCTAACCCGCCTCCGCGGCCAGCTCGGCGGTTGTTTCGCGGCCGGAGCGATCGAACACGAGCCGTCCGTCTTCGAGCCGCGCATCCCGCAGGGCCGCGGCCATGGCCTGGTCCAGGCTCTCGACCAGGTGGAACTGCATGGACTGGCACACCTGATCCGGGAGCTCCTCCAGGTCTCCCTCGTTATCCGCCGGGAGAATGATCCGCTCGATCCCCGCACGGCATGCTCCGAGCACCTTCTCTTTGAGTCCTCCGATGGCCAGCACGCGTCCGGTCAACGTGACTTCGCCGGTCATGGCGACATCCTGCCTGACCGGGTGGCCGCCCAGCGCGCTCACCAGAGCCACTGCCATGGCCACACCGGCGGATGGCCCTTCCTTGGGGATGGCTCCCGCCGGCACATGAACGTGGATCGAGTGGTTCTTGAGCCGTTCCGAAGGGATCTCGAAGTCCGCGGCGTGGCTCTTGGCGTAGGTCAGCGCCGCGAGCCCGCTCTCCTTCATCACATCGCCCAGCTGGCCGGTCAGCACCAGCTCTTCCTTCCCCTCCATCACGCTCACCTCGACGAGCATGATGTCTCCGCCGGCCGGCGTGTAGAACATGCCTGTCGCCACGCCCACGGTGTCCCGGTCCAGCTTCTTCTCCGGGTGCACTTTGGGTTGTCCCAGGAACTCGCGTAGCTCGGCGGCGGTCACCCGGGCGGACTCGGCCTCTCCCGACGCGATCTTCCGCGCGGACTTGCGCGCGATCGCGGCGAGCTTCCGCTCGAGGTTCCTAACCCCGGCTTCGTGCGTGTAGCTCGTGATGATCTCGCTCAACGCTTCATCCGTTACTTCCAACTGCGCGTCCAGCAGACCGTTCTGTCGAATCTGGCGGGGCAGCAGATACCGTCGGGCGATCTGCAACTTCTCCTGCTCCGTGTAGCCGCGGAACTCGATCGCCTCCATCCGATCGCGAAGCGGCCCGGGGATGTCGGCCATCACGTTGGCCGTCGCGATGAACAGCACGTCGGAAAGATCGAACGGAACGCCGAGATAGTGGTCCACGAACGCGCTGTTGTGCGCGGGATCCAACACCTCCATCAGCGCCGCGGAGGGGTCGCCCTGGAAGGACACCCCCAGCTTGTCCACTTCATCGAGGAGAAACACCGGGTTGCGGGTGCCCGCTCGCTTGAGCCCCTCGATGATCCGGCCCGGGAGAGCCCCGACGTAGGTACGCCGATGGCCTCTGATGTCGGCCTCATCTCGGGCGCCGCCCAGCGAAACGCGCACGTACTCCCGACCCATCGCCTCGGCGATCGATCTCGCGATCGACGTCTTGCCGACGCCGGGTGGACCCACGAACAGCAGCGTCGAGCCGGTGCGATCGTCTTCGTGGCCCGGACGCTCGTCCTCTCGCGAGCCGTCCGCTTCCGGCGCCTCGTCCCCGCCGGATTTCTCCTGTTCCGCCCGGGTGCGCTGTTCCTGGAGCGAGCGCACGGCCAGGAAGTCCAACACGCGACCCTTGACGTCGGCAAGTCCGTAGTGATCGCGTTCCAGAAGCTCCTCGGCGCGCTTGAGGTCCAGTCGATCCGGAGTCGTCCGCGACCACGGAAGATCGGCGATCGTCTCCAGGTAGGTACGCACCACCTGCGCTTCGGCGGATTCCCGGGGAATCCTCTCCAGCCGCCGGAGCTCGCGGTCGACCTCCTGGCGAGCCTCCTCCGGCAACTCCTGTTCCTCGAGCCGCTCGCGAAGCTCCTCGATCTCCTGAGAGTCGAGATCGTCCCCGAGCTCCTTGTGGATGGCCTTGAGCTGCTCTCGGAGGTAGACCTCGCGTTGCCGTTCGCCCAATTCCTCTTGGACCCGGCTGCGAATCTGCTCCTGGGCTTCGAGCAGGCCGATCTGCTTCTGCAGATGGATGAGGAGCTTGCGGAGCCGATCCTCCACCGAGAGCGTCTCCAGCAGCTCCTGCTTCTCCTCCACGTCCAGCTCGGTATAGAAGGCGACAAGATCGGCCAACTCCCCGGGTGTGGACACGCCGCCCAGAAGATGATCCACGATCTCCTTGGGCACGCCTCTCAGCTTGCTGACCTCCGCGGCGCGCTCCTGGACCTCACGGTAAAGGGCTACGAAGGCCGGTTCCTCCGGATCCAGAGGAACCATGTCGTCCATCTTCCTGCACACGACCTCCAGCCGGCCGTCCCTCTCCGAGTACTCCAGCGCCGCGGCCCGAGCCGTGCCCTGAATCACCAGCTGCACGCCGCCCGCGACCTTCTGCATCTGAGCGATCCGGCAGATGGTACCCACGCGATGGAGCGCCTCGCCGACCGGTTCCTCCATCTCCGGGTCCGTCTGGGCCACGGCGAAGACCTTCTTGCTGCCGGCGATCGCCGACTCGATGGCGTGCAACGTCTTCTCCCGGCCGGCCGCGATCGGAGCCGCGACGGAGGGAAACACCACCGTGCCGCGGAGCGATATCACGGGCAGCCGGGTGCGCGTCTCCTCGGTATCCTCGCGAGCCTCCTCCTCGGAGGGCGTTGCCGTCACCTCCGGACGTTCCTGAGAGTCCTGTTCAGTCATTATCGAGACATTCCCGCCGTAAAGTTCGAGTTTCCGGAGCGATGCCTGCGCCACGCCGCCCGTCCGCCGCGCTGCCCCTCCGCCGAGGCGCCCCTCCGCGCCCCGATCCGCTCGCCGATCCCGGTCCCGGAGCGGTTGCATGGCGTTCGCCGAGGGACCTCCAACCTCCGTACCAACGCTTCTCGTGCAGGTTTCGAGCCGCTGAGGGAGCATCGAAACGCGCCGAATCAGCCGATATGGCACGCCGGGGACTGCCGTTCCCACCCGCTCCAGCCAACACGGCACACTCGGACGCGCCGCCCACGCCCGGCACCCACCTCACCAACCCCTCCGGCAGGTCTCGGTGTTCCGCCCGGACCTCCCCGGGCGGCGCGCTCGTTCCGCCTCCCGAATGCCCCCGCGATCTGCGGGGTATGCGTTAGCTCGGGTTTCCGACCTCCTCGGCCAGGGCGTCCACAACCGCGATGTTGTCGCCGATCGAGTTGTAGAAGTGGGGTGAGAATCGGACGTAATCAGCCCGAAAGTCCACGATGATGTCTCGTTCCGCCAGCTTGCGCACGACGGATGCCGCCTCCGGATGGCGCGCGAGCACCAGCGCGGAGCGCCGGACCGGATCGGGCGCGCAGTTGAGCCTGAATCCGGCGGTCCTCAGGCGTTCGATGAGATCCTCCGCCAGCATGCTGTCGCGCTCCCGAATCCGTTCGAGACCGGCGGATTCGATGACTTCCAGGCCGCCTGCGGCCGTGAAAGCCGCACCCACGGCGGGCGTGCCGAGTTCGAACCGGCGCGCATCTTCCCTGGGGATGGCACCGCGGAGATCGAAGCCGAACTGATTCTGCACGCCGAACCAGCTGAGCGTGGTGGGCGGGAGGTCGATCTCCGGGCGCACGTACAGAAACGCGATCCCCGGACCACCCAGCAGCCACTTCAATCCCCCTGACACCAGGAAGTCCACGTCGTACTCGCGCACGTCGATCGGTAGCTGCCCGTTGGACTGATAGGCGTCGAGCAGGAACAGCGCTCCGGCCCGATGCGCGATCGCGGCGATCGCCGACGCGTTCTGGATCGCTCCCGTGGTGAAGAAGACGTGGGAAGTCGCCACGAGCGCGGTACGCTCGTCCACGGCCGCTTCGATTGCCTCCAGGGGAACCTCGATTCCGTCCGGGCTCTCGACGATCTCCACTGCCAGCCCCGTCCGGCGGCGCGAGAGGAACTGGTGGGCCAGGGTCGGGAAGTCCAGCGAGGTCAGAACCACCTTGTTGCGTTGGCGGAAGTCGAGCGCCCCCGCCACGGCGGCCAGCCCGGCGGACACGCTCGGCATCAGGGCGATGTCTCTCGGCGCGGCGCCCACGGTCCTGCCGAACGAGGCTCGCACCTCCTCGAGCTTGTTCGCCCACAGCTCGTACCAGGCGCTGGCGCCCAGCTCGTTCCACTGGCATTCGTATTCGCGCCTCTGCCGCAGCGAGTTGCGCGACAGGGCGCCGAGCGAGTTCGAGTTCATGTAGATCTTGGATTCGAAGATGGGGAACTCGGACCGCAGATCGTCGAGGGTCGGCTCCGCCGTGGTAGCGGCGCGGTCCCGGTTACCGATATCGTTGGTCATCGCCTGGCTGACGTCATTCGGGTTTCCTCTACCAGAGTTCGAAGTACATGCTCGACGACAATCTCGGACCCTTGCTGGATCCGGAACAGAGCCAGGAGCTGGAGAAGCGGGACCGCGAACACCCGGGTCCCGGTGGCGAGCCGGACTGCCCCGCGTGCGGTCGCCGGATGGTTCGAATCGTGGAGAAGCACGTCGCCCCCAGAGCGGATTCCTCCCCGTTTCGGGTACGTCTGGTGTGTTCCTCGGAGCGATGTGGCCGCTGGACGGTGTACGATTGGTGAAGCGCGCGAGCCCCGCATGAGCCGGGCGAGGACCCGGGGAGACGGGCTTCCTCGCTGCCGAGGGGAGCTCCCCGGCCGATGGTCCCGGCTCTTCTCCGCCCGCCTGGCCCGGGTCGAGTCGCGTAATGTCACCTATCGATCCGCCGATTACCCCATCTTCTGGCAGCGGGCCGAAGGAAGCAACGTGTGGGACGTCGACGGCAATCGCTACGTCGATCTGACCGCCGGCTTCGGAGTGGCGGCGGTCGGCCATGGCCACCCGGCGGTGGTGGAGGCCGTTCGACGGCAGGCCGCCCGACTCGGTCACGGGATGGGAGACGTTCACCCTCCGGCCATCAAGGTGGAGTTGCTCGAGAAGCTGGCGGATCTTTCGCCCTTCTCCGACTCTCGAGCCGTACTGGGGTTGTCGGGCAGCGACGCGGTCGAGATCGCCCTGAAGACGGCCTGCCTGGCGACGGGGAAGCCGGGCGTGCTCGCCTTTTCGGGCGCGTACCACGGGTTGGGCTACGGAGCTCTCAGCGTCACTGATCGAGCCTGTTTTCGCGCCCCTTTCGAGGCGCAGCTCAACCCGCACGTGGTGCGTGCCGAGTTCCCGAACCCCTATCGGCCGGGGCCGGCCTTGAGAGGTGCGGGGGCCGATCTCCTGGACAGGGCGCTCACCGGTGTGGAGGCCGCTCTGGAGAGCCCGGCGGGGGCTCGTGTGGGCGCGGTGATCGTCGAGCCGCTGCAGGGTCGCGGCGGAGATGTCGTGCCTCCACGGACCTTTCTGGCGCGGCTGGCCTCGCTCTGCCGGGAGCGGGGCTTGCTCCTCATCCTGGACGAGATCTACACGGGGTTTGGTCGCACGGGCAATTGGTTCGCATGCCAGGCCGAGGAAGTTCAGCCCGATCTGCTGTGCGTGGGAAAAGCCTTCAGCGGCGGGATGCCGATATCGGCCTGTCTGGGCACCTCCGCCGTGATGGATGCCTGGCCGGAGTCGGAGGGTGAGGCCATGCACACTTCCACCTTCCTGGGTCACCCCGTGGGCTGTGCGGCGGCTCTGGCGGCCCTCGAGACGCTGGAGGCCGAGGGGCTGGTGGCCAGGGCCCGGGAACAGGGCTCGCGCTGGCTCGCCGCTCTGCAGGGCCTGGCCGACCGGCACGACGCCGTCGGAGACGTGCGGGGCCGGGGCCTCATGGTCGGACTGGATCTGGTCTCCGATCGCGAGACCAAGCGACCGGATCCGCGCCTGGCCCGCAGCGTGGCACTGGAAGCCCTGCGGCGCGGTTGGATTCTCCTGCTCGGCGGGCCGGCCGGAAACGTGCTCTCCCTGTCTCCGCCGTTGAACATCGGTGCCCACCTTTTGGATGCGGCGGCGGAAACGCTGGATGACGTGCTGGCAGGTGTCACGGGCACCTCCCGGTAGACCTTGCGCTCCCGCGTTCACGCCGCGTAGATGCGTGGGGGTGGATCGAGGAATGCACCCCCCGCGTCAATCCGCGAGCGCACCCCGCGGAGGGGATCTCGAGAAAGGGGTCGAGCGACAGACATGTCCGAGATCCAGATCACGGTCGAAGGCACTCCCAATCCGAACGCGGCCAAGTTCCTGCTGGGAGAGGCGCTGATCGGCAGCGAGAGTCGTTCGTACTTCGATCCCGAAGCGGCTCGCGGCGATCGTCTGGCCGAGCGTCTGTTTCGGGTTCCAGGTGTGCGGGCGTTGTTCATGGTCGATGATTTCATCACCGTAACGAAGGCGGACGACGCGGTGTGGGACGACATGCTGGACGAGATTCAGGACGCGATTCGGATGGAAGTGACCGCCGATCCCTGAATGTTGTTTCATCCGGGACACCGTTGCGAGCGGTCGATCGCCTCGAGGAATTCGGTCATGATCCGGTATGTGAGGCCCCAGACCGTGAAGCCCCGGTAGCGGACGGCGGGGAAGCTCAGCTCGGTCTGTCCCCGCCTAACGGTCTGCACGGAGCGGAACCTGTGCCGCGTGAAGGCGGAGACGGGGATCCACGCGTGGTCGAGAACCTCCCGGCTCTCTCTGATGCGGGCCGGGCCTTCCAACCAGGCCACGAACGGAGTCACGGCGATGGCCGGGAGGTCCGGGCCCGTGGGGTCCACGTCACTCAACCGGCCCAGAAACTCCTCGGCTCCGATCTCGATGCCCGTCTCCTCCCGCAGCTCTCGCCGAGCCGCCTCCTTCAGGCTCCCGTCGGCGGGGCCCAGGTGCCCGCCCGGAAACGCGACGTGGCCCGACCACGGATCGCCGGGCACGCGGGCGCGCCGGATGAATAGAAGCTCGGTCCGGGAGGGTTCCTGTGGCGCTCGCCGCGGAGGCCGGAGCAACAAGGTGACCCCGGCCCTCGCCTCGCACGCCTCATCCGGAATCCGGAGCGGCGTTCGGGACGCGAGACGACCCGCGATCCAATCTCGAACCTCCGCGCGGCCCAACTCCGACCCGCTAACTGTCCTGTTCGGCCGCCGCGAGCAGAGCCCGGTAGGTCCGATAGCGCCGTGGGTCCACCTTTCCTACCCTGAGATCCGCGATGACGGCGCAGTCCGGCTCGCTCACATGCCGGCAATCGGCGAAGCGGCAGTGCGCGGAGAGACTCCGGATCTCAGGAAACGCTTGCGACAGGGCCTGGGGATCGGCCTCCCACGGCTTGAGGTACTGGAGACCCGGCGTGTCCACCACGTATCCATCGCCGCCGAAGGGGTGAAAGGTGGCGGCGACCGTCGTGTGGCGGCCCCGCAGATCGTTTCGGCCGAGCTCTCCCACGCGCAGGTCGAGATCGGGGTCGAGCGCGTTGAGCAGGCTGGACTTGCCCACGCCGGAGGGGCCCACGAAGACCGTGATGTGGCCGCTCAGATGGGCGGCGAGCGTCTCCAGGCCCGTCCCGTCCACGGCGCTCGTAGGCACCACCTCGTAGCCCGCGTCCGCGTACGGCGCGAACTCCTCCGGCAGGGGCGCATCCCGAGCGAGAAGGTCGCACTTGTTGGCGACTACGAATCCCGTGAGTCCATCGAGCTCCGCCAATACCAGAAGACGGTCCACCAGGGACAGGTCCGGGGCGGGAGAGGCCACGGCGACCACCGAGGCGACCTGGTCCACATTGGCCGCGATCACCTGTTCACGCCGTCGGGCCACGCTGTGGCGGGTGAGGGCGCTGGTGCGGCGCAACCGCTCTCGGATCCGGCAGCTGCCGTCTCCGAGGCGCTCGACCCGAACCACGTCGCCCACCGCCACGGTGTCCTCGCCTCGCTTGGCCCGGCCGCGGAGCGAGCACTGGAGAATGCCCTCGTCCGTCCGCACGTGGTAGGTGCCGGCCACGATCTTCAACACTCGACCGGACACGAGCCTGGAGGACGTGCTCACCGGGTTCCCACCGGGCTTCTCAGGAACGCGTTCTCTCCCCCGACTCACAGCCGGGCTCGCTGCCCAGCAGCTCCTCCAGGCAGTTCCACCCCAGGAGCGCGCACTTGATGCGCACGGGGAACTTCGATACGCCGGACATGGCCCTCAGGTCGCCCAGCTCCCGGTCTCGGGCCATCTCGGCGTCCCCGTGCAGGAGCCGGGTGAACTTCGCCGCAAGCTCGCGGGCCTGAGCCAGCGTACGACCCTTGAGCTTGGCTGTCATCATCGACGCGGACGCCAGGCTGATGGAGCAGCCGTGTCCGGCGAAGCGCGCGTCCACGACCCGACCCGACTCGAGCTTGAGCATGAGATCGATCACGTCGCCGCACAGCGGATTGTTCAGCGTGATGGAATGGGTGGCGCCCTCCAGGGCGCCTCTGTTCCGCGGGCGCCGGTAGTGGTCAAGGATCACTTCCTTGTACAGCGCGGAGAGCTCCGGAGGGACGTTACGGTCCGTCGGCGGGACTCGGGTCGAGCGAGAGTCGTCGTTCACCGGTTCAGCGACGTGTCAACGCGTTGCACGGGAGCGGGTGTGACCCGTGGGTCGAGTGGCGGCGCATCGCGAGGGGCCCGCGCTCAGCCGACCCCCCCGAACAGGTCCGCCGCCATGCCGAGCGACTCCACCAGCGCATCCACTTCTTCACGGGTGTTGTACAGGTACAGGCTGGCTCTCGCGGTCGCTTCCACCCCCAGGTGGGCCATGAGCGGCTGGTTGCAGTGGTGCCCCGCGCGAATCGCGATGCCCCTCTGATCCAAGATGGTCGCCAGATCGTGCGCGTGGATGTCGCCGTAGGTGAACGAGAACACGCCGGTGCGATCCTCCGCAGGCCCGTAGAGCGTGAGACCCGGCACGCCGAGGAGCCGATCCTGCGCGTAGGCCGCCAGCTGGGACTCATGCTCGTGAAGCGCCTCCATTCCGATCGATTCGAGAAACCGCACAGCTTCGGCGAAACCCACCGCGCCCGCGATGTTGGGGGTTCCGGCCTCGAACTTGTGGGGGACCGCCGCCCACCGGGAGCCCTGCAGCGTAACCTCGGAGATCATCTCTCCGCCTCCCTGGTAGGGCGGCATCTCCTCCAGGAGCTCACGCCTCGCCCACAGGGCTCCCACGCCCGTGGGCCCACACATCTTGTGTGCGCTGAAAGCGTAGAAGTCGCAGCCCAGGCTGCCGACGTCAAGCTTCAGGTGCGGGGCGGCCTGCGCGCCATCCACCAGACATAGCGCTCCTGCGTCGTGAGCCAGGGACGCGACCCGGCGGATGGGGTTGATCACGCCAAGCGTGTTCGACACGTGCGTCAGGCCGATCAGCTTGGGGCGTCGGGCCAGGAGGCGCTCGAGGTCGGCGAGGTCCAGGCGGCCCTCGGGCGTCACGTCCACGAAATCGAGCCGGACGCCCATGCGCTCGCACAGGAGCTGCCAGGGGACGAGGTTGGAATGGTGCTCCATCTTGGTCAGCACCACCCGATCTCCGGGACCGAGGTGGCTCGCTCCCCAACTCGAGGCCACCAGGTTGATCCCTTCGGTCGTTCCCCGCACGAATACGACCTCGGCGGCCTCGGCAGCGCCGATATGTGCGGCCACCGTAGAGCGTGCGGCTTCGTACGCCTCCGTGGCCTCCGTGCTCAGGGTGTGGACCCCCCGGTGCACGTTGGAATGAGTGTGCTCGTAGTACCGGCGGACCACATCCAGCACCCGAACGGGACGCTGCGCGCTGGCCGCGCTGTCCAGGTAGACGAGCGGACGGCCGTGAACCCGGCGCTCCAGGATGGGAAACTGAGACCGCAGGGCCATGACATCCAGCCGCCGCGGGCCCGTCACGGGCGTCGGCGTCTGCCGTGAGGCCGTCTCCATCAGGTTCGTACCGCCATCTATGATTCGTCCAGCTTGATCTGAACCTCGTCCCCGTCGACTCGGCACTCGTAGGTCTTCACGGGGAGTACGGCCGGCAGGGCCTTCGGCCGGCCCGTGGCGAGCTCGAAGCGAGCTCCGTGCAGCGCGCACGTCACCTGGTTGCCGGTGACTTCGCCCTCCGAGAGCGGAAACTCCTCATGGGAGCACCGATCCTCCAGCGCGTAAACGGCCTCGGCCTGTCGGACGAGAACGACCTGACGGCCTTCCACCTCCACGGAATGCAGCCGGTTCTCCTCCAGCGCGTCCAACCGCGCGACCGTGACGAATCCGCTCATGCACCGATCCTTTCCTGTATCGCCTCTCGTACCCGTTCACGAATCCCCTCCAGGGGAAGGCGGTTGAGCACCTCGTCGAAGAAACCGAGGACGAGCAGCTTCTCCGCGCGGGCACGGTCGAGGCCTCGGCTCATGAGGTAGAAGATCTGTGCGGCATCGGTCTGGCCGATCGTGGCGCCGTGGGAGCAACGAACGTCGTCCGCTTCGATCTCCAGGTTGGGAAGCGAGATGGCCCGCGATTCCTCGCTGAGCAGGAGATTGCGATTCGTCTGGTAGGCATCGGTCAACTGTGCGCCCGGGTCCACCCGGATGAGCCCCCGGAACACGCTGAACGCCGAATCCGTGAGCGCTCCCTTGTACAGCAGATCGCTGCGCGCGTGGTCGGCCTCGTGATGCTGCAGCGTGTGGTGGTCGACGTGGCGGTCTCGATCTCCGAACCACAGCGCGAGCATGTCGCTCTGGCTGCCGGGTCCGACCAGCCGGCTGGTCACATCCGCCCGGTGAACATCGGCGCCGAGCGCCACGTTGTAGCCCCCGACGCGGGCGTCGCGTCCAGCGGCGATGTGCTGCATGGAGAAATGCCGGATTCCGCGGCCATATCGCTGAAGAGACACGTACTTTACCGAGGCGTTCTGCTCGGCGAAGATCTCCACGCCGCTGAGGCTGAGCGAAGGGGTGTCGAGGTCTGGTGAAATGAACTCGTCCACGCAGCTGACCTCGGCACCGGGAGCGGCGATGAGAAGCGAGTGTGTCGCCGCGAGCGAACCTCCGGAGTCGAGGATGTGAAAGACGTGGACCGGGTGCTCGAGCCGCACGCCCGCCGGGACATACAACAGATAGCCGCCGGTGAGGGCGGCGACGTGCAGGCTCCACAGCTTCTGCTCCATGGCAGCCACGTCGCTCGAACAGAGATACCGGGACAGGAAGTCCCCTCCGTCACGAGCCGCGTCGGCGATCGTGGACAGGCGCACTCCCAGCGATTCGAGCTCGGGCGCGAGCCGGCAATGGATATCGACCCCATCATGGAGCACGCAGACCCCCGAGCGCTCTCCGGAGCGGTCGAGAACTGCCTGAACGGAGGCGGGAAGCGCCGTTCCGGCTCCGTCGCCCCGGTCTCCCGCCGCGCTCCCGCACCGGTACCCTTCCGGAGCCATCCACCCGATATCCGTATACCGCCACTCCTCGGAGCGGCGCGTGGGCAGGGGTAGCTCCCTGTACCGACGCCAGGCCTCGATCCTGAGCCGCCCGAGGAGCTCCGGCTCGCGGCTCGCGTCGAGGATGTTCTCGAACCAGCGGTCGGAGGCGGGCTCGAGCGTCGTGGAATGGCCGGCGGTGCCTGCGGTCTGCGAGTTCACGGGTGCCATCGTCAACCGACGCTTCCCTCCATCTCCAGCTCGATGAGGCGGTTCAGCTCGATCGCGTACTCGAGCGGAAGTTCCTTCGCGATGGGCTCGATGAATCCGCGGACCACCATCGCCATGGCTTCCTCCCGGCTGAGACCGCGGCTGGTGAGATAGAAGATCTGTTCCTCGCCCACCTTGGACACGGTGGCCTCGTGACCGATCGTCGCGGAGCTTTCATCGATCTCGATGTAGGGATAGGTGTCCGTTCGAGAGGTCTCGTCCAGCAGCAAGGCGTCACATTCCACGTTGGACCGGGCCCCGGTCGCGCCCTTGTAGACCTTGCACAGCCCCCGGTACGAAGCGCGCCCCGTGCCTTTCGATATCGACTTCGAAGTGATCTGAGAGGTCGTGTTCGGCGCTACGTGGACGACCTTTCCGCCCGTGTCCTGGTGCTGGCCGTCCGCCGCGTACGCGATGGAAAGGATCGATCCATGGGCGCCCTCGCCCACCAGATAGCACGAGGGATACTTCATCGTGAGCTTGGAGCCCAGGTTTCCGTCCAGCCACTCCATCTTGGCGCCCTCGCGAACCAGGGCCCGCTGGGTCACCAGATTGTACATGTTGTTGGACCAGTTCTGGATGGTCGTGTACCGGAAGCGCGCGTTCGGCTCCACGATGATCTCGATCACGCCCGAGTGGAACGACTCGGTGGAGTACACCGGCGCCGTACAGCCCTCAACGTAATGCGCCTGCGCGCCTTCGCCCACGATGATCAGGGTGCGCTCGAACTGCCCCATCTGTTCGGCATTCACCCGAAAGTATGCCTGTAGCGGGATCTCGACGTTCACGCCCGGCGGAATGTACACGAACGAGCCTCCCGACCACACGGCCGAGTTCAGCGCCGCGAACTTGTTGTCCCCGGGCGGAATGACGGTGGCGAAGTACTCCCGGAACAACTCCGGATGATTCCGCAGGCCGTCCTCGATCGAGTCGAAGATGATGCCGAGCTTCTCCCACTCCTCCTTGAGCGAGTGGTACACCATCTCCGACTCGTACTGGGCCCCCACCCCGGCCAGCATCTTCCGCTCCGCTTCCGGGATGCCCAGCTTCTCGAACGTCTCTTTGATCTCGTCCGGAACGTCGTCCCACGAGCGCTCCATCCGGTCCTGCGGGCGCAGGTAGAAGTAGATCTCGTCCAGCGTGGCTTCCAGCCTCGACAGGTCGCCTCCCCAGGTTGGCATCGGCTTGGAGTAGAAGGTCTGAAGCGCCTTCAGCCGGAACTCCAGCATCCACTCGGGCTCGTCCTTGTGGACCGAGATCTGGCGGACCACCCTTTCGCTGAGGCCGCGCTCCGCCTTGAACACCGGCGCGTCCTCCGTGATGAAGTGATACTTGTACTCGTCCAGGCCCAGCTGGGCGACGCTCTCGTCATACGGCATAAGGCTCTCCACTCCGTGCGCGGCGCCTCCCCCGGCATAGCGCCGGGCGCGTCCGCGATTCGCGTCCGTTCGGCTCAGGTGGCCGCGGACGCCTCCCGCAACCAGTCGTACCCGTGTTCCTCCAGTTTGTCCGCGAGGTCCGGCCCACCACTCTCGGCGATCACTCCGTCGAGCATCACGTGGACCCGATGCGGGCTGATGTAGTTGAGAATCCTCTGATAGTGCGTGATCAGCAGCACGCCCATCTCCGGATCCTGCTCCGAGAGCGCATTCACTCCGTGAGAGACGATCTTGAGAGCGTCGATGTCGAGTCCGCTGTCCGTCTCGTCCAGCACCGCCACAGCCGGAGCCAGGACAGCCATCTGAAGGATCTCGTTGCGCTTCTTCTCGCCTCCGCTGAAGCCCTCGTTCACGTACCTTCCGGCGAAGCTCTCATCCATTTCCAGGAGCGACAACTTCTCCAGCAGCATGTCCCGAAACTCCAGCACGTCCACTTCATCGCCCTCGTCGCGCCGGGCGTTGGCCGCCGTCCGGAGGAAGTTGGAGATGGAGACGCCCGGGATCTCGCTCGGGTACTGAAACGCGAGAAACACTCCCGCCCGGCTTCGCTCATCCGGCGCCAGCTCCAGGAGATCCTCGCCGCGAAGCCGGATCGAGCCAGCCGTGACCTCATATCCGGGATCTCCGGCGATCACCTTGGCCAGCGTGCTCTTTCCAGATCCGTTGGGTCCCATCAGAGCGTGGATCTCGCCGTGCTCGACGACCAGGTCCACTCCCTTGAGGATCTCCGTCCCCTCTCCCTCCGCCTCCACTCGCGCGTGGAGACCTCGAATCTCCAACAAGTGCTCCGCCATCGTTCTCCGTACCGTTATGTTGATCGCCCGCCGGGCGGCGGTTGCGGGGGCCGTCCGAGTCGGGCGTTTGACGAAATCGATAATCATTACCGGTTCGGTCAAGCAACGTACTCATACTGAGACTGAGAATCAAGCGCACCGGGCGCAAGGCCTGACCGGAACGGAGACGCTCGGGCAGCGGCCACACGGTGGCCGCGGGACCGGCGGCGTGGCCCTCGGCGCGGACGCGAGACGAGAAAGGAGACGAGAGAACATGCGGGCGGCATATTTCGAGGCGTATGGCGGGCCGGAAGTGCTCGAGGTGGGTGAGCTGCCGGCATCGGATCCGGGGCCGGGTCAAGTGGCGGTCGCGGTGCGCGCCGTGGGGCTCAACCATCTCGATCTGTGGGTGCGGCGCGGGACCCCCGGGCTGGAGGTGACTTTTCCCCATGTGGGCGGGTCCGAGGCGGCGGGCGTGGTGGCGGAGCCGGGCCCGGGCGTCAGCGGCTGGAGCGTCGGCGACCGGGTGGTGGTGAACCCCGCCCTGTGGTGTGGCCGCTGCGAATGGTGCGCCCGGGGAGAGCACAGCCTGTGCCGGCGATTCGACGTGCTGGGCGAACATGTCTGGGGTGGGCTGGCGGAGCGCGTCGTCGCGCCGGCCCGCAATCTCTACTCGATACCCGAGAGCTTGAGGTTCGAAGAAGCCGCCGCGACGCCGCTGGTCTTCCAGACGGCGTGGCGGGCTCTGATCACGCGGGCGGGAATCGGGCCGGGACAGACCGTGCTGATCACCGGCGGCTCCGGGGGAGTCTCCACGGCCGCGGTGCAGATCGCCCGGCTCGCGGGCGCCACCGTGTTCGCGGTCACCCGCGGCACGGTCAACCTGCAGCGGCTGCGCGACCTGGGGGCGGATGTCGTGATCGATCGGCTGGAGGAGGACTTCGACCGGAGGGTGTGGGAGGAAACGGACAAGCGCGGGGTCGACGTGGTTCTGGATGCCGTCGGCGAGGTCGTGTGGGAGCCGTGCGTCCGCGTCCTGGCCAACGGCGGCAGGCTGGTGACCTACGGGGCCACCACGGGTCCGGAAGGGAGGACGGACATACGCCGCCTGTTCTGGAAACAGCTCCAGCTGATCGGTACGACGATGGCTAGCCGGGGAGAGTTCGAGGCGGTCATGAAACTGGTGTGCGCCGGGCGCCTTTCCCCCGTGGTGGACGAGGTACTGCCGCTGGAACGGATCCGCGAAGCGCACGAACGGCTGGAGCGCGGTGAAGTGTTCGGCAAGCTCGTGGTGACTCCGTGAAGCGTTCGCGCCAGGTGCGCCGGCTGCGCGAGGAGAGCTTCGATCTTCTGGTGGTCGGCGGGGGGATCACGGGCACGGCGGTGGCCCGTGACGCGGCCCAACGCGGTCTGCGATGCGCCCTCGTCGAAGCGCGCGACTTCGGCGAGGGAACGAGCAGCCGCTCTTCACGACTGATTCATGGCGGCCTGCGCTATCTGGAGCAGCTGGATTTCGATCTGGTGTTCGAGGCGAGTCAGGAGCGCCGAACGCTGCTTCGCATCGCGCCGCACCTGGTCCGTCCCCTGGAATTCCTGTTTCCCATTTACCGGGAGAGCCGGATCGGGAAGTTGAAGCTGGACGCCGGGATGTGGCTCTACGATGCGCTCTCGCTGTTTCGCAACATCGAGCGTCACCAGATGCTGGACGCCGACGCGGTTCTCGAGCGAGAGCCCGGCCTGCGCCCGGATGGGCTGTTGGGCGGAGCTCGCTACTTCGACGCCCAGGTCGACGATGCGCGCCTGGTCCTGGTGACGGCACTGGCCGCGATCGAAGAAGGCGCGGCGGTCGCCAACCGGGTGGAAGTCCACGACATCGAGCGGGTGGCGAACGGACATCGGCTACGCGTTCGGGACGCGGAGAGCGCCGAAGAGTGGGAGATCGATGCGACATCGGTGGTCAACGCCACGGGTCCGTGGACGGACCGTACCCGGGCTCTGGCGGGCGTCGGCGGCGCGCCGCTCGTACGTCCCACCCGCGGCACCCACGTGCACATCCGCAGGGAGCGCCTACCGCACGGGCGGGCGCTGATCTTCGAGTCCGCGGTGGATGGTCGCATCATGTTCGTCCTTCCCTGGCGCGATCTGACCATGATCGGAACCACGGACGAGTTCGATGATCGGCCGCCGGAGGGCGTCGCTCCCACGGCGGAGGACGTGCGCTACCTGCTGGATTCCACCAATCACCTGTTTCCCGAGGTCGCTCTGAGCGAGGAGGACATCGAAGGGGCCTGGGCGGGGCTCCGCCCGCTGGCCGTGGCGGGAGGCGGCGCAGACTCGGCTTCGGAGGACGAGATCTCCCGCGACTTCGTGGTGCAGGAAGATCCGCCGGGGCTGTTCACGGTGGCGGGCGGCAAGCTGACCTCCCACCGGGCCATGGCCGAAGACACCGTCGATGAAGTCGTCGACTTCCTCGAGGTGCTCGGAGTGCACGCCCACGGCGAGTGCAGGACAGCGCGCGAGCCGCTGCCCGGCGGAGACTTCGACGGTCTCGACGGCCTGTGCGCCGGAATCCGTGCCGCCGGTCGGAAGCTGGGCGTGGCCGAAGCGGGCGCCAATCGGCTGGCGCGGGCCTACGGAACCCGGGCGGAAGCTGTGCTGGAGCTCGTGCGCGGGCGGCCCGAGCTGGCTCGGCCCATCGTGGATGGCCGCCCGCACATCGGGGCCGAAGTGGTCTACGCGGCGCGCAACGAGATGGCGCGACATGTGGAAGACGTGGCCTATCGCCGAACCCGCGTGGGAGTGGAGACGCGGGACGGCTTCGAGCCCGCCTGCCGCCGAATCGCGGAGTTGATGGGTGGGGAGCTCGGCTGGGATGCCGCCCGGATGGAGCGGGAGATCGAGCGGACCCGGGCCATCCGCCGCCGCGACGAGCGGTTTCGGCAGCGGCGCCGCTAACCGCCGCCTCCGCCCAACAGGGCGCGAAGGGCATCGAGCGCGGCCGGGACGCCGCGGATCAGGATGAGGACCAGGAGCGCCGGGGCGACGAACCGGAGGAAGTTCCGCCACACGGGGAACCAACGTGTGCTTTCGGCCCCCTTCCGTGCCTCTCGAGTGGCGTCCGGCATGATCCAGCCCACGAACACGGCCAGCGCCAGCGCGCCCACGAGAATCAGCAGGTTGTTGGTCAGCGCGTCCATGGCCCCCAGCACATCGAGGTTCAGAGCGGCCGGGATGCCCAGAGCCGTGATGACCACCCCCGTTCCGAGAGCGGCCTTGTGCCGTGACCACCCCAGGCTGTCCATCGTGGAAGCGGTCACGACCTCGAGCAGCGAGATGGCGGAGGTGAGCGCGCCGACGATGAGCGCGACGAAGAACAGGAGTCCGATGGGCGGGCCGGCGCTTCCCATCTGCGAGAACGCTTGCGGGAGGCTGATGAACAGCGCGCCGATCGTGCTCTCGCCCACCTCGCCGGACAGCCCGAGCGCGAAGATCAACGGAAACACCATGAGTCCCGCGACGAAGGCGACGGCGAAGTCGGAGACGGAGATGATCAGCGACTGGCGAGGCAGGTTCGCATCTCCGGACAGATAGCTGGCGAACGTCAGCATCGCGCCCATGCCCAGGCTGAGGCTGTAGAACGCCTGGCCCGCGGCTTGAGTGAGCACGCCGAGGGAGAGGATGTCCCGAAAATCGGTGTGCAGATAAAAGCGGTAGCCGCCTCCCGCACCGTTCAGCGTGGCCGCGTAGATGGCGATTCCCACCACGATCAGGAACAGGAGAGGCATGAGGATGAGGGCGGTGCGCTCGATGCCTTTCTTGATGCCGCCCATCACGATCCCGATCGTGATGGCCATGAACAGCACCTGAAACACGACGGCATCCCCGCCGCCCGAGTACTCCTGGAAGCGCTCGGCGGCGCTGCCGGGGAACCCTCCCAACACGGCTCTTCCCGCGTAGCGCAGGGTCCACCCGGCGATCACTCCGTAGTACGAGAGGATGACGAAGCCCGTCACGACGAACGCGATTCCGACCGGTTTCCACGCCCTCCCCCCGTAGTGCTCGAGCGCCTGTATCGGACTCTTCTTCGCACCCCGTCCGATGACGAACTCAGCCAGCATGATGGGCAGCCCCAGCACGAATACCATGAGGATGTAGAGAATCAGAAAGGCGGCCCCCCCGTTCTCGGCCGTCAGGTAGGGGAAGCGCCACATGTTTCCCAACCCGACGGCCGATCCGATGGCCGCCAGCGTGAATCCCAACCGGCTGGCCCACTGTTCGCGCGGCTGGCTGCTCGAGCTCATGCGAAGCGCCTCCTTGGCGGTGCGGTACGGAGTCCGGACGGCCGGTGCATCCCGGGGGATCTGGCAATCTGCGATGGATCTGTGCCGTTAGCGCAACGCGGCGCGCGCGCGGCACCCGCGAGGGCGGCGCGATCTGTTGTCGATGAATCCGTTACGCCGTTCTGCCGCGCGAGCAGGAAACCTGCATGCGCTGAGTACGTGTTGTCAGAATGACCGCGCGAGCCCAGAGCTCGATCCGGGGAGCGTGAAACGAACCGATGGCCGATCTCGTCTGGAGAGACAGCGGCCATGGACGCCGACACCCGGAAGTTCACTCGATGGGAGGCCCCACAACGGAGCAGACGATGTCCGCGGGTCCCTGGAGGCAACGATGAAGGCCTATTACCTGATCATGGCGGTGGCCGCCGGCCTGGCCGCGCTGGCGATGGCGAGCCAGCGGAACCAGCGGCCGGTCGAACCCGACCGGGATTCCAAGCCGGAATCCGAGGCGAAAGCCTGGTTCATCTGAGCTGGGCGGTGTAACGACGCCGACGCCGGAGGCGTCGGCGCCATCGACGATCCGACCGGGCTCCCGTCCTCTCGGGGGCGGCCCCGCCGCCGGGCGGTCCGGCTATGCATCGCCGCCGGAAGCGCGCTCGGTCGCGGTGAAGCCTATCGTGGAGTGGGTTCCGTCGCAGAACGGCTTGTTCGCGGACTGGCCGCAACGACACAGCGCCACGCTCGCCTTGCCCTCGGTGTCCCAGGCGTTGCCTTCGGCGTCCTCCACCCGAACCGGTCCGCGAACCAGGTAGGGCCCATTGTCGTACGCCGCGATGACGATCGGCTTCTGGTCTCGGATGTTAGCTCCGCTCACCTCACTCCTCCTGGTTGGTGGATGTCATCCTGTCGCCGCGCGTGAGCCGATAAATCAAAACCGCGGCCTTCGCGGCCGCAACCGGCAGAGTGCGCAGATCCACGACCTCTTCGGTCGTGTGCCCGCCCGAGCCGACCACACCCAGCCCGTCCAGGCCGTCCACGTCGGGAGCCACGAACGAGATGTCCGCCGCGCCGCGGGCTCCCGGATCCACCGGCTCCACTCCGCCGTAGCCCAGATCGCGGCTCACCGAGTCCAGGATGCCGAGTAACGCGTAGTTCCCCTCCGTCGGCGACATGGCCGGATACTTGTCCTGGAACGTGATCCGCGCGGAAGTCCGGGGCAGGTTGCGGGCGACGATCTCCCGCATCCCGGCGCGAGCCTTCTCCTTCTGCTCCTCCGAGATGAACCGGAGGCCTCCGTCCACCACCACCGTCTGGGCGATCACGTTGGTTTTGCCGAACGCCTCGCCGCGATTCTCCCCCGCGTCGTACGTCACCTCCGTGCCGCCCAGGATCACGCCCGGGTTGAAGGTCAGGTAGCGCTCACCCCGTACACGCTCGTAGAACGCGTCCAGAATCCGTGCCGTCTCGAACACGGCACCCGCACCGAGCGACGAGCCGAAGATCCCCGAGGAGTGGCCGCGGATTCCCGAGACTCGTAGCGTCCACCCGCTGGAGCCCCGGCGCGCCACGGTCGCGGTATTCCGTCCTCCGACTCCGCCTTCGAAACCGAGGGCCACATCGTTCTCCCGTCCGGCCCGGATGAGATCTCCGCGGCTGATCGAGATGGGCAGGCCGGCGCTCTCTTCGTCTCCCATCAGGGCCACCGTGATCGTCGTGCCGTCCAGCACTCCCGCCGCATCCAACGCCTTGAGCGCGTACAGCATCACGACGTCCCCGCCCTTCATGTCCTCCACCCCGGGCCCCGAAGCGATCGAGTCGTGACGCTCGAAGCGCTGAAACGAGCTGGTTTCCTCGAACACCGTGTCCAGGTGCCCGATGAGGAGAATGCGTTTGCCGCGTTCGCCTCCGCGCACCGCAAACAGGTGGCCCGCCCGATTCACGCTGTCCGGCATCGAGATCCACCGGGTCTTGAAGCCGAGCCCATCCAACTCCTCACGAAACAGCGCGGCCACACGGCGGACGCCGCCATGATTCATCGTCCCGCTGTTGATGTCCACGGCCCTCTGGAGGAAGGCGATGGCCTCCTCGGCATGGTTCCGGATCCAGGCGGCCATGTCGCGCTCCGGCGGCGCCAGCTCCTGGGCTCCGGCGCGGGCGGGAGGCCGCGCGACGATCAGGACCGCCGCGACGACGAGCGTGAGTCGAGCGCGCGCCAGGCGCGGGGAAGTTCGGGATTCGCTCATGCTGCGTACACCTTTCCGGGTCCGGCCGAGTGAGTTCGGTATCGAGCGCCGGGAAGATGGTGGAGTGCGTCTCCGGGAGCCAGCCGGCGGGCCGCCGGGCGGCGGCAGCTCAGATCCGCCGCGAGAAGGAGCGCAGCCCCCCCCAGTACGCGACGGCCGACCAGCCGAGCATGGAGGCCGCCGCCAGGGCAAGAAGCAGAGGTCTTCCCAGCCGGCCGACCAGGGAAGCGCCGGCCGGTCCCAGGATCGCGGATTCCGGGTTCAGCGCGGCGATCATGGCGATTCGAAACGCCTCGGTCGGGTTCACGAGGCTCCAGGCTTCGAGGAGCCACTGGGGGAGGCCCCAGCGAACGAACGCGGCCATCAAGCCCAGGCTGCCCAGGGCGAGCAGGGACAGCCACAGCGTGAGCCCGAGGGCGGTGGCCTGGGCTCTCGAGCCCGAGAGGGCGGAGACCCACAGGCCGCTGGAGACGAACACCATGGCCAGAAGCAGCGAGAAGCCCAGCAGCGCCAGGATCATGCCGCTCGGCACGCCGCGCAGCGCGGCGGTCGCCCCCGTCACCGAGTAGCCCAGAGTGATGGACAGCCCGACCGCGGCTCCGATGCCGAGCCACTTGGCGCCGTACAATTCCCGTCGAGTGATTGGCTGGGCCAGGAGATAATCCAGCGTGCCGAGCTCTCTCTCGCCGGCCACGGCGGCCACAGAGGGAAAGATCGCCATCAGGGGCACCACCAGCAGAGCGAGCTGCATGAGCGCGGCCAGCGCCCGGGCCACCCCTCTGTACCCCAGCACCTGGACGTCCCCCTGGCCGAACAACATCAGAGCCATGCCGCCCAGCACGAAGATGGCGGAGTTGACCGCGAACCAGTAGCCGCGCACCGAATCGCGCAGCTCGCGCCGCAGGAGCAGAAGGGTTCTCATCGGGCCGGCGTCCCCGAGATCCGTTCCAGTATCTCGCCGAGGCCCGGCGTCAGGGTGCGGAAGTCCTCGATCGCGATCCCCTGGGCCTCGAGTCCGCACAGGATGTCGAGTTGCGCCTTTCGCCGCACGTTCACTTCTATCCCCGTTCCGTTCCGGCGGGCCTCGGTCACCGCCTCGCAGCCCTGGAGCCACTCCAGAGCGGCGTTCGCCTCGCGGCCGGGGACCCGGATCCACAGGCGGCGGACGACCTCCGCTTCGTCCCACAGCCGGGCGGCCGTGCCGTCGAACGCGAAGCGGGAGTCATGGAGCACGATGATGCGGTCCGCCAGCGCCTCCACGTCGCCGACTCTGTGCGTGGCGAACACGACCGTCGTGTCACGGTCCACCTTGCGCAGGAGCCTCAGCAGCTCGCGTCGAGACGTGGGATCCAGATTCGCCGCCGGCTCATCGAGCAGCAGAACGGAGCCGCCAGCTCCGAGCGCGAGCGCCAGGAGCGCCTTCTGGAGCATCCCGCCGGACAGCTCGCACAGGCGCAGATCACCGGTTCGGTCCAGGGGGAGACCGAACTCCGCCAGCTTTCGGCGTGGTCCTTCCGGGGGTACTCCCCGGAGACCGGCGAACAGGTCGATGAACGCACGCAGCGTGAGATCGAACAGGGGCGGGCGCTGTGGAACGAACCCGATTCGCTCCCGGGCCTCCCGGCCTCCTCCATGCGGCGAGACTCCCGCCACGGTGAGCTCGCCGCTGTACGTCGTGAGCCCCAGGAGACACCGCAGCAACGTCGTCTTGCCGGCGCCGTTGAGGCCGAGGAGTGCGATCCGTTCGCCGGGCTCGATGGCGAAGTCGAGCGAGTCCAGGATCGCATGCTCGCCGTAGCGCTTGGTCAGCCCGCGGGCAAGGATCAGGGGGACCGGGCCGCCGCTCAGGTCCGTCACCATCGAGTGCCCCGGCGGAGGGCGAGAAGGACCAGGCCTGCGAGTCCGGCCCACAGGATCGCAATGGCGCCGCCACCGCTGGAGGCGGTCTCCGGCCCGCCGAGAACACTCACCGGTGGCCGGTCGCGCCAGCGGGCGAGCTGGGCGCTGGCCAGGCTGGGGGCGGAGTCCACCACCACAGGCTGCGGCCGCAGGAGCGGAAAGAAGCGGCTCAACATCTCCACCAGGCCCAGCGCCGGAGCTCTGGCGAACAGCTGCAGGGCGGGATACCGGTTGAGCAGGTCATCGGTGAGCCGCGCGTACTCGAACGGGGTGTCTCCCGTTCCATCTCCCTTTCGGTCGAAGCCGGCGTACTCGCTCCAATGGTTCTCTCTCCAGGTGTTCTGGGAGGCCTGCTCCCGGCTCCCCCGTCCCGCCACCTCCACGGGGCGTCCGTTGCCGACGATGTCGTTGTGTTCGAACAGGTTGGCCCGTACGGATGGGAGGAGCCGCACCCCCGTCCGGTTGAACAGCAGCAGATTCCTCGCGAAGCGGTTTCTCTCGTCCCTTGAGTGCGGCGAGTTGTCCAGGTGGACGGCGACCTGATTGTCTACGAACAGGTTACCTTCCACCCGGATCGCGTCCGCGTCCTTGAGTCCGAGGCCCATCCCGCTGGTCGAACGGGCCCGGGCGAACACGTTGTCGCGAAGCAGGATGCGCGAGGAGTACATGATGAAGGCGCCGACTTCGTTCTCGGAGAAGGTGTTTCGTTCGAACACGTTGTCGTTGCTGTACATGTAGTGGAGGCCATAGCGGCCGTGACGGACGACATTGTCCACTACGCGAAGGCTGTCCGAGAAGTAGACCACGACATCCCGCGCCCGCTCCACCTCGTTGCCGATGATCCGTACCCGGTTGCTGTACCACAGCCGGATCGCGTCCCCGCGCCGGGCCAGCGGCAACGGCTTGCCCGCGACCCGGTTTCCCTGGATGAGGGAGCCGCGCGAGTTCTTGAGGTAGATCCCGTACAGGACATCTTCCACGCGATTGTCCACGACACGCGCGCTGGCATCACGGATCATCACGCCGGAATCCTCGTGGTCCACGCTGGTTCCAGAGCCCCGGATCACGAAGCCGCGAAGCGTGAGCTGCGCGGTGGCCTCCACCACGTGCCCCTCGCCGCCTCCGTCGATCACCGGCCTGCCCCGCCCGAGCAGCGTGACCGGGCGCTCGATCCTGAGATGTTCGGTGTAGACGCCGGAACCCACCACCACCGTGTCGCCCGGTTCGGCCGCCGCCAGCGCCGCACCGATGGTCGCGAACGCGTGGCCCGCCCCGACTCGGAGGATACCGGCCCGGAGTCCTGTTTCCACCATCCGCGGCACGCTGACCTGCGGACCGCCGGGCTCTCTAGCCGCGTTCCCGCCCGCCGGAAGCCAGCACGGGCTCAACAGGAGGGCGGCCGGCGGGACGATCCGCGCTCGCCGAAGGGCTCTCAAGCGGCAGTGTCTCCGGCTCCCGGCCTCTCAGGCCGAGGAGCCCCGGGGGCGGGCCCGCCGCCGCCACTCGTACAGGAGGATCACCGGCCCCAGGAGTCCGGCCACCAACATCAGGATGCCTCCGAGGCTGGGGTAGCTGGTGACCGTGAAGTTGCCGACCTGGGTGCTCCCCAACATGTGCGGGGTGAACGGGGCCATCGTCACCGGAGCGTCGGGAGACAGGTTGTGTCCGAACTGGAACAGCCAGTTGTGGAAGTCGAACAGCATGACGCTACCGAAGATGACGAAGTCCAGGTAGCCGATCGCGGCGATCGGCAGGCGGGCCACCAGGGCGGCCAGGCCCGCGAAGCCGAGGAAGCGCAGGATGAAGAACGGGATGAACTTGAATTCCGGGAACTCGTTCGGCTCGATATGCTTCATGCCGATGTAGTGGTTCAGGATGTTCACCTCCCGCAGGTCGCCCCCCACCGTGTGCGGGTAGAGAATCAGGTCGAGACCGGCCGGGTACTGCGGGGCATGCAGCGTGATCTTCCAGACGGGCAAGAAGATGGACGGCAATAACGCCGCGGCGCACAGTAACAGGAGGATGCGGCTGGGCATCGACAGCTCGCCCTGGAAGAAGCGCGTCAGCTTATCCACGATCACCTTCCACGTGAGGGTGCGTGAATGTGGGAGGGGGCGATCCCTCTTCCGGAGCGATCGCCCCCGACATAACGACCCAACGGCCCCCGCGGTTTACGGCTTGACCAGCAGATAGCCGGTCATCTCCAGGTGCAGGGCCGAGCAGAATTCGGTGCAGTAGAACGGGAAGACCCCGGCCCTGTCCGCCACGAAGCGCACGGTCTGGGATTCACCCGGCTCAAGGCTCAGGTTCACGTTGTACTTGTCGATCGCGAAGCCGTGGGTGGCGTCTCGGGCCTGTTCGATGTTCGTGATGTGGAGCACCACGTGCTCTCCCCTGCGAACCTCGATGTGCTCCGGGTTGAAGTGGCTCCGGATGGCGGTCATGTAGACGTGCACCTCACCGCCCCGGCGTTCGATTCTCTCCTTGCCGGGCATGGCCGCATCCTCTGCCGCGGACATGGTGCCCGGGTTGAAGCCGACATGCGGGTAGGTGGTCCACGCCTTCACCTTGTCCGCCTTGATGATCTGCGCGTAGTGCGGTTCTCCCAGGCCGATAGAAGCATCGTACAGGAGCTGCATGTGCGGCCCGCGGACGTCAATGAGCTGGAAGTTCTGCGGGTGCAGCGGACCCACGGGCTCGAACCGGTCGATGGACCACTTATTGAGGGAGACGACGTAATTGCCGTCCGGGGACTTCGTGTCACCCTCCGCCGCCGCGATGTGCCCCACATTGTAGTGTACGGGGATTTTTTCGAGCACCTTCATGTCCTTGAGGCTCCACTTCACCACGGCGGACTCGATGAACAGGCTGGTGAACGCGATGTCGTTGCTCGCGAACTGGGTGTGCAGGGGACCCAGCCCCAGCTCCACCTGCCCGTCGATCACCGAGTCGAAATCGAGTATCGGAACGCCGTAGGCGTCGGTTCCCGAAAAGTTCTTGTCCGCGATTGCCTGCCGGATCTTGCTCCACGAGTACAGGGTCGCGTGGGGATCCAGCTTGCCGGAGATCACCAGGCGGGCCCCATCCGGGGTCACATCGACCCCGTGCGGGCTCTTTGGCTCGGGAGCGAAGTAGAGCAGCTCCTCATCGATCGCCGTCTGAAGCGGCATCACTCGGCGCCCCTGGATGGTGACGGTCTTGCCGGGCTGGGCGGCCACCTCCGCGGCCTTCTGCCAGTTGATGATGGCCAGATAGTCCATGTCGTTGGCGGAAGCGCCCGCCTCGAAAGGCGGATTCCCATCCTCGATGCCGCCCGTGGCCATCTCGGTGTTGAAGCTGTTGAGAAAGGCCCAGCCGAACGAAGGGCCTTTGCCCGCGTCCGACAGGTCCTGCCAGTACGGGGGAAGCTCAATCGTGAACGACCGCGACACGTCGATGTGGCCCGCCTCCCGGTCGAACTTGAAGAAGGTCACCGCGCCTCGGTACTTTTCCTCATACTCGTCCAGCGGCGCGTAACGGCCATCCAGCGGGCCCGCGTACTGGCTTCCCTCGATCACATACTCGGTGTTGGGGGTGACGAACGCGCCCCCATGGTTGGACGCCATGAGCGGATCCGTCACGATCTGCTTCGTCTCCATGTCCCGGAGATCGATCACGGCGATCCGCGGATTCGCTTTGTCGTTGATGAACAGAAACTGTCCGTCGTAGTCGCCGTCGGTCTCGGAGAGCGCCGGATGGTGCGAATCACCCCAGGTGAGGTCCTTCCCGTTCATGCGCCCTTGCGACAGCACATCTGCCGTCTCCTCGGCGCCGTAGCCGTATCCTTGCCACGGCTCGGGCGTGAACACGCCGATCACCTTCAGCAGGCGCATCGACGGAAGGCCGAGGACCAGCACCTGGCCGGAATGGCCTCCCGAAGCGAACATCAGGTAGTCGTCCATCTTGCCTGTCGGAACGTACGTCTTCACCGCGGCTTCGATATCGGATTGGCTCAGGCCTCGGGCCTGGGCGATGTCCCCGACGTTGCCGGCGGTTCCGGCTCCGCCGCCGCATGAAGAGGCCGCGACGAGGACTCCGATCGCGAGGGCCGGGATGGCGAAGGTCAGCAGTCGCGTGTTGGATCGCATGAGAAGTCTCCTGTGTATGGCCGGGCCCGAGTCCGCTTGGCTCGAGTCGGCCGACCGTCGCGCCGGGAGGCCGGCGGGCTCAGTGGTGGCCGCCGCTCGCCGCGGGCGCATCCTGGGCAGTCGGACCGCGCCGAAGCATTTCGTACAGAGCGGGCACTTCATCCGGTTGGACGCCCTGGTTCGGCATCGGCACCAGCAGTTCGCCCAGGAGCCGTTTGGCCGTGCTGTCGTTCGCCACCATCGAGTCGGGATTCGTGATCATGTGATAGATCCATGGGAAACTGCGGCGCTCGGTGACGCCAGCCAAGTCGGGTCCGACCAGCTTGCCTCCCCCGATCTTGTGGCAGGCCACGCACCCGCGGGTCTGGAACAGCTCCTCGCCTCGTTGGGCCAGAGTCGGGTCGATGGCTCCGGTCGGCGCCGATACGGGAAGATCGGAGCTCACCTCCGGCTGATCGGTGGCGGGCTCGCTCCCGGCATCCCCTGCGCCGCCCGCATCCGCACCGCCACCCGGCCCGCAAGCGCCCAGAACGGCGATGAGCAGCGCCGGCAGCAGCGCGGTGCCTCGAAACTTCATAATCGTAATCATGTGCGCCAAGCTAGACCGTCGTGTGATCGTCGTCTGTCGGAGACTGCCTGTGGCCTCCTGTCGGGCGGACGCCGATCCTCGTGTACGGAAGTTCCCCACACCGCGCCGCGCCGGTCAAGGGCTGACCATGCGAGAGGTGTCCCGCGAGGGCGTCTCTGAGCGGCGACGGAACCCGCAGCTGGCAGCCGGCGTTGAGCAAAATGACCGGCTTCCGCCGGAAACCTCGGGACGTTCGTTCGAGGGCTGTCGTGCAGAGCGTCACACAGGCCAGGATTCCCATGAAGCCCGGTTATCGACGTCATAGAGTGCCACTCCGCCCGCCTCTCGCGAGGCGGATCCTGCCCCTGTCGGTGCTGGTGGGAGGCGTGGCCTGCCTGGCGTCACCCACCCCGGTCGCCGCCCAATGGACGCTGGACCCCGGCGCCGGCTGGGTGCAGGTGCAGGTGTACTACCAGAACACTCGCAAGGAGTACGGCGAGAACGCGAACAAGCGACGATTCTTCTTCGACGGCCATGCGATCACCACATCCGTCTTCGTCACCGCGGCCGTAGGGGTTATCAACGGCCTGGATGTCTGGGCGCAGGTGCCCGTGCACAACCTCAGCTTCGACGACGTGGCGGGAAACCGGCAGCGCACAGGGTTCGGGGATCCGCGATTCTGGGTTCGCATCGGCCCGAAGCTGTTCGGGCTTCATACGGATTTTCCGATCGCCATCCGAGGGGGTGTGAAGCTCCCCGGAGCGGATTTTCCCATCGACTCGGAGATCATCCCGCTGACCGAGGGCCAGACGGACTTCGAGATCATGCTGGAGCTCGGGCATTCCTTCTACCCTCTCCCGATGTACGTGTCGGGCTGGGTGGGCTATCGGTTCCGTCAGAAGAACGAGAAGGCTTTCCGGGATCCCGGCGATGAGAAGTTCGCCTACGTCGCCATCGGTGGGAGCTTCGCCCGGTCGTTCACCTGGAAGCTGGCCGGCGAAGGCCTCTGGGGTCTGGCTCCCGTGATCGACGGAGTGTCCGTTCCATCCGGCCGGCGCAAGATTCTGGAGATCCTACCTACGCTCGGTCACAAGATGGGGCCGGGGAATATCGAGATCGGAGGCCGTTTCCCGTTCAGCGGGCGGAACCTTCCGGCCGGCCCTTCCGTCACGGGCGGGTACTTCTTCGCCTGGCATCCCTGAGCGGTTCGGGCCCGTCGGAGGTCCCTGACCCGTCCCGTTCTCGCCCATTTCGTGTGCAGCCATTCGCCGGGCGCGGCCGCCCGGACGTTGTGCGGCCGCGTGAAAAGCCCGGAACTGCGGCGCTTGCGTGCGGTGTTTCCCGGACGAACTCGCATATGAAAGCGATACGGAGCACATGAATACATCGACGGAAAAACCGAGACTCGCTCTCGTGCTGGGTGGAGGCGGGAGCAAGGGAGCCCTGCAGGTGGGCCTGTTTCAAGCCATGTGCCAGCTCGGACTGCGACCCGACCTCATCGTGGGGGCCAGTGTCGGCGCCATCAACGGCGCGTTCATGGCCACCGGTGTCGGGCCGAAGATCCTGGCCCAGGGATGGTCGGCGCTTCGGCGCGAGGATCTTTTCAGCTTCAACTGGCGGCTGCTATGGCGAGGGGCGTCGGCGCAGAGCATCCTCTCCGCTCGACCTCTCCGCGAGCTTCTGGAACGCAGCCTTCCGAAGGCCCGCTTCGAGGCCTTGCCCGTGCCGCTCGCGCTTGTCACGACTCACCTGAGCACGGGCGAGGCGTGTGTGTGGGAGCGAGGGGACCTGATCGACGCGATCATCGCGAGCTCCGCCATACCGGGACTCCTGCCTCCCGTGGAAGGCCACGACGGCGTCCGGCACGTGGATGGCTCGCTGGCCGACAATGTGCCCATCGAAGTGGCGCTGGAGCGCGGGGCCACGCATGCCATCGTCATGAACTGCCGTACGTGCGACCGGTGTCGACGGGAGTCCGTGGGCCTCACGGACATCCTGGGTCAGGCATTCAGCATCGCGGCCGATTGCAAGCTCCGGGGACTGGAGAGCCATGGAAACCATGGCGAGGAAGTGTTGCTGCTTCAGCCGGAGATGGGCGAGCATATTCGAGCTCTGGATTTCTCGCAAGGAAAGAGATTGGTCCGGGCGGGGTATGAGCATTCGCTACCGCGCCTGCGCGCCTGGCTGGAGTCCCAGCCGCTGAAGCCGGGCAGGCGCAGTCGAGGCTCCCGGGGTTCGGGTGGGCGGGCTTCCGAGTCGGGGCGTGCCGGAACCGAAACGGCGCGACGCCGGTTGACCGGCTCCTGAGGGCCGCGGAAAGGCGCCGGAGAGACGACCCATGGCCGTCCGACCCGATTCGGACGGACGCAGCATCGATCACCGAACCACGAGACATGGATGAGGAAGACCTGATGGTTGATTCGCTCGTTCCCGCCGCGGCCTCCCGCCGGTCGGCGCGCCGGGCCGTTCGGTTGGGACTCCCCCTGGTGGGCGCCGCGCTCCTGGGGTTCGCCTGGGCGGGCTGCGGAGACGTCCGGGCCGAAGGGCCAGTGGGCCGACCGTATCCCGGCCGGGTTGCGCCGAGATTGCTCGAGACGGATCCCGCTCCGTTCACGGAGTACGCGACGCCGAGCGAGTCGCTGTACGTGCGGGATCAGGCTCCCCGGGGACCCGTATCGCTGCTGTTCTATCGAGGCAGAGGCGTGCCGAGGGACGGTCGAGGCCGCGCTTACCTCCCGGACGCGGCCGGGAGCCGGATCCTCGTGGTGGATTCGCATCTGAAGGTGGTGCGCGTGATCGGAGGGCCGGACGAATCCAAGGGGGGCATCGGTCTTCCGCTCTCGGTCGCCCCGACTCGGGATGGGGCACTGTTCGTGGTGGATGTCGAGCACGACAAGGGACTTCTCTATTTCGATTCGGCGGGTCGATATGTCGGGGCCAGCACGCCCCCGGTTCTCAATGGCAATCTGTGGAGCGCGCCCGAGGGAGGCCTGTGGGCCGCTCGCTCGCCATACATCTACGGCTTCGAGCCGACCGATTCCGAGGAGCCGCTGCTCTACCGCTTCGATCCGCTGGCCGGGAGCGGGGTCGGGATCGCGCGGGTCGAGCCGGTCGACGCGCCCGCGTGGAATCGCCTGGCGAACGCGGGGTCGATCGCGGTGGGCCGGGACGGAACGGCCTTCTTCGCCT
>JBHHYZ010000027.1:0-37191 GCA_046757845.1 Gemmatimonadota bacterium
GCCAGCTTCGCCGTCTCGGTGAGGAAGATGTCGATCACCACCAGGTGGTCCAGACTTCGCAGGGCGGCTTCACAGTGGGCCCGATTCGGGTCCGACAGGACGGTGTTCTCTCCGTCGATCACCATGGCGCGGATGCGGTCGCCGCACATCTCCAGGGCCGTGACCTTGGTGGGAGCCTTTTCCAGGTCCGTCTTGCGCCCGTAGATCCTCTCGAACTTTGCCTGGTGTCCGGGGTCTTCGACGGATTGGAAGCCCGGATAGTTGTTGGGCAGGGCTCCCGCATCTCCGGCACCCTGGATGTTGTTCTGGCCGCGCATCGGGTTGATCCCCGTCCCCTCGCGGCCGATGTTGCCCGTCATCAGAGTCAGATTGCACAGGCTCTGGACGTTCTCCACTCCGCACACGTGCTCGGTCACCCCGAGGGTGTAGTAGATGGCGCCCCTCTCCGCCTCTCCGAACCAGCGCGCGGCCGTCTCGATGTCGCGGGCGGGAACCCCGGTCACGCTCTCGGCCCACTCGGGCGGGAACTCGCGGACATGTTCCAGGAAGGCCTCACCCTCCGCGGTGCGCTCCGCCATGAATGCCTCATCCACCAGGCCCTCCCGCGCGATCACGTGCGCCATGCCGAGCAGCAGGGCGGAGTCGGTGCCCACGCGGAGCGGGAGATAGAGGTCGGCGATCTCCGCGAGTGGGATCCGCCGGGGGTCCGCTACGACCAGCCGGGCCCCCCGGGCCAGCGCCCGCTTGATCCGCGTGGCCGCCACGGGGTGGCACTCGGTCATGTTGGTCCCGATGCAGAAGATCACATCGGGCTTCTCCATGTCCGCCAGCGGATTCGACATCGCGCCCCGTCCGAGAGTGGCCGCCAGACCGGCGACCGTGGGGGCGTGTCAGGCACGGCTACAGTTGTCGATCTGGTTGTTGCCGAAGCCGGCTCGCATGAGACGCTGCATCATGTAGGCGGCTTCGCTCGGAGCGCGGCCGGAGGCCACGCCGTAGATGCTGTGCCGGCCGTGCGTCTCCATCGCCGTCCGCAGGCCGGCCGCGGCCCGGTCCAGGGCCTCGTCCCAGGTCGCCTCCCGGAAGCCGCCGTCCCGTTCCCGGATCAGCGGTGTGGTGAGCCGGTCGGGGTGATGTACGAAGTCGAAGGCCCACTGGCCCTTCACGCACAGCGCGCCCTGGTTGGCCGGACCGTCCATGGCCGGCAGGATGCCGATGACCCGCTCGCCCCGCGTCATCACGTCCACCGAGCAGCCCACACCGCAGTACGGGCAGATGGTGCGGGTGGTGACCGTCTCGCCCGGCACCTCGCGGTTGGCCAGGGCCTTCAGGTCGCCCAGGGCTCCGGTCGGGCACGTCTGCACGCACTGGCCACAGAAGGTGCAGGCGGAGTCGTTGAGAAGGCCTTCGAACTCGGTGGTGATGCGCGTGTCGAATCCCCGGTTCATCACGCTGATCGCGTAATCGCCTTCCCGCTCGGCGCACACGCGGACGCACCGGTAGCAGGAGATACAGTTGTCGTAGTCGCGGAGGATGAAGGGGTTATCGTCATCCGTCCGACTGGCGCCCGACCGCGCACCCCGAAAGCGTCCCGTCCGCGCCCCGTAGCGATCCACCAGGAGCGCCATCTCCCGAGAGGCGTATCCGCTCAGCGGATCCACGTCGATGTCGCGGTTCTCGGAGGCCACCATCTCCATGAGAACGCGGCGGTGCATCTCGAGCCGGGCGGATTTCGTCGTCACGACCATCCCCGGCTCGGCCCTCGTGGTACAGGAGGCGACGGGGTTGCGCGCCCCCTCCAGCTCCACGATGCACAGCCGGCAGGCTCCGAACGGTTCCAGCCGCGGGTCGTAGCACAGCGTCGGGATGTCCCTTCGATGTCGGGCGCCCACCTCGTAGAGCGTCTCTCCGGCGGCGAAGGTGACCTTCTCTCCGTCCAGCGTCAGCGTGTGGGTGGGCCGCTGCTCCCTCGTCGCGATCATGTCTTTCCGTCCGGGCGAATCCGTCCCCTCACGTGCCGCTCCACCTGATCCGGGAAATACTCCACCAGGCTCGAGGTGATCAGCGGCGCCGCCTGTCCGAGGCCGCAGGCGCTCGTCTCTTTCATCGTCCGCCCCAGGTCAGCCACCTCATCCAACCACTCTCCGAGCTCGGAGGGTCCGCCGCCGTTCAGGCGCTCGACCAGGCGGCGTGTGCCGATCCTGCAAGGGAAGCACTTGCCGCAGCTCTCCTCGGCGAAGAACTCCATGGCGCTGCGCGCGACCTCCATCATGTCCCGGCTGTCATCGAACACCATGATTCCACCCGCGCCCAGCAAGGCGCCCTTCTCCCGGATCCCGGCCTCGTCCAGCGAAACCTCCAGATCCGGACCGGCCAGAAACCCGCCCGACAGCCCGGCCATGGTCACCGCGAGAACTTCCCGGCTCTCCGGCGCGCCGCCCGCCCACTCCTGCAGGAGGGTCCGGAGCGGAAGCCCCATCGGCACCTCGTAGTTTCCGGGTCTGCGAATGTCGCCCGACAGGCTGATCAGCTTGGTTCCGGGGCGGCCGTCCACGCCGAGGCCGCGGTACCACTGCGCGCCGTGCGCGAGGATGTGCGGTACGGTGGCCAGCGTCTCCACGTTGTTCACGGCCGTCGGAAGATCCCGATAACCGTGGGTGACCGGGAACGGTGGCCGGTTGCGGGGGAAAGGGTGCTTGCCCTCCAGGCTGTTGAGGAGCGCCGTCTCCTCGCCGCAGATGTACGCGCCGGCCCCTCTGCGCAGGTGGATCCGGAATCGGAAGTCCCTGCCCAGAATTCGCTCGCCCAGCAGTCCCGCCTCCTCGGCCTCCGCCAGTGCTCGCGCCAGGATCCGATGGGTCGCGGGGTACTCGTAACGCAGATACACGAAGCCGACGGAGGCGCCGGTGGCGTATGCGGCGGCCAGCATCCCTTCGATCAGGGCGTGCGGGTCGTGATCCATGATCGCCCGGTCCTTGAAGCAACCCGGCTCGCCCTCGTCCGCGTTGCAGACCACGAACTTCTCTCGGCCCGGGGCTTGTGAGACGGCACGCCACTTACGGCCGGTCGGGAACCCGGCCCCGCCCCGTCCCGCCAGGCCGCTGGCGTCGATCAGGTCCAGCACGTCGGCCGGCTCCATCCGCTCCAGCACGGCCTCCAGGCCGCGGTAGCCGCCGGTGCGCCGATAGCCTTCGAGACCGTCGCGTCCCGGCTCCCGGATGGCGGAGAAAACGCATTCGGTCGTACCATCGGGAGCGGGAGGCGGCAGCGGCGAGGCCCGTTCGGCCAGCGTCTCGGCGCTCAGGCCACACAACACGCGGTCTTCGATCAGCACCGGGATCGGCTCGTCGCAGCGGCCCGGGCAGGGGATCGCGACGGCTCCCTCCAGCCCATCAAGCACGGCGGCAGCGCCCCTGAGGCGGCAGATCGGGCCCGTGCACACGCGTGGAAAGCTCCGTCCTCCCGGCTCCCTGGAGAGGTGGTGGTAGAAGGTGATCGAGCCGAACAGCTCGGCCAGTGGGATCCTCAGGCCGGCGGAGATCGCGCGCACGCTCTCCTCACTCAGGCATCCGTCCCGCTCGTGGAAGGCGTGCAGGAGCGGGAGGAGTGGGGCGGGCTCCTCCCGCCAGCGGTCCAACAGTTTCTGGTTCGTCGGCACGCTCATCGTACGTCCGCGGCGGGAGTCATGCGGGCTCTCGGCGCCTACCGGAATCTCGATCCACCTCTCTAGACTAATGCCTCTCCGGCGGCCTCGGCAACGTGCTAGATTGACTCATGATCTCTCCGAAGAGGACCACCATGGCTCTGAACGTCGCCGGGTTCCGGAAGGGCCGGTCGCGATCTCGACGCGACGTGGTCACGGTGGAGGAGCCGCTGGAGATGCGAGTCGAGATGTTCGAGGACGGCCGACGAATGGAGAAGAGCGTGTCGGTCACCATGCGGACTCCCGGCGACGACTTCGAGCTCACGGCGGGGTTTCTGTTCAACGAGGGACTGCTGGCCGGAAGGGACGACATCGTCGAGCTGCGCTACTGCCGGGGCGAGGAATCGCAGGATTACAACATCGTCAGCGTCTCGCTCTCCGCTTCAACCAGGTTCGACCCGGGCCTGCTGAACCGCAACTTCTTCATGACCTCCAGCTGCGGAGTTTGCGGCAAGGCGTCGCTGGAGGCGATAGAGATCCGCGGGTGCTCCCCCCTGGCGGCAGGGGGGCTCGAGGTCCGCCCGGGCGTCCTGACCGCCGCCACCGAGGCCCTCCGCGCCAGCCAGCACGTATTCGAGCGCACCGGGGGCATCCATGCCGCCGCCCTGTTCGACAAAGACGGTGCTCTCGTCGTCCTGCGCGAAGACGTGGGCAGGCACAACGCCGTGGACAAGGTGATCGGACACCAGCTGCTGGAAGGTCGGCTCCCGCTCGGCGACCAGTTCATGGTGGTGAGCGGGCGCGCGTCGTTCGAGATCACGCAGAAGGCGCTGGCCGGCGGCATTCCGATTCTGGTGGCGGTCGGCGCGCCGTCGAGCCTGGCGGTGGAGACGGCCCGGCGTTTCCACATCACTCTGGTCGGCTTCGCCAAGCCGGGGGGGTTCAACGTATACGCCGGTGCGGAGCGGATCCGCGAGGATCCCGCGGCGTCGGGGTAGGCGGGCGCGGCGACCGCCGTTACATCGCCGCCCGCAGGCTCTCGAACGCCCTCCGGGTAGCCCAGCGCCGCAGGAGCGGCTTCCAAGCCCAACTCAGCAGGCGTCCGGCCGTCCCCGGCCGCAACCCAGCCAGAATCCGGTCCGTCTCGCAGCGGACGAAGCAATCGAGCGCCTGGCGGCTCTCAGGCGAAAGATCGTCGGGCGAGGCGGGGACTCGGGCGTTTGGCGGCGCCTCGTAAGCGACCGCGTCCTCGGGGTCGTAAGCGACGACGTCGGCGAACTCGTGTTCGAGAAGCTGTCGGGCATCTCGCCTTCCGGCCCGGAAGTCGCCCTCGCGAAGCCGTGGGTCGAGGAAGGCTCCGAACCCGCCCAGCGAGTCACCGCCCAGCGAGCCGGAGCGGCAGGGTGCAACGAGGTGCACCGCCATTCTCTCGCGATCCTTTAGCCCCGCCGCCGCTTCCAGCGCGAAGATCAGCTTCGCCACCCGCGTGCGCGCCGCTCTCGACTCGACGCCTTCGAACGCGGGGTGGAAGCGCGGATCCGCCTGAATTCGCTTCAGGTTCTCGTCGAGGTATAGGACCACGGGATCGCCCTTCTGGCTCTCACCGTCCGGCTGCGCCGCGACCTGCGCCTCAGCGATGCGCTCGGCCAGCTCCCCGATGCTCCGGCCGATCTCGATCGCGTCCGGGTCTCGCAGGCGGTCCCCGAGGTCGGGGAGCCTCGCGGCCACGGCCTCCAGGATCTCCACCCGCTCGTTGAGGTCGTTGTTGCGTGCCCAGTCATCGGCGATGCCGCGGCCGGCCATGGCCCCGCTGAGCAGGGCCGCCAGGCCCGCCGGCGCCGGGAGGGACCTGGGGCCGCGCTCCGGCACCGATCCGCCCACCTCCCACTCATCGGGATCCGGTGACTCCATGGCGGGATCGATCACGATGTAGCGCCAGTCCTCGCCGCGGTGGTTCGGATCGCGCTCCACCAGCCGTCTAGCCAGGCCGAGAGGCTCATCTCCGAACAGTCCGCCGTCCGTGTACCACATCTCCATGGCCTCGGAGCCGGAATCCTGCAACCGAACTCTGCGGCAGGCTGAGCGGTCGCGTCGCCACGCCTTCGGGGGGAAAGCGAACGGGAAGCTGGCGGAGGCCAGGGCGGCCTGGCGGATCGGTTCCCAGACCGAGTCGGTCGCGGCGGTGGACGCGGTCAGCTCGAAGTCCGCCCAGTCGCGGTGCGAGCGCAGGCCGTAGAATCTCTCCGGTGCATCCAGACCTCCGTAGCGGAAACGGTAAGAGACGCCCTCGAGGTTGGACAGGGTCACGCCCAGCCGAAGCGGATCGCTCACGAGGTTCGACGGCCCATCATCGGCCGCGGGGTCGGCGGTGATGAGCGCCCTGCTCAGCTCGTCCAGCGCGGAGCCATCCAGGATGGCCGTACGGTCGGCGCGCTGGCTGTTGAGCAGCACGTCGGCGTCGAGCGCCTCGACCCAGATCCTCTCGAGCCAGGGAAACAGGTTGGGGTTCACGATGAGGCCTCGCGCCGCCACCGCCGCGTTGAACGCGCCCGACGATGTGCCGACGATCACCGAGATCGAGACCCGGCCCAGACGGTTGCGCTCGAGGGCCAGCAGAATCTCGCGGACCGCACCCGCGACGTAGGCTCCCCGCGATGCACCTCCGCCCAGCACGAGCACGAGCTTCGTCATCGCTGCTCCTCCCTCATCGTGTTCCGCTCCTCGTCGCGGGTTGGCCCTCCGGCTCGGTTCGTGGTGGCCGGTGGGCCGCCGTCCGTCGCACCGTTCGGGATGTCCAGGTCCAGGAGACTGGCCGGGTCCAGGTTCTCTCCCGCCACGTACAGCGACCAGTGGAGATGGGGACCCGTAACGCGCCCGGTCGCGCCCACCCGTCCCAGAATCTGGCCGCGCTCCACCCACTCGCCCTCCCGCACGTCGATCCGGGAGAAATGGAAGTATCCGGTGTACACGCCGAGTCCGTGGTCGATGTACACCGCATTGCCCTGGTAATAGAAGTTGCCCGTCAGGGCCACCCGACCGCTGGCCGCCGCCCGGACCGGATCGCCCCGATGACCGGCCAGATCGAGTCCCAGATGGCGGCTTCGTAGGTTGCCGTTGAACAGGCGGCGCTGCCCGAACGGGCTGGTGAAGCGCGGCGGCCTCGGCCATGCGAACCCGGCGTCAACCAGCCAGTTCGGCGTGAATCGGCCGAGTACGGCGCGAATCCGTTCGCGCTCCCGGCGGATTCGGGCCAGCGTCGCCGGTGGCGGAGCGGCGAAGTCGGGTTCGACGCGCAAGGCGGTGAACGGAAACGCTCCGGGCCGGACCTGGACGAGGAGCGACTGCTCGAGGACGGAATCGCGACTCACCCGATGGCGAAGCCGCAGCAGCCGCGTTCCGGAGGCGCCGATCGGGAGGGCGCCGAGTCCGAACCAGCCGTCACGGAGGCGGGCCAGCCGCACCGGCCGACCCGACAGGTCGGCCAGGATGGCCGCCGGCTCGCGCCCACCGGGAGGAAACGTGACATGCACCGCGACGGCCGTACCCTCTCGCGGAGTTCGCGGCGTCACGCGAACCGCCGGCCAGAACCAGGGACGGGGAGGGGCGGGCAGGCCGGGAGGCTCCAGGGGAGCTGCCGCGAGTCCGCCGTCCCCGGATGGCGGGACGATCCGCGACGGTGTCGATACGCGAACGGGCGCCGGCGGCTCCGGGGGATGCCCCGGCCCGCAGGCCAGCGCTCCCGCCGCCATGGTCCAGACGAGCGCGATCCGGCCCCACGAATCACCCATGCTCGAACTCAGATCCGCAACTTTCGAGACCACCGGAAATAACGATCCAGCCATCGGCGGGCCCTCGCCGTGAGCCGGCTGCGCATGTACTCGTCCGCCGCCTTCCGCACGCCCTCGCTCATGGTGGGGTACGGATGGACGAGCGACGCCAGGTTGGCGATCCGCAGGCCGTGCTTCATGGCGAGCGCGACTTCGACGATCATGGTACTGGCGGCGGCACCCAGAACATGGCCGCCCAGAAGCCGTCCTTTCCGGTCCGTGACCAGCTTCACACATCCCACTGCGGCGCGGTCGGCGATGGCGCGGTCCAGGTCGGACAGATCGTACATATAGCTTTGAACCGAGTCGCCATGTCGCTCGCGGGCCTCGGATTCCGTGAGACCCACGTGGGCCAGTTCGGGCTCGGTGAACGTGCACCATGAGATCGCTTCGTAGCCTATGCGGGCCGGGAACGGGAAGAGAGCGTTCCGCACCACCGTTCTGGCTTCGTGATCCGCCACGTGGGTGAACAGAAGTCCCCCGGTCACGTCGCCCGCCGCGAATATGTGCTTCTGGGAAGTGCGCAGCCTATCGTCCACCAGCACACCCTGCCGACCCGTCTCGACGCCGGCGCGCTCCAGGTCCAGCGCCTCCAGGTTGGGTCGCCGACCGGCCGCCACGAAGATCTCGTCGGCCTCTACGGTCCGCGTTCCGTCGGCGCCCTCCACGGTGAGCGCCACGCCGGCTCCGCCCGTCGCTCGATCAACGGCCGCGGCCCGGACCGCCCGGTGGGCGGTGAGCAACCGGATTCCCTGCCCTTTCAGGATACCGGTCAGGCGTTCCGCCAGCTCGGCATCCTCGCGGATCAGGATGCGGTCGAACAGCTCGACGACCGTGACCTCCAGACCCAAACGGCGGTACGCCTGCGCGAACTCGATGCCGATGGCGCCCGCGCCCAAGATGACGACCGACCGGGGCAGCCCGGTGCGGTCGAACGCCGTTTCGTGCGTGTAGTATCCGACCTCCTCGAGCCCATCGATGGGTGGGATGGCCGGCCGCGTTCCCGTGGCGATCACATACTTTCGGCCCAGAATCCGCCGGCCGTCCACCTCGATCTCGCGGGGTGAGATGAAGCGCGCCTCACCCTCGATGACGTCCACGCCCATGGCTCGGAAGCGAGCGGGATCGTCGTGCGGCTCGACCCGGGCCCGCACTTCGCGCACGCTGGCCAGGATCCGTGCGGCGTCGATTTCGGGATCCGCCGCCCCCAGCCCGAATTCGTCGGCACCCCGAAAAGCGTTGGCGATCCGGGCGGATCCGATCAGCCCCTTGCTCGGCACGCAGCCGGTCCACAGGCACTCGCCACCCAGGCGGTGGCGTTCGATGAGAGCAGCGTGGGCACCGATCGTGGCCGCGCCCGCAGCCGTGACCAAGCCCGCTGTGCCTCCGCCGATGGCGACGATGTCGTATTCGTGAGAGCTCATGCCGGTCCCATGGTTCGAGTGTGCTCCGCGGCCACCCGGCATCCCGGAGCGTCCCGCTTGTACCCCGGCCGTTCCCGACCCGGGCGCGCCGGCATGCGTCCGGTGGAGCGCGACGCTAGAATGTTCCATGCTCGCGGCGTGGGGCTCGCAGCGCGAGTCGCGCGCGGCGATGCCGGCGGGCCCGAGCGGGCGAACCGGCGGCTCGACGTGAAAGCGGCCGGAGGCGAGCGCCGCCGCTGCCGGCGTCCCGCCGTGGAGAAGGAAGAACGACAGGTGGCTTCCATGCAAGACCCGAGGTCCAGGCCCGCGTTCCCTCCAGCGTCTGTCTGGGTGATCCTCGCGCTCGCCTTCTGGCTTCCGGCAGCTCCCGCTCTGGGACAGGAGCGAGCCATTCCCGCGGCGCCGGACCGGCGCCCCGACGAGGGAGAGGGTCCCTATCAGACGCTGGTGCTCCACCGGGTCACGGTGATTGACGGAACCGGGGCTCCCGCGAGAGGCCCGGTCGACGTCGTGATCGCCGGCAACCGCATCCGCGAGATCCGCGAGTCGAGAAGGCGAAGCCCGGCGCCGGCGGACAGTGGAGCCGCCACGCGGGTCATCGACGGGAAGGGGTGGTATGTGCTGCCCGGTTTCGTGGACGTCCACGCCCACATCGGTGGAGCCGGCCAGGCCACGCCCGCCGAGTACGTGTTCAAGCTGTGGATGGCGCACGGGGTGACCAGCATCCGTGAGCCCGGTTCGGGCAACGGGCTGGAGTTCACTCTGAGCGCGCGAGCCCGAAGCGCGGCCAACCGCATCGTGGCGCCACGGATCTTCAGCTACGCGCTGGTGGGGATGGGGTGGGACCGGCCCCTGCACACGCCCGAGGATGCCCGGGCCTGGGTAGACTGGCTGGCCGGGCAGGGCGCCGATGGGATCAAGATCCGGGACACCTACGATCCCGCGATCGTCGCCGCCATCCTCGATGAAGCCGGACAACGGGGTCTGGGCACGGCGGCCCACCTCACCCAGGTCGGCGTGGCCCGGATGAACGCCCTGGACGCCGCGCGGGCCGGACTGACCACCCTTGAGCACTGGTACGGGCTGCCGGAAGCGCTGTTCGCGGATCGCACGGTGCAGGATTTTCCGCCGGGATACAACTACGACGATGAGTACGACCGGTTCGGCCAGGCGGGACGGCTGTGGCGTCAGGCGGCGCCGCCGGGCAGCGAGAAGCGGGAGGCCGTGCTGAACGAGCTGCTGGGTCTCGGTCTGACTCTGGTGCCGACCATGACCATCTACGAGGCGAACCGCGATGTGATGCGAGCGCGGCGGGCCGAATGGCACGATGCGTACACCCTGCCGTCGCTGTGGAGGTTCTTCCAGCCCAGCCGCGACAGCCATGGCTCCTACTGGTACCACTGGACTACCGCCGACGAGATCGCCTGGAAGCAGAACTTCCGCATTTGGATGAACTTCCTCAACGAGTACAAGAACCGCGGCGGCCACGTGTGCACCGGGTCCGACTCGGGGTTCATTTACAAGCTGTACGGGTTCGGATACATCCGGGAGCTGGAGCTGCTGCAGGAGGCCGGGTTTCATCCCCTCGAGGTGATCCGGGCGGCCACGCTGTGCGGGGCCGAGACGATCTACCGCCCCAAGGGCACGCCGCCGGAGTTCGGGACAGTCGAGGCCGGCAAGTTGGCCGATCTGGTAGTGGTGGAGGAGAATCCGCTGGAGGATCTCAAGGTACTGTACGGGACCGGGACCATCCGCTTGAACGAGGAAACGGGTCGGGTGGAGAAAGTGGGCGGTGTAAAGTACACGATCAAGGATAGGATCGTGTACGATGCGCGACGGCTCCTGGCCGACGTGGCGCGTATGGTGGCCGAGGCGAAAGCGACGGCCGGCGCCTCCTCCTCCTCCAACTGAAGGGATCCGCCTGGGCGGCGGACCGCTGCTTGCCGTGACGCGACCCCCCGGGTAGCTTCGGGCTGTGCGAAACACCGCCGTCGACATCACCCGGCCGGGAGCCAATCCACCTTCCTCCTCGAAGAGGGGCGGGTCCGTGCACGTTTTCTCCAAGTGCGTGAACTTCAGCACATCCCGAGAACTGCGAGAAGCTGGCCTATACCCGTACTTCATGCCGATCGAGGAATCCCACGACACCTATGTGATCATCGACGGGAAGAAGAAGGTCATGGTCGGCTCCAACAACTATATGGGGCTGACGCACGATCCGCGGATCCTGGAAGCGTCCAAGCAGGCGATCGAGCGTTACGGCAGTGGCAACACGGGCAGCCGGTTCCTGAACGGCAACCTCGACATCATCGACGAGCTGGAGGAGAAGCTGGCCGACTTCATGGGTACCGAGGCGGCGCTCGTGTTCTCGACTGGCTACCAGACGGGACTGGGGACGCTGGGAGCGCTGATCGGCCGCAACGACACGGTGTTCGTGGACAAGCTGGACCACGCCTGCATCCAGGATGGCGTACGGCTCGGGTTCGGCAAGATTCAACGTTTCAATCATGGTGATCTGGATATGTTGCGCCGGATGCTTGCCGCCGAGAATCCGGACCGTGGAAAGCTGATCGCCGTCGACGGCGTGTACAGCATGGAAGGCGACATCGCGGATCTGCCACAACTGGTGGAGGTCGCCCGGGAATTCGATGCCGGCCTTCTGGTCGACGATGCCCACTCGCTCGGAGTGCTGGGACCGACGGGCGCCGGGACCGCCGAGCACTTCGGCCTCACGGACCGGGTGTCGCTGACGACCGGAACGTTCAGCAAGTCGTTCGCATCGATTGGCGGGTTCGTGGCGGCGTCCGAAGATATCATCGAGTACCTTCGCAACCACGCGCGAGCCCTCATCTTCAGCGCCAGCATGCCCCCCGCCGCGATCGCCACGGTGCTCAAGGCGCTGGAGATCATCCGCAGCGAGCCCGAGCGGCGGGAGCGGCTGTGGAAGAACACCCACAAGATGATGGAGGGCTTCCGGTCCATCGGATTCGACATCGGCCCCACGGAGACTCCGATCGTCCCGGTGCTCATCGGGCCCATGAAGAAGACGTTCCAGTTCTGGCGCGCCCTGTTCGACGCGGGAGTGTTCACCAATCCCGTCGTTCCGCCCGCGGTTCCCGAGGGCAGCTGCCGCCTTCGCACGAGCTACATGGCGACCCACACGGACGAGGAGCTCGACTTCGTGCTGGACCGTGTGGCCACCATCGCGAAGAAGCTCGAGGTGGTCTGACGGGCGTGAACCGTCCTCCGACAAGGCCGCATCCGCTCTCCCTCCGGACGTGAACATGAATGCACACGTGGAGATCCTTCCCGTCCACACCAGGCGGGACCTGAAGCGATTCGTTCGTCTTCCGTGGTCGATCTATCGCGGCGATCCCCACTGGGTGCCGCCGCTCAGGAGGGATGTAGAGCATATGTTCGCGCGGGATGAGTATCCCTTCTACGAGCACTCCGAGGTGGAGGCCTTCCTCGCTCAGCGGGACGGCCGCCCCGTGGGCCGAATCGCCGCGATCCGCAATCGGAACCATGAGGCGCACCAGGGGGAACCGGTGGGCTTCTTCGGCTTCTTCGAGACGGAGAACGATCCCGAGCTGGCGGGCGCGCTCCTGGACACCGCCGCCGCCTGGCTGAGGGAGCGTGGCCTGAAGACCATGCGCGGGCCGACGAACTTCTCGACCAACGATACCGCGGGACTGTTGATAGAGGGCTTCGATGGTCCGCCCATGGTCATGATGGCGTACAACCCTCCTTACTACGTCGAGCTGCTGGAGAGCTACGGCTTTACCCCGGCCAAGACGCTGCTGGCCTACGTGATCACGGAACAGGAGCCTCCGGCCTATCTGGTACGGGCCGCGGGAGTGGTGCGGCGGCGCACCGGAATCCGGGTCCGGCCGATTCGAAAGTCGGACTTCGACCGGGAGCTGAAGACCATCCGGAGGATCTACAACGAGGCGTGGGAACGGAACTGGGGGTTCGTCCCGATGACCGACGCCGAGTTCGCGTTCATGGCCAAAGAACTCAAGCCGATCGTGGATCCGAATCTCGCGCTCATCGCCGAGACACCGGAGGGAGAGCCGGCCGGATTCGTACTGGCTCTCCCCGATTTCAACCAGGTGCTGATCCATATGAACGGGCGGCTGTTCCCGTTCGGGCTGCTCAAGGCGCTGTGGTATCAGCGGAAGATCCATCAGATGAGGGTCGTCACCCTCGGCGTGCTGGAGGAATTCCGTGGCAAGGGCATCGATGCCCTCCTGTATCTGCAGATCATCCGCAATGGAGCGGCCCGCGGGGTCACCCTCGCCGAGCAATCCTGGGTGCTGGAGGACAACGAGAAGATGCGGAGCCCGATCGAGCGGCTCGGCGGGCGGGCCTACCGCCGCTACCGGCTGTACGACGTGGCGTTGTGAGCGCCGATGCCCGGCGCCGCCGTTTCCCGGTCCGACGTTCGCTTCGCGTGCCGCCTGACTGATCGAGGTGGCGACAAGCCGCCCGCGCGGGCCGGAGCCCCGCCGTGCGGGATAACGGGGGGCGGGCCACGATGACGAGGGTTCTCGTCACCGGGGCCACCGGCTTCGTGGGAAGCCACATCGCGGCGCGGTTCGCCGCCGCCGGGCATCGGCTTCGCTGTACCGTGAGGTCGACCAGCGACACCCGATGGCTGGAAGGCGTGGAAGCCGAACAGGTTCTCATGGACCTCGCTGCACCGGACCGCCGCCTGGAGGACGCCTTGCAAGACGTGGATCTCGTGGTACACGCGGCGGGGATCACGCGGGCGAGCGTTCGTGGCGACTACATGCGCATCAACGCGGATGGGTCCGAGCGCTTGCTTCGCGCGGCTGCGAGCGCGGGAGTCCGGACGTTCGTGTTCGTCAGCAGCTTGGCCGCGCGGGGCCCGGACGGCCACTCGGGACCGGTGAGCCCGTACGGTTGGAGCAAGCGCGCCGCCGAGGAGAAGCTACGGGCGTGTGGAGGCACGACGAGGGTCATAGTCCTGCGCCCGGCCGGAGTCTACGGGCCGCGCGACGCGGAGCTGCTCCCGCTGTTCCGGATGGCGGCGCGAGGTTGGCTGCCGGCCCCCCGCTCGGCGCGGCCTCTTCAACCCGTCTACGTGGAGGATGTCGCCCGGGCGGCTCTACGTGCGGCGGAGGGAGAGGTGGGCTTCGGGCCGCACGCGGTGGCCGCGCCGACCCGCTATTCGTGGCGCGAGGCCGCCCGTCTGTTCGGCGTGGCGGTGGGCCGACGCGTACGACTCGTGACCCTTCCCGGGGCCGCGTTCGAAGCCGCGGGCTGCCTGCTCGAGGTAGCCGCCCTCCCGCAGCGTCGCGCCCCGCGATTCGACCGGCGGAGAGCGCGGGACCTTGCCCGCTACGGCTGGACATGCGACGTCGCTCCGACGGAAGCGGCGCTCTCCTGGCGGGCGGAGGTGGCTCTCCCCGAAGGTCTGGCGAGAACCGCCGCCTGGTATCGTGAGCGGGGCTGGCTCTCCGATTGACGCGTCGGCCGGTTTGAAGCTGCGCGGCACGGGTCTGCTTCCGGCGGACGTCCTGTTCCTGGCGTACATGGGGGCCACGGCCGCCCTCGCCCTGTTCTCGGGTGGGACATGGGGTCCGGGGCTGGCGCTGGGACACGGCCTGGCCATGGGTGGGATCTTCTTCCTGCGCGGGCGGCCGCATCCGCGGGGGCGCCTGACCGCGTTTCTGAGGGTGGCCTACCCCGTGGTCCTGATCCCGCTCCTGTATCTGGAGTTGGCCCGCCTGAACCACGTCCTCAATCCGGGTTACTTCGACGCCGACGTCCAGCGTTGGGAGGAGCTCCTGTTCGGCGTCCAACTGAGCATGAAGGCCAGCGAGTGGTTCCCCTTCACCTGGCTCTCCGAGCTTCTCCACCTGGGCTACTTCTCCTACTACCTGATCGTGCCGACCGCCCTGATCGGGACCATGATCACCCGAGGGCCGGCGGCTGTGCACCGGGTCGCGCTGGCCACGGCCCTCGCGTTCTTCGTGAGCTATACCGTGTTTCTGATCTTCCCGGTCGCCGGCCCGCGATATTCGTTTCCGGCCATCCAGGGCGCGATCTCGGAAGGTCGATTCTACTCGCTGGTGCACGCGGTGCTGGAGAGCGGCTCCTCGAAGGGAACCGCGTTTCCCAGCTCCCACATCGCCGCCTCGGCCACGGCGGTGCTCGCCGCGGCACGCGAAGACCGGCGCTGGCTCTGGTGTCTCCTCCCGGCGGAGCTGGCCCTCGCGGCGGGCACCGTGTACGGCCGGTTCCACTATGGAGTGGATGCGCTGGCGGGATGCGTACTGGCCGTGACCGTCCTGGTGTCGAGCCCACGCGTGGAGCGGCGATTGGCCGGGATGGCGGCCTGGTTGGAACGCGGGCGCTCCACCGCCGGCTCGGAGCCACCGGCCGGGGGAGGCGAACCACACGGCCGCGGAACCGCAGCGCCCGCCGGGCAACCCGAACCGGGCGCGGGGTATCCAAGCAGGTGAAGCGGACCGGATGAGGCGGGAAGCAGTGGACTGTTGGCGTTCCGGGGGAGCGGCGTGAGCGAGACCGAGCTGGTTGAGCGCGCTCGGGCGGGAGACCGTCTGGCCATGGGCCTTCTGTACCAGAAGCACGCAGGCCGCGTGTACACGGTGGTGCGGCGCCTGGCGGGAGATGATCATCTGGCGGAAGACCTTTCGCAGGAGGCGTGGGTCCGGGCGTTCCAGAAGCTTCATCTGTTTCGTGGAGAAGCCGCCTTTGGAACGTGGCTGTATCGGCTGGCGACAAATGTGGCGTTGAACCGGCTGCGGCGATCGGCCAAGCGCGAAGGGGTGGAAGCAACCGCGCAGCTGCCCGAGGTGGTGAGACCGCCGGAGGACCCGGTCGTGAATCGGCGCGCGCTGGCGACGGCGTTGGATCGTCTTCCGCCGGGCTACCGGCAGGTGTTGATTCTGCATGATGTCGAGGGGTGGACACACGAGGAGATCGCGATGAGGCTGGAGGTGTCGCCCGGAACATCGAAGTCTCAGCTGCACAAGGCGCGAGCCAGAATGCGGGATCTGCTCGCGCGGAAGGACTCGAGAAGTGAAGCGGGAAACCATGTCTGAACATCTTGCGCCTGAGCGGATCGCGGCACTCTTGGATGAGGTCGATGCGGATCGACCGGCTCGAGAGCACCTGGACCGGTGCGCCGCCTGCCATGCCGAATACGAGCGCTTCACGCGCATGAAGATGGCGCTTTCGGGGCTTGGCGAACTGGAGCCTCCGGCGCGCGAGTGGGAACGGGTTCTGGAACGCCTCGATGCCTCGTTGCCCCGGCCGGGGCTGAGCGGGGAGCCAAGATCGATCACGGCGCGGCTGCGAAGGCGGGCGGATCGACGTCGCAGGCCACGGCGGGCTCCGGGCGGCTGGCCGCTGCAGGCGGCGGCGGCCGCCGTTCTGTTCGCGGGCGGGATCTTGGCCGGCTTGCAGTTGACGGGGGGGTCGACCTCGGATCTGACGGGCGCACGGAACGAGGTCTCGCCGGAAGCGGCCGCCGCGACCGCTCGAGGCTTCGATGCGGCGTACGCGAGCACCCTGGCCGAGCTGGATGCACTGCGGGAGCCGCTTCCATCCGTCGTGGTGGACGGCCAAGGCGTGGTCGATCCGATGGCGGCGGCGGAACGACTGGCCCGCTTCGATGCATTCATCCACGCGTCGCAGCAGGCCGTGGAGGATGCCCCGGCGGATCCCGTCGCCAATGGCCTGTTGTTCCAGCTGGTGGATGACCGGGATGCCCTGGCGCGTCGGCTGGAGCGGTCGCTGCACCTGGCTTCCGTGGAATACCGATGAGGAAGGTGGCGGGACGCCGCCCGGCGGCCGTGAACCTCCGGGCGGCGGGCGCCGGATCCCTGCCGGTGGTCGCCCTGGTGGCGATTCTGTCGCTGGGGATGCCCGCCCCGTGGGCATCCGCTCAGCAGGCCCGGTCGGGCGCGCCGGGTTGGTTGGGAATCCGCTTCCAGGAGTACCTGGAGTGCGAGCGCCCACGGAGTTCCGCTTCCCTGCGCTGCAGGAAGCCGCTCCTGGTCACCGGGATCGCCGCCGAGGGGCCCGCGCAACGGGCCGGCGTCCTGCCCGGCGATACGCTGATTTCGATCGACGGTCGCCCCCTGACCGCCGAGCACCGCGAAAAAGTGTTCGCCTCGCTGCGCGAGGGCAGCACCATCCGATTGCGCGTGGGCCGTGAGGGCGGCAGAAGGGTCCTCCGTGTGGTGCCGGCACACCGGCCGGCCCGTCTCGGAGCGGTGAGTTGGGCCGGTCCTCGCAGGGTCGCGCCGGTCGCCGCGGGCGCTCGAGCGGCTCGCTCGGCACCTCGGCCGGGTTCCGAAGCGTGGCTGTCTCCCGCCCTGGACGACACCGCGAGCTGGGTGTTGAGCATCCGTGGCGACAGCGCCGGATTCGTGCGAGTGGTTCCGGTTCCGCTGCGCATCGACACTTCCGGATCCAGGGGATATTCCGGCCGGCTGGTGATGGACGATGGGACGGTGTTGAACCTGCCCTCCGACACGGGCGCCGCGCGGCGGTTGCGCTTCGTGTTGTCGCGGCGGTCCGGAGCGCAACGTGGGCGCGGCGGTGCCGGGGGATCGGGGGCCAGCTCGAATCGGGCGCGGTGGATCGAGCTCGATCTGGGGCCGAAATGGAAGGAGATGCGCGACTCTCTGTTCGCCACGGCGAAATTGCGGCTGGACTCCCTGCGATCGTCCCTCGCCTGGCGCGCCAGGCGGACGTTCGAGGCGAGGGGCGGCCGGGAGCCGAGAGAGACTCCGGCGGCTCGCTACTCGCTTCGGGCCTCGGCCGGGGGGCGTGGAGAAGAAGTCGGAACGGCTGTCGCCCCGCTCGCTTCCGAGCGGCGAATCGCGGGCGCGGAATTCGAGCCGCTGACTCCGGAGCTGGCCGAATTCTTCCCGGGAGCGGACACGGGTCTGCTGGTCCTACGGGTTCTCGCCTCCACGCCCGCGGCGCGACTCGGACTGCGCCCGGGCGATGTGGTGTTCCAGGTGGGAGACCGGCGAACGCGCGATCTCATGGACCTACGGTCCGCCCTGGTGAAAGACTATCGATCGCGCCGAGTAAAGGTAAAGTGGCTACGTAAAGGCGTTGTCATGACGGGGATGATGAACGACGACTGACCACCGGTTCGTCCGGCTCTCGGCAGAGCTGAAACAGGGCTTCAGGGCGTGGCAGGCGAGTCCCGACCGTTGGACGGAGGCTCGCCTGAACGAGTTGGGACGGCGGGCCTTCCAGCTGCAGTACGAGAGCAACGAGCCGTATCGCCGGTACTGCCGACGGCTCGGGATCGCGCCGGAGGAGGTTGCGGGCTGGCCGGATGTGCCTCCGGTTCCAACGGCCGCATTCCGCCAGGTCCTGTTCTGCGTGGAGACGCCGGCGCCCCCGCTCGTATTCCGAACCAGCGGCACCACACGGGGCCGGCCGCGGCGCGGCCGTCACGCTGTCCCGGACCCGAACCTCTACCGGGCATCCCTCGAAGCCGCGTTTCTCAGACATGTGCTGGATGGGCAGGCGCGGTGGCCGATCTGTTCTCTCATCCCACCGTTCTCGGTGAGTGGAGACTCGTCGCTCTCCTGGATGGTGGACGCGGTGCTGAAACGGTTCGGCGGCCCGGAATCCATCCACGCGGCCGGATCCGGCGGATTCGATGGGTCCGCGGTGAACGCGTTCGTGGAGAACGCCTGTGACACGGGCGCTCCGGTGTGCTTGCTCGCGACGACGCTGGGCGCGGCCGAGTGGGTGGCTCGGCTTCGGGCGGAGGGGAGGAGCTACCGGCTCCCGCCGGGCTCCCGCCTGATGGACACGGGAGGCGCGAAGGGGAGAGCGGGCCTGGAGCGCGCGCAGGTCGTCGAACAGCTCGTGGAGCGGCTCGGGCTGGAGCCGACGCTCGTGATCAACGAATTCGGCATGACGGAGCTGCTGTCCCAACGGTATTCACGGCCGGCGTCTTCGGGACCGCCCCGGCGGGACGAGGCGCCCGCTTCTGTCCGCCTTCATGCGCCCCCCTGGCTCAGGACGCGCGCCCTGGATCCGAACACGCTGGAGCCGGTTCCGGCCGGCGAGTTGGGAGTGCTGTGTCACTTCGATCTGGCGAATGCGGGTAGCGTGTGCGCGATCTTGACAGAGGATCTGGGCCGGGTGCGAGGCGACGAGCTCGAATGGGTGGGCCGGACGCCGGGCTCTCCGCCGCGCGGCTGCTCTCTGGCCACGGCTCGGTTGTTGGAGGCTCAGGGTGATTGAGGCCTGGTACCTGCCGGGGAGGGAACCGGGACGAGGAGACTCGGACCCGGGCCGGGAGTCCGCGTCCGCAGGCTGGTGGGAGAGTCGGACTCCGGCCGGCGTCCCATTCCGCGCGCCCCGGCTCTCCGAGGAAGAAGCCGGGGCCGTGGCCCGGGAGGTACGGGCGGCGGCGCTTCACGCACGACGGGAGCGCTCTCTCTCCCAGCTGATCGGCGCGGTGTCACGCGCGGCCGTTCGGCTGGGAGATCCCGATGAGTGGGCGCGGAACACGGCGCTCGGCCTGTTGAGAGACGAGCTGGGGTGGACTGCCGAACTGGCGGCGGAGACTCTTTCCGGAATGGCGTCGATCTGGAGCGAAGCGGCGTTGTGGCAGATACTGCGCAGCGAGCTTCGGGATCCGCGGGTACTGGAATCGTTTCGACCGGAGCCCCTGGACGAGGCCGGCGAGCCTGACGGAAAGCGGGCTTCGAGCGCGCCCGCCCGCCCACCCGCGGACCTGCGCCGCCGCCGTCGAGCCACGGGTCCACCGCTGATGCTGCAGGTGCACTCCGCCAATCTTCCCGGCGTCGGCGTGACGGCGGCCGTCAGAGGTCTGCTGGCGCGCTCTGGCGTGCTGTGCCGGGTCTCGCGGGGCGAGCCCGGATTGCTCCCCCTGTTCGCGAGGGCCCTGGCGGAAGAGGATCCTCTGCTGGGCCGGAGCCTAGCGGTCACCTGGTGGCCGGCGGAGAGCGACGAGCCAGCGTGGGATCTATGGGTAAAGCGATCAGGTAAAGTAATTGTATATGGTGGGGATGTCGCGGTGAACGCCGTTCGCAGGCGGATTCCTCCGCACACGGACCTGATCGTGTACGGGCCGAAGCTGGGGGTAGGAGTCGTGTTGGCGGACGCGGTCGGAGACGCGACATGCGCCGCCGGGCTGGCGCGGGACGTGTGCGCCTACGAGCAGAGAGGCTGCGTGTCCCCGCGCCTCATCCTGGTGGTGGGCGATGCCATGCGCTTCGCCGCCTCCCTGTCCGACGCTCTGGAACGGGAAACGAAACGACATCCGGGCCGGGTCACGTCCCCCGAGGAGGCGGTGGCCATCCGGTCGTTGCGGGCCGAGGCGGAGTTCGGCTCCTACGCCGAACGGACGTCCGGAGAGGCGGGAGTGCTGGCGAGCCGGGATGATGTTTCGTGGACGGTGATCGTGAAAGCGTCGCCGGAGCTGGAGGCGGACGATCTACCCCGGGTAGTGCGGGTCTTCCCGGTCTCCGGGCCGGGCGATGTGGAACGGGTTCTGGGACCGCTGGAGGGGCATGTTCAGGCGGTCGGGTACGCCGGAGAGGAGGGGGCGCAAGAGCTGGCCGAGGCGGCCGCCAGATTGGGGGTCAGCCGGGTGGCTCCATTCGGCCGCATGGCCTGGCCGCCCGCAGACTGGCGGCACGACGGCCGGTTCCAGCTCCTGCCTCTGCTCCAATGGACAGACTGGGAGAAGCTCCGCTGAAACGGGCCGCTCCGGCCGGCGGCCGCCACGGTCCCGTCGACCCTGCCGACGCGACCGTGGCCCGGCGAGCCCAGCCGGCCGCCCCCAGGGATCGTGTGCCCGGGCTTACTTCAGCGCGGCCGTCATGATGTAATCGTTGTCCGCCTTGCCGCCGTGGCAGCCCTGGCACGTGGCCACCTGGCCCTGCGCGGCCACGCTGCCGTCGGCCATCCGCTTCATCCACCACCAATCGGAGTGCTCGGGGTCGTAGCCCTCGATCTTGTACATGACCGTGGTGGCCGCGAGCGTGCTGTCGGGCATGAAGTTCTCCTTGACGATGATCGCGCCCGCGGGCATGCCGCCGGCCGCGTTGTTGATGGCGTCGAGCGCAGCGGCGTTCACGTAGGTCGTCAGCAAGGCACCGTGCGGCTCGGTGCCGGCGTACTTCTCACCCTTCCCGGGCCAGGTAGCCCAGGTGTGATAATCGGCTTCGGTCAGATACGTCCATACGGCGTCCGCATCCGCCTCCGGTAGGGCGGCTTCCGTCGCGGGGGTTGGCGCCTCTTCCGAGGCCTCGGCGCTCTCCTCGCCCGCCTTTTCCGCCGGAGCGCAGGCCCCGGCAGCCAGAAGACCGGCCAGCAGCAGGAAGCCGGGAATCGATCGAAGACCCATGAGTCCTCCCTAGGCAGCGGTGTCAGCCACGCGCGCGCTCACCCCGGCGGGCGTCGCACGCAGATTACCCGAATGTCGTAACAATAGTGGCTCCATCCGCCACTGGGAAGTGTGCGAGCCCGAGGCCCCCCGGCCGAGTGCCGAACCGACCAGGCGGTGACGCGTTTGTCCCATCCAGGGACCACGTGTATCTCTGTCACCGGAGGAAACGGGAAGGGAACGAGTGGACCATGGAAAGGAGAGTGACAACCCGAATGAGCACTGTGATCGAACCTGAATTCAAGCACCTGGTCCCTCCGGCGGACGGAGAGCGGATCAGTCTGGTGGATGGAAGGCTCCGGGTTCCCCGCCGGCCCATCGTGCCGTTCATCGAGGGAGACGGCATCGGCCCGGACATCTGGGACGCCGCGCGGCAGGTTCTGGAGAGCGCCGTCGAACGCGCGTATCAGGGGGAACGCGAGATCGTCTGGTTCGAAGTGTTCGCGGGCGAGAAGGCGAACGAGCGCTTCGGGAGCTGGCTGCCGGACGACACACTGGCCGCGATCCGGCATCACCTGGTGGCCATCAAAGGCCCTCTGACCACGCCCATTGGCGGCGGGTTCCGCTCGCTGAACGTCGCCCTGCGCCAGCAGCTGGACCTGTACGCCTGCGTGCGGCCGGTGCGCTACTTCGCGGGCGTGCCTTCCCCGGTTAAGCGTCCCGAGCTGGTGGACATGGTGATCTTTCGAGAGAACACGGAGGACATCTACGCGGGCATCGAGTTTCGGGCCCACACGGACGATACGCACGAGCTGATCCGGTTTCTGCAGACCGAGCTCGGCGTCACTTCGATCCGGTTTCCGGACTCGAGCGCGATCGGGATCAAGCCCGTGTCCGAGGAGGGAACCAAGCGGCTGGTCCGCGGCGCCATCGCGCACGCGCGCGAGCGGCATCTGGGCAGCGTGACGCTCGTCCACAAGGGCAACATCATGAAGTTCACCGAGGGCGGATTCCGGGACTGGGGCTACGAAGTGGCGCGGGAGGAGTTCGCCGCCGAGCCCATCGATGGAGGCCCCTGGTGCCGCACGCCCGATGGCATCGTGGTGAAGGATGTGATCGCCGATGCCTTCCTTCAACAGATCCTCACCCGCCCGGCCGAGTACTCGGTGATCGCCACGCTGAATCTCAACGGGGATTACATCTCCGACGCCCTGGCGGCTCAGGTGGGCGGAATCGGCCTCGCTCCCGGCGCCAACATCAACTTCGATCAGGGAACGGCGATCTTTGAAGCCACTCACGGGACCGCCCCCAAGTATGCCGGACAGGACAAGGTGAACCCCGGGTCGCTGATTCTCTCGGGAGAGATGATGCTCCGTTATATGGGGTGGGACGAGGCTGCCGACGTCATCCTGCGCAGCCTGGAGGCGACGATCGGGCAGAAGCGGGTCACGTACGATCTCGAGCGCCTGATGGAGGGGGCGACGCTGGTCAAGACGAGTGAGTTCGCTCGGACGATGAGAGAGAACATGTAGGCGCGGTGGGCCGCCGGGCCGCGCCCACCGCTCCTCGCCAACTGCGGCCCACCGGGGTAGAATCAGGCTCGGATGTCTCCGGGAACGGCGTGGCACCGGCTGGGACCGCTCCCGATCGTGAACCGCCAGCGGGCAGGTGTTGAACCATGAGCAATGTAGTTGAGGACTTGAGGATGGTGCGGGTAGCCGCCGTGTGGATCGCTGTGCTGACGGGAGGTGCGGCCCTCGGGACCCGCGCCCGGGCGCAGGAGCCGGCGGCTTCGCCCGCGATGCCTCCGGGGATCACCCGGGGCGCTTCGGTGGAAGGGATCACCGAGTACGATCTCGACAACGGCCTGCGCGTCCTTCTCTTCCCCGACGCGAGCAAGCAGCAGATCACCGTGAACATCACCTATCTGGTCGGCTCGCGGCACGAAGCGTACGGCGAGACAGGGATGGCCCACCTGCTCGAGCACCTCTCCTTCAAAGGGACGCCGGGCCATCCCGACATCCCCCAGGAGCTGACCGAGCACGGAGCCCGGCCCAACGGAACCACTTCCCTGGACCGGACGAACTACTTCGAGACGTTCCCCGCCACGGACGAGAACCTGGACTGGGCGCTCGACCTGGAGGCGGACCGCATGGTCAACAGCTTCATCGCGAAGAAGGACCTCGATTCGGAGATGACGGTGGTCCGGAACGAGTGGGAGATGGGCGAGAACAACCCATTCAACGTGCTGCTGAAGCGGACCATGGCCACAGCGTACGAGTGGCACAACTACGGCCACTCCACGATCGGCGCGCGAGCAGACATCGAGAATGTGCCGATCGAGCGGCTGCAGGCTTTCTACCACAAGTACTACCAGCCCGACAACGCCGTGCTGGTGGTGGCCGGCCGCTTCGACGAAGCCAAGGCGTTGGAGCTGATCCGGCAGAAGTTCGGTGCGATTCCCAAGCCCGACCGCAGCGGAAAGAATGAGCTGTACGGCACCTACACGGTCGAGCCGGTGCAGGATGGCGAGCGCACGGTGACGCTGCGCCGCGTCGGGGATACGCAGGTGGTGATGGCGGCATATCACGTTCCTCCGGGGTCGCACGAGCAGTTCCCGGCCGTGGACATCCTGGCCAACGTGCTCGGAACGGAGCCGGCCGGGCGACTCTACAAGGCCCTGGTGGAGCCGGGCCTGGCGGCCAGCACGGGCGCCTTCGCCTGGCAGCTCAGGGAGCCCGGCACGCTGATCCTGTTCGCCCAGGTTCGAAAGGAAGATTCGCTCGACTCGGCGAAGGCCGTGCTGCTCCGGACGATCGCCGACGTGGTCGCCCATCCGCCGGATCAGGAGGAGGTGGACCGGGCGAAGAACGAGTTCGCCAAGAACTTCGAGCTCACCCTGGCCAACACGGAACGAGCCGCGCTTCAGCTCAGCGAATGGGCGTCGATGGGGGACTGGCGCTTGTTCTTCCTCCACCGCGACCGGATCGCCAGGATCACGCCGGGCGATGTGGTTCGCGTGGCGAAGGCGTATCTCAAGCCCTCCAACCGCACTCTCGGCCTGTTCATTCCGGTGTCGAAGACGCCGGCGCGCGCCGAGATTCCAGCCGTTCCGGACGTCGGCGCGGTCGTCGCGAACTACACGGGCAAGGCGGCGGCCACCGAAGGGGAGGCATTCGACCCGACGCCCGCCAACATCGAGGCGCGCGTCCAGCGCTTCACCCTCCCGAGCGGCTTCAAGGTGGCGCTCCTGCCCAAGCGGAACCGCGGAGGGACCGTGACGGCCACGATCCAGCTGCGGTTTGGAACGGAGAGCGCGCTCAGGGGCAAGGCCACGGCCGGCTCGCTGGCCGCTTCGATGCTTGAGCGGGGCACTGAGGAACACTCCCGCCAGGAGCTCAAAGACGAATTCGACCGTCTCAAGGCGCAGGTCAACGTGAGCGGGTCGGCTACCGTCGCCACCGCCAGTCTCCAGACGGTTCGCGGGAGCCTGCCCGAAGTGCTTCGCCTGATCGGTGAAGCGCTCCACGAGCCGGCTTTCGATGCGAAGGAGTTCGAGCTGCTGAAGGAGGAGACGCTGGCCCGGCTGGAGCAGCAGAAGTCGGAGCCGATTCCGCTGGCCGTTCGCGCCTACAGCCGACACATGAACCCGTGGCCGCAGGACCACCCGGAGTACACGCCGACCATGGAAGAGGAGATCGCGCGGATCCAGGCGGCGACAGTCGAGGAGACTCGGGCATTCTGGAAGAGCTTCTATGGCGCCCAAGGCGGGACCATGGCGCTGATCGGCGACTTCGATCCGGAGCAGGTTCGGCCGATCATCGAGCAGATCTTCGGCACCTGGAAAAGCGAGCAGCCTTACGAGCGCTTCGATCGGCCATACCGCGCGGTGGAGGCCCTCCAGCGCGATATCGAGACGCCCGACAAGGCCAATGCCGTGATGATCGCGGGACTGAATCTCAAGCTTCGGGACGACGATCCCGACTATCCGGCGCTCTTCCTCGGCAACTACATGCTGGGCGGAGGATTCCTGAACTCGCGCCTGGCGGTTCGGATCCGGCAGAAGGAAGGGCTGTCCTACAGCGTCGGGTCCGGTCTCTCGGCCCATCCCATCGACGAGCGCGGCAACTTCCAGGCGTTCGCGATCTTCGCGCCTCAGAACGGCGATAAGGTAGTAGCGGCCTTCCGCGACGTGCTCGTCAAGGCACTGTCGGATGGCTTCACGGCCGACGAGGTTGAAGCCGCCAAGAAGGGCCTGCTCGAGTCCCGACAGAACAACCGGGGCAACGATCGGGGGCTGGCCGCGCAGCTGGCGGCGGGTCTGTTCTTCGGGCGCACGATGGAGTTTACGGCCGAGCAGGAAAAGGCGATATCCGCTCTCACTCCGGAGCAGATCGTCGAGGCGCTCCGCCGCCACATCGATCCGGACAAGATCGTTATCCTGCGGGCCGGTGATTTTGAAGGCGCCAAGAAGGCGAGGTGACCCCGGAGATGGAAAGAGCCGTGGCGATTCACCCGGTCGAGAACCGGCGGGAGCTGGAGGAATCGCTGGCACCCGGGGTCGTGGTCCTGTACAAGCACAGCCCGACTTGCTGGGTGGCGGCCCGCGCGCTGGAACAGGTCGAGCGATTCGCCCAGAAGTCTCCCGGGATTCCCATCTATATGGTGGATGTGATCGGCCAGCGGCCCCTTTCCGACTGGGTCGCCGAGCACTTCGGAATCGCGCACGAGTCTCCGCAGGCGATCGTGCTGCGCGACGGCGAGCCCGTGTGGCACGCCTCTCACTTCTCCGTGACGGCCCGGGCGCTGCGCAAGGCGGCCGAAGCCGCCTAGCGGGCGACGAAACCGGGCGTCCGACCGGGACGTTCACTGAAGACCATGGACACTCTGGCCGGTTTTCTCGACAGCCATGGCTACTGGGTGCTGCTGGCGCTCGGTTTCGCCGAGTATTCGGGGATTCCGATCGCGAGCGTGCCGGTGCTGATCGGCGCGGGCGCGTTGGCTTCGAGCGGCCGGTTGAGCTTGCCGCTCATCGTCGGATTCGCGGCGCTGGGAGGATGGCTGGCCGATGCCGGTTGGTATGCGATGGCGCGCTGGCAGGGCTGCCGACTCGTCGGCGCCGCATGCGGCCTGACCTCGAATCGGCATGCGTGCGTGACCCGTGTGGAAGGGAAGGTTCGGCGGCTGGGTGGGGCGTACGTTCTGTCGGCCAAGTTTCTGCCCGGCGCGGGGAATCTGATCGCGCCGGCCGCCGGTTTTGCGGGATTGGCGAGCCTGCCATTCCTGCTGCTGGACGGGATTGCGCTCCTGCTGTGGGCGACGGTGTATACGACCCTGGGCTGGTTGTTCTCCGATCAGGTGGAGGCGGTGCTGCGAATCGCGCTAGGGTACTCGAGGTGGGCTCTGATGGGGCTCGTCGTCCTCGTGATCGGGGGGGTGGCCGCGCGGGCTTTCCGGCTGCGACGGCACGGAGCCGCGCACCGGGATGGGACGGTGGGCGCCGAATCGGTGGAACGGGAAAGCCCGGCGGACTTGCCGGCCGGGGCGCTGCCGTAGAGCCCTCCCCGGCTCGACGTCCGCCCGGGGAGCGGGCACGAAGCACAGGTGGAAAGACGCGCGGTCGTACCACACAGGATCGGGAGGATGATGAACACGGTAGGCATGAACGTCGAGAAGGTGGTTCGGGAACGATACGGGGCGGGGGCTCGCAGGCTGGAAGCCGAGCTCTGCTGCCCGGCCGACTACCAGCCCGAGTATCTGGAAGTGATTCCGGACGAGGTCCTGGAACGCGATTACGGTTGCGGCAACCCCAGCCGATACCTGCGGGAAGGCGAGACCGTGCTCGATCTGGGCAGCGGTACGGGCAAGATCTGTTTCATCGCGGCACAGGTGGTCGGGCCCGAAGGCCGAGTGATGGGCGTGGACATGACCGAGGAGATGCTCGACGTGGCCCGCCGAAACGCGCCGGCCGTTGCGAAGCGCCTGGGATACGCGAACGTGGAGTTCCGGCGAGGGCGGATTCAGGATCTCGCCCTGGATCTGGATCTCCTGGATCGCGAGCTGGCGGCCTCGCCGATTCACGATTTCGAAGGTCTGCTGGCGGCCGAGGAACGTGCCCGGACGCTGCGCGTGAATCGACCGATGATCGAGGACGAATCCGTCGATGTCGTGGTGTCCAACTGCGTCCTGAACCTGGTGAACACGGACGAAAAGGCGGGACTGTTCCATGAGATCTATCGGGTGCTGCGCCGCGGAGGCCGAGCCGTGATCTCGGACATCGTGAGCGATGAGCCGGTGCCGGCCGAGCTCCAGCGGGACCCCGACCTGTGGACCGGCTGTCTGGCCGGGGCGCTGACGGAGGAGGGATTCCTCGAGGCCTTCGAGGAGGCCGGGTTCTACGGCATTCGGATCCTGGAGCGGCGCGTGGATCCGTGGCGGACGGTGCGGGGGATCGAGTTCCGGTCCATCACCGTGGAAGCGTTCAAGGGGAAGGACGGTCCCTGCTGGGAGAGAAAACAGGCGGTGATCTACAGGGGACCGTTCAAGGAAGTCCTGGACGACGATGGCCATCACATGGTGCGTGGCCGGCGCTACGCCGTGTGCGACAAGACGTTTCACCTGTTTCAGGAGGAACCCTATCGGGGCCACTTCGAGCCGGTCGAACCGCTGGAGGAGATCCCGCTGGACGAGGCGGAGCCGTTCGATTGTTCGAGGATGTCCCGTCGCCATCCCAGGGAAACGAAGGGACAGGACTACGACGTCACGACCCAGGCGGCGGACTCCTGCTGTGGTCCGGCGGGCTGCTGCTGAACCGCGGGGCTTACGGGCTCCGGTGGTCTCCGCCCGCTCGACGAGGGCGGCCCGAAGTGGCGGGGAGCAGGGAGTGAGGGGACGGGCGCGGTCTCAGGAGCTCTGGGGTTGCGCCGCGAGGACCTTGGACGCGGCTGCCGTGAACTCGCTCCACAGAGCCACCTCGGTCTCGAGCTGCTCCATTCCGGCTTCCGTCAGGCGGTAGTACTTCGCGCGCCGCTTGTTTTCCGATAGGCCCCAATCAGCCTCGATCCAGCCCCGTCTCTCCATCCGGTGGAGGGCCGGGTACAGAGAGCCTTCCTCCACGCTGAGGGCGCCGTCGGTCGCGCGCCGGATCTCCCGGGCGATGGCATAGCCGTGCATCTGGCCCAGAGTCAGAGTCTTCAGGATCAGCATGTCCAGCGTCCCCTGGAGCAGATCGAGCTGCCGTTTCGCCACCTACTCTCCTCTCCCCATAGACGTTCATTGGGCAGAACGTAACACCCGGCGGACGGGCGGACCACAACAGCGGGAGTCTACCCGGGCGGCGCTCCGGCTCGAATCTCGGTGGCGTCCGTTGCTTCCCTCGGCCGGCGCCGAGCCGCTCGCCGTCCGGCCCAGTGTTCGAGCCGCAGGCGGGCCCGACGCAGGGAATCCGAGGGTGGGAAGCGGGAACGCAGGGCCAGGGCGCCGAGAGCGAGCCGGCCCCGCCAGCTACCCGAGCTGGAGATCAGCCGCCGGGGGGTTCGGGTTCGATCGGCCCACCGGAGCTTGTGGACATGGTCGCCGCCCAGGAGATCCAGCTCCGAGAAGCCTTCTTCGAAACTGGCACGGGCGATCCGCCCCAGGAGAAAGACGCCAGCGCCCGAATACGCGGGGTGGTAGGCGGTCAGATACGTGTAGCGAACTCTCTCGCGGACCAAGGCGATCAGGTAGGCCGTCAGGGTGCCATCGACGCGGCAGGTCCACAACTCCGATCGAATCCGTCCATCCAGCAACAGCCTCTGCAGGAACCGCCGCAGTCGGGGATCCCGGAGGAACGACTGCCCGTGCTTCCACTTCCAGGAGGCTCGATCCACGGCCTCCAGCTCGTCCAGTAGGTCCACCGACGGAGGCTCCCGCCCGGCGGCGACCTCGCCGTACGATTCGATCTTGCGCCCGCACCGCCGCAGTTCCGACCGAAAATCCTTGGATCGCCCGCCCAGGTAATCCTCCCAGCCGCGCCGTGTGTCCACGATGGGACAGATGTCCCCCGGCTCGCTCCGGCAGCTCCTCCCGAGCCCGGCCGCGAGCGCGGATCGCTCCGAGACGGAAGCCCACAGGCCGCCCAGGTCAAGGAGGTCCCACCGGCCGCGCTCCGCCGCCACCCTGGCGGCCAGCGCCCGGACGACCTCCGGATCACCGCCGGGGACGAGCGGCCCCAGATAATCCGAGATACCCTGGCCCATCAGCCGCAGAACCTTCAACGGTCCGAACCGAAACAGGGCCAGAGGAAGGAGACCTCCGGGAGGCCCTGCCGCCGTGATCAGCCATGGTACGCAATCCTGAGCCACCTCCTCGAACCACGCCCGCGCCCACTCGTAGGTCTGAAACGGCGGTGGGTTCGTGGCCCGCTCCAGCTCACGCCACACAGCGGAGTGCTCTTCGAGCGCCTTCGCGCCCATGCCCAAGCGGATCCTCACCTGTACCTCCCGCAGCCCGCTTGGCTGGTGCGCGCCGGTCGCCCGAGTCCCGCCCTGAAGCTCGGAACGCTTGGGACAGAACGCCGCTTCCGGCCGGGGGCCTCGTCGTATGCGACAACGGGGGTACCTCGGGTGATGTGACGCAGCCCGGGCCACCTCTGGCGTTGGACCACATCGGCTCCGAAGCCTGCGGGTTTTGCCGTGCCCAAATCTATTAGGAGTTCATCAAATCCGGACATCGCTAGAAGGCGAGCAAAGCCGAAAACGGCACCGTTGCGGGGGAGCCGCTCTCGCACCCGGTGAAGATCAACGCCAGTGTCCACGCTGCCCCGTTAAGCAGGTCGGCGGCCGTACCCGGTGCAGACTCCCGAGACGGACCACTAGGCTTCCAGCGGAACGATCACAACCGTCGCGTCCACACGGTGACGGAGCGCGTCTGCCGTCGTGCCGTGGATGAGGTCGGCGACACCGCGGTGCCCATGCGCGCCCAGCACGACGGCTTCGGCTTCCACCTCCGTGATCATTCTGGCCAGCTCGCGCACCGGATGACCGAGGCCCAGCCGCCATTCCGCGCGCAGTCCGCCCGACTCGAGCGTCTCTCTCAGGGACTCCAGGCGGCGGGCGTCGGCCTCGGTCTCCAGATCGCCGGCCGCCTCGCCGATCGCTCGAGCGACGGGACTCTCCACCACATGGAGGAGAACCAGCCGTGCGTCGGGACCCGAGGCGAGACGCCGCGCCTCCTGGATCAACCGGGCTTCGCCACCTTCGAAGTCCAGTGCCACGGCTACCGTCCGGTAGCCCACTACGGACGTGAGCTCGAGGCCGGACGGAGCGACTTCCGCGTGAACCCCGGCCGCCGTCCCCCCTCGGCGAAGCGCGCGCAACCGGTCAATCAGAGGTTTGAACGTCACGTACATGAGCATTAATCCAATCCCCAGCACGGCGGGAATGACCAGCACGGCCAGGCCGAAGGAGAATCCCCCCGCGCGGCTCAACCAGCGCCCGATCTCGTCGGCCACCAGCTTCGTGTTCAGGGCCAGGATGATGCCGGCAACTGACCAGGCCAAGGACCGCACCACCGGGCCGATGGCGAGAGCGCCCATTCGGCGGCGGTCCGAAACGAAGTGGATCAGCGGAATCACCGCGAACGGCAACTGGAGCGACAGGATCACCTGGCTCAGCACCAGCAGGCCGCCCGTGGAGCGTTCGCCGAAGTAGAGAATCGCGAACACGGCCGGGATGACGGCGAGCAGGCGCGTGATAAGACGGCGCAGCCACGGCCGGATCCGAAAGTTAAGATAGCCCTCCATCACGATCTGTCCGGCCAGCGTGCCGGTGATCGTCGAGCTTTGGCCCGAAGCGAGCAAGGCGACGGCGAAGGCGATGGGGGCGATCGCCGCCCCGAGGATCGGCTCCAACAGGCGGTGCGCGTCCTGGATCTCCGCCACTTCGTAATGCCCGCTTCGGTAGAACACCGCGGCCGCCATGATCAGGATAGCGGCGTTGACCAGGAAGGCCAGGTTCAGAGCCACGGTCGAATCGAATGTGTTGAGCCGCGCCGCGCGCTTCAGCTCGTCCGGGCTCCGACCGAATCGCCGGCTCTGAGCGAGCGACGAGTGCAGATAGAGGTTGTGAGGCATCACCGTGGCGCCCAGAATCCCGATCGCGATGAACAGCGCCGAGCTATCCGGCAAAGATGGCTGAAAGCCGCGGATGATTCCTCCCCACTCCGGCTGGGCGAGCAGCGTTTCGATCAGGAACGCCAAGCCGATCGTTCCGACGAGGGAAAGCACCACCGCCTCCAGCTTTCGAATCCCGAAGCGGGAGAGTCCGAGCAGCAGCAGGACGTCGAACGTGGTCACCACCACGCCCCATAGCAGCGGGAGGCCGAACAGGAGCTGGAGCGCGATGGCCGAGCCGATGACCTCCGCGAGGTCCGTCGCCGTGATGGCGATTTCCGCCAGGACATACAGCGGGACGTTGATGGCCTTCGGATACGATTCGCGGCAGGCCTGGGCCAGATCGCGCCGGCTGGCGATGCCGAGACGGGCCGCCATGCTCTGGAGCAGCACGGCCATCAGGTTCGACATCAGGAGGACCCAGATGAGCGCGTAGTTGTACCGGCTTCCACCGGCCAGATCCGTGGCCCAGTTGCCGGGGTCCATGTAACCGACCGAGACCATGAGAGCCGGTCCCGCCACGGCCAGCCAGCGGCGCCAAAGAGGTCCGGTGGACGGAACCTCTACGGACTCGTGTACCTCGGCCAGAGAAGGTCGCGCGAGCTCCTCGAATTCCTGCATGTGGCGGATAGTACCGGGCGGCCCCGGCCGGGGGAAGCCGGCGTGAGAGGCTTCCCTCTCCGCCGGCTATTCGGTGCGGACCCGGTCGACGGTGAGGATGTTGGGGTTCATGTTCCAGTCGATCCGGGCCCACCCCACGATGGACAGGGGCCGCGCCAGAAGGACTCGACCGTCGCTCTTTCGCGCCATCAAACGGTAGGAACCCGGGAAGGCCGCCGTGTCGATCTCGTAGACACCGACTTCGTCGGACAGGATGCTTCCCAGCACCCTCTCCGGTCGCGTGGGACTGAGGACCGAGACGATCACCGATTGGTGAGGGACAAGATTGTTGCGTATCCGGACCACGACGGTACGATCCGACGGCGCCACTTCATCGATGGTGGCCACCGGCCCCGTGCGGCGATTCCCACCCGACGCGCACGCCGCCAGCAGGACAAGCGCGAGCACCGGTCCGGAGCGGTGCAGAGTGCGCGTATTCATTTCAACCCTCCTTCAGCCTTCAGCCATCATTCGCTACCCGTCATGTACCCCGGGCCGACACGTTCTGATCCATAGAACATCTATAGAATGTCGAACCGTTCCACAGGCCGGTGCGCCGGACCGCTCAGCCTCCGCCAACGGAGCCGGGAAGCCGCGGGAGGGCGGCCGGAGCGCCAGGCGCCCGGTCCGGACCTGGCAACCGTTCCCGCTCGAACAGGTTGGCGGCCTTGAGCAGAAACGTACGCTCCGCGTCCGCCACGTTGAGATAGAAGGACAGGATGAGCTTTCCCTGCGGGGATGTGCCCGCGTCAAGGGCGGCCCGGAGGGTAGCGCGCCTCCCATCCAAGCGCTCTCTGGCCTGCTCCAGAGCGTCTGGCCACTCTTCCTCGAGGCCGATTCGGGCGAACACCGCGCCCACGAGTCGATCGCAGTAGACGGGTCGTTCCGAGAACAGAGCGGCCCGAACGCGCCGGGACAGTTCCCGCAATCCGGAATCCGTGAGCGAATAGACCTTCTTGGCCGGCCGCTCCCCCTGCCGCTCGAGTCGGTGGGTGACATGGCCCTGCCGCTCGAGCCGCCGCAGCACGCGATAGACCGTGGAAGGGCCAATCTGAGCCCACTGCCGAAGGTTGGCCGCCTCGAGTTCCCGGGCGATCTCGTAACCGTGTCGCGCGTCGCGGCCCAGCAAGCCGAGTACGACCAGCTCTGCCTGGTGCATGGCCTCTTTTCCTACCTCTAATATTAAAGGCTATCAGGTTATTCTCTGATAGAATAGTAGCTTGTAGTCTACCGTGCCACCCGCAGCCGGCGGCCTCCGACTCCCGAATCTCTGGGCGGATGCCTCTTGGACCGTGGACGGTGCGGCCTTATGGTACGCTGCTCCCGGGCGTCGGAGAGTCCACCTGGACGGGAGATGGCGACGGACCCGAAGTGGACGGAGGGGCCTCTCAGGGTCGCACCGGAGATCGGGCATGCCGGGGGGAGTTGGGGTGAGGTTTTTGGCGACACTGTCATAGGCTGGAGGCTGTATGAGCGAGATCGCGACGTATCTTGAGCAGAACGGGGCCCGCTTCGAGGAAGAGCTCGAGGAGTTCTTGCGGATCCCGAGCGTCAGTACGGAGAGCCGCTATGCCGCCGATGTACGACGTTGCGCCGAGTGGCTCCGGGATCATCTGGAGGCGGCGGGCGTGGAGCAAGTGGAGATCGTGCCCACCTCGGAGGGGCATCCGATCGTGCTCGGCGAGCACCGGGCGGGGCCGGATGCCCCCACCGTCCTGCTCTACGGTCACTACGACGTTCAGCCGACAGACCCGGAGGATCTGTGGACGTCGCCGCCCTTCGAGCCCGATGTCCGCGACGGACGGCTGTACGCGCGAGGCGCGGTCGACGACAAGGGTCAGGTGCACATGCATATCAAGGCCCTCGAGACCCTTTCACGGGCAGGCGGCGGAATCCCGGTGAACGTCAAGCTGGTGATCGAGGGTGAGGAGGAAGTCGGCAGCACCAATCTGGGCTCCTTCCTGCGGGAACACCGAGAGCGCCTGGCCTGTGATGTCGTCGTGATCAGCGACACGGGGATGTTCGCCGCCGATGTCCCGTGCATCACGATGGGATTGCGGGGAATCGTCTACGAGCAGGTCACGGTGCGCGGCCCCAATCGCGATCTTCACTCCGGTACCTACGGCGGCGCCGTCGTGAACCCCGCCAACGCGTTGGCCTCGCTGATCGCCGGCCTAAAGGATGAGAACGAGCGTGTGACGGTTCCGGGCTTCTACGATCGGGTACGGCCGATGAAGGAAGCCGAGCGTGAGGAAGTGGCCAGCCTGCCGTTTCGGGAAGAGGAACTGCGCGCCGATGTGGGGGCGCCCGAGCTGCGGGGCGAGACCGGCTACTCGGCCCTGGAGCGCGTCTGGTTCCGCCCGACGCTGGACGTCAACGGCCTGCTGTCCGGGTTCACGGGTGAAGGCGCCAAGACCGTCCTGCCCGCGACGGCCATGGCGAAGATCTCGATGCGCCTGGTTCCAGATCAGGATCCCGAGGAGATCGCGGCCGCGTTCGAGGCTCATGTGGCGCGGCTGGCGCCGCCGGGCGTCGCCGTGAGTGTGGAGCGCTTCCATGGCGGACAGCCGTGGGCCGCCGAGGCATCGCATCCCGTGTTCGAAGCGGCCGCCGCCGCCCTCGAGAAGGGCTTCGGGCGCCGGCCCATATTCATCAGAGAAGGCGGTTCGATCCCGATCGTACCGATGTTCGAGGACACGTTCGGCGCGCCCAGCCTGCTCATCGGCTTCGGTCTTCCCGGCAGCAATCCGCACTCTCCGAACGAGTGGCTCGATCTGGGAGTCTACCACCGTGGGATCGATTCGCTGGCCGATCTCTATGGACAGCTTGGATCGCTCACGATCTAACGTGCCGGAGGCTCTCAACCAGGTTTTCGGGGATGAAGGCCGAGTGATGATAACCGGTTGATCGAACGTGTTATGTTGGACGCGCCGGGTGGGGAGGTCCGCCGGTAAGGCGGAGGCGGGGTTCCGCAAACTCCTTCAGGTGGCGCGACAATGTACAGATTACAGTGCTTCGGCACGCTGCTGGTCGAGACGCTCGATGGCCGTGAGATTCATTTTCGGTCTCGCAAGCACCTGGCACTTCTTCTCTACCTGGCCACCCATCCCAAGCGAGCGATCGGCCGAGGGAGCCTGGCCGCCCTCTTCTGGGATACGGACGAGGATGCGGCGCGGCATTCGCTGAGCCAGGCCCTGTACGATCTCCGAAAGCGGCTGCATCCCTTCCAACTCCATACGCGGGGCGGCGGACTCCGCTTGGCCGAAGGACAGGTGCGCTATGAAGGTGCGGAGTTCGAGGAGGCGATCCGCAGCGGTGATCTGACCGTCGCCACCGCGCTCTACCGGGGCGCGTTCGCGCCGAATCTGGAGCGAGTGGGAGCGATGGACTTCGAGCGCTGGTACGAAGCCGAGCGAGACCGTTTTCGCACCCTGGCCCAGATGTGCCTCCGGAAATACGTGGAGCAATGTGATCTGCAGGGGCAATGGGGCGAGATGTGCCTGACGGCACTTCGGCTCGTCAAACTCGATCCGCTGGACGAGGGGGCCCACCGGTCCCTGATGCGTGCCCTCTGGTTGCACGGAGATCAGCAATCCGCCCTCAAGCATTATGCGGAAGTCCGGTCGTTCCTGGTGAAGGAGCTTCCCACGGGACCTTCGGCCGAGACTCTGGAGCTGGTGGAGCGAATCAAGAGCTCGCGGCCTCGAGCATCCCGGCCGCTCCAGCCCGGAGACCAACGGCTCCCGTTGGTGGGCCGGGCCAGCGAGTTCGAGAAGTTGAGGACGGAGGTGCGACAGATCCGCTCCAAGAGGGGCAGGATTCTGGTTCTCAGGGGCGAGGCAGGAATCGGAAAGACCCGGCTTCTGGAGGAGATGGCGAAGATCGCCCCGGTCGAAGGAATCGCGCACTTCCGGAGTCGCTGCTATCCAGCTGAGGCCAACGTCGCCTACGGGCCGATTCTGGATGGGATTCAGCCTATCGCTACGCGGCTGGTGAAATCGTCCATCCTCGCCTCCCACGACTACTACCAGCTCGGGCATCTCTTCCCGCAGTTGTTCGTGCGTCCTCCGGAGGAGGAGTTCGAAGCAATCGATCCGGCCGTCCGCCAACGGCGCCTCTACGAGGAGGTGACGGATCTGATCCGGCGGATGTGCGCCGCGACTCCCGTGTTGTGGGTCGTGGAGGACGTTCAGTGGATCGACCGCTCATCCGCCTCCCTCCTGCACTACATCGCACGGCGCCTCCGGGAGCGGCCCTTCACGCTGATCCTGAGCGTGCGCTCCGAAATCGCTCTGGGCGAGGCGGCGGCGCGCCTGATGGGGGAAGCCGGGGCCCAGGTCGAGACCCATTTTCTGGATCTGGGTCCCCTGGACGAGGCGTCCGTTAGGGAGCTCATTGTCCTGGCCGCCGGGGATGCTGACGAAGACGCGCGCCAGCTCGCCGAGAAATACTCCGGTGGGAACCCGTTCTACGCCCTGGAGATCCTGAGGGCGGCCCAGGCTGGTGACGGTGGAGGACCTCGATCCCAGGGCCTCACCCGCGCATCCCTGTTGATCAGCAATCGACTTCGCGTCCTCCTCACGGCGCGGCTGCAGGGTCTCCCTCCGCAGGCTCTCCGCCTGCTCGAGGCGGTGGCCGCTTTGGATCGGCATGCGGCACCTCAGCACGTGACCAAGGTGGCGGGTCTGCTCCGCCATGAAGCCGAGCCCCTGTCCATGGAGCTCTGCGCCCGCGGCCTCCTCCGCGAGGCGGAAGACCGCTTCGAATTCACGCATGACATCATGAGGGAGTTCGTTTACAAGAACCTGGGGCTGCTACGCCGAGCGGCGCTGCACCTGGCTGTCGGCGAAATTCTGGCCAGCGCCAGCGACGCTGGGCCCGCCATCCTCGCCCACCATTTCCAACTCGGTGCCGACCAGGCCCGCGCCTACGAGTTCGCGATCAGGGGAGCGGAGGAGGCTGTATCCACCTGTGCCCATCGGGAAGCCGTGAGCATGGCGACCGTGGCGCAATCCGTTGCAGCAACGCCCGAGCACCGGTTTGCGGCCCTGCGTCTGCGGGCCGAGGCCGAACTGGCGGCGGGCGATTTCAAGGCGGGG
>JBHHYZ010000028.1:0-36984 GCA_046757845.1 Gemmatimonadota bacterium
CTTCTAGCGTGGTGGTTCACCGGCCGGCGCCCACGCACCAGGCGGCGGAGTCGGGACAGCAGCTGCAGCGGCGAAGCAGGGGGTCGGACGCGGTCGGTTCCCGTGCCAGGGTCTGGACGAGATCGGCCAGCAGCTCCACGAATCGCTCGTCGTCATGCGGGATGGGCACCCGGTGGAAGGTCACGCCCGCGCTCTCCGCGACGCGGCGCAGCTCATGGTCCAGCTCCGAGAGCGTTTCGGATTGCTCGTGCATGAAGCTAATGGCGTCCACCAGCACGTGTTCGGCGTTGAGCTCCCGCACCACCTGCTCCACCTCCGGCTCGGTCCAGGGGATCCCGCGGTTGGAGTGGTTCTGGTAGCCGAGCGCATAGGATTCGACCTCGACGGCGGCCGCGACGCGCCGGCAGCAGTCCTCCACGTAGCGCACATACCGGCTGCCCTGTTCCAGATACCTCGCGGGGATGCCATGAGCCGAGAACAGGAGGACGCACCCGCCTTCACCGGGTCGTACTCCCGCTTCGACGGCGGCATTCCGGATCGCATCGGCCCTCAACTGCACGTAGGCGGGGTGGAGATACCAACCCGAGATGGCGGCGGGCTCGATGGACCACCCGGAGGACTTCAGTTCCGCGTCGAGCGCGGCGAGCGCGCCGATCGTGGTGGAAGGGCCGCACAAGGGATATAAGGGAAGGGCGATCAGCCTTTCCGGATCGTACAGGCGGGCGCGCGCGAGGGCCGATCCGATGGAGGGTTCCCAGAACTGCGTTCCCAGTTGCACGCGGATCGCCAGGCCCCGGCCATGCAACTCCGCCTCGAGCCGGCGCGCCAGCGCCTCGGACTGCTTCATCATCGGAGAGCCGCCGATCTCCCGGTACGCCCGCAGCAGTCCGGGCGCACGCCGCTCGGCCAACTGGCGGCTGCGGCCGCGGCGGCGCTCCGGATCCGAGGAGCCGTCGAGCGCCGCGTTGGCCTCGAATATACCTTCCAGGTAGGCTTGCACCTCCTCGAGTGTGGGATCCTTGGGTTCGCCGAACGCGAGGAGAATGACGGTGGCCTTCACGATGGATCGTTTCCGGCGGCGCTTCGCCCGGGAAGCCGATGGGTGTGGACCACGTCCACGACGGCGCGGATCACCTCGGGGCTTGCCTCGGGGGGGATCCCGTGGCCCAGATTGAAGATGTGGCCCGGGCGACCCCCGGCCTCGTCCAGGATCTCGCGAGTCAGCCGCGTCGCGGTGTCCACACCGGCCAGCAGAGCCGCCGGATCCAGGTTTCCCTGGATCGCCCGCCCGTGGCCGATGATGCGCCAGGCTTCGTCGAGAGACACCCTCCAGTCCACTCCGATCGCGTCGCCGCCGGCTCGAACCATGAGGTCGAGCAGGGAGGGGTTTCCCGTTCCGAAGTGGATCGAGGGCACGCCTGCCGCCTCCAAGCGCTCGAACAACCTGCGCGTGTATGGGAGTACGTGCCGCTCGTAATCTTTCCGCCCAAGGGTTCCCACCCAGGAGTCGAACACCTGGATGAGGTCGGCGCCCGCTCTGTACTGTGCGATCGCGAAGGCCGCCAGATGTTCCGACCAATAATCCGCCAACTCGTCCCAGGCTTCGGACTCCGCCCACAGCCATCGTTTGGCCGACTGGAGCCGGCGGGCCCGGTCTCCTTCGAACAGATAGGAGCAGATGGTGAACGGCGCGCCGACGAAGCCGATGAGCGGGACGTCGAGATGGGGCTTCACCAGGCGGATCGCCTCGAACACGAAGTCCAAGGCCCGAGTCGGATCGAAGGGATGGAGCCGGCGCAGATCGGTCCCGGTCGACAGGGGCCGGTCGACCCGGGGCCCCACTCCCTCCCGGAACTGGACCTGCCATCCCGCTCCTCCGAAGGGCGTGGACAGATCCATGAACAGAATGGCCGCGTCCACCGGGTAGTGTTCCAGCGGAAGAAGCGTGATCTCCGCCACGGCGGCGGGATCGCAGAGGAGCTCCGCGATCGACCGCTTCCGGCGCAGCTCCCGGTAGCGGGGCAGTGACCTGCCCGCCTGCCGCATGAACCAGACGGGAGTTCGGCGGACGGTCTGACGCCGGAGAGCCCGGAGGATGAGATCGTTCATGGCGTCCATCTAGCGGGGCGCACGGACGGGCGCAACGGAGCGGACGAACGTCGCCGGGCGGAAGGGCCGGCGGCAGACTCGAGGCTGGTGGATCCACGGTGCGGCCGCTAGAGTCATCGCAGGTCAACGGTTTCCGCTGTCGAGGTCGAGTGTATGGTGCGCGCCTGTTTCGCCGTCGTGGGGTGGCTTGCGATCACGGCCTGTGGTGGAGGCGAGGGGGCGTCAAGCGTAGGCATCCAGAGCACGGAGTCCTTCGCCTGCTCGGGCGTCGCCCGGAGGGCGGGCACGGAACTCGTGTGGTGCCCGGCGCTGGGCGGAACGTGCGCCAGTCCGGCGGCGTGTCGGCAGCTGGGCGGGAGCGAGGCGGGCGCCGGTTCGAGCGTGGCACCTGTCTTCTAGGCGGCCGGGGCTCGCCGCCGCTCCGGGCCGCCCGCTGGATCCGTTCCGTCGTCGGGACCCGAGTGGTGCCCTGCAATCCATCCTTGCGGTTTGCTGGCGATCCGGCGTCCGAGAAGCCAGCGTGTCTTCGGCCCGGGCTTCTGGAATCTGCACTCGTTATGAGAGTTGGCTGATCCGAGTCGCCCCGGTCTCAGGCGGCGCGGCGCTTGCTGATTGGATGGGCATGCAACACGATCGACGCTCCGGCGTCTTCCTGTCCCTGCTCATGCTGGCGCTCCCGGCCGCGACAGCCTGTGGCACCTCGGTCAACGAGCCGAGGTCCATGGCCAGCGTGAGTCAGCTGGCGGTCCTGGTCAACGATCATCGGCGGGCGGTAGGCTGCAGCCCGCTCTCCTGGGACTCCCGGTTGGCCATGGTGGCTCAGGCCCACAGCGACGACATGGTCCGCCGACACTACTTCGGCCACGTGAATCCGGATGGGAAGTCTCCGTTCGACCGCATGCGCGACGCGGGTCTGTCGTGGAACGGCCCCGCTGGAGAGAACCTGGCCAGCAGTCCTCGCGGAGCCGAGACGGTGTTCGAGAGTTGGCTGGCCAGTCCCGAACATCGGGCCAATCTGGAGCGGTGCGCCTACACCCACACGGCGATCGGCGTCAGCCAGGGGCTGTGGACCGAACTCTACGTGGCCAATCCCTCCCCCTGAGCCGCGGCGAACCCCGTCGGGTCGGGCAGCAGCCGGAGGCGGCGCGAACCGTGCAAGCTTTTCGGCCGGAGGAAAAAAGTGTCACCACGGGACTCCGGTCCCAGCGGGGGAACGTTCTGTAACTGGCGCTCTGGTAGGGAAATATGTGAAAGCCTCCCCTTCACTCGACAGCTGAACGCTTCTTGCACGGCGGGATCACGAAGAGAGTGAAGTCGAGGTTTCTCGTGGAATCGCACGACCAACGCCGCAGGGGCCGATGTTGAACGGAAACAGGAACGCGAGCCGGATTCAGGATCTTCTCGGGGAGCTCCGTGGTCTAACCTCCCAGAACCCGGCGGATCCGACCCTCAGAAACCATCTGGCGCTGGGCTTGTTCAGCGCGCTATCCAGCGTCCGGAATCCCGAAGACTCGGCGATCCGGGACGGTTTCCTGCGCGAGCTCAAGGAGCTGACCTCCGAGTTTCCGGAGGACGAGGTGGTACGCGACAACCTGGCGCGGGCGCTGTTCAACGCACTCCACTACGCGCACGAGGAAGGAGACCGGGAGCGGCGCGAGCGCCTGCTGGAGGAGCTGCGCGTGCTCAACGCGTCGCACCCGGCCGATGACGTGGTCGGAGAACACCTGGCCAAGGCTCTGTTCAACTCGCTCAACTACGCCAAGGACGAGGGCGATACCGCTCGGCGGGATGCGATGCTCGAGGAGCTGCGGGGTCTCCATGCGAGTCGGGAGGCGAATGACGGCGTCCGGCTTCGTTACGCGAAGGGACTGTTCAACGCGTTGAGCCACAGTGTGGAGGAAGGGGATGCGGAACGGCGGAACTCCCTCCTCGAGGAGTTGAGAGAGCTGAGCCGGTACCATCCCGAGGACGCGGGCGTCCGTGAGCGTCTGGCCAAGGGCGTGGCGATCGCTCTCCACGAGCGCAGCGCCGCGGGTGACTCGTCGACCTGCCAGGTCCTGGTGGATGAGTTGCGCCAACTGGTGGGGAGCCATCCGGAGGATCCGGTTCTCAGGGAAAGCCTCGCCATCGGCCTCTCGGAAGCGTTGAGCTGCCAGGACGTTCCGGCGGATCCGGCCCGCCGCTCCGATCTGTTGGAGGAGCTCCGCGGTCTCGCGTCCGCCCATCCCGATGACGATGCCGTGCGTACCGGTCTGGCCAATGGACTGGTCAGCGAGCTGAGCCTGGCACTGAAAGCCGCCTCCTGAGGCGACCGCCGAACCGTTGCCGGAGGCCCGGGTGCGGGATGCGCCCGGCCCGCCGCCGCTGTACGTTGGACGCCACCTTCACGTCCGCTTCCAGGAGGTGGTCCCGTGATCCGTGCCTCGCTTCCTCGGCCTCGGCGGCGCTCTCTCTCGGTTGCCTGCCTCTCCGCCCTGGCATTACCGGTCGCCATCGGGGGCTCGAGCTCCCCGTCCTCCGTGCGGGACGGCTTCGCCGGCTCGGGAGACACGACCCGGACGGCCGATCTGATCCTGTCCGGCGCCCTCGTGTGGACCGGCGATGAGCGGGTGCCGTGGGCCCGTGCGATCGCGATCCGGGGGGAACGGGTGCTCGCGGTCGGCACCGAGTCCGACGTGGAGCCGTATCGCGGGAGCGGCACTCGACGGCTGGACGTCCCGGGCGGCTTCGTCGTCCCGGGTTTCATCGACAATCACACCCATTTCAACCGGGCCGGCGAGCTGCTCCTGGGGATCGACCTCCTCGATGTGGCCGATGAGCCCGGGCTGATCCTCCGTGTCCGCGAGGCGAACGCTCGATTGCCGGGGGATGCCTGGATGGTGGGAGGCGACTGGGGAGCTTATGAGGAGTGGGGCCTGGGATCCCGCGGCGGCGCCCGCGCGGGTCGGCCGCCGGCCCGGTTCCGCCCCCGCCGTGGGATGATCGACTCGATCACTCCAAACCGACCCGTGCTCCTGTCTCGGTGGGATGGCTCTCTGTTTCTGGCCAACGGCCGAGCCCTGGAGCTGGCGGAGGCTTCGTGCGAGTGGGAGGGAGTGGAATGTGAGGAAGGCGTGCCCACCGGGGTTCTCCAGCCCGAGGCGGCGCGCCGCGTCCGTGCGCACCGCCCGCCCAAGTCGACGGAGCAGCGACTCGCCGAGGCGAGGGTCGCCCTGGCGAGATTGCGGGCCAACGGCGTCACGGGAATCCACGATGTCACGCCGCCGGAACAGCTGCGGGTGTACCAGCGGCTTCGGGAAAGCGGCGAGCTCACCGTCCGGATCTACGCGCGGCCGACTCTGGACAAATGGGATGAGTTGCGGGCCGTGGGCATTCCACGGGGATTCGGCGACGAATGGCTCCGGATTGGAGGCCTCAAGGGTTTCGTGGACGGCATCATGGGGAACTCGACCGCCCGGTTCTATGAGCCCTATCTGACCACGGGGAAGCGTGGCAGATGGAGGGGGATGATGAACCCTCCCGGCAACATGCGCCGGCTCCTGCTGGCGGCGGACTCGGCCGGCTACTGGCCTCAGGTTCACGCGATCGGCGATCAGGCGATCGATACCCTCATCGCGCTGTTCGCGGACGTGATGCGGACCAACGGACCCAGGGAACGACGGTTTCGGGTGATTCACGCCCAGGTGCTGCGCGGACCGGAGGTGGCGCGTCGGATGGCTCGCTTGGGGTTGATCGCGGAAGTTCAGCCGTATCACGCGATCGACGATATGCGGTGGATGGAGGAACGGATCGGGGCGAGGTCCCGCTGGGCGTACGCCTTCCGCACCCTGCGGGATGCCGGGGTCCTTCTCTCCTTCGGCAGTGACTGGCCCGGCACCAACGCCGCATGGTATCCCGCCAAGCCGCTTCTCGGCATCTACGCGGCCGTGACGCGCCAGACCCTGAACGGCGAGCCGGCTGGCGGGTGGCATCCCGAACAGCGGGTCGACGTGGAGACGGCTCTGCGCGCCTATACCCTTCACAATGCCTACGCGGCGGGCGAGGAAGCCTTGAAGGGCTCGCTCGAGCCGGGCAAGCTCGCCGATCTCGTGGTGCTCGACCGGGATCCGTTCCGGGTCCCTCCGGCCGAGATCAAGGACATCCGGATACTGATCACCATGGTCGGCGGCCGGGTGGTCTACCGGAGCGAATGATCCTCGCCGGTCTCCGGAAGTCCTCTGCAGCATCTCGGGATCGCGTAGCTTCGTCCACACGGAGTTCGCGCGCCCGGCTATGGCGGGGCCGCAACAAGCGCCAGGCGGCTCCCGGGCCCGAGCCTCTTTCCGGAACGTCGCCAAGAGGTCGCATCGTCAGGTCCCGCACGGCATTGGAGCGTCGGCGGATCGCCGAACCGCTCCCGGTACGTCCCTTGCGCCTCTCCGGAGGGTGCCCCGGCGGGTTCGGTCGGGCGAGGGCGTTGCCGCCGGTTCGGCACCCACGGTGTGAGCCGGCAGGGAACGCGCCGAATTGACGCACGGTTTCAGGGATGACCCCATGCGTCTGCGCGTGATGAAGTCCCAGGGTGGATCCCAACTGCCGATCCGGTGTGCGGTGCCCGAGGGTGCCCAGGCCGGCTGGGGGCGCAGGCGCATGGGACCCCTCCCGCTCCGCTGGTCCTCGAGCGCCGCCCGAGCGCTACGTGCTCTCGCGCCGGTCGAGGGCCTCGGTCTCCGTCGATGGCCGCCCCGGACCGATCGTGGTCGCGCCATCCCGTTTCCGGACCTCTCCGTCTTCCTCCAGAACCAGCATCGGCGTCTCCGTCCCCGGCTCGACACCCGCCGCGTTCGCCACCACTCGGTTCCCACCCAACTTCTTGGCCGCATAGAGAGCTCTGTCGGCCGCGTCGAGTAGCTGTTTGGGGTCCGACACGGACGGCCGGAAGCTGGCCACACCGCAACTCACGGAAAGCCGGTCTGCGTGAGCGAGCTCGAGATCGGCGATCGCCAGCCGGACCCGCTCCGCGTAGCGATAGGCTCCGGTCGCGGGCTCGCCCGGCAGCAGAGCGAGGAACTCATCTCCCCCGTGCCGCCCGCTGATGTTCATGCTTCGGGTATGCTGGTCCAGAACCCTGCCGACCAGGAGGAGTGCTTCGTCCCCGGCTGAATGACCCCGGCGGTCGTTCAATTCCTTGAATCCATCGATGTCGAACAGCGCCATCGACAGCTCGGCGCCGCGCTGAGCGGCGGCGAAATGCTGAGAGAGAAAGATGCTGAGGATCCGCCGGTTGGGCAGCCCGGTGAGCGAATCCGCGTAGGCCAGCCGGAGCGCGTCGGAGGTCTGCCGATGCAGGCTGTTGGCGATGGTTCCCGCCCCAAGGCTGACGACGATGAGCAGGACGATCCCCCCTCCCACCACCCACCAGCGGATGGCCCGGTCGGTGAGATAGGAGCCTCCGATCTCCACGCCGATCAGGAGAACCATGCCGCCCGCGAGCGCCAGCGCGGCGCCTTCCCAACCCCGATAGTACGCGAGCAGGAACGGTGGAATGAGCGCGAGCAGCCACATCAGGGCCGAGTACTGCGGGAGAGCGTCCGGCCACAGCAGATTGACGGCGCCCGCGATCGCCAGAGCCAGCAGACTGATCGCGAGCACGCTGCCCGGAACGCGTGGCTCCTTCATGTCGGTCAGGCTCTCGTGTCCGAACTGTCGTGAACCCAAGCCGTCTCGATCCAGAAAGGTGCGACCAGGCCGAGCCGCGTGGTGCGGTTCGGTGGGGCGCTCGGGTTCCACCGTGCAACCCTCGGCGCCCGGGAGGTGACTCCAAAAAGATCCCTATCTCGCCAGGGATCGTCAAGTGGTGTGGGGCATGCCTGGGGCCGGTCGGCCGGGCGGGACGGTGGCCAGGTCCGACAGGAGAAGGCGAGACCGTCCGGCGGAAAGGAAACTGGACGCGCCCCGATCTGTTACGCTAGGTTGAGAGCCGGATCCTACGGAAAGGGGACGAATGAGCAACACACGCAGGTGGACGCTGGGACTCGCCGTGCTGGTGTTGGTCGCGTACGTGGGTTTCGCCCGGCGCCCGGTCGCGCCGGAGTCGGCGGTGGAGCCGGTCGAGGCCGACGCGACGGTTTCGGCGGACGCGTCCGGGTCGGCGGCGTCGTGGCTCGATATCCCGGCCTCGACCGTGGCGTTCGAGACGCTGGAGGGCTCGACGGCCTCTGTCCAGGACTACCGGGGCCGTGTCGTTCTGCTGAACTTCTGGGCGACCTGGTGCCTCCCGTGCCGCAGGGAGATCCCGGAGCTCGTCAGGATCCAGCAGCAGTATTCCGGCCGGGGCGCCACGGTGATCGGAGTGGCGGTGGAGTCCGGCGAGCCCGCGGAGATTCGCGAGTTTCTGAAACCGTATGGAGCGGACTACCCGATCTGGGTTTCGAACACGCAGAAGCCCCTCACTCACTACAATGTCATCGGGTACCCGTTCACCCTGTTGATCGATGGCGCGGGCAGGATCCGCAAGCAGTATCTCGGCCCCCAGAGCTTCGAATCGCTGGCCCGAGACATCGAGTCGTTCCTCCCGCCGCCGGGCGCCGCGGGCCTCTGAACGCGGGGGCCTTTCCGCGGCCGATCGGCGTCCACCCTCCGGGTGAAGTCACTTGCCCGACCGGGTGAGGGAGAACTCGAGCCCTCCGAACAGCTCGATTCCCGGCGCGGGCTCGTAGTAGCGGTTTCCGAACGCGTTGGGCACCACCGAACCGTTGTATCCTTCGTCGAACAGGTTGTCGATTCCCAGAAACGGCCGCAGGGGAACTCCCGCCAGCGATCGATCCAGCGAGAGCCTCAGGTCCACGACGCGATAGGATGGATTGGACGCGGAGTTGGCATCGTTCACCGGATACGCATCGACCCAGCGTGCGTCCAGCTCGGAGCGAAGTCCGAAGGCAGAGGAATGGACGACCTCGACTGTGAGCATCTGCCCGGGCACGCCGGGCTCGAGATTGCCGTCGAGATTTCCGGCTTCGGTGAGGAACCGGTTGAATCCCGAGTGCTGCCAGGTATAGGCCAGATCCGTCCGCAAGCCGGCCAGCGGCCTCCAGCCCAGCGCGAGCTCGACTCCCCAGCGCTCCACTTCGCCCGCGTTGCGGAAGAACACCTCTTCGCTGGGTCCCTGGAACGGAATGAGAGCGTCCTCCACCGTTTCACGGAATCCGGTCAGGCCGTAACTCAGCGCCGCGGAGCGGACCGAGCCGCGGGCGCCCAGCTCGACGTTGCTCACGCGCTCCGGGTTCAGTTCCGGATTGAAGCCGCCTCGCCCGTCGGGCCGGTTGGAGAGCTCGCTGGTGGTGGGAGTCTGAAAGGCCGTGGCGTAGTTGGCGAACAGTCGTAGCCCCCGTGCGGGTGAGATGCTGAGGCCGACCATCGGACTGAAGCGATGGAATGTCCGGCGACCTCCGTCGTCACCGTCGGAGAGGAACCGATCCAGGGCCCGGAAACGGTACACGTCCGCGCGTCCCGCGGCCGTGAGAGACACGCGAGAGCCGAGCTCGATCTCCGCCTCGGCGAACGGTGCGAGGCCCAGCACGCGCTCGGCCTGGTGGAGTCTGACCCCTCCCTCCCGGGCCCGACCTCCGTTGTCGCCGACCCCCAGATTCTCCAGCTCCCGGCGCCGGTCACGCTGCGCCTCGAAGTCGAAGCCAACGATCCAGCGGATGGGTGGTCCGCCCGCGGCGGCTTGACCTCTGAGCTCGCCGCGCAGGCCGCCCGCCGTGCGGCGGAGGTCGATGATGCGGCCCGGTATGGGATTCCAGACATCCCTGGACAGTCCCCAGCCGGAGACGCGGAATCGCAGGCTCTGTCCCCACGGCCGTACCAGGGTCAGTCCGCCCTGGGCCTGGCTGGACTTCTCGCCCGCTCCCTGTCCGATGATGAACGGGCGAGCCATGCGCGGGTGCGCCCGGGCGTCCTCGAGGGTCAGGGAGCTCGGGTTCTCCGAGAACGGGGTCCGAAACAGGTTCACGACGGCGCGGAGAGATCCTCCGTCGGTCCCCTCCCTGCCCACGACGGCATTGATCCGGTAGAGTCTTGCCTGGGAATGCTCCCGGAAGCCCCTCTGGTACAGGTGATTGCCGCTCAGAAGATAGCCGTAGCCACCGATGCGGCCCGAAGCCTTCAGGCGCTGCTGGAGGAAGCCGTGGCTGCCGAACAGGACGCGAGGAGTGGCCCGCAACGGACGATCGGCAGGCCGCTCCGAGCGAATCGTGACCACGCCCCCGGCCGCGTTCCCGTACAGCGCCGATGCGGGCCCCCGGAGGACCTCCACCCGGCCCGCGGAGGCGAGATCCAGGTTGGTGAGGGTGGATTGGCCATCGGCCAGCGTGAGGGGAATCCCGTCGGCCACGATCCGCAGGCCGCGAACTCCGAACTGGGCTCGCGCCCCCACGCCTCGGATCGCCAGGCGGTCGCCGAGTGAGAAGTTCCGGCGATTCTGGGCGAAGACTCCGGGGATTGAACGCAGAACTTCGTCGAGCGCGACGGCACGTTCACCCGCTTGAATCTCCCCCTTGTTCCGGACGCTCACCGAATAGGGAAGCCGGCTCAACGGCAGCCGCATTCGGGTCACGGACACCCTGACCAGATCCAGCCGGTAGAGCGGCAGTGAATCGGCCGTCTCCTGCTGGGCGGCCAGAAGTGCCGGGAACCCGAGCCACCAAGGCAGGAGGAGCCAGAGCCTCCCCGAGGCTCCCGTCAAGCGGAATGCGGCTCGGGTTCGGCCGGGCGGGTCTCCTCCAGCTCCAGCAGCTGGCCGCGATAGAGCCGGGAATAGAGTCCGTCCCGGGCCAGTAGCTCTGCATGGCTGCCTTCCTCGACGATCTTGCCGTGCTCGAGAACAAGCAGGCGGTCCGCTCGCAGCACGGTTCGAAGCCGATGGGCGATGATGATCGTGGTCCTCCCGCGCATCACGGCCTCCAGCGCCTCCTCCACCCACCGTTCGCTCTCGGCGTCGAGACTGCTGGTCGCCTCGTCCAGGATGAGAATCCTGGGAGACTTGAGGATGACCCGCGCGATGGCGATCCGTTGGCGTTGGCCGCCGGACAGCTTCACACCCCTCTCGCCCACCACGGTATCGTATCCGCCCGGCAGGCGGGAGATGAACTCTTCGGCGTGAGCGGCCCGGGCCGCCGCCCGGATCTCCTCCGGACTCGCATCGGGCCGGCCGTACGCGATGTTCTCCGTGATCGTGCCGGCAAACAGGTGGTGGTCCTGGGGCACGATCCCGATGGTCTCGCGGAGTTCTTTCAAGGCGAGGCGGCGCGCGTCGACGCCGTGGATCTGGACCGTGCCCCGCACGGGATCCCAGAACCTGGGGATGAGAGCGGCAAAGGTGGTCTTGCCGGCACCACTCGGTCCGACGAGCGCCACGACTTCGCCGGGACGGATCCGCACCTCGATCTCCTTCAGAGCCCAGGGTTCGTCGGGCCCATACCGGAACCACACGTTCGACAGGCGCACCTCGCCCTGGCCGGTGTCGGGTAGCGGGACCGCAGGGTGTGGGTCGTGGATCTCCGGCCGCTGCTCCAGAAGCTCGAACACCCGGCGCGCCGCGCCCTGCGCTTCCTGGTACGAGCTCCAGACGGAGGCCAGGGTCGTGATGGCCGCCGCGACCTGGACGGCGTAGAGGAGGAACGACACCAGCTCGCCCGCCGTGATCTGGGCCGTGATGACCAGCCGCCCGCCTTCCCACAGCACGACCACGATGCCGCCGAAAGCGATGAACGTCAGCATGCCGAAGAAGATGCCTCTGGCCAGGGCACGCCGCAGGGCCGCCTCGAGAGCCGCGCCGATGCGTTCCGAGTAACGCCGATCCTCCCATTCCTCGCGTACGAAGCTCTGGACCACCGTGATCTGTGAGAGCGCCTCGTCGGATGTGGCGTGAGCCTGCGCCAACCGATCCTGCACGATTGTGCTCCTGCGGCGCAGATAGCGTCCGAACGTGAAGCCGAGCACGACGACCAGTGGGGCCACGGCCAGCGTCGTGAGCATGAGTTGCAGGTGCAGAGCCGTGAGCAGGATCAGGGCTCCGACCAGGTAGATGAGCTGGCGGGCCATCTCGGCGGCCTGATGGCCCAGAACGCTCTGCAGCGTGGAGCAGTCCGAAGCCAGCCGGCTGGTCATCTCTCCCGAGGCTCTGTCGTTATAGAAGCTGGGCGGAAGCTTCAACAGGTGCCCGAACAGATCGGTGCGGAGCTTCGCGACGACCCGTTCTCCGGTGGCCCCGAGGAAGTAGGCCTCTCCGAAGTTGAGGAGGCCCTGCATGGCGAACAGACCGGCCAGGCCCAGGGCGATGGAGTTGAGATGTCCCAGGCTCGCCTGGACGAACGCCGCGTCCATCAAGTAGCGCACCACGAGAGGGAAGGAGAGGCCGATGGCCGTGCTGGCGACGAGACAGGCGCCCGCCGCGACCAGCGCGGGTCGGTGATCCTTCAGGCGTGGCGCCAGCTTTTGAAACGTGAACAGGGAGAATCTGCCCTGGGTCTTGGCCATTTCGCTTCGCTTCCCCATCGCTTCCGGGTTCGGGCGGTGCCGTACCGGGCCTCGCGCCGCATGCGCGTGGCGCCGTCCCGGCGCCCCTTCTATCTTGGCGCCCGGCGCGCCCTGTCCGTGTCGGTGCGCTGCAAGGTCGCACGTGAGGCGAGCGCCGCGCAAATACATGCCGGAGAGCTTCGACCCCAATCCCACGAGAGAGCCCAGAGTGGCGGAAACGCATCGTAGCTCCGGCCGGGCCGGACGTGCCGGATGGAGCAGGCTGCTGGCCGCCGGAGTGGCGGTCACCTATTCCCTGGTGGTCCTGGGTGGAGTCGTGCGCATCACGGGCAGCGGACTGGGGTGCGGGGACGATTGGCCACTGTGCCATGGCCGCCTGATCCCCCCGCTGGATCTTCCCACGCTGATCGAGTACACCCACCGCCTCGTGGCGGTACTGGTGTCCGTGCTGGTCTGCGTGCTGGTCGCCTGGGCCTGGAAGCCCGGTCGGGGGGCTGCGTGGGCCCGCGAGCGGCGCCTGAGCCTCGTGGCTCTCGGCCTGCTTCTACTCCAGGTGCTCCTGGGCGCCGTCACGGTGTGGCTGGAGCTGCCGCCGGCCTCCGTGGTGCTCCACCTCGGAACGGCCATGCTGCTCCTGGGAACGCTGGTGGCGACCTACAGCGCGGCGGTACTGGACCATGCCCGGAGGGCCTCGATCGGCGATCGCGCGTGCCGTGTCTCATGGGCGCTCGCGGGGGCCAGCCTCGTCGTCGTGCTGATGGGCGCGCTCGTCGCCAACCTGGGTGCCGCGCCGGCCTGCCAGGGATTCCCACTGTGCAACGGGCGTTGGCTGCCCGGGCCCGACTTGCGCGTCCGGCTGCATTGGGCGCACCGGCTCGCCGCCTATGTGCTGGTGTTTGGCCTTGTCTTCCTGCCTTCCTGGGTGAAGCGGGCCCGGTGGGGAGATCGAGCCGCGGTTCGGACGGCTTGGTTGGCGACGGCGGTGGGAGGGCTGCAAGTGGCGGTCGCCGCGGCGATGGTGCTACGGCTTCTTCCCACCGCTTTGCGGGCCGCCCATCTGGCGGTCGGCGCGGCGCTGTTCACGGTCCTCGTCGTGCACGCGTGGCTCGTCCAACATCCCTCGTCCGGTCGTGCGGCCGCTCACACCGCTTCGAGAAGCGCGACGTGACCGAGACCACCCGCCGTGCAGATGCTGACGACCGCGCGGGTGCCCGGGGGACGATCAGCCAACTCCACGACGGTCTGGGAGAGGATTCTCGCACCCGTGGCGGCGAACGGGTGGCCGATCGCTACGCTGCCGCCGTTGGGATTGAGTCCCTCGCGCGGAAACGGCCCCAGATCTGCATCCACTCGCGCCTTGTCCCTCAGCCACCGGGGCTCCTCCAGGGCTCGTAGCGTGCACAGCACCTGAGCGGCGAATGCCTCGTGGATCTCCCACAGGCCGATGTCCCCGTAGGTGAGGTTATGGCGCGCCAGCAGGCGGGGGACGGCGAGAGCCGGTGCCATCAGGAGCCCCTCGCTGCGGGGGTCGATAGCTGCCTGTTCCCAGTCCACCAGGAGAGCTCGGGGCAGATGCTGCGGCAGACGCCGCAGGCCTTCGGGGCTGGCGACCCAGCAGGCCGCGGCCCCGTCGGTGAGCGGTGAGGAGTTTCCCGCCGTCAGCGTACCGTGCTCCGGGTCGAATGCGGGCTTGAGCCGGGCCAGCTTCTCCAGCGAGGTATCGGATCTGGGGATCGTGTCGTTGTCTACCGGAAACGTGCCGGGTGAGACGAGGAGCCGGCGGAAGAAACCGTCCGGGGCTTCCGTGCTCCGGGTGTGACTGTCCAGAGCCAGGCGATCCTGCTCCTCTCGGCGGATTTCCCATCGTCTGGCCATCTCTTCGCAGTGCTGGCCCATGGATTTCCCGGTCGTCCGCTCGTTGATCCCGGGGACCGAGATCTTGAGGTCGGCGAGGCGCAGCTGGGCCAGCGTTCGGATGAGACGGCCGGGACTTCCCGCCCCGGCCGATCGCCGTATCGTGCGACTCAACCCCTTGGTGAGGCCCACCTGTGTGAAGGTGATGGATTCGACTCCCCCGCACAGGGCCAGCGCGAGATGCCCGTCCCTGGCCTGGGCCGCAGCGTGCGTGGCGGCCGCCAGGCTGGTCCCGCACGCCTGGATGACGGTCTGTGCCGGCACGTGGGGGTCCAGGCCGGAGTCCAGCCACACCTCCCGGGCCCAGTTGCTCACCGCCAAGCTCGGGATCACCGAGCCCCAGAGGATGAGGTCCACCCGTCCCGAATTCGCCGGGCCGAGGCCCGTGTCCCCGGCCACGGTCTGTTGAACCACCGGTACTGAGATCTCCAGAGCGTCCAGGGATGCGAGCTCCCGATCGACCTTGCAGAACGGACTTCGCAACCCCGGCAATACATATGCTTGGCTGTGCGCTGTCATGCTCATTCTTCCCGTTTCGCTGGCATCCCACCGTCCATTCGTGCAAGATGGAGCGCACGCCCCGGCTCGGCCAGCGAGGGCGAGAGGACTCCAGCGGATGGGAACGATTCGATGCGGATCATCACATGAAGCCCAGGACACGATTCGCGCCGAGCCCCACGGGATACCTCCACGTGGGGGGAGCGCGCACCGCCCTGTTCAATTATCTGTTCGCGCGCCGGTTCGGGGGATGCTTCCTCCTGCGGATCGAGGACACCGATCGGCAGCGGTCGAGCGAGCCGATGACGCGGGCCATCCTCGAGGCGATGGAGTGGCTGCAGCTGGAGGTCGACGAGGACCCCGTACACCAGGCCGACGGTCTGGCGCGGCACAGGCGGGATGCCGAGGAGCTCATGCGGCGAGGGGCGGCTTATAGGTGCTTCTGCACGGCCGATACGCTGGAGGCCCGACGTGCGCGGGCTCGCGAGGCCGGACGGCCTTTTCGCTACGACGGCCGCTGCCGTCGCATCTCCGCCTCCGAGGCGGAGGCTCGAGCCGCCGCGGGCGAGCCGTTCGCCTTGCGGTTCGCAGTTCCCGAAGGGGTGACCCGGTGGAACGATCTGGTGCACGGACAATCCTCGCTGGCCCACGAGAACCTGGATGACTTCATCATCCTCCGGTCGGACGGGACACCGGTGTACAACCTGGCGGTCGTCTCCGACGACATGGAGATGCGGGTCACGCACGTGATCCGGGGGGATGACCACCTCTCGAACACGCCCAAGCAACTTCTCATCTACGAAGCGTTGGGAGCGGAGCCTCCGGCGTTCGCGCACGTTCCCATGATCCTGGGAAGCGATGGAAAGCGGCTGTCGAAGCGTCATGGGGCCACGTCCGTTGAGGCGTACCGGGAACGAGGGATCCTGCCCGAGGCGATGGTGAATTTTCTGGCGCTCCTGGGGTGGTCGCCGGGCGACGGCCGTGAAGTGATGGGGATGGCGGAGCTGATCGATGCCTTCGATCTGAGCCGCATCCTCAAGAAGAGCGCCGTGTTCGATCCGGAGAAACTGCTGTGGCTGAACGGGCAGCACATCTCGCGTTCCTCCGCTCAGCGACTCGCTCCTCTCGCGATTCGGGAGCTGAAGGCGTCGTTGTCCGAACCGATCCCGGAATTCTCTGCCGATCCCGAGCGGTTCGCGCGGGTGCTGGATGCGGTGAAGGAACGGGCCCGGACGGTGCCGGAGCTGGCCGCCCAGGTCGCGCCCTTCTACACGGAACAGGTGAGCTACGACGAACGCGCGGTGGCTCGGTTCTGGAAGGATCCGGAGGCTGCCGCCGCCGCGCTCCGCCAGCTACAGGAGTTGTTCTCCCGGATCCCGACCTTTCGGGCGAGCGAGCTGGAAGTGGCTCTCCGAGATCTGGCCGACCGGTTGGGGAATGGAGCGGGGAATCTGATCCATCCGCTTCGGGTGGCCCTGATGGGGACGGGTGTCAGTCCCGGGATCTTCGTCGTGCTGGAGCTGATGGGTCGCGAGCGCGTACGCGGCCGAATCGAGCAGGCGTTGGACTATCTTGACGCCCGAATGGCTGCCGAGCGCTGAGGCCGGTGAAGGAGGTTCCGGAACCGCCGAGGGAAGGCGGAGGGCAGGCCGACCCCGACCGGCGATGGATGGAGCGCGCCCTGGAGCTGGCGCGGGAGGCGGCTGAGCGAGAAGAAGTTCCGGTGGGGGCGGTGCTGGTCGGAGACGGGGGGGTCCTCTCGGAGGCGCGGAACCGGACGCGCGAGCGCTCCGATCCGACGGCTCACGCGGAGATTCTGGCTCTGCGGCGAGCCGCTGCCGCGTTGGGGGACTGGCGTCTGGAAGGGGCGACCCTCTACACGACGCTGGAGCCGTGCGCCATGTGCGCGGGGGCGCTCGTCCTGGCGCGGGTCCGGCGCCTGGTCTTCGGCGCCCGGGATCCCAAGGCCGGAATGTGCGGCTCTGTCGGGAACCTCGTGCAGGATCGCAGGCTGAACCATCGCCTCGAGGTGATGGGAGGGGTGCGGGAAGAGGAGGCCGCCGCCCTGCTGCGGCGCTTCTTTCGCGACCGACGGCAGGCGTGACGCGATCGGAGGTTCTGGTCGCCCGCGAAGTGGGCGAGATCTGGGACGAGGCGCCGGTCTGGCCCGGCGGCTGCCGAACCCGTCTGCTGGAGGGAGAAGAGCCCTTGCCCAGCTCGAAGCGCGTGGTGGCGCTGATCCCGCTCCTATCCCGCCCGATCGGATGGGCCGAGATGGAGAAGCTTCCCGGGCTGCGCATCGTGGCCAACTACGCTGTGGGGGTCGACAACATCGACCTGAGCGCCGCCGCCGCGAGAGGGATCATCGTCACCAACACCCCGGGCGTGCTCACCGAGGCGACCGCCGATCTGACGTGGGCGTTGTTGCTGGCAAGCGCTCGAAGGTTGAGGGAAGGATTGGAGCTGACGCTGTCCGGGCGTTGGGGCGGGTGGGAGCCGGGACAGCTGCTGGGACTGGATCTGCAGGGGAGAAACCTCGGAATCCTGGGAGCCGGCCGGATCGGCGCGGCGGTGGCCCGGCGCGCGGCCGGATTCGGTCTTCGCGTAGTCTACTGGAGCCGGCGCGCGAGCTCGGTGCTGGAGACGGAAGTCGGAGCATCGCGCATCCCGACCCTGTCGGAGATCCTGGAGGAGTCCGACATCGTGTCGGTGCACCTGCCGCTCACGCGCTCCACGCAGGGACTGCTCGGCCCGGAGGAGCTGGCGCGCATGAAGAAGGGTTCGATTCTCGTCAACACGGCTCGGGGCGAGATCGTGGATCTCGATGCGCTGGCGGAAGCTCTTCGGGACGGGCCCGTGGCCGCCGCGGGGCTCGACGTCTACCCGGAGGAGCCCTGCATCCCGGCCGAGCTGCGGGCCATGCCGAACGCCGCTCTCCTGCCTCATCTGGGAAGCGCAACCCTGCGCGCCCGGCAGGCAATGTGGCAGCTGGCGCGTGACAACGTCAGGAGAGTTCTCGCGGGGGAGGCGCCGCTCACCCCCGTGGGTTAGGCTTCAGGCCGGTTCGGCCTCCGAGCCGGTCTCTGAGCCGGCGCTCCATTGGGGCGACTCCTGGTCCAGTCTGCCCACGTAGCGAAGCAGCAGGTAGAGCACCGTGATCCCCAGCAGATAAGAGACGGCCGGGTGCATCCCGTACGCCGTGGGAATGTCTCCGATCGCCAATCCGGTCAGGGCGACCGTCAGGGCGTACGGGAGCTGGGTGCGCACGTGATCCACATGGTCACAGGCCGAGGCCATGGAGCTCAGGACCGTAGTGTCCGAGATCGGAGAACAGTGGTCTCCGAAGATGGCGCCGGCGAGGACCGAGCTGATGGCGCCTAGCAGCAACGTGTAGTGGCCCCCGCTCTGGAAGCCCACACCGCCTCCCATGGCCACCACCAGCGGGATCACCAGCGGAACCAGGATGGCCATGGTGCCCCAGGAAGTGCCCGTGGCGAACGAGACCACGGCCGCTGTCACGAAGATCAATCCCGGCAACAGTCCCGGCGGCAGATTCTCTCCCAGAATCTGGCTCAGATAGGGTGCCGTCCCCAGAACCTGCGTCACGTCGCTGAGCGACCAGGCCAGGATCAGGATGATGAACGCCAGCATCATGGCTTTCATCCCGCCCAGCCAGCTCTCTATGGCTTGCTGCATGTTCATGATGCGCTGACCCACAGCCAAGCCCGTGGCCACGATGCAACCGGCGAGCGAACCCCAGAGGAGCGCATTGAACGGGTTCGCGGCTCCGAGGACCTCCCACAGCGTTCCGCCGCCCGACGCCGCCCGACCATCGAAATAGAGCCCGAAGATCACGACGAACACCACGGTGAGGACGGGGATTCCCGCGTTGTACCAGCGGTGCGGGGCGTCCTCCAGGGGCTCCATCGCTCCTCCCGATGTATCCACCATCAGCATCGCGCCTTCCCGGAACAGCCCTTCGCCCCGGCTGGCTCGATTCTCCGCCTTCCACATCGGTCCGAAGTCGCGTTGGGTGGCCACGATCAATCCGACCATGACCAGCGCCAGGATAGGATAGAACAGGTAGGGGATGCTGTGCATGAACACCAGAAATGGGCTGGCGGCCCGAAGGTCGGCCGCCACCGCGGGCGGCGTCCCCGTCTGGGCCGCGGCGTTAAGGAGCCCATCCCCGATGAGCGAGATCTCGAACCCCACCCAGGTGGACACGAAGACGATCGCCGCCACCGGCGCGGCCGTCGAGTCGACGATGTAGGCGAGCTTCTCTCTCGATACCTTCAGGCGGTCGGTGATCGGACGGAAGGTGTTCCCGACGATCAGTGTGTTCGCATAGTCGTCGAAGAAGATGAACAGGCCCCCGAGATAGGCTGCCAGCTGGGCCCGGCGTGGGGTCGTCGCCAGCGGCCTGACCGCTTCCACTACTCCGAAGGTGCCACCCGACCGGCTCATGATGCCGACCATGCCGCCCAGCAGTAACGAGAATATGAGGATCGCCGCATGATCGGGGTTGCTCAACGCCTGCACGAAGAAGCGGTCGACAGCCCGCCAGGTGGCCGCCAGCGGGTTGAGGCCCGCGTAGAAGAACGATCCCAGCCATACTCCGAGGAACAGCGAGATCACGACTTCACGGAACACCAGCGCGAGGGCGATCGCGACCAGCGGCGGGAGGAGGCTCACCCAACCGGGGTAGAGGTGCGGGTTGATGCTGCGGCGCACCGATGCCGCGCCGGCGAGATCGACGGCCAGGGCGATCGGAAGCTCGCGCGGCCCGCGGATCCGAAGTCCGGAGAGGACGGTCGTGTCCCCGGCCACCAGGTCGCCCGCCGCCAGCTCCCGTCCTCCGGCGGTAGAGACGCGATAGGTGCCGTCCGTTCGGCCCCCCAGCCAGACGCGGACCTCGAAGGGGATTCCGCGGAGGGCTACTTCGGGCGCCTTCACCTGAAGCGGTACCGCGCCAGCCTGTACCGGGCCGGTCCCGGGGACCGCGGTGAGGCGGAAAGCGGAGTCGGGAGAGGCGGGCAGCGGGACGGGCGCACCCGGCACCGGGCCAAACGCGGACAGGATCAAGGGGAGGCCGACGGCGAAGTGCATGGCGCGCAAAGCTAGAGGCCGCGGGCGTCGGTGTAAAGCAGCCTCGGGCAGCAACCCTCCGAAGGTAGCGGTGGACGCGCCCGGCTTCCCGAGTTGGACGCCCGCGAGATCTCCCTCGACGCGGCCGCGCGACCTCGGTATACTCCGCAGCGATGGATCGCGCCGGCGTACGGCGGGCCGCGGGTCCGCGACCGGCTAGCGCTTCCCGGCGCCATCCGGAAGCCGGCTTCCACCCTGAACCGGACGGAGGTTCGTGCCCGGCAGCACCGACGCTCAGATGCTGATGCGGCAGGCCGAGGTCGAGGAGACGCTCTCCGACCTGGCACGCCGAATTCATGCGGGGCCCGAGGGCCCCTCGAACCTGCTTCTGGTAGGTGTCCGACGGCGTGGTGTTGAGCTGGCCCACAGGATCGCGAAGACTTTGAGAGACCTGTCCGGGCAGGCCGTCCAGACCGGCTCCCTCGATATCTCGCTCTACCGGGATGATTTCGCGCAGATCGGGCCCCGGCCGGTGATCGGATCGACCGAGCTGCCGGGAGAGATCACGGGCCGGCGCGTGGTGATCGTGGACGACGTGCTGTACACCGGTCGGACCGTGCGCGCCGCGCTGAACGAGTTGGAGGACTTCGGCAGGCCCGGAAAGGTGGAGCTCTGCGTGCTGGTGGACCGGGGGGGGCGGGAGCTTCCGATCCAGGCGGACTACGTGGGGCGCTTCGTGGAGGTTCCTCCGGGCCGGGAAGTGGCCGTGCGGGTGCCGGAGTTGGACGGCGAGTTCTCCGTGAGCCTGGTCGTCGTCCCCACGGAAGGCTCGTAGCGGATGGTGCCGGCGGGATCGGGCCCCGGCGACCAGGCTCGGGAAGTCGGGCTGGGGAAGGATCTGGTGGGCCTGGAGGGGCTGAGCGCCGACCAGATCCGTGTGATTCTGGACACGGCCGAGCCGTTCAAGGAGATTTCCGAGAGGCAAATCAAGAAGGTCCCCATCCTCCGCGGGCAGACCATCGTGAATCTCTTCTTCGAGCCGTCCACCCGCACCCGGATCTCGTTCGAGTTCGCCGAGAAGCGCTTGAGCGCGGACACCGTGAACATCTCTGCCAGCGGCTCCTCCGTGCAGAAGGGCGAGACCCTGGTGGATACCGCCCGGAATCTGGAAGCGATGCGGATCGACATGGTGGTGATCCGGCATGGCTCGTCGGGTGCGGCGCGGTTCCTGGCGGATCGGATTCCCTCCAACGTGATCAATGCGGGCGATGGTCGGCACGAGCACCCCACACAGGCGCTCCTGGATCTGTTGACCGTCCGCGACCGCTTCGGATCCATCCGGGGCCGTCGCATCTGTCTCGTGGGCGACATCCGTCACTCCCGGGTGGCCCGGTCCAATATCTGGGGCTTTCTCAAGTGCGGTGCCGAGGTCGCCGTATGCGGCCCCAGGACGCTCGTCCCGCTGGGGATCGACGACCTGGGCGTCCGCGTCTTCTCGCATGTGGATCGGGCCATCGAGTGGTGCGATGTGCTCTACGTTCTGCGTTTGCAGCTGGAGCGAATGGCCGCCGGGCTGGTCCCCTCGCTCAGGGAGTACAATCGGGTGTTCGGCGTGAGCGCGCGGCGGCTCGCCCGGGCTTCGGAAGAGCTCGTCGTGCTGCACCCGGGTCCGATGAACCGCGGAGTCGAGATCGATTCGGACGTGGCCGATGGCCCGCGCTCGGTGATTCTTCCTCAGGTGACCAACGGAGTAGCCATTCGGATGGCGGTTCTCTACCTGCTGGCCGGCGGACGTCCGGAGTTGGTGGAATCCGCCAAGCGGGGCGGGGCGTGACCGGGCCGCTCGAGCTCCGCCGCTGGCGAGGGGGCCGATGACGCGGCCGCTGCTCCTGGCGGGCGGACGGCTCCTGGATCCGTCCCGGGATCTGGACGAGATCGGCGACCTGCTGGTGCAGGATGGCCGGATCGAGTCGTGCGGCGGTCGCCTGGCGGGGCCGGAAGACGCGGAACGGTTGGACGTGTCGGGCCTCGTGGTGGCGCCGGGCTTCATCGATCTTCATGTCCACCTCCGCGAGCCGGGTGGCGAGCACAAGGAGACCATCGGGAGCGGGGCGCGTGCGGCGGCCGCCGGCGGGTTCACCACCGTGTGGGCGATGCCGAACACGGATCCTCCCATCGATGATCCGGCGGCGGTGGGATTCATCGCCGCCGCGGGCAAGCGGACCGCGGGCGCCCGGGTGATGGCCATCGGCGCCGCTTCGCTCGGGCGCAGAGGCGAGCGGATGACCGAGATCGGCGAGCTCGTGGAGGCGGGCGCCGTCGGCGTGTCCGATGATGGACACCCCGTCTGGAGCTCGGCTCTGATGCGGCGCTTGCTGGAGTACACCCAGACCTTCGATATCCCGGTCATGCAGCACTCCGAGGACCGGGAGCTGGCGGCGGACGGGGTGATGAACGAGGGAAGGGTGGCCACCGCCCTGGGTCTTCGCGGACAGCCCAATGCCGCCGAGGCGGCGGTGGTGGCACGCGATGTTCAGCTTGCGGCCCTGACAGGCGGTCATCTCCACGTGTGCCACGTGTCGACCCGTGAATCGGTCGAGCAGATCCGGCTGGGAAAAGCCCGCGGCGTGCGGGTTACGGCGGAGGTGACACCTCACCACCTGGCCCTCACCCAAGAGGCGGTTCGCGGCTATCGGACGGAGGCGAAGGTGAATCCTCCCCTTCGGACCGAGGCGGATCGCGAGGCGCTTCGCCAGGCCCTGGCGGATGGGACGATCGACGTCATCGCCACCGACCATGCGCCTCACCACTACGAGGAAAAGGAGCGGGAATTCGATGATGCCCCATTCGGCCTGGTCGGATTGGAGACGGCTTTCGGTCTGTGTGTCCGCGAGCTCGTCGCGTCCGGCCAGGTGAGCCTGAATCAGCTGGTCGATCGCATGGCCTGCGCGCCGGCGCGGATCATGGGGCTGGACGGCGGAACGTTGCGCAGAGGCAGCCCCGCCGACATAGTCGTCTTCGACCCCGCGGAGGAGTGGGTGGTCGACCCGAAGGAGTTCCTCTCGTTGAGCCGCAACACACCTTTCGTCGGGTGGACGCTCACGGGGCGTGTGCTTCGAACCGTCGTGAGAGGGCAAACACGATACCGAAGGTCGTGACCATGGAGAATTCGCAAGCCGAAGAGAAGATCGTTCCGCCGGAAGTCATGGATCTCCTGGAGGAGCGGAGCAGGATCGAAGCCTGGCTCGCCCGCCTGCAAGAGTTGGAGGCCGACGCCACTCCCGCGGTCTACGAAAAGGTCCGCTCCGATTATCGTGAGCGCCTTTCGGTCGCCAACGCCCGGCTGACGGAGCACCAGGCGGAACTCGAGAGCTCGGTGGCGGAGCGTCGAAGCCGCGTCGATGGCCTGCGGGCGGACCGGGAGCGTCGAGCGGGTGAGCTGGAAGAGGCGAAGCTGCGGTACACCGTCGGTGAGTTCGAGGAAGCGGATTGGGAACGACGGCGCACCGAGGCCGAGAGTGCGCTGGAGGAGCTCGATCAGCGATTGGAATCGGCCAGCCAGGCGCTCCATGAGCTGGAAGGCGTGCTCGCCGCCCTAGCGTCGAGTGGGACCGGCTCTCCCTCCCCGGCGGCCGGAGAGTGGACCGACATCGTCGAGCCGGCGGCACCCGGCGCGAGCCCGGGGGACACGCCGGACGAATTGGCGGCGACGGACGAAGGAGCCGCCGAGGAGAGTCCGGCGGAGCTGGGCGCCGTGGATGATGATGGCGCTGGATCCGAAGCGGAGAACGACGGCTATCTGGATGAGCTCGAATTCCTGGAGTCGCTGTCGCTCGAGGACTCGGAGCGCTTCGATGCCGTCTCGCTCATGCTGGATGAGGAAGCGGAGGCGGCGGAAAAGCCGGATGAGGCCGCGGACGGGAAGAAGGATGCGTGACTGAACCGGCGGGCCGGAGTCCGCGGTCAGGCCTCCTGGAGACTCCTGACATAGCGGGCCACGCGCGCCTTATGCCGCGCGGCCGCGTTCGGATGCACGATTCGACGCCGGGCGGCCCTGTCCAGAATGGCGTAGAGTTCCCGAAGCGCGGCTTCCGCTTCGGAACAGGAGTCCATGGCGAAGAGGTTCCGCGTCCGGGTTCTGATCTCGGAGCGGACCGAGCGGTTGCTCAGCCGCTTTTTCTCCGATTGGCGGAGTCGTTTCCGCGCGCTCTCGTGATTCGGCACCTGGGAGTACTCGCTTTCTCCGTTGAGTGGATCCGCAGAAACTTTAATAATATGTTATCGAGGTTGCACGCTCAAGGCGACGCGAGCGTGCCGCGCTGTGAAGAGGCGCTCCCGCCGGAGGCGGACTCGTGTCAGTCCTGAGTCCAGATGTGCCGTCGAGATTACCCAGCCAGCTACGAGTCGCGCCGTTCGTCGTCGATCTGGATCGTTTCCACGGTCCGCTGGACCTGCTCCTCCACCTGATCCGTTCGCAGGACATCGACATCTTCGACATCCCCATTGCCGTGATCACCGGGCAGTTCCAGTCGGCCCTGGCGGCCAGCCTGGATCGACTGGAGCTGGAGCGCGCCGGCGAGTTTCTCGAGCTGGCAGCGACTCTGGTGCGCATCAAGGCACAGCTGCTGCTGCCCGGTTCCGTGGAGCACGGGTGGGAGGAAGATCCGAGGGCGGAGCTGGTGCGGCGACTCCTGGAGTACGAGTACTTTCAGGAGGTGGCGCATGTGCTTTCCGCCGCGGAGAACGATCGGGCCCGGCATTTCGGAAAAGGTTACGTCGAGCCGCGGCCGGTCGCCGAGCTGGCCCGTGAGAGGCTTGACGTCGGTCTGGAGGATTTCCTGGCCGCGGCGCGACGTATTCCCGAGCCTGGTCCGGAACCCGTGCACACGGCTCCGTCGACGGTCGTGAAGGTGGAGGAGAAGATCGCTCTGGTTCGACGTATCGTGGCGCGCCGGACCCGACTGGCGTTCCGCCGCCTGTTCCCGTCTTGGCGTGCCCGGGCGCATGTGGTGGCGGCTTTGCTGGCCTGCCTGGAGTTGGCACGGCAGCAGGTGCTGAGGATCGAGCAGACGCGGCACTTCGAAGCCATCTGGTTGTTCCGGGGCGAGCGAAGCGATCCGGCCTCCGGGGACGGCCGGTCATGAGACCGGAGCAGATCATCGAGGCGACGCTGTTTGCCAGCCAGACGCCGCTCACCGCGGCTGAGCTGGCCCGGGCCGATGAGTCGCTCACGGTCGCCCGCGTTCTCGATGCGCTGCAGGCGTTGCGGGACCGGTATGAGGAGGACGAACGGGCCTTCCAGGTCTATCAGTTGGGGGCCGGTTATCAGATCCTCACCCGCCCGGAGTTCGCTCCCTACCTGGAACGCTTCGACTCGATCGGGCGCTCGCCCGTGCTCTCGGCGGCCGCTCTCGAGACGCTCGCCATCATAGCGTATCGACAGCCAATTGGCCGCATTGAGATCGAGGAGATTCGAGGGGTGGGCTCCAGCGCCGTGCTGCGCACGCTGCAGGAGTGGGAGTTGATCGAGGTGGTCGGTCGCGGCGAAGGATTGGGCCGTCCGCTCCTGTACGGGACCAACCAGCGCTTCCTCGACCATTTCGGGTTTCAATCACTCGACGATCTTCCGAGTCCCCAGGAGCTGTCGGTCGCCCTGCGCGCGGAAGGTGGGGCCTCGCTGCTGGATGAGGAAGACGAGGGTTCCGGCCCGGTCTCCTCGGGCGCCGCCGCCGGGGATGTTTCGCCCTCCTGAGGGAGGCCGGCCGCCGTTGTGCAAATGAGGCTGCAGCGCTACCTATCGCGGGCAGGAATCGCTTCCCGACGGGCCGCGGAGGAGCTGATCGCGGGAGGACGGGTCCGAGTGGACGGAGCCGTCGTGACCGTTCCGGGCGTTCGCGTCGATCCCGCCCGCAGCGCGGTCGAGGTGGACGGGAAGCGCGTCCTCCTTCCACCGGCGCGCTGGGTGGCGGCGCACAAGCCGGCGGCGTGCGTGGTGGCCCGCATGGATCCGCAGGGCCGGCCCACGGTCTACGATGTGTTGGGGGACCCGGGTTTACGATCGCTGTTTCATGTGGGCCGTCTGGACTTCATGAGCGAGGGGCTGCTCCTGCTCACGAACGAAGGGGATGTGGCGCACAGCCTTGTCCATCCCGGTCGAGGGCTGCCCCGCCGGTACGAAGTGACGCTCGCCGCGCCGGTTTCGCCGCAGCTGCCCGGGGAGCTGTGTCGGGGTGTAATGCTGGAGGATGGCCGCGCCGCGGCGGAAGAAGTGCGTTTGATCTCGGGACCGCGAAGCGGCGAGATGACGTTGAGCCTGACTCTGAGAGAGGGGCGGAACCGCGAGATCCGCCGGATCATGAAGGCGATGGGCCTGACGATTCACAGGCTCAAGCGAGTGGGGTTCGGACCGGTCCGGCTGGGCACCTTGAAGCCGGGCCGGTTTCGGGAATTGACCGGGGACGAACTGGCGCAGCTGCGCGGGGCGGCCTCGGGGGGCACGGGGTAGGAGGGAGACAGGGTTGGAGATACGAGATCGAACCGTCCTGATCCTGGGCGGGAGCGGGCTGGTGGGAACCGCGATTGCGAGACAACTGCTTGTGCGCGGTCCCGCGCGTGTAGTGATCGGGGGTCTGACCGAGGAGGAGGCGAAGGGGGCGGTGGCGGCGTTGGCTCCGGAGGCTGCTGCGGCCTCGGTCCAGCTCGTGGCCGAATGGGGTGATGTGTTCGCCCGGGAGGAACATCGCCATCGAGCGCGATCGGAGCTTCTGGGCGACGCGGAGCTGCGGGGCCAGCTGCTCGAGGACCTGTACGGACCGCTGGACGAGCAGAGCTTCAGCCGATCGGCTCTGGTGACGATGCTGCTGCGTCAGCGTCCGGAGATCGTAGTGGACTGCATTAACACGGCCACGGCGATCGCCTACCAGGACGTGTTCGCTTCCGCTCTGGAGCTGCGGGACAAGGCGGCGTCCGGGAGTGGAGTCGAGCTGGCGGATGTGGAAGCGCATCTGAGCACCCTCTACCTGCCTCAGCTCATCCGCCATGTACAGCTCCTTCTGGAGGGGCTCCGCAGAGCCGGTACCCGATCCTACGTGAAGATCGGCACTTCGGGGACGGGTGGGATGGGTCTGAACGTGCCGTTCACGCATTCGGAGGAGCGGCCGTCGAGGACTCTGCTGGCCAAGTCGAGCCTCGCAGGGGCGCACTCCCTGCTCCTGTTCCTCATGGGGAGAACTCCGACGGCTCCCGCCGTCACCGAAATCAAGCCGGCGGCGGCGATCGCGTGGAAGCGCATCGCCTACGGCCGGGTGATGGAGCGGGGAGAGCCGATCCCGCGGGTGGACTGCACCACCCCGGTACCGCTCGACTCCGCGTTCGCGGACTCCGGTCAACCGGTTTGGTCCGACACGGGCGAGGTGATCGAGTCCGTGTTCCTGGATGCCGGAGAGAACGGCATGTTCAGCCTGTGCGAGTTCGAGACGATCTCCGCGCCCCGGATGATGGAGTTTGTCACTCCGCAGGAGATCGCCGCGGTGGTGATCGACGAGATCGAGGGGCGGCCCACGGGGCACGACGTCGTATCGGCGATCGACGGAGCCGTGTTCGGGCCCACCTACCGGGCGGGGGTGCTTCGCGGGGCGGCGCTGGACTGCATGGGGCGCCTGGAAGCGGAACACGGCGTGCGGTCCATCGCGTTCGAGATGTTGGGGCCGCCGCGTTTGAGCAAGCTCCTGTTCGAGGCGACGCTACTGGAGCGCCTGTACCCGAACCTGCGCGCGGTCGAGGAGCTGGACCCGGAAGATGCGGCGGCGCGGGCCGAAGCGTATCTGGAGGAGGACGCCCGGTTGCGCTCGGACATGCTGTCCGTGGGCATCCCGGTCCTGCTGTCGGACGGCCGACGCATGCTGCGAGGCCCGCGAGTCAATGTGCGGCCTCGCCCGGGTGTCGGGGTCGACGCGGAACTGGCGCGGCGGGGCTGGGTGGATCTCCGGCCGGAGTCGTGGGTCCAATGGCGTGAGCGATGCGCTCGGCTACGGGAGGTGTGCCGGGATGCGGTCGGTCCGGTCGGAGGCTCGACCGATGACCTGGATCTGAGCGTGGCGTCGGATTCGATTCGCCCCGGCGTTCTGGCGGCGTTCGTTCTTCGCGAAGAGGATGGAGGGGAACGCACCAAGCGTTGAGCGGACGCGAGCTCGAGCAGAGGGGATGCATGGCCCAACACGGTTCGGCGGCGCAGGCGCTGTCGGAGGAACAGCTGGCCGACAGGTCTCACGAGATTCGGCAGGCCGGGGCGTTTCTGGACGATATCCGGGCGGCTCTGGCCATCCGGGTGGTGGGTCAGGAGATGCTGGTGGATCGCCTGTTGATCAGCCTTCTGGCCGGCGGCCACATCCTGCTCGAAGGAGTGCCGGGACTCGCGAAGACCCTGACGGTTCGCACGCTGGCCGAGGCGATCCATACCTCGTTTCACCGCATCCAGTTCACCCCCGACTTACTTCCGGCGGATCTGGTGGGGACGCTGGTATGGAACGAGCGCGCTGCGGAGTTCGAGCCCAAGAAAGGCCCGATCTTCGCCAACGTGATCCTCGCCGATGAGGTGAACCGGGCGCCGGCGAAGGTTCAATCGGCGTTGCTGGAGGCGATGCAGGAGCGTCAGGTCACGATCGGACAGAAGAGTCACGTCCTGCCGAGCCCGTTCCTGGTCCTGGCGACCCAGAACCCGATCGAGCATGAGGGAACCTATCCGCTCCCGGAAGCCCAGGTGGACCGCTTCATGTTCAAGGTCCGGGTCGATTATCCGGATAGGGATGAGGAGCGGGAGATCATGCGGCGGCAGGCGGACGATGCGCTCGCCCCGGTCGAGGCCGTGGTGGAGGCGGGCAAGATTCTGGAGGCCGGCCGCCTGCTCTCGTCCATCTATCTGGACGAGAGGATCGAGGATTACATCCTCAACCTCGTCCGCGCGACGCGGAACCCCGAGGAGGCGGGCGTTGCGGAGCTCGCCGAATGGCTGGAGTACGGCGCCTCACCGCGTGCCACGATCTATCTGGCGCGGGCCGCCCGCGGGTTCGCGTTCCTGGACGGACGCCCGTTCGTGCTCCCGGAGGATGTAGGCGCGATCGCTCGGGATGTCCTGCGGCACCGCCTCGTGTTGACCTTTCAAGCGGAGGCGGAGCAGGTGGACGTGGAGGACATCCTCGACCGCCTCCTGGAGACCGTGCCCGTGCCGTGAGCCGGCTGTGGCCCGACCGGTGGCGTAGGAGCGCGCCACCCCCGGATCGTGGGGAGCTTCTCCGCGAGGTGCGCCGGCTCGAACTACGCGCTCGCCGGTTGATGGACAGCCCCGCGCTCGGCAGCTACGAGTCCGTGTTCAGGGGCCACGGGATCGAGTTCTCCGAAGTGCGCGAGTACCAGCCGGGCGATCCGTTTCAGTCCATCGACTGGAAGGTGTCGGCTCGAATGCGCCGGCCGTTCGTCAAGCGGTTCGTGGAGGAACGCGAGCTGACGGTCCTCCTCATGGTGGATCTGTCGGGCTCGACGGACTTCGGAACCCGGGGTCGACTGAAGCGGCGCCTGGCGATCGAGCTGGCCGGGGTGCTGGGCCTGGCGGCTCTGCGCAGCCAGGACCGCGTGGGCCTGCTCATGTTCACGGACCGCCTCGAGAAGTACGTTCGTCCGCTCAGGGGTCGCAATCGCACCCTCTGTCTCCTTTACGACATGTTGGCGTTCGAGCCGGAAGGCAAGGGCACCGATATCTCGGCGGCGTTCACCGCGGCCACGAATCTGCTTCCGGTCCGGTCGCTTGTATTCGTGATCTCGGACTTCGAATCGCCGGAGCCTTTCTGGGATGCGTTGATGGGCCTCACGCGGCGTCACGATGTGGTCGCCATGGAGATCACCGATCCGATCGAGCTCGAGCTTCCGGACGTCGGGCTGCTCGAGGTGAGGGATCCCGAAGGCGGCGCCACGCAAGTTCTGGATCTCGCCAGCGCGCCGGTCAGAGCGGACATCCAGCGTCGGGCCGACCAGCAGCGAGAGAGGAGAGCCGCGGCTTTCCGGCGCGCTCGCGCCGATCGTGTCGTCGTGCGCACGGATCGGCCCTATGCCGCCGACCTTGCCGCGTTCTTCGCGGCGCGCGCGCGGAGGCGTCGCTGGTGATGCGCGGGCTCCCCCTGGCCCTGACTGTCGCCTCGTGGCTGCTCGCTACGGAGCCCGGGAGCCTGGCGGCCAGAGCCGAGACGAGGCGGGCCGATCCTCAGGCGGTCCCAGCCGGGCCGAGGGTCACCGCGGAACCGAGGGTCGTGGCGGCCCTGAGCTCCGATACGGTGGCCGTCGGGGAGCCTTTCGTACTCGGCCTCACGGTTCTGGGGGAGGGCTCCGGGAGGGTTCGGTTCCCGCCCGTGCTCACCCTGCCCGAGAATCTGGAGCAGCGAGGGCCCGTGGAAGTCCGAATCGGGGAAGGGGACGGCACGCGGAGAGCGTACTACCGGCTCGTGGCGTGGAAGGCGGGGCGTCTCGAGTTCCCGGCTCTGGAGTTCCCCATTGCCGCGACCGGTTCCGGGAGATCCTTGAGTGTCCACACCCCGACGCTTTCGGTGCGCAGCGTTCTGCCGTCCAACGTAGCCGGGCTCGAGCTGAAGGAGGCCAAGCCGTATCTGGATCTGGGTGGCTGGCCATGGGTTTGGATCCTGCTGGCGCTCCTCGCGGTGGTGCTTGCCGCCTGGTGGTGGTGGAGGAGGAGAAGGCGGGAAGGTGCGGTGTCGGTGCCCGAGTCCGCCTCCTCTCCTGCCGAGCGTGCCCTGCGGGAGTTGAGGGCGTTGGGGGCTCGATGGAAGGCCGAGGAGATCTCGGCACCCCGCTTCTACGATGAGCTCGAGAGAGCGCTGAGGGAATACGCCGAGGTGACGCGCGCCTGGTCCCCGGGCGCTCCGCTGCGTGGACTCGCCAACGGGGATGCGGCCCTGGCGCAAACGCTGGAGCTCTCAGCCCTGGCGCGCTTCGCGCGCGTAGGAGTACAATGGAAGATTCCCCTGGAAGCGACGGCGGTCGCCGCCGCGTGGGTCGAAGCCGATTGGACCGTGGCGAGCGGGGAGGCGGAGCCCGGGCCTGCGGGGCCCGAGTCGGACGAGACGTCCGGGGAGGGGCGGGAATGAACGCGCTGTCCACCTCCGGTTGGCCCTATCTGGGCCTGGTGCTCCTGATTCCCGTGGGTTGGTATTGGGCGCGCAGGCGGAGACTCCGCTTGCCGTTCGCGTTCGCCGCCCGAGCGCCGCAGGGAATGTCGCCGCTAGGGCGGCTGTGGTGGGTATGGCCCACCCTGTGGCGCTCGCTCGCTCTGCTGTTGATGGTGCTGGCTCTGCTCAGGCCGGAACGGATGTTCCGGCACGTGGAGAAAGAGCGCGAAGGCGTGGCGATCATGCTGGCGGTGGACATTTCCAGCTCGATGCTGGCCGAAGATTTCCGGCCCGAGAACCGAATCGCGGTGGCCAAGCGCGAGGTGATCCGATTCATCGAGAATCGGCCGTCGGACTGGATCGGCCTGGTCGCGTTCTCCGGGGAGGCACTGACCATGGTGCCGGGAACCCTGGATCACGAACTCGTGAAGGGTGCTGTCGAAAGTCTAACGGCTGGACAGTTGAGGGACGGCACCGCCATCGGAACGGCCCTGGCCACGGCCGCCAACCGGCTGCGGGAGCTGGCCCCCGAGTCCCGCATCGTGGTGCTGCTCACCGATGGGGACAACAACAGCGGAACCATCTTGCCCGAGGATGCCGCCGCCGCTGCCGCGGCGCTCGGAATCCGCGTGTACACGATCGGGATCGGACGGGATGGAGTCGCTCCGGTCCCGGTCGCCCGGACGGCCTTCGGGTACCAGTACGCCAATGTCCGCGTGCACGTGAACGATGAGTTGCTGGATTCGATCGCGCGGGCAACCGGAGGTGTCTATTTCCGGGCCACCGAGCCGGAGGCTCTCACCCAGATCTACACTCGGATCGACGAGCTGGAGAAGGCGCCGCTCCGGGAAGTGAGAACGATCGAAACGGTCGCGCTCCGGCCGGAGCTTCTGCTCCTGGCCTTCGCCGCCCTCTGCCTGGAGCTTCTGGGCTCCGCGACCCGGGCTCGTCGGGTTCTGGCCGCATGAGCGCGGGGTCGGGTTGGATCGGTCTGGGGGCCGTGATGGCGGCGCTGCTGCTGCGGGGCTGGTCGCTCTGGCGGCTGCGGAACGAACGTGCGCGTCTGGCGGACTCCGGGCTGCTGCGGCACATGCTTCCCGCGCCCGGTCCGATTCAGTTGGCGCTTCGCACCGCCCTGCTGGCCGCCGGGGTGGGCGCGTTGGCACTGACGATGGGCGGTGCGGGAGCCTCGCCGGTGGAGCGCGTCACCACCACGGGCTTCGAGACAGTGCTCGTGCTGGACGCTTCGAACTCGATGCTGGCGCGAGACGTCGCACCGAGCCGGCTCGCCCGACAGCGTGAGCTCGCCCGCAGCCTGGCCGCACGCCTGCCCGGCAAGATCGCGGTGGTGTACTTCGCCGGACGGGGGTACGTGTTGTCGCCTCTGACCACCGATGTGAACGCGGTGCTCATGTTCGTGGATGCGGTCCGGCCGGCCAGCGTGGGCCGAGGTGGCTCCGCGCTGGCCTCCGGGCTGACGCAGGCGCTGGACGTGCTGGCCGGTGGGGAGGAGGACGCGGCGGGCAGAGCGATGGTCCTGTTCTCGGACGGCGAGGAGACGGTGGGGGAGTCGGCGGAGGCCGCCCTGACGAGGGCGCGGCGAAGCCACATCCCGGTCTATGCGGTGGGGATCGGCACGGCCGAAGGCGGGACCATACCCCTGGGACCCGATGCGTCGCTCGCATTGAACAGTCGGGCCCGGCGCCGCGGTCCCGGGGAGACGTTGCTGAGAGCTCCGGATGGGGAGTTCGTGGTGACGCGTCTGGAGGACGATGCGCTGCGTCAGATCGCCCGCACGACGGGAGGTGCCTACTTCCCGGGAGCGACGGCTTCCGTGGAGGCCTTGCTGCGCAGAGTGAGCCGCGCCGATGCCGCGCCCTCGCGGTCCGGCACCGCCCCGGCCAACCTCTTCCTCCTCCTCGCGTTCGGTTTCCTGTGGGCGGAAGCCTTCCTGTTCTCGCGGGGTTGAAGGGATGAGCGGGCTGGGGCTCCGAGGGGTGAGGTTCCTGGGGCTGGCCCTGGCGGCGGCCGCGCTGAGCGGGGCTCCGATGCGAGCGGCCCACCGCGAGGGTGCGATCCTGGCTCAGGAGCCCGGCGCGTCTCCCGCGGGCCGGGGTGAGAGCGAGACGGCCGAGAGGTATCGGAAGAAGGCTGAAAAATCGAATCGTCCCGAGGATTGGTACAACTACGGGACGGCATTGCTGCGAGAGGGACGGCTGGCGGAAGCGCGCGAGCCGCTCCGGCAGGCCAGCGAGGCGAAGAAACCGCAGGTGGAGTGGTTCGGACAATACAACTACGGTCTGGCGCGGGCCAGGACGGGTCACTCGGACCGGGAGCCGCCACGGGCTCGCAGGGAGGAATTGCTCGCGGCGCGCGATGCCTTCCGGGAGGTTCTGCGTGAAGCCCCGACGGACGAGGATGCCCGCTGGAATCTCGAGCTGGTGGATCGGTGGCTGGAACAACCGCCACAGTCGGGAGGCGGAGGCTCCAATGGAGGCGGATCCTCCCCACCCAGCGGAGGAGCGGGCTCCGGCGAATCCGCCGGTGACGCACAGGGTGGGGAGCGCAGAAGACTGACGCCTGAGGAGGCCTCCGCCATGCTCGAAAGGGCGGGACGGGCGGAGTCGGCGATCCGGAATCGGATCCTCGGCCGCCGTCGTTTCCGGGATCCGGTGGTCGACCGAAACTGGTAGGCGGCCCTGGATCCCCTGTGCAACCCGCCCGGGTGCCCGCCGGGGTGACGTGTGGCGGCCGGGTGCCGGGACGGGGCAGGGGAGTCAGAGGTTCAACGATCCGATGTGCGGTCGGGTCCTGTCACGAACGGGACGAACCGGACCTCCTCCAGCGGCTCCTGCGTCAGCGTTCCGTCCTCTCTCTTCGTGCACCGGTAGAGCGTCTGCAGGTAGGAATCTCCGAGCGGTGCCACCAGAACACCTCCGGTGCGCAATTGGTCTCGGAGCGCGGCCGGAATCTCGGGGGCCGCCGCGGCGATGAGGATTCGATCGAACGGTGCTTCCTCCGGCCAGCCCTCGCTCCCGTCTCCGAGTCGCAGCCGCACGTGCCTCCCCATCTCGCTGCGTTCCAGGTTGTATCGGGCCATGGCATGCAGTTCGGGGATCCGCTCGACCGAGAAAACTTCCATTCCGCAGGCGGCCAGCACGGCTGCCTGATACCCGGAGCCGCCGCCGACTTCCAGCGCCCGCAGTCCGGGCCCCGGACTCAAGGCGGAGGTCATGAGCGCGACGATGTAGGGTTGGGATATGGTCTGCCCGTATCCGATCGGAAGCGCCTGGTCCGTGTAGGCGGCAGACCGGTGCTGGAGAGGGACGAACAGATGCCGGGGTACCTGCCGCATGGCGGCAAGGACGCGCTCGTCGGAAATGCCTCGACTGCGGAGTTGCGTCCGGACCATGCGCTGCCGGGCCTCCCGCCGTCGGTTCGGTCCGTGCGCGGCTCCGCCGTCGAAGCCGGCACGCTCACGGCCGCGGCCGGACTGTGAGTTCGAGGACTGGAGCATGGGCAACCCGCGCCAGATGAACTGTCCAAGCCCAACATACGTCCCGGAACCGCCGACCGGAACCGGATGGGTTTCAGGGCCACGGGCCGGGTGTGCCGGATTGGCATGGGAAGGAGGCCGGGGTAGGTTGCACCCGCACCCTCGGCTGGCCCCGGAGGCCGAACGGGGACGGACCGGGGCTCGCCGGACCTCAGAACCGGGAGAGCGATGAACACACCTGCCGCGGAGCGGGTTCGCCTGACCCAGTACTCCCACGGCGCCGGCTGAGCTTGCAAGCTGGGTCCAGAGGATCTGGCCCGCATATTACGACATGTGCCGGTGGCTTCCGGGCATCCCGATCTTCTGATCGGTCTGGAGTCGCCCGACGACGCGGCCGTATATCGGCTGGATGGGGATCGTGCGCTCATAGCATCGGTGGATTTCTTCACTCCGCTGGTGGACGGGCCCGAAGACTTCGGCGCGATCGCGGCGGCGAACGCGTTGAGCGATCTCTACGCCATGGGTGCGTCTCCACTGCTGGCTCTCAACATCCTGGCGGTACCGGCAGGCAAACTGCCGGACGAGGTCGTGGCGGGCATCCTGCGTGGCGCCGCCTCGGTATGCGAGGAAGCCGGAATCCCGATCGCGGGCGGGCACTCCATTGACGACGACGAGCCGAAGTTCGGGTTGGTGGTGATCGGTCTCGGATCGGAGTCTTCCCTGTATCGGAAGGGTGGCGCGCGAGTCGATGATGTCCTCGTACTGGGAAAGGCGATCGGAACCGGCGTCGTCACGACGGGGATCAAGAGGGATGCGGCCTCGCCCGAGGCGATGGAGGCCGCCATCGCCTCGATGCGGTCGTTGAATCGGCGGGCGGCCGAAGCGCTCGCGGAGTTCGACGTGCACGCGGTTACCGATGTGACGGGCTTCGGGCTGCTGGGCCACCTGCTGGAGATGTGCCGTGCGTCGGATGTCGCGGTGACGGTGTCGGCGAACGCGCCGATCGTGTTGCCGCAGGTCTTCTCTCTCATCGAGTCGGGTTGCATTCCGGGAGGTACCGAGCGAAACCGGTGGGCGGTGGAGCCGGAGGTGGAGTGGGCCGACGGGATCCCGGAATCGCTCCGCGTTCTGCTGTGTGACGCGCAGACGTCGGGAGGCCTTCTGGTCGCTCTGCCGGCGGACCAAGGCAGGAAGCTGGTAGGCAAGCTCGGCGCGGAAGGTTACGCGGCCGCGACGGTGGGTCGAGTGGTGGCTCGCTGGAGGCCCGGCGACGCCCGGCCTCGAATCCAGGTGACGGAATGAGCGTCGGCGCGGGCTCGGAGCCGCCCCAGGTCCATGGCTCCGACCGAACGGGATCTCCGGGTGCCGGAGGCGGGGGAAGCACCGGGGACGGTTTCCCGAACCTCATGGTGCTGGAACATCCGCTTCTCAAGCACAAGGTCTCTCTGCTGCGGGACATTCGCACCACCAAGAAGATCTTCAAGGAGTTGGTGGATGAGATCGCCATGCTCATGGCCTATGAGGTGCTGTCGGATCTGCCCGTCCAGGAGTACGAAGTCGAGACGCCGCTCGAACACACCGTGGGCTATCGGGTGGAGGGCACTCGGGTGACCCTGATTCCCATCCTCCGGGCGGGGCTGGGCATGGTCGAAGGTGTGCTCCGGCTCCTCCCGACGATGCGAGTCGGACACATCGGCCTACAGCGGGAGCACGAGACGCTGGAGCCCATGGACTACTACTACAAGATTCCGCCGAACCCGGGCAATCGTCGTTTCGTGGTCGCCGATCCCATGCTGGCTACGGGTGGCTCCGCGAGCGCCGCTATCAGGTTCCTGAAGGCATCGGGAGCTCGCGAGATCCGCCTCATGTGTATTGTGGCGGCGCCCGAGGGCGTGGCCCGGCTCCTGAAGGACCACCCGGACGTGCCCGTGTATACGGCGGTGCTGGACCGCGAGCTCAACCAGCATGGATACATCCTCCCCGGCCTGGGAGACGCGGGGGATCGCCTGTTCGGAACGATCTGACGGCTCGCGAAGGGCCTGTGTGGTGTGGGTGGGTTCGGAGGCTCCCGAAGGCGGTCGACAGCGCATGGGCCGGAGCGTATGATGGACCCTCTCCGGGGCCCGTAGCTCAGTTGGTCAGAGCAGGGGACTCATAATCCCAAGGTCGCAGGTTCGAGTCCTGCCGGGC
>JBHHYZ010000029.1:0-35214 GCA_046757845.1 Gemmatimonadota bacterium
CCCCCGCCGGCGTGCCGGGGATCTTGATCAACAGGTTGGGACGCTCGACCCGGGCGAACAGCCGCCGGGCCTCCTCCAGAGTGCCGGGGCCGTTGTGCGCCAGGTACGGGGACACCTCGAGGCTCACGAAGCCGTCCGCTCCCCCCGATTCGTCGTGAACAGGCCGCAGCACGTCGCACGCGGAGCGGATGTCGGCCACTACCAGAGCTTCATACATCTCCGGCACCGAGCGGCCGGCCCGGGCCAGCCGTTCGATCTCGGCGTCGTATTCGGCGCCGTTCGAGATCGCTTTGCTGAAGATGGCCGGGTTGGAGGTCAGGCCTCGCAGCCCCTCCTCCCCAACGCGCCGGGCCAGCTCGCCGTCGACCAGCATCTCTCGGGTGAGATTGTCCAGCCAGTAGCTCTGGCCGTACTCCAGAAGCTGCAGCAGTGCGTTCATGGGCATTCTTTCAAGTTGGCGAGCCGTCTCCCGGAGGCTTGAGGAACCGCTCTTCGAGGCGGCGCACCTTCTCCAGCCGCCGCTCGTGGCGCTCTGCGCCGGAGTAACGCGCATCCAGGAATCTGCGGGTGATCTCCTTGGCCAGCTCGATGCCGATGATCCGTTCCCCCAGGCACAGCACGTTCATGTCATCGTGCTCCACGCCCTGGTGGGCGGAGTACGTATCGTGGCAGATCCCGGCCCGAATGCCGGGGAACTTGTTGGCCGTCATGCAGACTCCCACGGCGCTTCCACACACGAGAATCCCACGCTCCGCCCGGCCGCTTCGGACCGATTCGGCCACCGCGGCGGCGAAGTCCGGGTAGTCGACGGGCTCCGGGCCGTCGGTGCCGTGATCGATCACCACGTGGCCGTCGGCCTGAAGCTGGACCACCAGGTTCCCTTTGTAGTGGAAGCCGGCGTGGTCGGCACCGATTGCCACGCGCATCAGGCGGCCCCGTCCGGAGACAGCGCCGTCAGCCGGCGCGCGGTCTCCACCACGGCCTCCGGAGTCAGCCCGAACTGGCGGTAGGTGTCCCGATAGTCCGCGCTGGCCCCGAACTGGTTCACGCCGATCACCGCGCCGCGATCACCCACCCATTCCCGCCAGCCGAGCGCCGCCGCCGCCTCCACGGCCACCCGGGCGGTGACGTCGGGAGGCAGCACGCCGGCCCGATACTCTTCGCTCTGCTCCCGGAAGATCTCCCAGCACGGCATGCTCACGACTCTCGCGTCGAGGGATTCCGCGGCCAGCCGACGCTGGGCCTCCAGCAGCAGCTCTACTTCGGATCCGCTCCCGATCAGCAACACGTCGGCTCGAGCGCCGTGTTCCGGCGAGAGGACGTAGGCGCCCCGGCGGGCCCCTTCGGCTCCCGCCAGTCGGCCGCGGTCGAAGATCGGCAGCTTCTGGCGAGAAAGAATCAGCATGCTGGGGCCGTCGGCACGTTCCATCGCCACCCGCCACGCTTCGACCACCTCGTTGGCATCCGCGGGGCGAATCACCCGCATGTGAGGCATGGCGCGGAAAGCCGCCAGGTGTTCCACCGGCTGATGGGTCGGACCGTCGCCGCCGAGGCCGATCGAATCGTGAGTCAGCACGTAGATCACCGGAAGCTCCATGAGAGCGGCGAGGCGGATGGCCGGTCGGGCGTAGTCGGTGAACACGAAGAACGTGGCGGCGAACGGCCGGATGCCTCCGTGCAGGGCCAGGCCGGAGGCCGCCGCGCACATGACGTGCTCGCGTATGCCCCAGTGAAGGTTGCGCTGAGAGAAATCTTCCCGATTCAGATTCCCGGAGCCGGCGATCCGGGACTTGTTGGAGTCCGTGAGATCCGCACTACCGCCCACCAGCCAGGGTACGCGCGGTGCGATCGCGTTGAGCACCTTCCCGGAGGCGGCCCGGGTGGCCATCGGACCGTCCCCGGGCGCGAAGCGCGGTAGTTCGCTGTCCCATCCCTCCGGCAGCTTTCCGGCCAGCCGGGCGTGAAAGCGGGCGGCCAGCTCGGGGTGGGCCACGCGGTAGGCCGCCAGGCGGTCGTTCCACCTCGCCTGCCGCTCGGCGCCTCGGCGTCCCGGCTCCTCCATGTGGCGCCGGACGCGCTCCGGGACCAGAAAGGCCGAATCCTCGGGCCACTCGTAGGCGCGCTTGGTCAGTCGGATTTCCTCCGCGCCCAGCGGCGCGCCGTGGGCCTCCGGCGTGTCCTGCTTGTGGGGGGAGCCGAACGCGATGTGCGAGCGGACGATGATCAGCGAAGGCCGGTCGGCCACTTCGCGCGCCGCCCGCAACGCCCGATCCAGAGTTTCCACGTCGTTGGCCCGATCCCCCACGTCCTGTACGTGCCATCCGTACGCCTGGAAGCGACCGCGGACGTCATCGGAGTACGCCAGGGCCGTGTCCCCGTCGATCGTGATGTGATTGTCGTCGTAGATCCATGTGAGCTTGCCGAGCCCCAGGTGACCGGCCAGCGACGCCGCTTCGTGAGATGCGCCCTCCATCAGATCCCCGTCTCCGCAGATCGCATAGGTCCGATGGTCCACGATCGGGTGCTCGGGGGTGTTGAAGATCGCCGCCAGGTGTGCTTCCGCGATCGCCATGCCCACCGACGTCATGATGCCCTGGCCTAGAGGCCCTGTCGTCGTCTCCACGCCGGGCGTCAGACCGTGCTCCGGATGGCCCGGCGTGCGGCTGCCCCACTTCCGCAGACGTTCGAGCTCCTCCAGTGGGAGGTCGTACCCGGTCAGGTGCAGAAGCGCGTACTGGAGGATCGCCGCGTGTCCGGCCGACAGGACGAAGCGATCCCGATCGAACCACGCGGGGTCGCCCGGATTGAATCGGAGATGCCGGGTCCACAGGGTGTAGGCGAGCGGCGCCAGCGCCATCGCCGTTCCGGGGTGGCCCGAGCCGGCGCGTTCGACCGCGTCCATCGCCAGCGTTCGGATGGTGTGGATGCAGAGGTCCTCGATCGGCATCGTGTCGAGTGCCGGGTGGGCGGATGGTGCCATGACCGATCCGTCCGCCTCGCTCGACTGGTCCCCGGTGTTGTCGCTCACGTTCTCCTCTCGATGGTTGCCACGATCCTTCGGGTCACGGTCGCCGCGCCGGGGAACTTTCGACGATGGGTCAAGAATCGCCACCCCCTTCCACACGGGTTGGGCCCCCGTCCGCCGGAAGGGCTTCCACGAGGCGGTTCGTGGCGTCGAGCACGGTGGTCGCCGCGCCGCGCACGGGATCTTCCGGCTGCGGGACACACCCCACCAGCTTGCGCGGACGGCCGGACAGGGTACCCACGCAGACCAGGATGATCAGCGAGTCGAACGCGTGAAGCCTCTTGATCCCGACCGGCTCGAAGCTCCCCGGGCGTCCGATGCATTGCTCCAGGCAGTCGATCGTGGTCTCGGCGACCAGCCTGAGCGCCACCACGTCCTCGCCGACGCCCTCCCGCTCGGCGGAGTACTGCCGCCCATGTCGCTCCAGGACGACGCGAGCCCGGACGCGGGAGCCCCGCGCCGTCGTCAGCCGGGCTCCGCTCAATCGCGCCCGCGCCTGCGGTCCGGCCGCCTCCCTCGGGCGGGAGTCCCCGTCCACGGCGTCGGCGGCGCTGGCCTGCGAGAGGTCGAGGGAGTCCGGCGACCGCGGGTCCGGGGGTAGAGGCGGGCTCATGTGCGCCATCCTTCTCCGTGGTTCGGTGCGTCTCCATCCATTTCGAGACTTCGGATAGTTGCGAGCACGGGAGTCATCGAGGTCCCGGGCTCGACTCCGGCCCGCGATTCCCATGCTCGAAACTAACCGGGCCTAGAGAGAGGGCCAACGCCCGGGCTGACTGGCGCCTGGCCACGGTATGGCGATACGTTACACCAGCATGTTGTTCATCCAAGCGTCTTCTCTAGCGACAGTCCAGCCTCGTCACCGGGACGACCGGCCGTCCGCGTCCGGGAGGGAGTTGTGCGCCCGCCCGCGTAGCCGACGGGCGCTGGCGCCGGACTCCGAGTCGCGGCGCCCGCGCCGCGGGCCGGCCTTGTTCCGCTGTCCTGGCGCCTCGTGAGCCGCCCTACGCCCTACGCTTCCAACGCGGGCGCGTTCGCGCCCGGAATGCCGTTTGAACCGACTCAACCGAAGGTCCGACATGCGCGGGCGTTCCGGCTGCGGTACGGCCGGGCGCTGGGCACCCTGGCCCGGCGGCTCGAGGCCCGCGAGAGACGGGTGTCCGGGAGAAGCGTTCGTGTGGGCGTCGGTGTCGGCGGCCCGTCGGCCGTCGAATCGAGGGGAGAAGCCCGATGAGCGAGTGTTTATTCTGCGGCATAGCTAACGGGACGGTCCCGGCCGAACGGGTGGCGGAGGGAGACGGCTGGGTGGCGGTCCGAGACATCCATCCACAGGCGCCAGTCCACCTGCTCATCCTCTCGACCGAGCACATAGAGAACCTGAACGGACTGGAGAGCGGCAGTGTCGAGCTGGCGGGCCGGCTCCTGCTGGCCGCGCGGGAGGTCGCGCGCCGGCAAGGACTCGCGGAGTCGGGCTACCGCGTGGTGACCAACGTCAACCGGGACGGGGGCCAGACGGTCCCCCATCTACACCTTCACGTTCTGGGCGGACGCCCCATGGGATGGCCTCCTGGCTGAATCAGCGACGGTGGCGGCACGAGACACGCACGCGCTAGAAGTTCTCGAGTTTCCTCGAGTTCTGAGGCGAATCGCGGCGCGGGCGACGAGCGGTCCGGGGCGGGCGGCCGTCCGGGCATTGCGACCGCTCGCCGCCGCCCCCGCCGTGGCGGAGGCGCTGGACGCCGTCGAACAGATGGTGGGTTATGTGCGGGCGGGCGGCCGCTGGCCGCCCGGTCGCATTCCCGATCTAATGCCGGCAGTGCGCGAGCTTCGGGTGGAGGGGTCCGTGCTCGGGCGCGAAGCGTTGATCGATGCCGGCATGCTGCTGGCCGCCTCCGCGGAGGCGAAGCGCCGCCTTCCGGGGGAAGACGAGGGGGCGGCCCGCCTGTCGGTCCTCGCCGGGCGACTGCTGGCGCTCCCCGAGATGGTCCAACGGCTGGGCCGCACGTTCGACCCGTCGGGTGAGTTGACCGATGCCGCCTCGCCGGAGCTCCGCCGAATCCGGAGGGCTCTGCGGGCGCGCCGCAGACGGTTGGTGGAGAGTCTGGAGAGCGTGGTACGGGAGCTCCCCGCTCGGATCCGCGTCCGCGACGCATCGATCACCCTCCGAAACGGCCGGTACTGCATTCCGATTCGGCGGGAAGGGCGCTCGGCCCTGCGCGGCATCGTGCATGACGAGTCCGCGAGTCACCATACCCTGTTCGTGGAGCCACCGGTCGCCATCGAGCCGATGAACCAGATCCGGGAGCTCGAGATGGCCGAAGACGGCGAGGCGCGCCGGATTCTCCGGCGGCTCACCGAAGAGCTTCGGCCGCGGGTGGATGAGCTCGAGAGCACCCTTGCAGCCCTCTCGGAGCTCGATTCGCTGTACGCCCGGGCGGTTTACGCCATGGAGCACGGGTGCGAGCGGCCGGAGGTCGTGCCACCCGATGCGGACGGGGAGATTCGGATCGTGGGAGGGCGGCACCCTCTCTTGCTCGAGTCGGGAGACACGGCGGTTCCGTTCCAGCTCGCTCTCCGGCCGGAGGAGCGAATCCTCCTGGTCAGCGGACCCAACGCGGGCGGGAAGACGGTCCTCCTCAAAGCGGTGGGTTTGCTCTGCGCCATGGGACAGAGCGGAATCGTCCCTCCGGTGGAGGAGGGCACTCGCTGGCCCATGTTCACCTCCCTGTTCGCCGTCATCGGGGATGAGCAATCGATCGACGCATCTTTGTCGACGTTCAGCGCACACATACGCAACCTGGGCGCCATCCTCGAACACGCCACGGGAAGCGCGCTCGTTCTCGTCGACGAGATCGGGAGCAACACCGATCCGTCCGAGGGGGCGGCCCTGGCGGCCGCCGCCTTGCTGCGCCTGGCCGGGCAGGTTCGCCTCGCCGTCGCCACGACGCACCTCGGCGCGCTCAAGGCACTGGCCGCGGAGGACGGCCGAACCGTCAACGCCTCGCTACAATTCGATGCGGAGCGCCTGCGGCCGACGTTTCGTCTGGTCCGCGACCGGCCCGGTCGAAGTTACGCGCTCGAGATCGCGGGCCGGCTCGGCTTCCCCGACGCGCTGCTGGCGGAAGCGCGCGCGCGGCTGTCGCCGAAGGAGCGCGCCCTGGAGGGTATGCTGGCGGAGCTTGAGCGGCGCGAGGCGGAGTTGGCGAAGCTCACGGCCGGGGTCCGACGAGAGGCGACCCGCCTGGAGCGGCGCGCGGTCGAGCTGGAGGAGCGTCTCGCGGAGGTCGAGCGGCGAGCGGAGGATCTGGCGGCTCGGGAGATTCGGCTCGAGCGTTCCGCCCGGCGGCGGGAGGAGCGCTACCTCCTGGAAGCGCGCGACCGGGTGGAAGCGGTGATCCGGGACCTGGAGAATCGCTACGCGGCGGCGGGCGGCGGAGAGCCCGCCCGCCGCCGAGCGGCCCGGGCCGCCCGGGCGGCGGTGGAGGCTGCGGTGCGCCGAGGCCGCGCGCTCACGCCTGATCCCCGGGAGGAACGGGCGAGCGTGAGTCCCGAGGACCTGCCCCGGGAAGGCGACATCGTGTGGGTTCAGACCCTGGCCCGCACGGGTCGGGTCCTCGAGATCCGGGGCGGTAGCGCCGTGGTGACCGCCGATGGCATTCGCCTCACCGTACCCATCACGGAGCTGAGCGCGGCCCGGGCTCCGGTCTCCGAATCCGACGGACCCCGGGAAGAGGGGAAGTCGGCGCGGCCGCGGGACACGGCGGCGGCGCCAGTGGGGCGCCGCCCGGCGTTCGAGCCGAGCTCGGAGGTGGATGTTCGGGGCCTGCGGGGGGAGGAGATGGAACCGGTGCTGATTCGGGCGATCGATGCCGCGGTCCAGGCGGATCTTCCGTTCCTTCGTGTGATTCACGGAAAGGGAACCGGTGTTCTGCGACGCCGGGTTCGCGAGATCCTGCGCGCGGACGACCGGACCCGAAGCTTTCGGCTGGGGGAGTTCGGCGAGGGCGGCAGTGGCGTGACAGTGATCGAGTGGAAGCGGGGGAGCTCGAAGGCAGCGGAACCGGCGGATCGACCGGGCTCGGGTGTGAGGACAGATGGCGGCGGCGTCAGGTGAGGAGCGGCTCGCGGTGAGGGGCGCTCCCGTATGGTGAGCGACGCTCTGGTGGAAGAGATCCGGGCCCGGGCGGATCTGGCCGAAATCTGTGCGGAATACACGTCGCTCAAGCGCGTGGGCAAGGGCTATAGGGGGCCGTGTCCCCTGCATGGCGGGGAGGGCCCCAACTTCGCGGTCGACCCAGACCGCGGGATCTTCAAGTGCTTCGTGTGCGGTGAAGGCGGAGATGTGTTCGGCTTCCTCATGAAGCGGCTGGGGCTAGATTTTCCCTCCGCGGTGCGCCACGTGGCGGCCCGGGTGGGCGTCGACGTGCCCGAGGTGGAGGATCGGCGCCCGGACCCCCACGCCCACCTGCGGGAGGTGCTCGCGTTCGCCGAGGAATGGTTCGCGGAGCAGTTGACCTCACCACGGGGCGACGGTGCTAGAAAATACCTCACTAATAGGGGTATAGATACCAAAATAATAGAGGAGTATGGTCTTGGATACGCCCCGGATGAGTGGCGTGCCCTGAAGGGAGCGGCCCGGACTCGGGGGATCGAGGAGCGAAGCCTGCTGGAGCTCGGTCTTCTGGCCACCAGCGAGCGGACCGACGAGCCGTACGACCGGTTTCGGAATCGTCTGATGTTCTCAATTCGGGATCTTCGCGATCGGCCCATCGGGTTCGGTGGCCGCTGGCTCGGAGCGGGCGCCGAGGAGGCACCGAAGTACATCAACTCGCCGGATTCTCCCGTATTCCACAAGGGACGGGTGCTGTACGGCTTGAACTGGGCTCGGCATGCCATACGGCGCGAGGGCTTCGTCGCCATAGTGGAGGGCTACACGGACGTGGTGATGCTGCACCGCCATGGGCTGGAAATGGCGGTGGCCGGCCTGGGCACCGCGTTCACGCCGGCCCAGGCCGAGGCCCTGGGCCGCTACACCAAGCGCGCGTATCTGCTCTACGACAGCGACGACGCGGGATTGCGGGCCACGTTCCGCACGGCGGACGTCCTGCTCGCCGCCGGAATCCATCCGCTCGTCGTGACGCTTCCCGCAGGAGAGGACCCCGACTCCATCGTCCGCGCCCACGGTGCCGGCGCGATGCGGCGCTACCTGGGCGAGGCCGTGGATGTGCTGGAGCGCAAACTGCAGATCCTGGAGCGCGAGGGCTATCTGGAGCGAATCGAAGGACGCCGGAGAGCGATCGACGGTCTGCTGAGCACCCTGCGCGCGGTGCGTGATCCGGCGCTCCGTGACATCTACCTGGTTCGGGTGGTGGAGCGAACCGGAGTTCGGCGGGAGACGCTGGTGAGCGAGGTGGCCCGAGCCGCCGCCCCGGGAGGCATTCGGAGAGCGCCGGGCGCGCCGCCGGCTCGCGGCTCGAGCCCGTGGGAGGCGCACAGCCTGGAAGCCCGGGGCGAGGAATCGGTGGAACGCCAGCTCCTGCTGCTCCTGGTACGGGATCCGTCGCTGGTCGGGCACGTGGTGCGATGCGGGCTGAAGGCCGGTCAGTTTCGGCATCCCGCGTATCGTTCCATCTACGGGGCGCTGGCGGCCGCGAGGCCTCCGCCGCAAGGCGGCTCCGATGAGCCGGAGGAAAGGGTCGAGGCGTGGTCGGCGGGACTGAGTTCCGAGGCGATAGAGATCCTGGAGACTTTGCTGAAGGATGAGACGGAGCTGACCGACCCGGGGGAGATCCTGGAGAACTCGCTGCGGCGACTCCTCCACCGGCAGGAGCTGGAACGGTTGCGGGAGATTGACCGCGAGCTGGAGATGGCCGCCGAGGCTCACGCACGAGCCTTGCTGTTGGAGAAGCAGGAGATTGCGGGTCGCCTGCGGGCGGCCGGCATCCGGCTGAGCTTCCTCTCTTCCAGGATGGGAGAGGAGGCGGAGATCGGGTCGTCCTCGAGCGGGTCGGGGAGCGGCCACCGAGGTACCCACGGACGGAGGTGAAGAGAGAGTATGGAATCAACTGCCGCAGTCGAGGCCCTGTTGACGCTACAGGAGATCGATAGGGAAATCGACGAGCGCCGGAGGGAGCTGGAGCAGCTTTCGGCCGAGACCGCATCGAGAGAACTCCAGATCGAGGAATTGGCCTCGAAGGTCGAGGGGAAACAGGCCGAGCTGGACTCGGCGGAGGAGGAGCTGCGAAGGCTTCAGCGGTCCACCCAAGCGGGCCGGGCGACTCTGAAGCGTCTGGAGGCCCGCGGCATGGAAATCCAGAACATGAAGCAGCATCTGGCGGTTCGGACGGAGGCCGATCTGGCTCGCCGCAACCTGCGGGCGGCCGAAGAGGACGCCCTGCGGGCGATGCAGGAAGTCGAGGAAGCGCGATCGGCGCTCGAGGAGCTGCAGAGCGGGCTGTCCGCGATTCGATCGGAGCACGAGAGGCGCAGACGCGAGATCGAGACCAAGCTTACGGCGCTGTCCGAAGAGATCTCCGTGCGGCGCGATCGGAAGAAGAGCCGCCAGACGCGCGTCGATCAGCGGCTGTTGCAGCTGTACGAGACGGTCCGCAGCGGCCGCTCCGATCGCGCTCTCGTACCGCTCACCCCCGATGGAGTATGCGGGTACTGCTTCACCTCCATCCCGCTCCAGCAGCAGGCCGACGTCAGGTCGGGCCGACAGCTCAGCGTGTGCGAGGGCTGTGGCGTCATCCTCTATTCTCCCGAGGACTGACGGGGTGGCTGCGGGCGCCGGAGCGCGCACCCGCGGATGAGCGAGGGACGCCCCGGCTACCGATGGGTGGAGCCTCCGCCCGTCTCGGGCGGGGATACGGCCTTGCTGGAGGAAGCTCTCGGTCTGCCGTCCGAGTTGTGCGCGATCCTCATCCGGCGTGGATACACCGACGTGGACCGCGCCCGCCGGTTTCTCCGCCCCGTTCCGACGGATCTCCATCCCCCGGAGTCGCTCCCCGACTTCGAGCACGCCCTCCAGCGGATCGAGCGGGCGATCCGTACGGCCGAAGGGATCCTGGTGCATGGCGATTACGACGCGGACGGCATGACCTCGGCGGCGCTGTTGGGCCGGGCGCTCGGTGAGCTTGGCGCCCGAGTCCACACCTTCGTTCCACACCGGGTCCGGGATGGGTACGACCTGGGGCCCGGCGGGATCCGCCGGGCTCGCGAGGTGGGCGCCGGCCTGATCATCACCTCGGACTGTGGAGTCGCAGCCGTGGAGGCGGTCGAGGAGGCACGCGAAGCCGGGCTGGATGTCGTGGTCACCGACCATCACCGCCCGGGGCCGGTGCTTCCCGACGCCGTGGCGGTCGTCGACCCGAGCCGGGAAGACAGCGCGTACCCGTTCGAAGGGCTGGCGGGAGTGGGTGTCGCGTTCAAGCTGGTGTCGGCCCTGTTCCGGAGGGCGGGCTTCGGGGCGGAGCGGTGGAACCAGCACCTGGATCTGGTGGCGATCGGAACGGTGGCCGATCGCGCCCCCCTGGTGGGCGAGAATCGCGTCCTCGTTCGCGCGGGCCTTAAGGTTCTGGAGCGGACTCGAAAGGCCGGCCTGCGGGCGCTGCTGGACGAGGCCAAGCTGGGCCAGGCGGAGCGGCTGACGGCCGCGCACATCGGCTACCGTCTGGGTCCCCGGCTCAACTCGGCCGGCCGGATCGGGGCGGCCAGCGACGGGCTGAAGCTGTTGCTCGAGGACCAGCCTGCCGCGGCCAGACACATGGCCCGCCAGCTGAGCCTGCAGAACAGCGAGAGGCGGTCCGCCGATCAACGGGTGCTCGCCGATGCGGAGGCGAGGCTGGCCGAGACCTACGAGCCGGACAGGGACCGGGTCGTGGTCCTGTGGGGAGACGGGTGGCATCCGGGAGTGCTGGGCATTACCGCCTCCAGGATCGCGGAGCGTCTGCACCGGCCCACCATCCTCGTCTCGTTCGACGGCGACATGGGCCGTGGGTCCGGACGCTCGGTGGAAGGCTTCAATCTGTTCGAGGCGCTCCAGGGCTGCGCGTCCACTCTCGAGCGCTGGGGCGGCCATCGGATGGCGGCGGGCCTGGATATCCGCCGCTCCCGACTGGAGGAGTTCGTGTCTCGATTCCACCGCTACGCGGAGGCGGCGCTTCCGCCGGAAGGCCTCGCTCCCGAACTCGCGATCGACCAGACGGTGTCGCTCGCGGCGCTCACGCCGGAGTTCTGCCGGCAGCTCGATCATTTCCGTCCGTATGGAGCGGAGAACCCGGAGCCGCGCCTCAAGCTCGAAGCCATCGAGATCCGCACCCCCGCGCGGGTCGGGGCGGATCGAGCTCATCTCCGTTGCGTTCTGGCGGACCGGCTGGGAGAGCGCCTGGATGCGATCGGGTTCGGCCTGGGCGACCGTGAGGCCGAGCTGGGCGAGGGTCGCCGGTGGGACGCCGTGTTCGAGATCGGTCGCGAGATGTGGCGCGGCCGGACCCGGCAACAGGCCCGCTTGCTCGACTTCCGCCCCGCGAACACATGAGACGGGGGCCCGGATGCGCGGGGGCGGGAGGGTGAGAGGAGGGTGAAGCTGCGCATCGTGGCCGGCGAATTCGGAGGCCGCTTCATCCAGGCCCCGCCCGGCCGCGGCACCCGACCCACGGCAGCCAGGGTCCGGGAAGCTTGGTTCAGCGCTCTCGGGGACCGTGTGCTCGACGCTCGGGTGCTGGATCTGTTCGCCGGATCGGGCGCGCTGGGCATAGAAGCGCTGTCCCGGGGCGCGCGCTGCGTGCATTTTGTCGAGACACGGCGAGGCGCGCTGTCCGTGTTGCGCGACAACCTCGCGCACCTGGAGATCGGTGATCGGGCGCGAGTCGTCGCGCGGGAGGCGTTCGCCTATCTCACGGAGTGCGCGGCGAGGGCGGTGGAGTTCGATCTGGCCTTCGCCGATCCGCCGTACGGATCGGATGCCGCGAGGCGTCTGGCCAGAAGGTTCGTGCGGGAGCCATTTGCCGGTTGGCTGTGCCTGGAGCACGGGCCCGGGGCGCTGGACGTGACTGAAGCGGTGCGCTGGGAACGGGCGTACGGGGATACGCGGCTTTCGTTTCTGGAGCGGGGCTGAGCGGCTCGCCGAGCTGGTGAACTCATCCGGGAGGTCGTTCTGAATGGAGAAGATCGCGGTCTACCCTGGGTCGTTCGATCCCCTGACCCTGGGCCATGATGACATCGTTCGCCGGAGCCTCAGGCTGTTCCGCCGGCTGGTCATCGCGGTGGCGCGGACCTCCACGGAATCCAAGCCGGCTCTGTTCTCGGTAGAGGAGCGGGTGGATCTGATCCGGAGAGTCTACGCGGGGGACGAACGCGTGGAGGTGGTCGAATTCTCCGGCCTGCTCGTGGACTTCGCGCGGGCCCGGGGGGCTCGCCTCATCATCCGGGGCCTGCGCGCGGTGAGCGATTTCGAGTACGAGTTCCAGATGGCCCTGATGAACCGCTCCCTGTGGCCGGAGGTGGAGGTGATCTTCATGACGCCATCTAGCCGGCACACGTTCCTCAGCTCGTCGCTGGTGCGGGAAGTGGGCCGGCTGGGGGGAGATGTCAGTGCCTTCGTGCCGCCAGAAGTGCTCGAGAGTCTGCTCGGGAAGATCGCGCAGGAAAAAGCGGCGAGCGACCCATCCGGAGGGTGAGCCCTGGCTAACCCGGATGTTCCCCGATTCATGGCCGAGCTCCGACGCCGCGCCCGGCGGCGGGATGCGAACATCGGTTTCCCGGAGGCGGACGACGAGCGCACGGCAGCCGCGATGGCGCGCCTGGAGGCGGAACGGATCGGAACGGCGACGGCCGTGCGGGCCCCTCGCGGCCACGGGCCGGACGAGGCGCTGGAGCTGGCCGTCTCCAGACTGGCACGTGGCGAGCTGGACGGGGTGGTTGCCGGGGCGGTCTTGCCCACCGCCGAGGTGATTCGGGCCGGTCTTCGTCACCTGGGGCTGGCTCCCGGAACGACCACGGTGTCCAGTTGCTTCTACATGGTGCTCGCCCGCCCGAGCCTCGCCGGGACCGAAGTCCTCAGCTTCACGGATCCGGGGGTCGTCCCGTGCCCCACCGCCGACCAGCTGGCCGAGAGCGCGGAGGCGGCGTGTCGCGCGAGGCGCAGGGTAGTGGGCGATGAGCCGAGAGTCGCTTTTCTGTCCTATTCGACGCTGGGATCCGCCGGGGGGGAGAGCGTCGAAAAGGTGCGGGAGGCCGTGCGCGCGTTTCGCCTCCGGTGTCCCGAGGTCGCCGCGGACGGGGAGCTTCAGGCCGACGCGGCGCTGGTTCCGGACGTGGCGCGACGCAAGGCTCCCGGCTCGGAGGTGGCGGGGGCGGCCAACGTGCTGGTCTTCCCGGGCCTGGATGCCGCCAACATCGCATACAAGCTGGTGCAGCGGCTGGCCGGGGCCGTGGCGCTCGGACCGATTCTCCAGGGATTCGCCAGGCCGCTGAACGACCTCTCGCGGGGAGCCAGCGTGGAAGACATCGTGCACGTGACCTGCATCACGAGCCTGATGGCGGCGGGGCGCGCGCGCCGGGAGCTCGAGCGCTGATGGCGTGGCCCGGCCCGAGGGTCCCTCGGGCGAAGCGATCCCTCTCGCAATGCTTCCTGGTCGACCGCAATGTTCAGAAGAAAGTGGTGGATGCGCTGGAGGCGAAGCCGGGGGATTCCGTGCTCGAGATCGGTCCCGGGCACGGCGAGCTCAGCGCCCACCTCGTCGGAACCGTTCGCCACCTCTGCGTGGTCGAGAAGGATGAGCGGTTGGCGGAGGCGCTGGCCGAACGCTGGAAGGGATGCCCCGAAGTCCGGGTGGTCGCCGCAGATGCCCTGAAGCTTGATCTGGATCGGTACGTGCGGGATCTGAGCCCCTACCGGGTGCTGTCGAATCTGCCCTACAACGTGACTTCGCCGCTACTGTTCGCGCTGCTGAGTCTACGTCCCGCGCCCGAACGAATTCTGGTGACGGTTCAGCGGGAGGTGGCGCAGCGGCTCGTCGCCCGGCCGGGCACGAGCTCGTACGGAGCGCTGTCGGTCGGCGTCCAGGTGAGGGCGGATCCCGCTGTGGTCATGACCATCGGGCGCGGTTGCTTCCGGCCTGTCCCGAAGGTGGATTCGGCTGTGCTGCGGATCGACCCCGCACCGGCTCGAGCGGCCGAGCTTTCCAGCGCGAGATTGCGTCGGCTGACGCGGGTGGCGTTCGGGCGGAGGAGGAAGCAGTTGCAGAAAATCCTGCGCACGGCGCCCGAATATCGCCTGAGCGCCGCCCGAATCGATGCTCTGTGCGAGGAACTGGATTTGGACCCTCGGATGCGGCCCCAGGACCTCACTCCCCGCCAGTACGTGGAACTGGCGGCGCGACTGCCGCCGGCCGGGGACGTCCCCTCGTGTCCCAGGGCGGGAGATGAAGCGAGTTGAGTTGGTCCCGCCTCCCCGCTATCTTGGCTTGTGAATGCTTTCACAAGCCAATCCATGAGACCATCGAAGATTTCCGATTCGGCCGTGAGGCGGCTTTCCCTGTATCTGCGCCGTCTGCAGGAGCTGGACGCCCAGGGGGTGGAGTTGGTTTCGAGCCTGCAACTGGCCGAGCGAAGCGGAGCGACGTCCGCCCAGGTCCGCAAGGACCTCAGCTTGTTCGGATCGTTCGGCAAGCGCGGGCGCGGATACGAGGTCACCGAGCTCATCGCCACGCTGCAGGACATCCTGGGAGTGGAACGTCGCTGGCGGGTCGGGCTGGTCGGTGTGGGAAAGATCGGCAGCGCGCTGCTGGGCTACAGCGACCTTCGCCGGAGAGGCTTCGACATCGTGGCCGCGTTCGATTCGGAGCCCTCCAAAGTGGGGCGAGCCGTATTCGGGGTCAGGATCTCGTCCATGTCCGAGCTGGCGGCCGTGGTGAAACGTGAAGGCGTGGAGATCGGTATCGTGGCCACTCCACCGGAGGCCGCCCAGGAGGTCGCGCGGAAGCTGGCCCGGGCCGGCGTCGGGGCGCTTCTGAACTTCGCGCCGGTCAAGCTGGAGATTGCGGGAAACGTCCCTGTTCGGACCATGGACGTGGCGCTCGAGCTGGAGGGTTTGAGCTATCTCCTGACGGCCGACGCCCGCAACGGGCTGGCGGGTTGATGGAAGGCCGCGTTCGGATCACCAGCGAGATCGGCCGACTTCGTTCGGTGATGTGCCACGAGCCCGGACCCGAGCTCTCCGTCGTGACTCCGGAGAATCAGGACAATTACCTGTTCGATGACCTCCTGGATCTGGAGGAATCGGTATCGGAGCATCGTCGATTCCGTACGGTCCTGGAGCGCTTTGCGGAGGTGTACGAGGTCGCGCAGCTGCTGCGGGAGACCCTGGCCAGCGAGGAGGCGCGCGCTTACCTGCTGGAGCACGCGGGCGATGCGCTGCGCAAATGGTCGGAGGGGGCGGAGGCCGGCGAATTGTGCCGGTTGTTCATCGAGGGTGAGCAGGCCGAGATCTCCCGGTCCGGTAAGGAGTCGCTCGCGGTGCTGGTGAACGAGGCCGGCTATCTCCTGCCGCCTCTGCCCAACCTGTTCTTCACCCGCGACGCCGCGGTGGTGATCGGCGAGCAGCTGCTCATCTCCGCGATGCGGCATGAGGTGAGGTGGACCGAGGAGCTGATCATGCGTACGCTGTTCGGCTTCCACCGCGGGCTGACCAATCGGGGACTGCTGTACGATGGGACGCGGGAACGCCGGCTCAACACGAGCATCGAAGGCGGGGACATCCACATCCTGCGTCCCGACCTGCTTCTGCTGGGGCGGTCCGAACGGACCAGTGCGGCCGGCATCGACACGCTGGCCCGGCAACTGTTCGACCGGACGGGGGTCCGGGATGTGGTGGTGGTTCTGCTGCCGAGGCAGCGCAGCTCGATTCACCTGGACATGGTATTCACGATGATCGACCGGGGTCTGTGCTGCGTGTATCCGCCCCACTTCGAGGGGCCCACCCGACTGCCGGTCGTTCACGTGTCGGAATCCCGGCACGAGGTGCGGGAGACCTCCGACCTGTTTACGGCGCTGGCGGACCTCGGGATGCGGCTGGACTCCGTGCGCTGCGGGGGCTGCAGCCGGACCGCCCAGGAGCGGGAGCAGTGGGGCAGCGGATGCAACATGTTCGCGGTGGGCCCGGGCCAGCTCGTGGCGTATGACCGCAACGACTACACCCTGCGGGAGCTGGAGCAGGAGGCCGGAATGCGGATCGTGGCAGCCGACGATTTTCTCAACGGAAGCGAATCCGTTGGGCCGGACGAGCGCTTCGTGATTACCGTGCAGGGTTCGGAGCTGGTCCGAGGCGGGGGCGGTCCCCGCTGCATGACCCTTCCGCTCCAGCGAGACGACCTGGCATGATTCGAGCTCCCCGGCCCACTTCGGCCGGCTCGGCCGACACGACAGCCGCACCTCCCGGTGTGCGGTTCCGCTCCGATTCCGGTCTGGCGGGAGCGGCGCTCGAACGGCTCCGCGAGGGCCCGCAGCCCGCCTCGCGGCTGGTGCGGCAGGTGCTCGGCTTGCGCAACGCGTCTCCGCAGTTGGCCGGGCGATTGATGGAGGCGCTCCTGGGACAGGAGCCCCGCGCGACCGTCGGCCCGGGCGCGGTGTGGCGATTGAGAGAGAAGGGGAGCCTGGATCGCCGCCGGTTGGATGAGCTTCTGTTCGCGGTGGTGGACGTGGAGACTACGGGAGTGGCCCCCGCTCGGGGTGGGCGCGTGGTCGAGATCGGCATCGTCGGAATGCGGGGCGGGGAGATCGTGGAAGAGTTCTCCTCTCTCGTCAATCCCGGAGTGGAAATCCCCCCCTGGATCTCCCGGCTCACCGGAATCGATACCGGCATGGTCGCCGACGCGCCGCGTTTTGAGGAGATCAGCGAGCAGGTGAGGGGACGACTCGAGGGAAAGATCTTCGTGGCCCATAACGCCTCCTATGACTGGGGATTCGTGGCGGCGGAAATGCGCCGGGCGCGAAGTCTGCTGGCGAGCGGACCGCGGCTGTGCACGATCGCGCTCGCCCGCAGAGCGCTCCCCGGACTCCGGCGAAGGGGACTGGACTCTCTGGCCGAGCATCTGGGGATCGAGATCGCGGGACGGCACCGGGCAGGCGGCGACGCGCTGGCCACGGCGCTGGTTCTGGTGCGGTTGCTGGAGGAGGCGGAGCGTCGCGGCGTCGCGCGCTGGGGACAACTGCAGGGCTGGCTGATCGGCCGGCGCCCCGGAGGAGGCTGAAGCGGATGTTGATCGCGGAGGGATCCGGGATCCGGGTGTACACGCTGGACGCGGGCCGGATCTGGCTGGATGGCGGAGCGATGTTCGGAGTCGTGCCGAAGCCTTTGTGGGAGCGTTGCATACCGGCGGACGGCCGCAACCGTATTCCGATCGCCATGCGTTGTTTGCTGATCGAGGTGGAGGGCGTCCGGGTGCTGGTCGATGACGGGCTGGGCAACCGCGAGAGTGCTAAGTTCATGGCGCTTCACGGCGTCGAGAACGGAGGGAATCCCACACGGCTCGAGGACTCGTTGCGCCGGGTGGGGATCGAGCCGGAAGACGTCGACCTGGTGGTGAACACGCATCTTCATTTCGATCATGCGGGAGGCAACACGTTCCGCGATCCGGACGGGGAGGTGCGAGCGGCGTTCCCGAATGCCCGCTACATCGTTCGCCGCGGCGAGTGGGAGGTCGCACACCTGGACAACGCGAGGATCAGGGCGGGCTACCATCTGGACAGCTTCGATCCGCTGATGAGGGAGGATCGGCTCGACCTGGTGACGGAGGACCGCGAGATCGCGCGCGGGGTCAGGCTGGTCCACACTCCCGGCCACACGGTCGATCATCAGTCGGTCGTCGTCGACCTGGGCGGGGAGACGGTCTGCTATCTGGCCGACCTGGTGCCCACGAGCGCGCACGTGCGTCCCTCGTGGATCATGGCGTACGATCTGGAGCCTCTGCGAAGCCTGGAAACGAAGCTGGAGCTGCTGACTCGCGCCGGACGGGAACGGTGGCAGCTGGTGTTCGAGCACGATCCGCGCGTTGCAGTGGCCAGGGCATCTCCCGGACCCGGCGGTCGCGGCTGTGAGCTGGAGGATGTGCGTGAGGATGAGGATGTGAAGATGAGAGGGGGGAGTTGAGTCTATCATGAACGACGAGGATCGAACGGCGGTCATAGTGGCCGCGGCGCGCCTCCCTACGGGGCGCTTTCTGGGAGCTCTGTCCAGCCTGACGGCACCTCGGCTGGGCGGGAAGGCTATCGCGGCAGCCGTGGATCGGGCCGGCATCGCCGCGGAGGACATCGAGGACGTGATCATGGGCCACGTGGTGCAGGCGGGTACCGGGCAGGCTCCAGCGCGGCAAGCCGCGATTCTGGGGAACATTCCCGATACCGTCCCGGCCGTGACCATCAACAAGGTGTGCGGTTCGGGGCTGAAGGCGGTCATGCTGGCCGCCCAGTCGATACGCGCCGGCGACGCGTCGGTGGTGGTGGCGGGGGGCATGGAATCCATGTCCAACGCGCCCTACCTGCTGCGCGGACACCGGAAGGGGGTGAAGTATGGAGATCAGGTCCTGGTGGATGGCCTGATCAGCGACGGACTGTGGTGTTCGTTCGGCCAGTGCCATATGGGCGGACACGCCGAGTACACGGCCATGGTGGCCGGCGTGAGCCGCGAGGAGCAGGACCGTTTCGCCCTGGAGAGCCACATGAAGGCGATCCGGGCGATCGACTCCGGGGAGTTCGCGGCGGAGCTGGTGGAGGTGGAAGTGCAGAACGGACGAAAGGCGAGCCGGGTGAGCGTGGACGAGCCGCCCCGGCGGGACACCTCTCTGGAGGCCCTGAGTCGGCTTCGGCCCGCGTTCGCCGCCGATGCGCCGCCCGAAGTCCCCGAGCCCACGGTCACGGCGGGCAACGCCCCCGGCCTCAACGATGGCGCGGCGGCCCTCGTCGTGACCTCGCAGGCCTACGCGGAAGCCCACGGCCTGGACATCCTGGCGCGGATCTCCGCATATTCGGTCGGCGCGACGGCACCGAAAGACCTGTTCTTCGCGCCGGTCGTGGCGGTGCGCAAGCTGCTCCGGAAGGAGGGGACCACGATCGACGACTACGGGCTCGTGGAGATGAACGAGGCCTTCGCGGTCCAGGCGCTGGCGGACGGCAGAGAGCTGGACGTGGATTGGGATCGGGTGAACGTACGGGGTGGAGCCATCGCGCTGGGACATCCTCTGGGCGCCTCCGGGGCGAGAATTCTGACGACCCTGGTGTACGCGATGCGGGATCGGGATGTGAGCAAGGGGTTGGCGACCCTCTGTCTCGGTGGCGGAAACGCTGTGGCCATGAGCGTGGAGAGAGCATGAATACGGAGTCGCTGAGACGGATGCATATCGGGTGGAGCGGATCCCGGGTCGGCGGCCGCTTCGCGACCGGCACGGTCGCTGCGGCGGGTTTCGCGGTCCTGACGGCCGTGGCCGCCCACACGGCGATTCCGCTGGCCGGGACAGCGGTGCCGTTCACGTTCCAGGTCGCCGCCGTGCTGCTGGCCGGAATCCTTCTGGGACCGCGCCTCGGCGCCGCCAGCCAGGTCATGTACGTCATGGCGGGAGTGGCCGGGTTACCGGCTTTCGCGGCGGGAGGAGGGCCGGCGTATCTGTTGGGTCCGACGGGAGGGTATCTGCTGGCCTTTCCGGTGGCCGCCGCCCTGGCGGGCGCTGTGGCGGGACGGGGAAGCTGGAGGTGGAGCGCGGCGGGAGCTGTTCTGGGCCTGGCCGTCATCTATGCGGGCGGCGTGGGATGGCTGAGCGTCACGCTGGGCATGGAGGCGGCGTTCCGGCTGGGGGCTCTGCCGTTTCTTCCGGGCGATGTTTTGAAGCTCGCGCTCGTTGTCCTGTTGAGCTGGCGCCTGCGCTCGCCGGTCCGGCGCGCTCTCTCCGGCCGCTGAGCCACCTCGCCCAGGAAGGTGGGTCGGGCCCGGTCCGGACGGGCCGGGAGCGATCGCGCCCGAGTTGGTTCCGCGGTCGAAGCGGCGAGGTTCGTGCCGTGTGGAGAGTGGCGATCTTCGTCGTGCTCTTCCTGTTCCTGTCTTTCGTGCTTCAAGGGTGGACGAGGTGGCTGGGCCTGGACGACCGCTTCCCGAGCGGGGCGCTCGGGATCCGAATCGCGGGATTCCTGCTGGCCGCGTTGGGAGCCAGTTGGTTCGTGATGCGCCGGCTCGAAGGCTCATCGCTCGCGGCCCTCGGATTGCCGTGGGGGGCCCGCTCCGGGATGGGTTTCGGATTCGGATTCGCGTTCGGTGCACTCATCATCGGCTCGGCCGTGGTCGCCCTGGCCGCGGCGGGTTGGGTGAGCTGGGTGCCCGACGCGGCGGGGAGCGGACCCCCGGCGATGACGCCGCTGGGTGTTTCCGGCGCTCTGGCGGCCGGGGCTGTGGCCGAAGAGCTGTTGTTCAGAGGCTATCCGCTCCAGGTGCTGGCGGAGAGCATGGGAGGGCCCCCTGCGATCGCGCTCACGGCGGGACTTTTCGGGGTGTTGCATGGGGCGAACCCACACGTCGGTCCATTGCCGCTGATCAACGTGACCTTGGCAGGAGTGCTGCTCGGCACGGCGTACTGGAGGACCTACAGTCTGTGGGTGGTCAGCGGGATCCACTTCGGATGGAACTGGGTTATGGGCGTGGCCGCCGCGTTTCCGGTCAGCGGACTGGATGTGAGTCCGCCGGGGCGCGCGATTCAGCTCCACGGGCCCGCGTTGTGGACCGGTGGCGATTTCGGGCCGGAGGGAGGCCTGGCCGTCACGCTGATCTCCTTGGCCGGATGGTGGTGGCTCGCGAGGACGCCTCTGCTGAGCCGTGATGAGCGGGTCGTGGAACTGGGCCCTCTGCCCGATCGCCGGCGTTCCGCCGAGAGCCGCTGATCCGGCCTGGAGACGTCGTGGACGGTTACCTGACGGAACGTGCGAGACAGGAGTGAGGACGAGGTGAAGGGGAGCGAGATCGAGCGGGCCGGTGTGGTGGGAGCCGGAACGATGGGCAACGGCATCGCGCACGTGTTCGCGCTGGCCGGCGTGGAGGTCGTCCTGGTGGATGTCGATGCGGCCGCTCTGGAGCGGGCCCTGGAGACCATCCGGAAGAACCTGGCTCGACAGGCCAAGGCGAGCCTGGTGAGTGAGGAAGAGGCCGCGGCGGCGCTGGAGCGGATCGAGGTGTCAACGGAACTGCAGGCCGTCGCCGGTTCGGAGATCGTCGTCGAAGCGGCCACGGAGCGGCCGGAACTCAAGTTCGAGCTGTTCAAGCGCCTGGGCGAGGTGGTGGAGGAGACTGCGGTGCTGGCCTCCAACACGAGCTCGATCTCCATCACCGAGATCGCCGCGCACGCCACGGGGCCGGAGCGGGTGGTCGGCATGCATTTCATGAACCCGGTGCCGGTCATGGAGTTGGTGGAGGTCATTCGAGGGTTGGAGACCGATGACACCACCGTGAGCTCCATCCTCGCCCTCGCGAGACGGTTGGGTAAGACTCCCGTCCTGGCCAACGACTTCCCGGGCTTCATCTCTAACCGCATCCTCATGCCGATGATCAACGAGGCGGTCTACTGCCTCATGGAGGGTGTGGCCGAGCCGGAAGCGATCGACACGGTCATGCGGTTGGGGATGAACCACCCTATGGGTCCGCTCGCGCTCGCCGATCTGATCGGTCTGGACACGTGCCTGGCGGTGTGCGAGGTGCTGCACCGGGACCTCGGCGAGGACAAGTACCGCCCGTGCCCGCTGCTGCGGAAGTACGTGGCGGCCGGGCGTCTGGGCCGCAAGACCGGCCGGGGATTCTACGAGTACGAGGGGCGATGAGCGGGCGCGACTTCACCGGTCTGTGCCTGAGCGAGGAGCAACGGCAGGTGCTGCAGTTGGCCAGGGACTTCGCGGTCGAACGTCTGCGTCCCGGGGCGGAGGCTCGCGACCGGAACGAGATGAGCTTCGATCGTGCGGTGGTGGACGAGATGGGGTCGCTGGGCTTTCTCGGCATGCTCGTCCCTCCCGAGTACGACGGCTTCGGGCTGGATCTGCTCACCTATCTCTACGCCCTGGAGGAGATCGCCTGGGGGGACCCCTCGGTCGCGGTGTCGATGAGCGTGCACAACTCGCTTCCCACCCAGATCCTCCTGCGCTACGGATCGGAGGAGCAGAAGCAGCGCTGGCTGGCGCCCATGGCCCGTGGCGAGCTCCTGGGCGCCTTCGCACTCTCCGAAGCGAACTCCGGGAGCGACGCGGCGAGCCTGACGACGCAGGCGGTGCGGGATGGCGACGGCTGGGTGCTCAACGGATCCAAGATGTGGATCACGAACGGGGCGTCGGCGGACCTGGTTCTCACCTTCGCCCGCACCGATACCCCGGAGGATCGGCGGGGAAGTCGGGGGATCGGAGCGTTCCTGGTCCCGACGGATGTGGATGGCTGGCGGCCCGGGAAGAAGGAGCGAAAGATGGGGCTCCGGGGTTCCGAGACGGTGGCGGTGGCGCTCGACGATCTGCGGTTGGGGCCGGAGCATCTGGTGGGCGATCCGATGCGAGGATTTCGGTATGCGCTCGAGGCACTGGAAGGAGGCCGCCTGGGCATTTCCGCTCAGGCCATCGGGATCGCTTCGGCAGCCCTGGATCACGCCCTCGACTATGCCGACGTGCGGCGGCAGTTCGGGAGTCGAATCCGGGACTTCCAGGGGATGCAGTTCAAGCTGGCCGAGATGTCCACCCGCCTCGAGGCGGCCCGAGCCCTGTTGGAGCGAGCCGCCCGCTCGCACATGGCGGACGATCGCCGCCGCAGGCGGTTGTCCAGCAACGCGAAGCTGTACGCCAGCCGGAGCGCGATGTGGATCTGCCGTGAGGCGGTGCAGGTCCTTGGGGGTTACGGCTATACGCGAGAGTATCCCGTTGAGCGTCTGTTCCGGGATGCCAAGGTGACAGAGATTTATGAAGGGGCGAACGAGATTCACCGCGTCATCGTGGCGCAGCAACTATATCGAGAGAGAGGGGACACACCGTGAGTCACGCGGAAATCGGGGTCATGGACGCGGTCGCCGAGGACACGTCCCGGGCGGATGAGCTCTTCGAGTTGTTGGCGGAGCACGGGCACGAGCACGTCGTGTTCTCCCACGAGCCGTCCTGCGGTTACCGCGGGATCATCGCCATCCACGACACCACCCTTGGACCGGCGCTGGGAGGCACGCGGTTCTGGAACTACGCGTCGGACCTGGATGCCCTGCTGGACGTGCTCCGCCTGTCCCGGGGAATGACCTATAAGGCCGCCGCGGCCGGGCTCAATCTGGGCGGTGGCAAGTCGGTCATCATCGGGGACAACAAGGTGTCGGATCGGGAGATGCTCATGAGAGCCCACGGCCGGGCGGTGGACGCGCTGGGCGGACGTTACATCACGGCCGAGGATGTGGGCACTTCCGTGGAGGATATGGACTATGTCCACATGGAGACGGACTGGGTCGTGGGCATCCAGGGCCGTTCGGGTGATCCGTCGCCGGTCACGGCGTATGGCGTGTACCAGGGAATCAAGGCGTGCGCGGAAAAGCGCTACGGGACGCCCGATCTCGAGGGTCGTGCGGTCGCGGTGCAGGGTGTCGGGCACGTAGGCTTCAATCTCTGCCGCTACCTGGCCGAAGAGGGAGCCAAGCTGTTCATCACCGACATCGACGAAGGGAAGTGCGCGCGCGCGGCCGGCGAACTGGGAGCCGAAGTGGTGGGCGCCGAGGAGATCTACGAGGCGGACGCGCACATCTTCGCGCCGTGCGCCCTGGGCGCGATTCTAAACGACGAGACGATCCCCCGCCTCAGGGTGGACATCGTCGCCGGATCGGCCAACAATCAGCTTGCCTCCGCCGAGCATGCCGAGCGGCTGCAGGAGCGCGGCCTGCTGTATGCCCCGGACTACGTGATCAACGCGGGCGGCCTGATCAACGTCTATTCCGAGCTGGTGGGTTGGAGCCTGGAACGTTCCAAGCGCAAGGCGGGAGAGATCTACACCACGCTGCTCCAGATCTTCGAGGTGGCGGAGACGGAGCGGGTGACCAGCGCGGTGGCGGCCGACCGACTCGCCGAGAGGCGGGTGGACCGGATCGCGCGGCTTCACCGCTCTCACTTCTGAGGCCCGTGGCGTGGCGGACTCCCCCGGATGCGATGGCACCGCGCTTCCCACGCGCTGGCGCGGTGCTCCGAGCGAAGGTCTGACACCGGCTCCGGTATGTGGTCCCACCTGACTCTGACGGAAGCCGATCCTCCCGTGTTCCGGGCGCTCCAGGCGGAGGCGCGAAGGCAGCGCGACGGCCTGGAGCTGATCGCCAGCGAGAACTTCGTGTCACGCCCCGTGCTCGAGGCCATGGGCTCGGTGATGACCAACAAGTACGCCGAGGGCTACCCGGGCCACCGCTACTACGGCGGCTGCCAGCATGTGGATGAGGTGGAGGATCTGGCGCGCTCGCGGGCCTGCGAGATCTTCGGGGCGGAGCACGCCAACGTCCAGCCGCACAGCGGCGCCCAGGCCAACATGGCCGCGTATTTCGCGCTGTTGGATCCAGGCGACACGATCCTCGGGATGGACCTCTACCACGGCGGGCACCTCACGCACGGCTCTCCGGTGAACTTCAGCGGACAGCTCTACCGGGTTCTCTCGTATGGGGTGCGGGAGGCGGATCAGCGGGTCGACTTCGATGCTCTCGCCGCGCTGGCTCGAACGGAACGCCCGACGCTGATCGTGGCGGGCGCCAGCGCCTACCCCCGGACGCTACCGTTCGACCGCTTCGCTGAGATCGCGCGTGATTGCGGGGCACGGCTTCTGGTGGACATGGCGCACATCGCGGGATTGGTGGCCTGCGGTCTCCATCCCTCTCCCGTCCCGGTCGCCGATGTCGTGACGACGACCACCCACAAGACGCTCCGGGGTCCAAGAGGCGGGATGATCCTGTGCCGGCGAGAGTACGCGAGGGCGATCGACAGAACGGTATTTCCGGGAATCCAGGGGGGGCCGCTGATGCATGTGATCGCGGCCAAGGCCGTCGGTCTGGGGGAGGTCCTCCGGGAGGAGTTCAAGGTCTATGCGGCTCGCGTGGTCGAGAACGCGCGCGCTCTCGGCGAGCGGCTCCTGGAGCACGGTTACGACCTGGTGTCCGGCGGAACCGATACGCACCTGCTGCTGGTGGATCTCCGCTCTACCGGCCACACGGGGCGGGATGCCGAGGACCTGTTGGGGCGAGCCGAGATCACCGTGAACAAGAACACGATTCCGTTCGAAACGCGGTCCCCGTTCGTGGCCTCAGGGATACGAATCGGCACTTCGGCGGTGACCACGCGGGGGATGGGCCCGGATGAGATGCGCAGGATCGGCGACCTGATGCACCGGGTACTCAGCGGCGGCGGAAACGCGAAGGCGATGGAGGAAGCGAGGGATGGTGTGGCGGATCTCTGCCGGGCGTTTCCTCTCTATCCCGGCCTGCTGGGCGATCCGGCGGAGAGCGGGGAAGCGGCGCCGGGTGGGGTTTCCGCTCGGCCGGAGGCCTCGCCGGCCGATTCCCGGCGAGCTTCGGGACGGGACTCTCCGGCGAGGCGGACTTGACGCTCTTTTCAGACGTTGGGATCTTTTCGGGTCGGAGCCGCGTGCGGTTCAGGGCCATTTGCGCCCCTCAGGGGTACTCCGGAATGTGAGGTCCGCGTCCGCGGACGACCGCAGCGGGCACGGAGGGTCAAGGATAGGCGACCGGTCGGCCGCGATGTTGGGGATTCGAGTGAACGAGGTGCTGGATCAGCTCCGGCGTAGGAATCCACGCTATGCCGAGTCGGCTTACCTTTTCGTGCTGGCGGCGCTTCACCGCCGGGTGGAGGCTCTCGAGTCTCCGCGTCACATCTCGGGTTCCGAGCTGGCCGATGCGGCTCGGAAGCTGGCGCTGGATCGATTCGGGCCGCTGGCCCGGACGGTTCTGGAGCACTGGGGGATCCATTCCACGGCGGATATCGGAGAGGTCGTATTCGCTCTGGTGGAGTGCGGCGTGCTGACCAAGCAGCCGGAAGACAGCCGGGAGGACTTCGAGGGGCTGTTCAGCTTCGAGGAAGCGTTCGAGACCAGTTATCCGTGGGGAGGCTGAGCGTCTCCATTCGGGAGGCTGGAGCGGTCTGGCAGGAAGGTTGCATGGTGGCCGCCCGGCATGGCCCGGTAGGGTCCTGGCGGGCCAGATGGCGTCATCGATGGGGAGGGGTGATCGCGTGGAACAGGACGTTCGCTTCACGCCGTGCTTGAGCTGCAAAGAAGGGGTTCTCATACCGCTGTCCGATTATGGGCGAGAGGGTGCTCCGATTCGCTTCAAGGCGTGGGTCTGCTCGAATCCGGACTGCGGCTTCAATATCCGGATCGACAACGGCGAGATCAGTTTCGGCCGTTCGATTCAGCAGTCCTACAAGTAAGGCGTTCGACGCCTGGTCGTTCGTCACCGCCATGACGGGGTTCCCGCCGGTAGAAGACTGGTGGCGCCTGGCCTCCGCGGCCGTCTGGCTTCCTACGTCCCGAGAGATGGCGGCTCTGGACCGGAAAGCCGTCTCCAGCGGAGCGATTTGCGAGCGCGCGCTGATCGAGAACGCGGGCCGCGAGGTGGCGAAGCTGCTGCATGCCAGATGGCCGGAGGGTCCGGTGCTGGCGCTCGCGGGAAGTGGCCATAACGGCGCCGACGCCCTGGTGGCCTTGCGCTGCCTCCACGCCTGGGGGCGCCGGGTGCGCGCCGTGCGCTGCGGCAGCCGGGCTCCCGCTCCGGATGTGCTGGCTGGCTGGGATCTGTCCCTGGAGGATCCCGGATCGCTGTCGGAGCATCTTTCGGATTCCGCCGTAGTGATCGACGGCCTTCTCGGGACCGGCCTGGAAGCGGCTCCGCGGGAGCCCACCGCGGCGCTCATCTCCCAGGTCAACGCCTCGGGCCTTCCAATCGTGGCCGTGGATGGTCCCAGCGGGGCCGATTTCACGACGGGCCGGGTACCGGGCGCCTGCGTCCGGGCGTCGCTCACCGTGTCGCTGGGCTGGCCCAATCTCGGCCTCCTGCAGTTCCCCGCCCGCCGGTACTGCGGCGATTTGCTGGCGGTGGAGATCGGATTCCCGCCGGATCGGGACGAAGCGGGGAGCGAAGAGATCCGGGGTGCGCCGGCCGCCGCCCGGGCGATCACCGCCCGCTGGGTGGCGGAGAGCATGCTGCCGAGGCGAACCTCGGAGGCGCATAAGGGACGCGCCGGTTACCTGACGCTGGTGGCGGGCCAGGAGGGCATGGCCGGCGCGGCCGTGCTGGCGAGTCGGGCGGCGGTGCGGGGCGGGGTCGGGATCCTTCGCGTCGTGAGCGATCCCGCCAACCGGGAGATTCTCCAGGGCGCGGTTCCCGAGGCGATCTTCGTCCCCTGGGACGACTCCTCGGCCGTGGCGGAAAGCGTGGCTTGGGCCCACGCCGTGGTCGCGGGGCCGGGAATGGGCCGAGGTCCGGCGCGCCGGGCTCTGGTGGAGCGGATTCTCGAGTGCCGGGGCGCTCGCCCCGCGCTGCTGGACGCCGATGCGCTGAACGCGTGGGAAGGGGCGCCGGAGGAGCTGGCTAAGGCCGTGGGCGGCAAGGCTCTGCTCACGCCCCATCCGGGCGAGTTGGCTCGCCTGATCGAGTCTCCCATCCAGTCGATCCAGGCGGACCGAACGGCCGCCGCGCGGCAAGCGGCTGTCAATCTCGGGTGTACCGTGCTCCTGAAGGGCGCCCCGTCCCTGGTCGCCGAGGAGGGCCATATTCTGAGGGTGGCCACGGTCCTGACCCCGGCCCTGGCGGCGGGCGGTACGGGAGATGTCCTCTCCGGCCTGGCCGGCGCCTACCTGGCGGCGGGCAGTTCGCCGCTCGACGCGGCCTCCGCGGCGCTTCTCATTTCGGGCCTGGCGGCCCTGTCGGCGCCGGGAGCCATCGGTCATTCGTCCGCCGATCTTCCGGAGTCGATTCCCCGGGTGCGTGCCGAGCTGGACAGGCTCGTTCAACGGCCGTCGATCAGCGTGCTATTCGCCTCTCCATGCGAGGTGGACGGGTCCGGTTGGCCGGGCCGGACCGAGCCTTCCTCCGCGGAGGGCCGGACGCACGAGAACGCGGTATGAGGCGCGCCCGGGAGTGACCGCTCCGCGGCCCCCCCGCGTCCAGGGCGTCGAGTTCGAGTTGATCTCTCTGCTGATCGAAGCGGCCGGAGCCTCGCCGGAGATCGTGCGGTCCTCCGGAGGCCGCATCCTGGTGCCGCCCGGCGACGACGCTGGCGTGATTCGGCTCGCTCCGGAGATGTCTCTGGTTGTGAGCACGGATCTGTCCGTGGAGGACGTCCATTTTCGGCGGGCCTGGTCCACCTGGGAGGTGTTCGGGTACCGTGCCGTGGCGACTGCCCTGAGCGATCTGGCGGCCATGGGCGCTCAGCCGATCGGAGCGCTGGTCTCGGTGGCGCTGCCGCCAGAGCTGAGTTCCGAGGTCGTCGTCTCGCTCGGCCACGGCCTGGGTGAGTGCCTGCGGGCGCACGGGGCCTGCCTGGTGGGTGGCGACCTGTCGCGGTCGCCCGGTCCGGCCGTGCTGGACGTTACCGTGCTGGGTGGCGTCGAGGTGCCCGTGACGCGCGCCGGGGCCCGGCCGGGCGACGAGTTGTGGGTGACAGGCCAGCTGGGCGCGGCGGCTGAAGCGGTCTTCGAGCTCCGGTCGGGCCTGGAGCCCGCGCCGGAGGTACGGCGGGCGCTGGAACGGCCGGTGCCGCGGGTGGCGGAGGCGAGGTGGTTGGCCGCGCGGCTGGACATCCATGCCATGATCGATGTTTCCGACGGCCTGGCGGGGGACGCTCGGCACCTGGCGACCGCTTCCGGTGTCCGGGTCACGGTACGGCTGGCCGCGCTGCCGCTGGCGCCCTGTCTGGACGGGTACGCGGGTCGGGAGGTGGCCCTGCGGTTGGGTCTGGCCGGAGGAGAGGACTACGAGCTGCTGTTCGCGGCGGCGCCGGGAGCCGTGGAAGCCTGGCACCGGGCGTTCGAGGCCGAGTTCGAGCTGCCTCTCACCCAGATCGGCGACGTGACGGCCGGGCACGGGATGCGCTGGGTGTCGGAAGACGGCTCGGACGCCGAGATCGGGCTGGCGGGCTACGACCATTTCGCCCCGCCGGTGGGGAAAAATCCCGAGTGAGGCGACCCACGGAGTCGGGTGGATGATCCGGACGATCCTCTTCGTCCCGTTCACGATCTGCTCGACGCTGTTCTTCTCCCTCGTGGCCGTCGTGGGCGGCCTGGTGGGCGCGCCGAAGGGCCTGTACGACTGGGTGCACCGAAACTGGGCCCGGGGGATGCTCCGCGCGGCCGGCGTGCGGCTCAGCGTGTCGGGCCTCGAGCATGTCCCCGAAGGGGCCGCTCGAATCTTCGTCTCCAATCACCAGTCCATGTTCGACATCTGGGCGCTGATGGCGACTATGCCCTCGTCGCTGCGTTTCGTGACCAAGCAGGAACTGAGCCGAATTCCGATCTTCGCCCGGGCGTGCCGGTCGGCGGGACATGTGTTCATCGACCGTAACGACCGGGCCGCGGCGATCCAGGCCATTCGGGAGGCGGGCAAGCGCATGCGGGCGGAAGGATTGTCGCTCGTGTTCTTCCCGGAAGGGACTCGCTCGCCGGACGGCCGGCTGGGCCGCTTCAAGAAGGGGTCTTTCGTCCTGGCCATCGAGACGGGCGTTCCCCTGGTGCCGGTGGCTGTCGATGGGGGACATCGGGTGCTTCCCAAAGGCCGGCGCACGCTGCGCCAGGGTCGGGTCACAGTCCGATGCGCGCCGGTCATCCCGCTCGCTGGACTGGGAGCGGAGGATCGAGATGCGCTGCTGAAGCGGACGCGGGAGGCGATCGCCTCCATGCTGGAAGAGATGCGGCGGGACCGGGCGCTACTTGATTAGCCCGCGCCCTCCGGCCAGTTTCCGGGCGCGGGAGTAGGAGGCGGAACCGGGGAAGGGGGGCAGATCCATGTCGGCCATCGTCGACATCGTGGCGCGCGAGATTCTGGATTCGCGCGGCAATCCCACCGTAGAAGCCGATGTCGTGCTGGAGAGCGGGGCCAGAGGCCGGGCCGCCGTTCCGAGCGGGGCGTCCACGGGCGAGCATGAGGCGGTGGAGCTTCGCGACGGCGATGCGAGCCGGTACGGCGGCAAGGGAGTTCGGACGGCGGTCGAGCACGTCCGAACCGAGATCCGGTCCGCGCTGCGGGGGATGGAGGTGGCCGACCAGAGGGCGTTGGACGAGCGGCTGATCGACCTGGATGGCACGCCCAACAAAGGGCGTCTGGGGGCCAACGCGATCCTTTCGGTATCCATGGCGGTCGCACGGGCCGCCGCCCTGGAGGCGGGGCGCCCGCTGTACAGCCACCTGGGCTCCGAACGCAGCACGACGCTTCCCGTGCCGATGATGAATGTGCTCAACGGAGGCGCCCACGCGGACAATAACGTGGACATTCAGGAGTTCATGATCGTTCCGCTGGGGTTGCCGACGTTCGCGGAAGGGCTACGGGCCGGTGTGGAGGTGTTCCACGCGCTGCGGAAACGACTGGCCGCCCAGGGACTGGCCACGGCGGTCGGAGATGAGGGAGGAGTGGCCCCCGATCTGGAGTCCAACGAACGGGCGTTCGGGCTCATCCTGGAGGCGATCTCCGATGCGGGATATCAGGCCGGCGACGAGGTGGCGCTGGCGGTGGATTCCGCCGCTTCCGAGCTCTACTGCGCCGAATCCGGCGCCTACCGGCTAAGGCAGGGCGGCATGACGGTGGAGCTCGATGCCGGCGGACTGGTGGATCTGTACGAAGAGTGGCTGGAGGCCTACCCGATCGTCACCATCGAGGATGGCCTGGGCGAGGACGATTGGGACGGCTGGCGGCTGTTGACCGAGCGACTGGGGCAGAGGGTTCAGCTGGTGGGAGACGACATCTTCGTGACCAACGTATCTCGCTTCCAGCGAGGGCTCGAGGAGGCCATCGCCAACGCCATCCTCGTCAAGCCGAATCAGATCGGCACGGTCACCGAGACCCTCGAGTGCATCGCCCTCGCACAGCGGTCGGAGTACGGAGTCGTGGTCTCCCACCGATCGGGAGAGACGGCGGACACGTTCATCGCGGATCTGGCCGTGGCCACCTGCGCCGGCCAGATCAAGACCGGGTCGGCCTGCCGGTCCGAGAGAATCGCCAAGTACAACCAGCTCCTTCGCATCGAAGAGGAGCTGGGAGCCCGTGCCCGCTACTCCGGCTCGAACGCCTATCGGCCCACCGAACGGTCCCGGGCCCCGTGACCTCCGAACGGCGGAGCCGGGCCGCGTTTCGGGGCATCACCGCGCTGGGCGTACTGGGCGCGGCCTACTACCTGTTTCTGGGCGGGGAGTACAGCGTGTTCGACGTTCGGGAGCTTCAGCGGACCCGTGATCAGGCCGCCCTGGTCGTGGATTCTCTCGAGGCGGTGGCCGATTCGCTGGCGTCCCGGGCCGACAGCCTGACCGGCGATGCCATGTCGATCGAGCGTCTGGCTCGCGAACGGTATGGATTCATCCGGAATGGGGAGCGGCTGTATCGGTTCGTTCCGGCAGCCGAAGCGGGCCCTGCCTCGGCAGCGGACGCATCCGATCCGCGCAAGCCCGGGCCGCAGGAGGTTGACGGTGGCCGGGGGAATCGGTAACATCGGGACGCGTTGCGGGGTGGAGCAGTCTGGTAGCTCGTCGGGCTCATAACCCGAAGGTCGCGGGTTCGAATCCCGCCCCCGCTACTGATCGGGCGACCGGAGCTGCGCTCCGGTCGCTTTTTGGCTTGTGGCCGCATCCGGGACCGCGTGAGCGGGCGGCACAGCCCCGCCGGGCCCGCGGTGCGAGATGTGTGGCAGGGTAGCTCAGCCTGGTAGAGCAGGGGACTCATAAGCCCTTGGCCGCGGGTTCAAATCCCGCCCCTGCCATTCCCGAGCCGCGGTGCACTCCCATCCCCATCCGCTCCCTCCTTCGCCACCGATCATCCCGGCGCCCGTGCGGGCCATCGCCCGTGGCGGCGCCCCGAATCGCGGACTAATCTGAGTCGATGAACGCGCGCCGCGTGGCCGGGCCGACTCGTGTCCGTTCACGCGCGTCTACGCTGAACGATCCGTCTCGATGGGAAGGTTGCGCTCGATGCTGAACCTACGCTCTCGCTGGCTCATCATTCTGATCTTGAGTGCCGTCTCCGCGGCCGCCCTCGCGCCCTGGACCGGGGCCCGCCTCGAGGCTCAGCTCACCGTGGCTCCGGCGGTTCAGGCCAGGTCCGCGGCGACACCGTCCCTCACAGCTTCCTCCCCGATCCCGGCCACCGCTGTGGGGGCGACGGTCCCCGGCATCACGTCGCCGCGGCAGGCCCTGGGCTTCGATATCGGCGACGACTACCGGCTGGCCACGTATACCCAGCTCGAGACCTACTGGAAGACGCTGGCGGCGGAATCGGATCGCATGACTCTGGAGCAGATCGGCCGGACAGCCGAAGATCGCCCGCAGTGGATGGCCGTCATCACGTCGCCCGCGAATCACCGCCACCTGGCTCGCTACCGTGAGATCGCGCGGCGGCTGGCGAAAGCGGAGGGGGTCGGTGAGGTGGAGGCGAGAGCTCTGGTCCGCGAAGGGAAGGCGGTGGTATGGATCGACGGAGGGCTCCACGCCACGGAGGTGCTGGGCGCACACCAGCTGATGGAGCTTGTCTACCAGATGGTGAGCCGGGACGATCCGGAAACCCTCCGTTTCCTGGACGACGTGATCCTGTTGGCGGTCCAGGCCAACCCGGACGGGATGGAGCTCGTCTCCAACTGGTACATGCGCGAGCCGGAGCCCGAGAAGCGCTCCACGGCCGGCATCCCGCGGCTGTACCAGAAGTACGTGGGGCACGACAACAACCGCGACTTCTACATGGTGACGCAGCCGGAGACCCGGAACATGACCCGGGTCATGTTCCGGGAGTGGTTCCCGCAGATCGTTTACAACCACCACCAGACGGGGCCGGCGGGAGCCGTCCTGTTCGCGCCCCCGTTCCGCGATCCTTTCAACTACAACCTGGATCCGCTCGTCCCGCTGGAGATCGATGCGGTGGGTGCGGCGATGCACGGGCGCTTCGTGGCCGAGGAGAAGCCGGGCGCCACGATGCGGAGGGGCGCGAGCTACTCCACCTGGTGGAACGGCGGCCTGAGGACGGCGGTCTACTTCCACAACATGATCGGGCTGTTGACCGAGACGATCGGCAATCCGACGCCCGTCGAGATTCCCTTCGTCCTGGAGCGACAGCTTCCGAGCGGCGCCCTACCGGATCCGATCGCGCCACAGAAGTGGCACTTCCGGCAATCGATCGACTACTCGATCACCGCCGACCGGGCGGTCCTGGACTACGCGTCCCGCTACCGCGAGGTGCTGCTGTACAACATCTACCGGATGGGCCGCAACTCGATCGAGCGCGGCAGCCGCGATCACTGGACCGTCCATCCCAAGCGGATCGAGGCGGTCCGGCGGGCGGTGGCGGTGGACCCGGAGGCTTCCCAAGCCTCGTCGTCGTCGTCGCGGGCTCTGCGAGGCGCGCGGGCCGTGCCGTCCCGATTCTACGAACAGGTGCTGCACGACCCGGAGGCGCGGGACCCCCGTGGATACATCCTGCCTGCCGATCAGCCGGACTTCCTCACCGCCACGAAGTTCGTGAACGCGTTGATCAAGACAGGAGTGGAGGTCGAGCGGGCCACGAAGAGCTTCAAGGTGGCGGGCCGGGACTATCCGGCGGGCTCGTACGTGGTGAAGACGGCCCAGGCATTTCGTCCGCATGTGCTGGACATGTTCGAGCCGCAGGACCACCCCAACGACTTCCAGTACCCCGGAGGACCGCCCATTCCTCCTTACGACAACGCCGGCTGGACGCTGGCCTATCAGATGGGGGTGCGCTTCGATCGGATCCTGGAGGGCTTCGAGGGTCCATTCGAGCGGATCCGGGGGCTGGCCGAGCCGCCGCGGGGAGCGGTGGCGCACGCCGCCGACGCGGTGGGTTTCCTGTTTAGCCACCAGGTCAACGACGCGTTTCGGGCCATGAATCGGCTGCTGGCGGCCGGGGTCCCGGTGTACTGGCTATGGGAGGCGGTGACGGTGGAGGGGCGGCGCTGGCCGGCAGGAACGATGTTCATTCCGGCGGTCCCGGAGGCCGGATCGCTCGTCGGGCAACTGGCCGCCGACGTGGGTCTGCGGTTCGAGGGCGTCCACTCCGCCCCCGCGGTGCGGGTGCTTCGGATGAGACCGGTGCGGATCGCCCTGTGGGACCGCTACGGCGGATCCATGCCGTCGGGCTGGACGCGCTGGCTGCTGGAGCGCTTCGAGTTTCCCTTCCAGGTCGTGTATCCGAAGACGCTGGACGAAGCTGACCTGCGCGGGCGCTTCGATGCCATCGTGTTCGTGAACGGAGCAATTTCGCCGGCCGGCGGTCCGGAGGGGAGGCGGAACGTGCGCTCAAGCCGGTTCGGAACCCCTCCGGATCCCGAGACGATTCCGACGGAATACCGGGATCGCCTGGGCCGGATCACCGCGGAAAAGACCGTGCCGCGCCTGGCGGCGTTCCTGCGCGACGGCGGGACCATCGTCACGATCGGATCTTCGACCGATCTGGCGTATTACTTGGGAGTTCCGGTGCGGAACTATCTGGTGGACGCCGAGGGTCGGCCGCTGCCTCGGGAGAAGTACTACATGCCCGGGTCGATTCACCGGGTACGGGTGGACAACTCCCGGCCCGTGGCCTGGGGTCTGGGGGACCACGTGGACGTTTTCTTCAACAACAGCCCGGTGTTCGGCCTCGAGGAGGGGCCCGCCGCAGGGCTACGCCGGATTGCCTGGTTCGACACCAACCGGCCGCTACGGAGCGGCTGGGCCTGGGGACAGCAGTATCTGGCCGCGGGGACGGCGATGGTGGAAGCGCAGGTCGGCGAGGGGAGGCTCTACCTGTTCGGGCCCGAGATCCTGAACCGGGGGCAGACCCACGGGACCTTCAAGCTGTTGTTCAATGCGGTGAGCCTGGCGGGCGCGAGATCCGCGGAGCTCGAGGCCGCGGCCGGAAGGTAGGTGCGCGGGACGCCAGCCGGACCGTGGGGGGGGGCCCCCCCCCCCCCCCCGGGGGGAAAAA
>JBHHYZ010000030.1:0-34015 GCA_046757845.1 Gemmatimonadota bacterium
CTAGTATCCTCCCGGCAAAGTGGAAGCGTCCGTTTGGTCGCCCCGTAGCCGAAAGGGTCGCAGACGGCGGCCTTTGATAGGCGCGCAACGATCGCGACCATCGGGAACCGAGGCGGTGCGCCACCCTTAGTCTACTCAAACTGTCTGTCCTCCTCCAATGGCAGCCGGACATGAAACCGCTGGTATCTCCGCCTTCTCGTTTGCGGCCCACCCTACGCCGGTTCAGCCGGTTCGGTCCGGATGTTGCCCCTCTTCAGATCCTGGTGATCGACCGACCTCGTCCGCGCCACACCGCACCGGGTGACCGCGACGACGGGAATCGGCCTCGGAAGCACGCAGCTTGAGCGCCGACGGCGCACCGTTGCTCCGATCACGGACCCTGTGGGACTCGCGCAACAGAGGAGCCGAATGACCATCGCGACACCAAGCCGCATCGAGAAGCGGGCGGAGAAAGAGCCCACTCTTCTAATCACGGGTTCTATGGAAGCCGGGTACGAGACCATTCTCTCGCCGGCGGCGCTTCGGTTTGTGGGCCGCCTCGCCCACAGGCACGGTCCCGCCATCCGCTCCGCCCTCGCGAGGCGGGAAGCGCGCCGCCGCTCGGGAGACATGCTTCAGTTTCTTCCGCACACGGCCGACATCCGGGCGGCCGAGTGGAGAGTGGCCGACCCCCCGGCCGATCTGCGCCGACGGATCGTGGAGATCACGGGACCCGTGCAGCGGAAGATGATCATCAACGCGCTCAATTCGGGCGCGGACGTGTTCATGGCCGATTTCGAGGATTCGAACTCTCCGACCTGGGCCAACGTCGTCGAAGGACAGATTCATCTTCGGGACGCCGTGCGCCGGTCCATCCGATTTCACGACCCGCGCTCCGGCAAGGACTACAGACTGGCGGAGGAGCCGGCGACGCTCGTCGTGCGCCCTCGCGGGCTGCACCTGTCTGAGGCCCACGCGGAGCTCGATGGCGGGGCCGTGCCGGCGTGCCTGTTCGATTTCGGGCTCTTCTTCTTCCACAACGCCCGCGAGCTGATCGAGCGGGGATCGGGGCCCTACTTCTACCTGCCCAAGCTCGAGAGCCATCTGGAAGCGCGCATCTGGAACGAAGTGTTCATCGATGCCCAGGAGGCGCTGGGTATCCCCCGGGGGACCATACGGGCCACTGTGCTGATCGAGACCCTTCCCGCCGCGTTCGAGATGGATGAGATCCTGTACGAGCTGAGAGAGCACTCCACCGGACTCAACTGCGGGCGCTGGGACTACATCTTCAGCTTCATCAAGTTCGTGCGGGACGACCCGGAAGGCGTGTTTCCCGATCGCTCGCAGGTCACCATGGTCCAGCCCTGCATGCGGGCCTACACGCTCCTGGCCATCAAGACGTGCCACAGGCGGGGCGCTCACGCCATGGGCGGCATGGCCGCGCAGATTCCGATCAAGAACGACCCCGAGGCCAACCAGGAAGCTCTGGACCGGGTACGGGCCGACAAGGAGCGGGAAGCGGCCGACGGTCACGACGGCACCTGGGTGGCGCATCCCGGGCTCGTCCAACTGGCGCGGGAGGTGTTCGAGGCCCATCTGGCGGGCCCCCATCAGATCGAGCGTCTGAGAGACGATGTAGAGGTCTCCGAGGGGGATCTGCTCCGGATCCCAACCGGGACGATCACCGAAGACGGGCTTCGGCTGAACATCCGGGTGGGGATCCGCTACGTGGAGGCCTGGTTGCGTGGGGTGGGCTGCGTCCCGCTGTACAACCTCATGGAGGACGCGGCCACCGCCGAGATCTCGCGCACGCAGGTGTGGCAATGGGTCCATCACGGGAGCGTGTTGGAGGATGGCCGGCGTGTGGACCACCGGCTGCTGGATCGGGTGATCGAGGAAGAGATGGTGGCCGTGAAGGCGGACATCGGAGCGGAGAGCTTCGACGGAGGCCGTTTCCCGGAAGCCGTCGATCTGTTCCGGCGTTTGTGCACCGGGGCCGAGCTGGCCGAATTCCTCACGATTCCGGCGTACGAGGGCGGGCTTGTGCACCATCAGCCCCCGCACGACGGCGCAACTCCCCGGACGGGGCGCTGACACCCGGGGGAACCGGGCGACGAACACGGGCAGACAGGGGCAGAGGGGCGACGAGGCCCAAAGGAGGCACCGACATGTTCAGACCGGTAGGCAACGGACGTCCGGCCATGAGGGATCGGTGGAAAGGCATCCAGCGCCCGTACACGGACGCGGACGTCGACCGGCTGAGGTGCTCCCTCCCGATCCGGCACACTCTGGCCGAGGTGGGCGCTCGGCGCCTGTGGGAGCTGATGAGCTCCAGGCAGTACGTGGCGGCCCTCGGGGCCGTGACCGGGAATCAAGCGGTCCAACAGGTTCGGGCGGGCCTCGAGGCCATCTACGTGAGCGGCTGGCAGGTGGCCGCGGACGCCAACCTGGCCGGCCAGACCTACCCGGACCAGGGCCTCTATCCGGCCAACAGCGTCCCGACGCTCGTGCGGCGGATCAACCAGGCCCTCATGCGCGCCGACCAGATTCAGAACGCGGAGGGTGCGACGGACCGCCGGACCCACTGGTTCGCCCCGATCCTGGCCGATGCGGAGGCCGGGTTCGGAGGACCGGTGAACGCGTTCGAGCTCATGAAGGCGATGATCGAGGCGGGCGCGGCCGGCGTGCACTTCGAAGACCAGCTGTCTTCCGAGAAGAAGTGCGGCCACCTGGGTGGCAAGGTGCTTATTCCGACCTCGCAGTTCGTCTGCACCCTGATCGCCGCTCGGCTGGCGGCGGATGTGCTCGACGTGCCGACGGTGTTGGTGGCGCGAACGGATGCCGACAGCGCCAAGCTCCTGCTCTCGGACGCCGACCCGGAAGATGAGCGATTCCTGACCGGCGAGCGTACGGTCGAGGGCTTCCACCGGATCCACGGCGGCCCGGAGTGCGCCATCGCGCGCGGCCTGTCCTATGCGCCATATGCCGATCTGATCTGGTGCGAGACCTCCACGCCGGATCTGGACGAAGCGAAGCGATTCGCCGAAGCCATCCACGACGAGTACCCCGGCAAGTTGCTGGCGTACAACTGCTCACCCTCGTTCAACTGGAAGGCGAAGCTGGACGACGCGACGATCGCCCGCTTCCAGCGTGAGCTGGGAGCCATGGGCTACAAGTTCCAGTTCGTCACCCTGGCGGGCTTCCACCAGCTCAACTTCGGCATGTACGAGTTGGCGCGGGCCTATCGTCGCGACGGCATGAGCGCCTATTCACGTCTGCAGGAAGCCGAATTCGCCGCCGAGCAGTTCGGCTACACGGCGACCCGCCACCAGAGGGAGGTCGGAACTGGCTACTTCGACGAGGTCAAGAAAGTGCTGTCGGCCGGCGCGGCCTCCACCATGGCCCTGGAAGGATCGACCGAAGCCCAGCAGTTTTAGCCCCCCGGGCCTGGGCTCAGAACCGGCTGAGAATCAGACGATCGACGATTCGGTCCGGCAGCCAGCGGATCAGACGAATCTGCAGGCGGCCCCGGGGCGTCGTGATGAGCATTCGGCTGGGTGGTCGCCGTCGGGTGAGGGCACGCTCCACCGCCCGCGCCAGAATCACCCCGGAGTCCGTGAGGCGCATGTCGTCCACGCTTCCCTCCGGGAGCTGAACAGGGACTTCGACATCCATGCCCCGGTAGCGGGCGACCTCGCGGTAGTCCGTCCCGCGCCTCTCCAGCTCCTCCAGGAGAATCCCCAGGAAGTCGAGGGTCACCTCCCGCGCCTTCCGCGGGTTGCCGGCGGGGGTGTCGCCGGGGGACTGCCTGCGGAACAGCGAGACCTCCTGGAGCCCGATGAGGTGCGGCCGATGTGCGGAGAGGCCCTCGGCCATCGCCGCGGCACGCTCCGGGTAGCGGCTCATCCGGATGGTCCGGTACTCACGCGCCACGAGCGCCGGGATCTGCTCCGGAGATTGCGCGGTGAGGAGCTGCCTGAGCTCCGCGCCCACGTACAGGTTCTGGACGGCCACGGTCAGGGTCGTCTCAGCCACGGGCGCTCGCGCTCGCGCGATCTGCCCACACGCGGCAGACGCGCCGGCCGCGGCCGCGATGAGGGCGATGGCGATCCCGCGACGCCGGTAGGGGAGGATGCCGGCCGTCCCTGTCCATTCGGAGCCTAGCAACCCCGCCGTCTTCACGCCACCGTTGAAGGCGATCCGCCTTCCGACCGCATCGCTGAGCCCGGACAGGGAGCCACGCGACGCCAGGAGAAGCTTCGCCGTACCCACGGTGCCGCCGGCCAGTATGAGGAGGCGAGTTCGGTAGCGTACCGCCCGCTCCGTCTCGACCTCGCGGCAGACGATCTCGTAACGTGCCGGCAGCTCACCCAGATTTGCGTGTCGCGCGCTCGGCCCGGGCTGGAGGGCCCGGATTCGGAGCGCCTCCACCCCAGTCCGGAACACCGCGCCCGCTTCTTTCGCCCGCGGGATGTAGCTCAGGTGGAGCGACTGCTTGGCGCCGTAGATGCACCCCGACACGCAGAAGCCGCTCCCGATACAGCCGCGAACGGCGTAGGCGGCGCGATCGCAGCTGTAGCCGAGGTTCTTCATCATCCGCGACAACACGAGCCCGCTCTTCGGAACCTGCTCGACCGGGATCTGATGCACGTTCAGCATCCGCTCGGCGATCTCGTAGTACGGATCGAGCGCGGCGCGCGTGAGCGTCGCCGGCCACAGGCGGCGACCGTGGTCGTCCCTCAGCTCGAAGGCGGGCGACGGGGCCCGCAGCGAGATCATCTCGTAAAAGCCGGACCCGCCCCCCAGGCCCTCGATGTAGGTCATTCCCACGTTGTCGCCCGTCAGGCCGCGGAAGTACTTGAGCAGATACGAAGGGTCCTGGGTCTGCCGGAAGTCTCCCGGAGCGGCGCGCTCCGACGGTTCCTTCAAGCGAAGTTTCCGTTCAGGCCGATCTCCTCGGCGAGGAAGTCTTCGGCGTTCGCGTAAGTGAGCTCGGCGAGCGGGCGCGGGTGGTATCGGCCGTCGAAGCCGATCGCCGCGCAGCCGGCGTCGTCGTCGTAAATGCCGCCGTAGAACGCGATCTGGGCGAGGAAGATCGCTCCGGCGTACAGCTTCTCGGTCGTCGCGTCGGCGGAGAGGCCGTCCTCCACCACCCGAGCGCGGTCCCTCCAGCTGAGGAGCTCGAAGCGGTGGGTTCCGCACAGTGCGCGTGCACGGGCGCACAGATCGGACGCCAGGAAGCTTCGATATTTCTGGAGCGGGAAGCGCTCGTCGTAGAAGGGGCGCGCGAGCGTTGCCGCGTCCCCTCCCGCATCCGGCAGGATCGTGTCCGCCAGCGCCGCCAGCACCCGGTGGATCAGGCCGGCATCGGTGTAGAACCTTTCCGGGTACGCGTGGAGGAGGATCTTGACCGGCGTGCAACCGGCGGCGAGCGCCGCTCCGCCCAGCAGACCGAGCTTCTTGCGCGCGTCTCTCCTCGACAGCGGATCCATGACTTCCTCCTCTGAGGCCGAGGCTCTTCGGCCGTCCGACCCGAAGGTCGAAGGGGGGAGTCAAGTCGGGGTAAAGCAGCGGAGGGACGAAGCGTGCCGGAGCCTCTCCTCGAGGCGATTACGGTGGGCGGACCGGGCTGGCAACACGAGAAACTTCTGGCGGATGAGGTCAGGATCTCCGCGTATTGCCGGGCGATCGAGAAGTACGTCGACGAGGGCGACGTGGTGATCGATCTGGGTACCGGAACCGGCGTACTGGCCTTCATGGCCGCCGAGCAGTTCGGGTACACGGCGACCCACCAGCGGGGGAGGTCGAAACGGGCTACTTCGACCAGGTCAAGAAAGTGCTGTCGGCCGGCGCGGTGAACTCGAGGGTCATGAGCCCCCATTCGGAGAGCTCACGCCGTTCCTCGCTGAGGTCCACGTCGAGTTGGAAGAACGACAGGCTGGGTCCCGGCGGAACACTCGGCCCCTCGTGCGCCTACGGGGACGGGATCGCCGGCGCGCCATGACGGCGTCGTCCTGTTGGCACGCCAGCGAGCCCCCGACGAGGAGAAGCGACACCCAAAGGAGATGGGGCGGGTTTCCTACCCGTCATCCACGTCCACTCTCCCGGCTGGGAGGAAGTCCATGATAGCCCGTCCTGTCACGCAAGAGACGCTGGCGCTGGGGTGGCAGCTCTTCTACGATCCTCGCCTGTCCGTGGACGGCACCATCAGCTGCGCATCGTGCCACGTGCCCGACGCGGGCCTGGCGGACCCGCGGCCCGGCTCTGTGGGCGTGGGTGGAAAGGTGGGCGGCCGGAACGCTCCGTCCGTGATCAGCGCCGCCTTCAACGCCTCGCAGTTCTGGGATGGCCGCTCTCCCTCTCTGGAGCACCAGGCCCTGGGGCCGATCCAGAACCCCATCGAGATGGCCAACACGCTGGAGGAGGTGGAGCGGCGGCTGAACGCGATGCCGGGCTATCGAGAGCAGTTCCGGGAGGTCTTCGGCGCCGAGCGGATCACCGCTGAGCTGGTGGGCCGAGCGATCGTCACCTTCGAGCGCGCGGTTCTTTCGGGGCATTCGCCCTGGGACCGCTGCCGGCACGCCTATGACTCGGCGGCGGTGTCGGAGACCGTCGTTCGCGGCGCGGCGTTGTTCGAAGGGAAGGCCCGCTGCACCGCCTGCCACGTGGGCTCCATGTTCAGCGATGCGCCCTTCGGCCGGTACCACAACATCGGGGTGGGAATGGACGCCGAGGAGCCGGATCTCGGCCGCCACGGCGTGACGCAGCTGGACGCGCACCGGGGCGCCTTCAAGACGCCGATCCTCCGCAACATCGCGGAGACGGCGCCGTACTTCCACGACGGCAGCGCCAAGACGCTGGAACAGGTGGTCGAGTACTATGCCGGCGGAGGGATCCCGAACCCGTGGCTGGACCCGAAGATGAGGGCCCTGGAACTCACGGAGGAGGAAAAGGGGCACCTGGTCGCTTTCCTCCACGCCCTGACCGGAGAGGTGCCCGAATGGACGCGGCGAGCCCCTCGGCTCGCGCCCGGAAGGAACGGCCAAGAAAGGCCGACTGCCCGGCAGTAGCGCCTGGCGGCCGGAGGTGGGAGAGGAGGCCGATGCCTCCGCGACGACGCTCGAAACGCCTCCCGGCGTCCCTTGCCATCCGATGCGGCAAGAGCGCGGTCGCGAATACCCGCAACAATAGTACTACTACTAACCATTGTCGCTTGACGGTTTGCCCCCACAGTATCCATGATGAGCCGCCAATGCGCGATCGTGGGATCGGTAGTCGCCCGGGTGGCTCCGCGGCAGGCTGCCGGGGGAGAAGAGGCCATCGATGAGGGGTGCTCAGCCCGAGGTCGGGAGCCGGTACGACGCCATCGTGGTGGGGGCGGGGATCGCGGGCTCGTCCCTCGCCCTGGCCCTCGCCGGACGCGGGCACTCAGTTCTCCTGCTCGACCGGGCTCGCTTCCCGCGGGACAAGCCCTGCGGCGAGGGGATCATGCCGGACGGAGTGGGGACGCTCCAGCGACTCGAGCTGGCCGAGACGGTCCTGGCCCGGGGCGCCCGCCCGTTTCGCGAGCTCGCGCTCCGGAGCCCTCGAGGCGCGTGGGCGGTCGCTCCCTTTCCCGACACGCCGGATCAGCCCAGCTATGGGCTCGTCATGCGCCGTCGGGAACTGGACCAGGCCTTGTTCGAGCGCGCTGCGGCCCACCCGCGAGTCACCGCCCGGGACGGCGTTCGAGTGAGCGCCCTGTGGAGGGAGGGGGGGCGGGTCGGCGGCGTCGTCGCCGACCCACGGGCAGCAGGCGAGCCCTGCCGGCTCGCGGCGACGGTCACGGTGGGGGCAGACGGGCTGCACTCACTCTTCCACGCCGCTTGCGGTCTGGGGCGCGCGCTGCTGCGCCGGCGGCGCTTTGGCGTCACCGGCCACCTCCGGGGAATCGAGGGTCAGGCGGACCGGGTGGAGGTCCTGATCCAGCGGGAGGGGGAGATCTACGTGGCTCCGGGTCCCGGAGGGCTCACCCTGGTGGCCCTTCTGCTGGAAGCGTGGGCGATGAGGCCATTCCGGGGCGACGTAACGGGCGCGTACGAGCACTTCGTCCGGGATGCACCCGGTCTGCGCGGGCGGATGGCCGGAGCCGAGCTCGTGCCTCCGGTGACCGCTGTGGGGCCGCTGGGCTTCACCCTCGACCGGGTCCACGGCGACGGATTCCTCCTGGTGGGCGACGCCGCGGGCTTCCTCGACCCGATCAGCGGGATGGGGATGAGCCTGGCCCTGAAGAGCGTAGAGGTGGCCGTCCCCGTTCTGAGCCAGGCTATCGAGACGGGGGATGTTTCGGCGGCCGCTCTGGCCCCGTACGCGGAGCGCCGGGAGCGTGCCGTCGAGGACGCCGTCCAATGGACCCGACTCCTGCTCCGGCTCTCCCGGCGCCGCTGGGCCGTGGAGTGGGTCGTGCACCGCCTCGGCCGACATCCGGAGCGGTTCAGCCGGCTGCTGGGCCTGGCCAGCGGAGCGACCCGGTATCGGGACCTCCACCTGTCGGAGAAGCTGGCCCTCCTCGGAGCGTGACTCTCGCCTGGAGGGCGCCGGAGACTCGGGCCGGCCTCGTGCTTGCGGTGTGCGGAAGTGCTTGGCATACCTGCCGTTCCCGCCGCTTCCGTGGAGAACGGGATTACGGGGCTTCCATATGAGACGGTGGACCCAAGACAGGGTTCCGTGCGTGCGCACGATGCTGAATGCCTTGAAGTGCCGCCTCGAGTCGAGCCCCGCGTTCATGCAGTTGTACAAGTCACTGTACGGCGCGATCGAGAACCGCAGAGTGTTCAGCGACCTCTATCAGCACGACAAGCTTCTGGCGGATGAGGTCAGGATCTCCGCGTATCGCCGGGCGATCGAGAAGTACATCGGCGAGGGCGACGTGGTGATCGATCTCGGTACCGGAACCGGCGTACTCGCCTTCATGGCCGCCCGGAGGAAACCGGCCGCCGTCTACGCGATCGACCACTCCCGGATCATCGAGAAAGCCCGACTCGTGGCGGAACGAAACGGGATCCACAACGTCCGATTCGTACGAACCGGGAGCCGGACGTTCCGTCCGCCGCGCAAGGCGGACCTCATCATACAGGAGCAGATCGGCGAGCATCTGTTCGACGAGAACATGGTCGACACGCTCCTGGACGCTCGCGCCAGGCTGCTCAAGCGCGGTGGAAAGATCCTGCCCAGCCGGTTCCGGTTCTTCGCGGAGCCGGTGCAACTCCGGGATGACTGCCACGTCCCGTTCGCCTGGCAGCAGAACATAGCGGGCGTGGACTACGGCGCCCTGAGAGGCACGTCTCGTCTGGGCACGAAGTACTACCGGCGTTTCGTCGAGCCCCGCGAGGTCGCGGAGTTCCTCTGTATGCCGGAGCCGCTGATCACGTTCGACCTGCAGACTCTCGCCCCCGGTGAGCTGCCGCGCGTGGCGGGCTATCGGAGGCGGGCGCGGAGAGACGGACGTCTGGATGGCTTCTGCGTGTTCTTCGAGGCATGGTTCGACGACGAGATCTCGTTCGGCAACTCGCCCAGGTCAGCCAGGACGCACTGGGCCATTCCGCTGCTGCGAGTCGAGTCGCGGCCGTGCGGAAAAGGCGACTCGCTGAGCTTCGAGCTCAGGATGGGCGACCCCGCCGTCGTGGCCACTTGGAGCTGGACCAGCGACGGACGGACCTACGGGAGTTCGGACTGAGCGTCGCTCCGGCGCTGGTGGTCGTCGATTTCCGTGGAGGGAATGCGCTCGGCCTGCGACTCGTTCGCATCGGCCTCTGAGAGACCGGTCGGGATCCGGGGCCCGGGGGCGGTCGCGGGACTGCCCTCGGGTTCCTCACCGGCAGCTCGGAGCACGCGCTACCACGGGGCAGTCAGGATATCCGCGGACCCAGCGGTGTGGGCTGCCCTGGTCCGGGACGTCGCCTTGACCTCGACCTTCACCAGGTCAGGGTACCCCGCCACCCGTGACCCGTCTGGAGCGAGAGAACGAGTCGCGGGCCCCTCCCTCGAGGGCGGGGCCCGACGGGGCCCGATCCTGCCCCGATCCCTCCGCTGTTGCAACCGGACATTTCCCTGCGGAGCACGTCCGCGTACGGGCTCACCATCCCCTGCATCGGGTGGTTGAACCGTGGGGCCGCCGTCCGCTGGAAGTGATTCGCTTCTCCTCCGGCGGTGGTAGATTCGACGTGTCGGAAAAGGCCTCTCGTCGGTGGGAACGACGGGTGGCGTGTCCCGGGCTTAGGAGGCCGTCGAAGATGCGCGACGCTGCTGCCGCGACAGGGGACGGCGCTGTCGCGGCGCGCCGGAAGCTGGGCACACTGCGGGTGGGGACCTCGGGCTATCACTATCCCGACTGGAGAGAGGTCTTCTACCCGTCGGCCCTCCCGGCACGCGAGTGGTTCCGCTACTACGCCGAGCGCTTCGACACGGTCGAGATCAACCACACGTTCTACCGCCTCCCCGCCGCCGCGACGTTCGACGCCTGGCGAGAGCGGGCTCCCGAGGGCTTTCTCTACGCGCTCAAGTTCAGCCGGTTCGGGAGCCACCTGAAGCGGCTGCGCGAGCCCGAGGCGACGATCGGCCGTTTCCTCGAGGTCGCCCGGCGCCTGGGGCCGTCCCTGGGACCCATCCTCGTCCAGCTGCCCCCTCGCTGGAAGGCCGACCCGGAACGGTTGGCGACGTTTCTCGACCCGGCCCCGCGCGACGTGCGGTGGGCGGTCGAGGTGCGGGATCGGAGCTGGCTCGGGTGTCAGGTGTACGATGTGCTTCGCGACAGGGGAGCGGCGCTCTGCATCCACGACATGATCGCGCATCATCCGTCGGTGCTCACGAGCGACTGGCTGTACTTTCGCTTCCACGGCCGAAACTACGCCGGGAGCTACTCGACCCGGTCGCTGGAGGCCTATGCCCGGAAGATCCGCGCCCACCTGTCGGAGGGGCGGGACGTGTACGCTTACTTCAACAACGACGTGGGAGGCCGGGCCGTCCTCGACGCGGCCGAGCTCCGGCGGCGGGTCCTCGAGGCGGGCTCTCCATGAGCCTGGAGCCGCACGGCAGCGATGCGCCACGTCGGCGGAGCGAGGCGGGACCGGCGCGAGAGGCGGACGAGCCCACGCCGTCCGACACCGGCCCGGAGCTCCTTCCCGGCGTGTGGGAGATAGACCACACGGCCGACATCGGCTTGAGCGTGTGTGCGCCCGATGCGCCCGAGCTGTTTCGGCGGGCGGCGTGGGGGATGCAGCGGCTGACCCACGAGAGCGTGGCTGACGACGGTGCCGGAAGCCCGGAGAGCGAAGGTCGCCGGGCTCATGGGGCGCGGGCGTCCCGGACGGGAGCGGAGTCGCGTACCCTCGTCCTTTCCGCGGCGAACCTGGGGGATCTGCTGGTGGCGTGGCTGCGGGAGCTGCTGTACGTGGCGGAGGTGGAAGGCCTCGTGCTGGCGGACGCCTCGTTCGAGCGCCTCGGCGAGCGCCAACTGCGGGCTCGGGTGCGACTCACGCCGGCCGCGGGTCCGGCGATCCGGGAAGTGAAGGGTGTTACCTACCATGGGCTGGAGGCGTCCGGCGACGAGCGGGGCTTCCGGGCCCGGGTGATCTTCGACGTATGAACGAGCTCCAGGTGCGACAGCTCGACGGCTGCCGGTGGCTCATCCCCCGACAGGGGCGGATGCGGGTGGAGGGTCTCGTTTACGCCGATGCCCGGCTGATGGCCGACATCCGGCGGGATGAAGCCCTCCGGCAGGTCGCCAACGTGGCCTGCCTGCCGGGGATCGTGGGACGCTCGATCGGGATGCCCGACATCCACTGGGGCTATGGGTTCGCGATCGGGGGCGTGGCCGCGTTCGATCCCGAGCGGGGTGGAGTGGTGAGTCCCGGCGGCGTGGGCTACGACATCAACTGCGGCGTCCGGCTGCTGCGCTCCGACCTCGCGGTGAGCGAAGTGCGTCCGGCCCTGGAAGCGCTGATGGATGCGATGATGCGCGAGGTTCCGGCCGGTGTGGGGGTCGGCACCCGGGGCTCCCGCCTGAGCGTCAAGGAGGTGCGGGCGGTCCTCGGCTCGGGGGCTGCGTGGGCGGTGAAGCGCGGCTTCGGCGTGCCGGCGGATCTGGAGCGGATCGAGAGTGGGGGCGGGATGCCCGGCGCGGATCCCTCGCGGGTCAGCGCGCGCGCCCTCGAGCGCGGCCGCCCCCAGCTCGGAACCGTGGGCTCGGGGAACCACTTCGTGGAGCTGGGCACGGTGGAGGAGGTGTACGACCCGGTCGCCGCGGATCGCCTGGGGCTGCAGCCGAACGCGGTGACCGTTCTGATCCACTCGGGCTCTCGTGGTTTGGGCCACCAGGTGTGCACCGATTTCCTCGACGTCATGCTGAAGGCGGCCGGCCGGCACGGGATCGACTTGCCCGACCGTCAGCTGGCCTGCGCGCCGCTCGAATCGCCCGAAGCGGCCCGGTACCTGGGCGCGATGAGCGCCGCCGCCAACTTCGCGTTCGCCAACCGCCAGCTGATCGCGCAACGGGTCCGGGAGGCGTTCGCGTGGGTGCTGGGCCGGCCGTGGGAAGAGCTGGGCCTGGATCTGGTGTACGACGTCGCGCACAACAACGCGAAGTGGGAGACCCACGAGGTGGACGGGCGTCCTCGCCGCCTGTGCGTCCACCGGAAGGGGGCCACGCGGGCGTTCCCTCCGGGCAACCCCGAGCTGCCGGAAGCCTACAGGGGCGTGGGGCAGCCGGTCCTCATTCCCGGGGACATGGGGCGCTACTCCTACGTGCTCGTCGGGACGGAGGGTGCCTCGCGGGAGACGTTCGCATCGAGCTGCCACGGCGCGGGACGGCGGATGAGCCGGCGCCGCGCCAAGCGCTCGGCCCGCGGGCGCGACCTGCGGCGCGAGTTCCGCGAACGCGGGATCGAGGTCCGGGCGGCCTCGTTCGCCACCGTGGCCGAGGAGATTCCCGAGGCGTACAAGGATGTGGCGGACGTCGTCGACGTGGTGGACCGGGCCGGAATCGGGAAGAAGGTGGCCCGACTCCGGCCGCTGGGGGCGCTCAAGGGCTGAGGCTCAGGCGATCCGGTCCAGGATCGCCTCGACCGCCCGCCGTCCCTCGCCGGCGGCGCCGGTCCAGTTCTGGTGCCCGCGCAGCTCCGAATGGCCGATCGCGACGCGGCCGAACGGCGCCCGGAGGATGTCCGACGGCGCGGGCTCCCCGTTTCGCCCGTACACGAAGCCGGGCCCGGGGGCCACGTAGGCGTGGCCCCAGCGGTTGAGGATGATGCCCGCGATGTCCCGGGCGGGGTCGAACCCGGCCTCCCCGAACAGCGCCGCCATCTGCTCGCGGAGCCGCCGCTCGTAGGTCCGGAAAGGCGTGCTCAGCAGCTCGGTGCGGCCGCGGACGCCTTGATCCGCCGGGCTGGCCCCCGGGAAAAAGAAGGGTACATAGAACGTGAGCACGGCGGGCCGGTCGGGTCCGAACGGCGGGCGGTAGGCGCCCGCGTACATGGGCCGGCGGATGTTGCAGGAGAAGCCGAAATCTCCCTGGTACAGGCAGGCGGCGATCCCGAGCCGACGCAGGAAGCGCCAGTTGCGGAGCGCCACGTTGGCGACCAGCACGGGGGCGTGGCGGAACTCCCTGTAGGCCGCGCGATACGAGGCCGGGAGATCGGCGAGCGTGTGGCGGTTCACCCACCCACCACTGGCCATCACGACGCCCGATGCCTCGACAGCGTGGAGCCGGCCCTCGCGCACGTAGGTCACGCGTACCCGCTCCGCCGCCTCCCGGACCCCGGCGTGCTCGACCCGCAGCGCGGTGGACGAGAGGCGGAGGCGGACGGGCTGGCCGGGCCGGTCGAGCGCACCGAAATCGATCGCGCCGCCGATCACGTCGCCGAGCGCGCGGCCACCGGAGATCGCTTCGGGCACCAGGCTCTTGGCGAAGTAGCGGGCGATCCCGGCGTTTCCGCCGGGGAACGAATGGAAGGTGATCCCGTCGTAGCGGGACGGGGTGCCGAAGCCCGGCAGCGCGAAGTGGTAGCCCCACCACGCCGAGATCGCGTCGCAGCCCAGCCCGATGATGCTGGCCAGGATCGGGTCCACGTAGGCGGTCACCTCGGGCGGGAGGCCCAGCCGCTCCTCGTAGTACTGCTTGAGCGTGAGGCTGTCCAGCCACTCCGGCACCTCGCCGGGCGCCCGCGCGCCGGCGGGCCAGTGGTCCTCGATCCGCGCGCTCCGCCAGGCTTCGAAGCCCACCCGGACCGGCACCGGCCACGGGGCTTCCGCGAGCCCGCGTCCCCACAGGTCGCGGACCCATCGGCCACCGGCTCCCGTCCGGAAGAAATGTCCGACCGAGAAGCGGTCCTGCACCCAATGCATGAAGCCGAAGTTCTCGAGTGGGACGCGGATCCCCTCGGCGTCCGCATCCCACGGCGCGTACTCGAATTCCCGCGGGATGCCCAGCGCCGTGAAGTAATCGTCGGGCCCGCCCGTGGCCGGCGGCACGGAGAAGTCGTTCGAGCCCTGCGGCCCGATGAGGTGCACTCCCTCGACTTCGAACTCGTTGCGCTTGGCCTCTCCGCCGAACACCGGGTGGTTGTCGAGCACGAGGCAGCGCCCACCGGGGTGGAGACGTCGGAAGTGGTGGGCCGCCGAGAGACCGGCCAGACCACCGCCCACGATGACCAGATCGTAGCGTTCTTCGGCCTCGACCCCGCCCGGCTCGATCCGGAAACGCGCGTCGCGCAGGCGGTGGCCCGCCCGCACGACTCCCGGGGTGTTGCCGTGCGAGGTCGCGTAGTCTCCGACACCGCCGTAGCCGTACCACTCGGCCCCGAGCGCGTCGGACCACGGGTCCGAGGCACGCCCGCTCACGAGACGATCCGAATCGCCGCGCGCACAGCCCGAGAGCGCGAGGCCCGCCAGCCCGGCTCCAGCCAGATGCACGAAGTCACGCCGGGTGATCTCGCGGTCCAGCCCGAGCTCTTGGTCGCCGGGTTCGCGAGCGGAGCGATCCGGGGGAGTCGGCGGCATCAGGTCAGCAGCTCGCTCAACGCGGCGAGCCGCTCGCCCCAGAACTCCTTGGCGCGCTCGGCCGCCTCCTCGACCCCGCCGGCTTCGACGAGCAACGGCAACCACAGACCGTACCGGCGGTCGGCGGGCGGCAACGCAGCCCGTCGCTGCGTGTACGTGTCCAGCAGCCCGCGGATGGCCGCGGCGCTGTCGCCGCGAACGACTGCCAGCATGGCGTCGTCCGCCGCGATCTGCATGGGGTTGGCCAGGGCGCCCGGGGCGGCATCGAAGTCCTCCATCCGCCTCGCCGCCTCGCGAAGCCGCCCCCGTGTCGCCTCCACGGCGAACATCTGGTACGCGCCGAGCACCACCTCCCCGGGTCGGCGAAATCGGGCGCCGAGGGCGCGGGCCAGGGAGTCCGCCCGGCCGTAGTCGGCGACCGCGCGCGCGGCCAGGACTCGCCCGTCTTCGAAGCGGAACTCCACATCGGGTAGCCGGGCGATCCCGGTATCGAGGGTGGCCAGGGCCTCGCTCACCCGCCCCTGCGCGAGGCGAACGCCCGCGAGGTTCAGGAAGCCGTTTGGGAACGGGTCCGCGCCCACGGCCCGCGAGAAGAGCGCCTCCGCTTCCTGCAAACGGCCATGAACCCAGTAGATGGTGGCGAGGTTGTTGAGGCCGGCCTGGTTGTCCGGGGCGACCTCCTCGGATCGCCGGATGCCCATGTTGGCCAACGCGACGCCGAGCTTCCGGTGCGCCATGGCGAAGTCGGGATCGATCTCGATCGCCGCGATCAGCTCGTCGTCGCCCCTGGCCGTCTCATGGAACCCGGCGAGCACGGCCCCATCGGCGCCGCCCACGATGCGGGCGGTGAGCACGTAGCCGGATCCGGCCCTCCCGATCTCGCCCTCGACGAGCGCCGGATAGCCTTCGCGGGCCGCCAGCTCGCCGAACGCGAACAGGCCCAGGAGGGCGAACGCTCCGAGGCCTCCCAGGACCGCGTTCCGCCAGGTGAACAGCCGGTGGAAGACGCGTGCCGGCCGCACCTCGGCGGCGGCAGGGTCGGCCGAGCCCGATGCGACGATCCCTGATTCGGCCCGACTCGAGGCGGCGTCTTCGGACTCGTCCACGGCCGCCCGGGCGAGTGCGGATCCGGGGGTTCGCGCGGTTGCCCCCACGGCATCGGCTCCCGACGGGGAGGGCAGGCCGGGGGACTTACCTCGTCCGGCGCCCTCCTGGATGAACGCGGTGGCCAGCACGACGGGGATCCCGAGGACCAGGAGCGCGAGGGAGAACGGCTGGACCCATTCGGGAAGTCCGGCCGCCATGGTGAGCTGCTCGACCACCTGCAGGGCCACCCACGAGCCCGCCAGATAAACCCCCAGGACCTGCCACAGGGAGCGCCGGTGGATCTCGTGGATGAGTCTCTTCATGGAGTCTGCGTCGCCCCTGGGATGCAAGCGGCTCTTGAACTTCGCCGAACCTAGGCAGCGGGGGGAGCCTGACGCAACGGACCGGTTTGTGCGGCGTTCGTCCCGGGGGAACCGAGTGCCATGACGCACACACCATGGGTGCGGCGAGCTCTCGCAACGCGTCTTCGGGTGCTCAGGCAGTCGAGAGAACGAACCGCGGCGCCTCCGTGACCGGAGCCGCGGCCGAAGGACGCCGCGTGGCGGCCCGCTTCTTGTTCGGAAAAACCGGCGTCGCTAGTGTCGTGCCCGAGGACTCCGGGCGTCGCGGCGCCAGCGTCGTGTCCGACGAATCCAGATTTCACGAGGCGCGCGGAATGCCCCGGTCCACCGGGCCCGGCGGCAAGCGGGCCGCGCCAGGGGGCGGCATGGGCATGGAGAGTGTCATGGGCAGCTACCGGCCGCTGCGCGACTACGCGATCATCGGAGACATGCGCACGGCGGCTCTGGTGGCCCGGGACGGCTCGATCGACTGGTGCTGCCTGCCGCACTTCGACAGCCCGTCCGTGTTCGCCCGCATCCTGGACGCACGGCACGGCGGGTTCTGGCGCGTCGGGCCCGCCGGCGGGGCCGAGGGCGTCCAGCGCTACGAGCCCGGCACCAATATCCTGGTCACCCGGTTCGCAACGGACACCGGGGTCCTGGAGCTCACCGACTTCATGCCCTGTCTGGAGTGGAACCTTCGTCTTGCCTCCCACCACGAGATTCACCGCCAGGCCCGCGTGATCGAGGGCAGCGTGGACGTGGAGGCGGTCCTCAGCCCGCGGTTCGACTACGCCCGATCCGAGACCCGTTTCCGGCGGCGACGGTACGGGCTGCTGGCGACGGACGACGAGGACGAGGTGGTCACGATCGCCAGCGACGAGGCCTTGGAGTGGCGCATCGATGGTGACCAAGGCCGGGCGTCGTGCGCCTTCCGGCTCGGCGCGGGTGAACACCGTTGGCTCCTGCTGCGCTACGACGACGACGAGGTATGGCCTCCCGCGCGCTACGAGGCGGACCGGAAGCTGGAGAGCACGCGGGGGTTCTGGCGCTCGTGGTCCGGGGACCTCCGCTACCAGGGCCGGTACGGCGAGGAGGTCACCCGCTCGGCCCTCACCCTGAAGCTCCTGTTCTTCGCGCCGACGGGCGCGGTCGTGGCGGCTCCGACCACCTCTCTTCCCGAACGGGTCGGGGGTGGCCGCAACTGGGACTACCGGTACTCCTGGCTCCGTGACTCCACCTACACATTCTTCGCCCTGTACGCGCTCGGGAAGTTCCGGGAGCTGGACCGCTACATGATCTTCCTCAAGAAGATCTGCCGAAAGCGCAACGAGCACCTCCAGATCCTGTTCGGTATCCGGGGAGAGCGGGAGATTCCCGAGCAGGTCCTGGACCACCTGGAGGGTTACCGGGGCTCCCGTCCGGTGCGCGTCGGCAACGCCGCGGTGCGGCAGTTCCAGCTCGACGTGTACGGCGAGGTGCTGGATTCGGTGCACATCTGGCGGCGGCAGTGCGAGATGACCGAAGGCATGTGGCAGTTGGCGCGCTCGCTGGCCGACGACGTGGTGCGCCTGTGGCGGAAGCCGGATCTGGGGGTGTGGGAGTTTCGCACCGGCCCGTTCCATTTCGTGTTCAGCAAGGTGATGGCGTGGGTTGCCCTGGATCGGGCCGTGCGGGCCGCCGAGGAGCTCGACCTGTCGGCGGATCTGGACCGCTGGCGAGCCGTGCGGGACGAAATCCACGCGGACGTAGTGGCCCACGGTTGGAACGAGGAGCGCCGGACGTTTGTACAGCATTATGGGACGGAGGAGGTCGACGCCGCGAACCTGCTCATCGGAGTTCTCCGCTTCCTGCCCCACGAGGACGAGCGCGTGCGCGCGACGATCGACCGGGTCATTCGGGATCTCGAGGATCCCAGGACCGGCCTCCTGTACAGGTACCGAACGGAGGACGGGTTGCCGGGTTCGGAGGGCTGCTTCCTGGTGAACACGTTCCACCTTTCCCAGGCCCTGGCGCTGTGCGGCCGGGTGGACGAGGCCACGGATGCGTTCGAGCGCGCGGTCTCCTACGCGACCCCGCTCGGACTGTTCAGCGAAGAGGTGGAGCCCGAGACGGGCGAGCTGGTGGGCAACTTTCCGCAAGCGTTCAGCCACATCGGGCTGATCAACGCCGCCCACGTCCTGTCCAAGGCCCGACGTGACGAACCGGCGGACACGTTCCCGCTGCTGCCGCCATGGGTGGGATACGTCTGATGTCCACCCGGGTGAAACGCTGATGCCGTCTTCCGCGAAGAGCTCGTTCGTGGTGGTCGCCAACCGGCTCCCGGTGCGTTGGAGCGACGACGGAGGAGGTTGGGAGACGAGTCCGGGAGGGTTGGTCAGCGCGCTCACTCCGATCCTGCAGGAGCGCGAAGGGACCTGGGTCGGCTGGACGGGCCAGCCGGATCACGCGCCGGAACCGTTCGTCCACGACAACATCGTCCAGCGGGCCGTCCGTCTCACGGCGGACCAGATCGCGAGTTACTATCGGGGATTCTGCAACGCGACTGTCTGGCCTCTGTATCACCACGCCATTCGGAGTCCCGAGTACCACCGGCACTGGTGGCGTCCGTACGTGGCGGTCAACCGCCGGTTCGCGGCGGCCGTCGCGGACTCCCTGCGGCCCGACGGGACGGCCTGGGTCCACGACTATCACCTGCAGCTCGTGCCCGCGTTCCTTCGCGAACGGCTGCCCGAGGTCCGGATCGGCTTCTTCCTCCACATCCCGTTCCCACCCGTGGAGCTGTTCGCGTATCTTCCGTGGCGCCGCGAGATCCTGGAGGGCTTGCTCGGGGCCGACGTGCTCGCCTTTCAGACGCGCCAGAGCGTCTCCAACTTTCGCGACAGCGCGCTGCGCTACACTCCAGCGGTGCCGAGAGTGGACGGGCTGGAGTTCGAAGGGCGCTACGTGCGCCTCCAGTGGGCGCCCATCGCCGTGGACACGGGCCACTACGAGCGGCTCGCCCGCTCGGCCGAGGTGGAGACGCACGCCGGCTCGATTCGGCGGCGACTCGGGCCCGAGCGCACCGTCCTGCTGGGAGTGGACCGGCTCGACTACACCAAGGGGATCGACATCCGGCTGAAGGCGCTCGAGACGTTCTTCGAGCGCTATCCCGATACGGCCTCCGGGTGCGCCGTGCTGCAGATCGCCGTACCCTCGCGGGAGAAGGTCTCGGAGTACGAAGAGATGCGCCAGGCGGTCGAGCGCCTGGTCGGGCAGATCAACGGAGCCCACGGCCGGCCGGGCTACACGCCGGTCACCTATATGTACCGGAACCTCCCGGCGGAGGAGCTGGTCGCCTGCTACCGGGCCGCCGATGTGATGATGGTCACCCCGCCGTGCGATGGGATGAACCTGGTCGCCAAGGAGTACGTGGCGACTCGGTACGACGACACGGGGCTCCTCGTGCTGAGCGAGTTCGCGGGTGCCGCGGCGGAGCTGGAAGAGGCGTTGCTGGTGAATCCGTACGATGTCGATGGGCTGGCCCGGATGCTTCGGGAGGCCGTGAGCTTGCCGGAGGCGGAGGCGAGGCGGCGGATGACCGCCCTCCGGAATCGGGTGCGCGAGCACAATGTGTTCGACTGGTCGCGCCGCTGTCTGGCCGCGTTGGATGCTGCTCCGCTCGCGCCGGTGCACGCGGGGCCGGCGTGAGCGCGCCGGGATCCGCATACTTGAAGCGGGGACGGTGATTCGGCCGTCCACCGCGTGACGCCGGCGCAATCCGCATGACCCGGCTGGAGCGTGCGCTCGCTCGCCTGGCGGGCGCGGAACGGTTGCTGGTGGCCTCGGACTTCGACGGTACGCTCTCCCCGATCGCGGATCTTCCCGCCGCCGCGCGCCCCGACGCCGTCGCCTGCGGTGCCCTGCAGGCGATCGGGAAGCTTCCCGACACGCACGCGGCGATCCTTTCGGGCCGGGCGAGAGCAGTACTCCGGGATCTCCTGGGCCGGCAGGCGGAGGGGGTGCTGCTGGTGGGGAGCCATGGGGCCGAGATCGAGGGCGAAGCGGTTCTTTCCCCCGCGCGCCTGCGCCTACGCGACCAGCTCGCTGCCGACCTGGAGGCGATCGCGGCGCGGCAGCCGGGGGCCGTGGTCGAGCGCAAGCCGGTCGGCGCGGCGTTTCATTACCGTGGAGTGGCCGTGGATGCCCGGGCGGCTGTGGTCCGAGAGGTCGTCCGCGGGCCGGGGCGACGCGCGGGAGTCAGGTTGCGGGAGGGGCGCAAGGTGGTGGAGCTGGTCGTGGTCCCGGCGGACAAGGGCCGGGCGCTCGAGCGGCTTCGCCGATCCCTCAACATCACGGCCACACTCTTCCTCGGCGATGACCGGACGGATGAGGACGCCTTCGCCCTGCTGGATCCGCTGGATCTGGGGGTCAAGGTCGGCCGGGGCGCGACCCGGGCCGCGGTGAGGATCGGCGCTCAGAACGAGGTCGGGCCGCTCCTGCGGCGTTTGCACGAGCTGCGGTCCGAGCGAATCCTCGGGCAGAGGAGCGGGCCATGAAGGTCGGGCTGGTGGGCTTCGCGGGCTCGGGGAAGACCACTGTGTTCAATGCGATGACGGGTCTCGAGGCACCGGTGGGCTTCGGAGGCGAGGTGCGGCTGGGCACGGTCAGGGTGCCCGATGAGCGGATCGATGCACTGAGCCGGATCTTCTCGCCCAGGAAGACCACCTACGCCGAGGTCATCTTCTGCGACGTGCCGGGAGAGCACGGGTCGGAGAAGCGGGGGCTGTCGCCCCGCGCGCTCCAGCGGATTCGGGACCAGGAAGCGCTCTGCCTGGTGCTTCGTGAGTTCGACAATCCCACGCTGCCGGGACGGCTGGATCCGCTGGGCGACCTGGAGGCGTTCCACGCCGAATGCGTGCTGGCGGATCTGGAGATCGTGGAACGACGGCTGGCCCGCGCCCGAAAGGAGGGCGCGGGCGCGCGGGAGGTGGCCGCGTTCGAGAACATGCGGGCGACTCTGGACGGCGAGGCCCCCCTCCGTATTCTGGCGCCCGAGGAGCTCGACCGGAGATTCGTTCGGGGATACGGGCTGCTCACCGATCGCCCCCTGCTGGTCGCGCTGAACCGGAGCGAAGCCAATGCCGGCGCGCCGCTACCGCCCGCGCTCGCATCCCGGCTGACGGAGCTCCGTGCGGCGGGCCTCGGGCTATCCGCCCGCTTGGAGGCCGAGATCGCCGGACTGGACCCCGAGGATCAGGCCGCTTTTCTGGAGGACCTCGGCCTGGCCGAATCCGCCCTGGCCCGGTTCATCCGGACCGCCTACGGTTTGCTCGACCTCATCTCGTTCTTCACGGTGGGTCCGGACGAAGTTCGGGCGTGGACGATCCGCAGGGGGACCCGGGCCCGGGAAGCGGCGGGCCGGATCCACTCCGATCTGGAACGCGGCTTCATCCGGGCCGAAGTGATCCCCTACCCGGTGTTCATGGAGTACGGCTCGGAGCAGGCGGTCAAGGACGCGGGCCGCCTCCGGGTGGAGGGAAAGGACTATGTGGTGGCCGACGGAGACATCCTGCACGTGCGGTTCAACGTGTAGTTACGAGCGGGCTGGATCGAGGGCGGGCCAGCGAGCCCTCGATCCAGCTCTCCCGGAGCCTGGGTCTCTACCAGGTCGCGGGTCCGGTGCGTTCAGCCTCCGGCGGCCTCGGCCGGGTGCCCGTTGCTGACGGCCCACTGGATCTTCCAGTTGCCGTCCTCGGCCTGCTGGCAGAGGATCACGTAGCTCCCCACCTGCGGCGCCGCTGCTGCGTCGGTCGTCGCGGTCAACCGATACCAGCCGCCGTCCAGCTTCCAACCCTCGCCCAGATCCAGCGTGCCCACGTCGTGGATTTCGAGCTGGGGCGAGCCCGGGGCGTAACTCTCGGCCAGGGCGGACTCGATCGCGTCGCGGCCTTCCGCGACAGGCTGGTTGGCGAAGGCGGCCACCGCGTCCTCGGTGTAGAGGTCCGCCACCATCGCCGCGTGCCCCAGGTTGAAATGCTCCTGGTAGGCGGAGATCAGATCACCCATCGCGCCGGCCTCCTCGGGCGCCTCGGACGGGCCCTCGGCGGTCGCGACGCCTTCGGGCGGTGGCGAGTCGTAGTTCGTGATCACCAGCGAGATCTTCCATTCGTCGTCCGGCCGGGTGAACACGGTCATGTAGCTCCCGGTCCAGGCGAGCGGTTCGCCGTCCTCCGGAGTCACCTGGACGCCGTAGTGGCCCCGGGCCACGGCTCCCTGCTCGAACACCTTCACATCGTCCGTGGTGAGTTCCAGGGTCGGCGAGGCGGCCATGGCCCGCTCGAGCGAGGCGGTGATCGCCTCCCTGCCCTCGTTCACCGATCCATCCGCCGACAGAGTCAGGGCGTCGTCCGTGTAGAAGTCGGCGACCGCGGCGGGGTCGTGCGCGTTGTAACGCTCCGCGAAGGATGTGGTGAGCGCGTTCAGAGCGGAGACCTCGGCGGATGGCGCAGCCATCTCGATGGTCGAGTCCGTCGTCGCCTCGCCGGCTTCGCGGGAGCATGCGGCGGCGGCGAGTCCGACGAGAGCGAGTGCGGCTAGGGCGGGACGGAACTTCATGGGGCACCTCCGGCTGAGGCCTTGGGAAGCGGCGCGGGATCACGCCAACTTTCTTAGCATAGGGCCGACCTGCCTCGCGCGTCAATGCTTGTCGGCTCCACGTCGCTGCAGGCCCGGCTGTCTCCTTGGGCGGCCGGGAACCGGCTTCGAGCACGAATTGTTCACTTCGAATGTAAGGGAGGCTCCAGCGCCGGGACGATCCGGTCCCCGCGCGCTCCGCCGCCCCTCCTCGCCGCGCGGCTGGTCCGGCGAGTTTCCTGGGCGGCGAAGCACTTTCGTGGTGTTGGTACGCTGTACGATCCGCTCCCCGGTGACCTTGGGAGGTACACCATGCATCCTGTTCCGAGACGGCGTTTCGCTCACGTTCTGTTGAGCGCGCCGATGATCACCGTGCTGGCGCTCAGCACGTCCGCCATGGCCCAGGTGCCCGTTCCCGGCCTGCACGCCTACACCCGAGCTCACGGTATGCGTGAGACTCCGCCCGACCTCCTGGGCGGCCCGTTGAAGGTGACCGCCCGCCAGGAGAACGGCAGCACCCGTTGGGTGTTGCCCGGCCCCAGGTTCCTGGATCCCTCGGTATTCGGCACGCCCGAGCATCCCGTGGGGATCGACCCGGCACCGTACCCCCTGCTCGGGGTTCCCATCAACATGCGCAACACGATGGGAGACAAGTACACCTTCGTCGGACAGGTCGCACCGTTCAGCGATTGGCGGGAAGTGGGCGTGGGAAGCGTGAACATGGAGGTGGTGGACGCGACGGCCGTGGACGGAGCCCGAACCAAGGACAAGGTTCACTTCGAGGCGACGTTCCAGAGTCCCGACAAGAAGCACGAGTACCGCGTGACGGCGGACAAGCCGATCCCGCACGGCATGGCCTATCCGTTCTTCGGTGGGGTGGTGACCAACCACCTGCTGCACGGCGCCACCGGAATCGGGACGAGGCAGATGCCGACGGAGTACACCTACGCGGCGTTCTGGGCCATGGGGAACGTCTATCGCGATGGGGAACTGGTCAACGAGAACCAGCTCGTGCACGTCATGGTGACCGAGGTGGTCCGCGGCGAGGGATACAAGCTGGACATGGACGGACAGGTCGGCGATCCGCCCACCGGGGTGACGCTCCACCTCATGGTGCCCGCCTACAAGCCCGGCCCCAAGGGCCTGATGCCCAGTCCGGTCAAGACCGGATTCGTCCCCTTCCCGTTCATCCAGCAGCACATGATGGCCGCCATGAAGTCGGTCAGTCGGCTCTCCGGCCCCGAGCGCGAGCAGCGCATGGCCGTCCTGAAGGACGTCAAGGGCATGATGGAGAAGACGAAGGAGCACGTCATGCAGCAGATGAAGGCCGGCAAGATGGATGGCCAGCCCTTCTTCCACGTCATGTTCGGCAACGTCAAGCTGGAGACCGGCCGCTAGGCCCCAGCTCCGACTCGCGGGGGCGGTCTCTCTCGGGGGGCCGCCCCCCTTCCCGGGAAGCCCATTGAGTTCAGCGACCTGTTGAAACTGCGAGCGTCATGCGATCACGAACATCTCCGCTGAGCGGTCGAGCCTGGGGGTTCGTGTGGGCGCTGTGCGCCCTCCGCCCATTCGCAGCATACGGGCAGCAGAGCGCGGACTCGGCCGAGACGGTCGAGCTGACGGACATCGAGTTCCGCCCGGACCGGGTGAAGGCCCAACCCGGCGACACGCTGACCTTCGTCAACCGGGACGCGTTCGAGCACGACGTCTACATCGTGCGCACGGCGAACCGCAACGTCGTGGTGTTCGGGCCGAAGACGATCCAGCCGAGGGACTCGCTGCGGGTCCCCGTCGAGCAGAAAGGGGTGTTCAACCTCTACTGCACGATTCACGGTGGGATGACGGGTCGGATCACGACGACCGGTTCGTTCGAGCTGACCGAAGAGGAGAAGCGGGCGGTGTCGGCCATGAAGGCGCTGCCGCCCGTCGTGAAGACCGGCGAATCGCTGTTCTGGGGAGAGGCCCAGTGCTGGAGGTGCCACAGGATGGGGGAGCGGGGCGACGGGACACGCGGACCGGATCTGGCCGACATCGGGTTCCGGGCCGGACCGCGTGCCCACCGACTGGGTCTGGAATCGGCCACCTCCTACCTGGTCCAGTCCATCCTCGATCCGGGCGCCTACGTGGTGGAGGGCTATACCAACGACATGGCGACGGTCTACCAGCCACCCATCGACCTGGATGAGGAACAGATCCGGGCGGTGGTGACCTACCTGCAGAGTCAGGGAGGGGAGGTCGACACCTGGGCCATCGGCATCGATGAGGACAGGCTCGCCACCGAGCCCCGGTTGAATCCGTTCCGCGATGGGGATGCGGAGCGGGGTGCCGCGGTGTGGAAGGACATGGGCTGCCACAGCTGCCACAGCGTGGGTGAGGAGGCGGGCGTGTCGGCCGGGCCCGACCTCACGGGGATCGGCGCGTACCGGAACTGGACCTGGCTGGCGGAATCCCTGCTGGAGCCCAACAGGGAGATCGGCAAGAACTGGGTGTACACCACGGTCACCTACGAGCCGGAGGACAGTCGCTTCGTGTCGGAGAAGACGGTCCAGGGGTTCCTTCGCAGGAACACCGAACGGGAGGTCCGGATCCTCACCATGTCGAAGCAGGTCTTGACTCTCCCCCGAGATCGGGTGAAGAGGATCGAGGCCAGCGAGCGATCCAAGATGCCGACCAACTACGGAGAGCTCATGACGTTCCGGCAGGTAGCCGACCTGATCGCCTACCTGCTGTCATTGAAGGGAGACTAGCGTACAGGAGTGGCTGATCACATGAACGTGACGGATGGATCCCTCCGATCCGAAGGGATCGGGCGGCGCGTGCTCGCGTGGCGCGGCGTCGTTGGCCTGGCGCCGCTCGGCGTGGTGGCGTTGGCGATTTCTCTCCCGGCGGGCGCCGGACACCGGGTTCCCGGTGTGGCTGGACCTTCCATGCGGGGGAGCGGTGGGGCGGGTGGCACGATCACGGGCGTGGTCCGCTTCCAGGGCGAGTATCCCACTCCGGAGAAGATCGAGGTCACTCAGGATGCGTCGGTCTGCGGCACCACGAAGCTGTCGAACACCTTCGTGATCTCGCCGGAGAACAAGGGCTTGAAGAACGTGCTGGTCACGGTGGAGGGCGTGACGGGCGGGAAGGCCCCGACGCCCACGCCTCGCGCTACGATCACGCAGAAGGGCTGCTCCTATGAGCCCCATTTCCAGGTGGTGGAGCTCGGCCCCCAGCCCACCGAGCTGCTCATCCGGAACGAAGACGGCATCCTGCACAATATCAACGTCTCCATGGGTGGCCGGACCCTGTTCAACTCGGCGCAACCGGCCATTCTGAAGGAGCTGAAGAAGAAGTTGAGACGACCCGGCGTGGCCGCCGTGAAGTGCGACGTTCACGGTTGGATGAACGCCTACATCGTCGTCCTGAAAGGCCAGCCGTACTACTCGGTGAGCGACGACACCGGGGCGTTCGCCATCCATGGGGTCCCACCGGGCACCTACACCCTGCGCGCCTGGCATGAGGCGCTGGGCGAGATGACCAGGAGTGTCACCGTCGCCGAGGGCAAGACGGTCAAGGTCGATTTCGTGATCACGCCCAAGCGGAGGAGCTGACCGGCTGCTTCGGGGTGTCCCGGCCCGGCCGGCGGGGCCCGGAGGCGGGCCGGGACCCGCTACCCGCCCCTTCTGCGCCTCCACGCGATCCAGCGCTGCAGGAAGGGTGAGTGGAACTGGGAGCGCTCTTTCCAATCGAACGTGCCGATCAGGAGATCCCACACGGGCGAGCTGACCCCGTAGTCCTTGTGGTTATCCGAGAAGTGGTGTCGCATGTGTCCCTTGCCCACACGGTACATGGCCTCTTCCGCCATCCCTCCCGGCCGGATGAAGTGCACGGCGTAGTGGAAGGTGTCGTAGATGAGGTATCCGAGCACGAATCCGGCGTAGTAGGCCGGCGCCGTCGTGGCGCCCAGGGCCAGCGTGAACAGGAAGTAGAAGAACACGGCCAGCGGAATGCTCACCGACGGCGGCATGACGAGCCGCTCGGGGTCGCTCGGGAACTCGTGATGCACGCCATGGGCCACGAAGTAGAACTTCTCCCGCCACCCCGTCAGGCGCGGCAGGATCGGCTCGTCCGGCCTCAGCCGGTGGACCGTGAGCTTGACCCTCCGCTCCGTCTCCCTGTTGGCGATCTCGTGGAACACGTAGCGGTGCAGCAGGAACTCCACCACGCTCCACGACAGGAGGCCGAGCCCCGCCAGCCCCAGCGTCCGGGATACCGTCACGCCCAGGTGGAGGCTGCGGCCCAGCATGAACGTCACCAGCGGGACGTAGAGCAGGTGAGGGACATACGGAGGCACGCGGGAAAGCCGCTCCTGCCAGTCTTTCTGGAATATGCGGACGGTGGGATCGCGCGGAGGGAGCCGGGCGGCCCGCTCCCACATCTCCCGCTCCGGCTCCCGCACCCGTAGGCTCGGGGTCTTGCCGGGGACGCTCACGAGGGTGTCTCCTCCATGGGATCGCCCACGCCGATCCACACGTGCTCCCCGTCCACCCGCACGGGGAGGGTCTTCACGTCGTGCCGGGAGATCGAATCCAGCGACTCCCCCGTCTCGAGGTCGAACGTGGCGTAGTGCCAGGAGCAGATGACGTGCCGCCCGTCCAGCGTCCCCTCGGCCAGCGGGCCCCCGGCGTGCGGGCAGAGGTTGTGGACCGCGTAGAAGCAGCCTCCCACGTTGAACAGGGCCACGTCCTGCTCACCGGCCCGGACGTGGCGGCCTTCGCCCGGCGCGATTTCGCTCACGCGGCAGACCCGGACGAAGCGGTCGGTTCCGGCGCCGTTTCTCAGATCTATGCCCACACCGAGATGGTTCCTATCGCCATGCGCTCGCCGCTCCTGCGCTCACCGCTCACAGCCATCCACGAGAGGATTCGGGCGGATCTCTTCGTCCGAATCGGTCCGATTCTTCGAATTCTATAGATAACCTATCGCGCGCTGGCGGCCAGGGGGCGGCCCGCCTCTCCGGGCGCGCGTGGCGGCCCGATCGCGGCCCAGGACAGCCGCCGGGATTTCCCGGCTGGCCGGGCATGCGCGCTGGCGCCTTGCCCTATCTGCTTTCTCACGCAAACTTAACCCGGACGCGGATCGTAGGCCGAGGCTCCTCGGCAGCCGCGTGGTTCCGGCTCTCGAGCTCCGTCGTTCCCGGCCGGGATGGTGGCAGGGAAGCCCTCCCAGCGCGGCTCACGACGGGCGCGCGGTCCGCGGAAACGAGTCCACCGAAAGGAGAAGCGCCATGGACCTGAAGAAGCTCCTGGTCGCGGCGGTGGTGGTGGGTGTGGTCGTAAACGTGTTCGACTACGTCGTGCACGGGTTGATCCTGGCGGGGACCTACGAAGGACTGGCGGTGATCCGCCAGGACGCCTCGCTGGGCATGCTGGTCTTCGGCGACTTCGTGGCCGCCCTGGTCCTGGTATGGGTGTACGCCCGGGTTTACGACAGCTTCGGGGGCGGGACGGCGGCGGGCGCGCGGTTCGGATTCTATGCCGGAGTGCTGATCAGCTTCCCGACGTTCATCTTCGACAACCTTCTTCTCGTCGACTTCCCCTACTCTCTCTCCTGGACGTGGACCGTGACCGGGATCCTCTGGGGGGTGGTCGCGGGCACCACCGCCGGTGCGATGTACAAGAAAGGCTCCGCCGCGGTCGTCTGAGGCGTGCCGTGCCCCCGGCGGCGACCCGCCGGGGGCACGTTCTCCGTTCGCAGCCGGCCGCAGCCGCCCCCGGCCGCCCCATGGCTGGCGAAAGGGTGCTCGGCGGCCCAGGCGGTGAAGGCGCGCTTCGCCCCCGCCGCCGCTGGGGTGGCTCAGAGCAACGCCACTCTTCGTCCCAGCCGGTGGCCCAAGTCCCGAAGCACGGTGGGCCGGTCGGAGAGGGAGTGGAGATAGTAAGGCACCACGCAGCCGCAGCGGTCACAGTCGGCCTTCTCGCCCATCATGCACTGCTTCTTGGGCTCCAGCAGGGGAGAGAAGGCGGTGCTCCTGTCCCGGAACACGCACCGGTCCGTGACGCTCCGGCAGCGGTCGCTCTTCATCAGGCGGAGCGCCTCTTCGCTGGTGGCGATCAGGTCGGGATACTTCCGCTTCAGGGCGAGCAGCCGGTCCACGATCCGGTCGCGCCGCTCGAACCCCATCCACTGGTCTGCGCCGAGAGGGAGCCCGCGGATCGGTGTGAAGAAGTCGAACGTCCAGTTCCTCACATTCGGCACGCGCCGCCACTCCTCCACCAGGTCCTCGATCGTGTGCGCGTTGAAGGCGCTGATCGCCATCGACAGAGTCACCTTGACCCCGGAGTCCGCGATGTTCCGCTTGATCCGATCGTAGCAGTTCTTCACGCGGATGCGCTCGTGGACCTGTTTGGGTCCGTCGATCGACACGTAGATGGCCGTCCGGTCCCAGCGGGGAAGCGGGATCGTCCCGTTGGTCACCACCACGTTCCAGCGGAAGTAGTGGCGCGCCCGGTCGATCAGGCTGCTCCGCAGGAGGGGTTCTCCCCCCACCCACGCGCAGAACAGGAACGGGATGGCCCTCTCCCGCTTCATCCTCTCGAGCCCGGCCAGCAGCTGTTCGTCGGTCAGCGTTTCCGGATGGTCCTGCTCGAAGAAGTAGCAGTGCGTGCAGCGCATGTTGCAGCGATTGGTCACGTCGATCGAGACGAAGGCGTTCTTCGGAACTCCGCGCAGAAAGCTGTAGCAGCCGAACATCTGGCGGAAGGACGGAATCCGACGCCGTCCGGGAGGGACGCGGTCCACGTGCGGGGGGAGTGCCGGCGGCAACGGGGCGCGCCGCTTGGGACGAGGTTCCTGCATCGGTGATTCCTTCCTCGACAGCCACGAGTCTCGCGGGTCGACCCGCACGGGATCGACGCCGCCATGAAAATCAACCCGCCGCCGCTGGGAGGCGTTCCCGCGGTCGAAACCCCGTCTCCACGAGACCCGGCCCGGCGGTGGCTCTCCCCGTGTCGGCCCGCTAACATCTTCGCCGGATCTTCCGACGTGCGTACTCGGGTGCGTACGGAGGAACGTGCGCGACTCACGAATTCGGACAGGCTTTCCCATGTACGACTTCTTGCAGGCTCTGGGAATCGAGGCGGACAACCCGGGCGGGTTCTGTGGCGAATGGATCGGTGGAGGCGATGAGCTGGAGGTCACCACTCCGATCGACGGCTCGAGCGTCGCGACGGTGCGCCAGGTCACCGTGGACGAGTACGAAAGGGTCGCGGCGCGGGCGCGGGAGGCGTTTCTGAGCTGGCGGCGCGTGCCGGCTCCGAGGCGCGGCGAGCTGATACGCCAGCTGGGACTGAGCCTGCGCGAGCACAAGCGGGAGCTGGGCCGTCTGGTGAGCCTGGAGATGGGCAAGATCGTGGCCGAAGGAGAGGGCGAGGTGCAGGAGATGATCGACATCTGCGACTTCGCCACCGGCCTGTCCCGACAACTGTACGGCAACACCATGCAGTCCGAGCGGCCCGACCACCGGATGTTCGAGCAGTGGCACCCGCTGGGAGTGGTCGGGGTGATCACCGCGTTCAACTTCCCGGTGGCCGTATGGAGCTGGAACGCGGCGCTGGCCGCCGTCTGCGGGGATGCGGTGGTCTGGAAGCCTTCCAGCGATGTCCCTCTGTGCGCGATCGCGGTGACCCGGATCGCCGAACGGGTGTGTCGGGAGAACGACGTGGATCCCGCCATCTTCTCGCTCGTGGTGGGACGGGGCGCCACGGTGGGCGAGCGACTGCTGCACGATGGCCGGGTCCCGCTGATCTCCTTCACCGGCAGCACCAGAATGGGCCGCCGGGTGGGGGAGAAAGTGGGGCAGCGCCTGGGCCGGACTATCCTGGAGCTGGGCGGCAACAATGCGATCGTGGTGACGCCTCACGCGAACATGGACCTGGTGTTGCCCGCGATCGTGTTCGGCGCCGTGGGAACGGCCGGCCAACGCTGCACATCCACGCGGCGCATCATCGTGCACGAATCCATCCGCGCGGAGCTGACGCGCCGCCTGACCGCGGCGTACGAAGGCGTTCGGATCGGCGATCCGCTCCTGCCCGAGACCCTGATGGGCCCTCTGGTGAACCACTATGCGGTGCGGGACATGGCCGCGGCGATCGAGCGGCTCAAGGAGGAGGGCGGCGAGATTCTGTACGGCGGAGAGCCGCTGGAGGGTGCCGAATATCCCGGCGGCCACTACGTCCGTCCGTGCCTCGCGGCCGCCAGGAACGAGTTCTCGATCGTCCAGGAGGAGACTTTCGCGCCCATCCTCTATCTCATCGGCTACGGTCGAGCCGATGCTTCGCCCCGGGAAGCCGTCGAGGACATCGACGAGGCGATCCGCCTTCACAATGAGGTCCCCCAGGGGCTTTCCTCGGCCATCTTCACCGAGCACGTTCGCGAGGCCGAGGCGTTTCTCTCGCATCGGGGAAGCGACTGCGGGATCGCCAACGTGAACATTGGGACCAGCGGCGCCGAGATCGGTGGCGCGTTCGGTGGGGAGAAGGAAACTGGAGGCGGCCGCGAGAGCGGATCCGATGCGTGGAAGGCCTATATGCGCCGCCAGACGAACACGGTGAACTGGAGCACGGAGCTGCCGCTGGCCCAGGGGCTGCACTTCGGCTGAGCGGACGCTCACTCGAATGTGCTACGGAGGGTCGGCATCGGGATCGGCCGCGGCCGACCCTTCGAACTTCGGCGGACACGGATTAGATTAAAAGGTTGGGCAGATGTCCGTGTCGGGCTCGACAGCGCGCCTCCGCCTCCCGACTGTCCGACTGAGTTGGCGCGGCGGGGTCCAGCACGGAAGCCCGCACTCCTCTCACTCCCGCGCCGAGGAGCATCGCCATGAGCATGAATGAAGTCCTCACGGAGACGGCCATCGAGTTCGGACGGAACATCCGCGCGGACCTGGACGAGCAAGCGGTTCGTGAGGCGGCGGAGATCTTCCAACGGATCGTGGAGAAGGGCCTCGAGGAGCGGGGCTATGAGTGGAAGGAGCCTCTGCGGTCCTTTGTACTCCGGCACGTCGCCAAGATCGGGAGACGAGCCGACGCCCTGGCCGCCGAGGGATCGATCACGGCGGAGATCCTGCGGGAGGCGACCGAGTCGACCATCCGCCGGACGATTGCGGCTCTCCAGAGAGAACGGCCGGATGAGCTGCTGTACACGATCTGTATGTCGCCTCCTCCTGAAGGGTAGGTCGGCGAGGCCGGGTAGCCGGCCCACCCCCCACCCGAACGCGAGTTCGGGCCGCAACGGCTTGATGCTCCCCCGCTGGCTCCGACTGGTCGCTCTGCTCGCGGTTCTGAGGATCGCGGCCGGATTGCCCGGACCGTGGATGGCGGATCAGCCGCTCGGACGTCCCCCGTTCGCCGTTCCGGCGTTCTTCGCGATCGTCGTGTTCTTCGGGGCGACCTCGCTCTTCCTCATCCTCGGTGGACGAGGGGACCGCCGAGCGCACCATCTGGCCGTCCTGTACCTCTTGGCGGCCATCCCGTTCACGGACGGCCTTCTCGCCCTCGTTGCGGCCGGGCGGCCCGGGTCCGCCACGGTGGCGCTCGCCGTGAGGAGTCTGCAGGTCGATGCGTTCCTCCCGTATGTCTTCTGGGCGTTCGTGCAGGATTTCCCTCGCGTACGGATGTTCGGGAGGGCGAGTCGCCTACCCCTGCTGGCTCGAAGGCTGACGCTCGGACTGGGCGTTCTGTTGCTCTCGGCGAACGTCATGGTGTTCCTGTTCTCCCTGACAGCGCTTCCGCCACCCGCCGCCTCCCTGCTCCAGACGCTGGATCGTACCCAACCCCACAGCTCCTACTACCCGCTCCTCTTCGTGCCGGTGCTGCCAGCCATCGTCTTCGCACTCTGGAAAACCCGGAAAGCCAGGATCGAGGAGAAGCGGCGCGCACGGCTCCTGATGTGCGGCGTGGCGATCAGCACCTTTCCCACCGCGCTGATCACCATCCTCAAGTTCGGCTGGCCGGCCTTCGGCGCGTACGTGTCGGTCCCTCCGGGCATGTCGGTGGTTCGGGCGATCGCTTATCCGACGCTTCTGGCCGTACCCCTCATCACGGCCTACGCGGTACTCGTGCAGCACGCCCTGGACGTCCGCCTGGTGATCCGCAAGGCGATCCAGTACGCGCTGGCTCGCTATGGCGTGTGGGCTCTCGCGGTAGTCCCGTTCGCGGCGCTCCTGCTGTTTCTGTACGCGAACCGGGCCGAGACGCTCGGCACCGTTCTCTCGGGGTGGAGTGTGCTGGTCCTGGCATCGGCCACGACGGCCGGAATCGCGACGGTCCGCTTTCGGCATCGCGCCTTCGACGCGATCGACCGCGTCTTCTTCCGGGAGCAGTACGACGCCCGCCGGCTGCTTCGCGACCTCATCCAGCGGAGCCGCGAGACGGGCGACGTGAACCAACTGGTGAAGCTCGTGTGCGAGGATCTGGAGCGTGCGCTCCACGTCGAGGCGCCGGGCTTCTGCCTGGTGGATCGTTCGAGAGGCGTCCTGGTCTCGTCCCGCAACGACGTTCGCCCACTCGAGCTCTCATCGGAGTTGGCGAGGAGGCTGGCCGACGAGGGGCGGCCGCGCGAAGTCGACTGGGGGTTGGGATCGGGGTTGCTCCACGGCTTGACCCTCGACGATCAGCACTGGCTCGCGGACGCCGGCTTCCGCCTCCTCGTGCCGCTCCTCGATTCCCGGGGTGGTCTCATCGGATTGCTGGGGCTGGGAGACAAGCGGAGCGAGCTGCCCTATTCGGGGGAGGACAGGAGTCTGTTGGCCGCAATCGCCACGTCCGCTGCCCTCACGCTGGAGAACCGGATGTTGCAGGCCTCCCACGATGCGCGGGTCACCGTCCAGGGTCCCGCGCGGGAATGCGTGCGCTGCGGAAGAGTTCGGCCGAGCGACGCGGATCGATGCGATTCGTGTGGAGAACCGCTGAGCGACG